>CAZXAK010000021.1:0-121042 GCA_964638145.1 uncultured Desulfobacterales bacterium | reverse complement strand
TATAAAGCTTATCTGTAAATATCAAACCCCACCATTACTGCCCAGGCAAGCCCAATGGCAAATAGCAGGGGATCTTTCAGAAGTGCCCTGGTGGGATCGCCTCCCCGTCCAGAAAGGACCCGAAGTATGTACTGAAGCAGGCCAAGGCAGCACAGAGGAATCAGGAGGATATTGCTGTGATGACTTATGACATACATGGTGTATGTGACCAGGACTGCCGCACCGGATATGTTGATGGAGGCCTGAAAGAAGTGTTTTGGATATCTTGCAAGGACGGGCCTTATCATTTCAGGCGGCTGTCCGTCTGAATGCATGATTTCGCTAAGTCTCTTGCCAGATACAAGAAACAGTGCAAGGAGGAAGACAGAAAGGAATAGCCATTCTGATATGGGTACATGATAGGCAATCCCTCCGGCTTCAAGGCGAAATATGAATCCTGCGACTATACAGAATATTTCTAATAATGGAACTGATTTCAGGAAAAGTGAGTAAGAGTTGGAGACGATGAGGTATGCCGTAACTACCAGCAGAAAGTTCATGGAGACATGATATGCCGACCAGATTGATAGAAAACATAGCAGGCATGCGAGAATGGCTGCTGAACGGATTTTTATTTTACCAGAGGGAAGGGGACGTCTCTTCTTTACCGGGTGATGGATATCCTGTTTCAGGTCCAGGAGGTCATTGATGATATAGATGGAGCTTGAGGCAAGGCAGAAGCTCAACAGTGGTATGACAAGAGTGAAAAATGAACCTGTATTTCCAAGTGAGCCACTGAGGAAGGGTGGAAACAGCAGCATCAGATTTTTTAGCCACTGATGGATACGAAGGAGCTGGAGTAATGTCATATCTTTCTGTTATGACTTGGAGGTTCCGTTTGTTCTATTGATTTCAGTTTATTCAGGATAGTCTGTGCATAAGCAGCATATTCTGACGTTGGATGGTGATGGATTATCTCCCGGCAAGTTACTTGTGCTGCCCCTGTATCCCCTTTGACAAAAATTTTGGCAATATTGTATAGGCATACAGGATCATGATTTATGTTATATACCTTTCTCAGATACTCAACAGCCTTCTTGATATTTTTTTGGTGCTCATCAGGGTCAGAGGTCTTGATCTGCATCAGGTAGCTTGCCATTGCCTTGTAAGTATAAATATTATGATCTGTTTCCAGTGCCTGTTTTATTAACTCTTCAGCCTTGTGATTTTGATTCTTCTTTCTTGCCTGCGATGCCAGGCCCAGTAGTATGTAGGATTTGAAGCGGGAGCTGCGGGCGTTTTTTAATGCCCTGTTTAAAAGATTGTTTCCGCCTTCATCATCACCCTTGTCAATGAGGACTGCAGCATATTTGAACATGACCTTGGCAGAGTTCGGGGAGTCCTGGATGGTTGCGTGCCATAATGACTGGTTGTCATGCCAGATGAATGTCCTATTAAATGTTCCTATGCTCCAAATGCACAGTATTACCATCAGAAAGCATGAAACATAACGCTGCATGGATGGAGAGTGATTTGAGATGTAGTTGGCGAGGAAGAAGATTGCCGTTGCCCAGACTGCACATGACATATAGAGATACCGTTCGGCAAAAGGCATCCATGCCATTTTACTTGTGGCAACCACCAGAGCAGGGCTGAAGCTGATGATCAGCAGCAACAACCATACAGGGTATTCCAGTTTTTTCCTGAATATCAGAACAGCGCATATAGATATCAATGTTATCAGAAAGATAATATAAGGGATATAGGCTATCTCCGCGATTGCAAAATTCAATGGAAATGGGACAAACAGCTTTTTGATGTAAAAACCAATGGCAGCCCCGATATTTATAAGATAGTTCAGTATATCGTGGTGGGCTGCCCGGGTCTTGATTATGTCTTCCGTCTTGTCAGAAAATGCCAGTGTTACTCCGTGGTCAAGCTGGGATCCTCCACCCATTCGCAGATAGAAGTACAGACATAAGGGGATAAGTAATATGATACCCCAGCTCATTGCGGAATAAACGGCCTTGCGCCAGTCCTGAAATTTGTGATGGCTTATGAAAAGATCAGACAGGATCAACAGGGGTGCCAGGGCCAGGGCGCTTTCCTTGGTCCATAGTCCAAGAAGCATGCAGACAGGGACAGATATGAATCTTAATTTGCTATAAGAGAGATAAAAATAGAAGGCTGCGAGACAGAAAAAGATTGCGATTACATCTGTACGGCCTGAGACCCAGGCTACTGATTCACACGTAAGTGGATGGACAGAGAAAAGAAGTGCACATGCTGCGGCTATGAACTGGTCCTTGTAATGAAAAATTGTCTGAAGACGCCTCAGAATAAGCCAGAACAGGATTCCATTGAGCAGATGGACCATATAGTTTGTCAGATGATATCCAGAGGATTGCCATTGCCATATATTATAATCAAATATAAAGCTGATCTGACTGATAGGTCTGTAGTATCTGTCGATATGAACGTCCACAAATTCCCTTATCAGTGCTTTGATGTGCATATCCCCGGTAAGGTTGGAGATAATCTCAAAATCGTCAATATTAACTAACTTGGCATTTAAGACAGGATAGTAGACTATCAGTGTAATCAGTACCACACCCGAAAGCGGTACGAGATAGCTGTATGTACGGTTTTGAGCAGCCATTTTGTTTCAGTGATCAGGGTTGTTTCTTGATTTCAGCGTATGCCTCTGAAAATTTGCTCGTGCTAAAGACCCTGCCATTTTTCATTATTATCCAACTACCGCCATATGGATCTTTGGGTATGCGTTTTATGAATTTTTCCTCAACGAGTGTCTTTACGTCAGGTGGTAATTTCCCCCTTTGTTTCTTGTACTCTGATACAGCCTTCTCAAGATAGATGGCACTCAGTATGGCCTTTCTCCTTTTGATGTACAGCTTCCTGATTATCCTGTTCTTTTCCCTGGAAAGCATGGAGTCAAGGATATTGAGGGAGAAGTGGTAGTCCCCTGCGTAATATGCGAGGCGGGATGCCAGCTTTGTGTAGATGGCCCTGGGGGCTCCAGGCCGTTGTGCCGCCATCTTTAGATATTCTGCCCCTTTTTCGTTATCCTTTAGGAAATAGAAATAGATGAAACCCATCATGTAGGGGATACGAAAGTCATTTTTGCGGTAACAGAGTCCTTTTTTCAGTATCTTCAGGGCGTCTTCATAGCGTTGAGGCCCCCATACCAATAAGGTCGGAGCAAAATAATAGACATCTGCAAAATATGGGTCCAGGTCAAGGACTGCCCAGACAATACTTTTGAAAAAACGCCAGTCCTTGTCAGAAAGTTGTTCATCATTGCCAAATTTTTCGCCAATAAAAAAGATTGCCTGCAGTAGTTGAAAATCAGCAGTCAACCCTTTGAAATCCAGTGCCGCCACTTTTGTAAAGGATGATGGAAGGACAAAGTCAATTTTTGCCTGTCTGTCTATTGTGGATTTGTGGGAAAGGCATACCGGGTATACTGCAACTTGTAATAGCGCCAGCAAGGAGGCATAAATCAGAAATCTACTCATAGCAGTTCCTTACGGCTGAACAGGTAAATTGAAAGACAGAGGAGCATGCCGATGTAAAACAGGCCATATCCACTTATCAAGATTATATCTTGCCAGTTTGCCAGCATGCCATGTGCTGCCTGTATCTTAAAGTCGAAGAAGCCAAAATTGGGCAATATATATTTTATGGCGTCAATTATATATTTGACTATTTCGTCATTGATAATCAGGGTGCGGTGTTCCATTCCCAAGAAATTTATTACTTCTGAGATACTTTGCCCAACTATATACGTGCATATAGAAAAGAGTAATACGATAAAAGAACTGCTGGCAAAGGTGCTGAAAAACAGGATTACAGCATTGAGCAAGCTGATTTTAAGGAAATCGAAATAGATGCCCTGCAAATATGCCATCCAGCTAAAATCCAAAAAGTATTGTCCGTATCGTGATTTCAAAAGAAACAGGGTTATGGCTGAGAGCAGACCAAGGAGAAGATAGGCAAATAAGACGAGCAGGGTTATGCCAGCATATTTGCCCAATATGTAGCATGGGCGGGAGATAGGCTTTGACAGAACAAAGTAGATGGTCTTTTTTTCAAGGTCCTTGGCAATGAGATTTACAGAGAGGGAAACAGCAATCAAAAGCCCTGCAAAAGAGATGGCACTCAAGTTGAAGTCTACAGCAATCTTGCCTATATCCTTCATGAAGAAGTTGACAAAAATAAAGCTGAGGGCCATGATAAACAGTGAAAACAGGAAGATACCATACAGGACCCTACTTCTTACCCCTTCCCAAAAGGTTATTGCTGCTAAAGGCCACATGGATAGGCCCCCTTTACCGTTTCATAAAAGATGTTTTCCAGAGTGGCATTGGATGCCTTTATGGTCTCAACGGTCAACTTGTTGGCTGATAGATATTGAAGGGCCGAATTGAGTTCAGACCTGTCTACGTACATGCTGCCATAGCTGTCATTGAAGCGGTACTGATAACCTGATTCCCTCAACAGTTTTTCTGCTTTATTGCTGGCTTCCACAATGATCTCCATATCTTTTTGAGCCAGCACAAGCGCTTCCCTGGTTAGAATTTTTTTGATCTCTCCCTGATTCATTATGGCCACTTTGTCACACAGTCTTTCAACGTCACTCAATACATGAGAACAGAATAGGATTGTTTTTTGTTCATTTTTGAGTTCCTGGATCAGATCAAAGACCATCTTTCTTCCAAGCGGGTCCAGACCAGTCATGGGCTCATCCAGGATTACAAGTTCAGGGTTATGGATGATGGCCGCAGCTATTCCGGCCCTCTGGGTCATACCCTTGGAGAAATTTCTCAGTTTTTTGTTAAGGTGTCCCTTTAATCCCACCTTTTCTATAATTATGTCCAACTGGTCAGAAAAAAAAGATCTGGTCATGCCGTATGATTTTGCTGAGAACCATAGCAGTTCTTTTAATGTCAGATAATCGTAATAATATGGATTTTCAGGTAAAAATCCTATACTAATAGAGTTGGAGAGTTTAATAGTGCCAGAGGTGGGCCTGATAAAATTAAGAATTAGTTTCAGGAAAGTTGATTTGCCAGCGCCGTTTGGACCGATAATGGCAAAAATTTCGTTTGCAGGGATTTGGAATGATATATTTTTTAGAATTTTATTTTTTCGTCTGAAAAAATCACCACTTTTTGTTTCAAAAACGACCCCGTTTATTTCAATCATTGCATAAATTTTTATTAGAGTGCTTCATGGTTAACATTCATATGATAACGCCAGTAAGGTGACTCCTCCTGACATTAAATCCCTTGGAAACCGCATGGATTTGTTGGTAAAATAACACGCCCAGGGACATGTCTCCTGTCCCTGGGCTAAAAAACTGTCATCTCAATTGGGGGTTTTAATTATGGGAAATTTTGTTTTGTCTTTAATTGCAGTGGTTGTTGCTCTCTTGTGTAGAGTTATCTGTCACCCAACGGATTTGGCCTAAGTGTTTTGTCCTGCATAATTTGAAACCGCTGCGGGATTCCCAATTTCGCATGATCTGCTGAGTAGGCGTCTTCGCTTACCTGAGGGATTAGTGAAGTACCACAGTACGTCTGCGTATCCTCCACCTTGCATCTCATGCAAACTTGGGAATCGCTCAATTCAGGTCTCGTATTGGCAGGTCGTGCTGCAGTTAATTTTATGAGCCACCAAGTACACTGCCAAAGCTTGACAGGTCATTAAAGTCTGTGGGATCAGCGGTAAGCAGGTCTGTGGTTGTACTGTTTCCACATGGGTCACTGGCGCAGTCCTTTACATAGATCTTGGTTGCACCACTACTTGTGGCATATGCCTTTGTGCCCCGGGCATTTTTGGTGGATATGGCAAAAGATGCCTGGTTCGCATCTGTCCAGTATGTTCCTACCACACCCCCTGATAGGGATGATGATCCACCCATGGTGCTGAGGACAGTGGATAAGTCAGCTGCCAGAGCGGTAGCGGCCAATGCACTCAATCCAATTATGCAAAGAGTAAAGATTAACTTCTTCATGATAGCTCCTTTTGATGTCAAGTCTAAATTCAGATAATGGACCATATTTTTAATTGTGCCTTCATGCAGAGTTAGGCGTTATAGCAGTTGGTTATGCATGAAAGGCAACCTCCTGCCGTGTTAGTCTCACGACTGATACAGATATGGATTTATGATTCAGGTGGATACACAAAGTTTTCAGAGTAGTACGCTTCAATATCAGTCTTAGCATTTTTCAAATCAGCTTGTGCCGCTGAGTCATAAGCTCTCTGGCGGTACTTGGCAAACTGTGGAATGGCAATAGCTGCCAGGATGCCAATAATTGCAACAACGATCATCAACTCAACCAATGTAAAACCCTTTTTGCTGGAAACTTTTAATTTGTTGAAAAACTTAGACATTTTTACCTCCTGAAATTTAAATTATTTAACTTAATACCAAAAATTCTTTTTAGTTGTTTTAATATTGTCCTGTTAAATACCTCCTTTTTAACATTAAAATTTGCAAGAATATTAATTTATCTTTTTGCTTAATATGTGTTGTTCTTGTCGGGAGTAAAAAGCAACATCTGTGCCACCCGACTTTCTTATATTTCTATTCGGAATCGGTAAAAAAATCCTTAAAGGGAAATGATTTTTTTTGTTTGCGGGGTAGTGCGCTGGGATACTGTCAAAAAATGATTTGCTTTCTGTCAAAAAGTGGCACCTTCAATGGGGGCCAAGGGGAGGGGGACGTCAGGTCAGGATCTGTTTATCCTGAAATGGATGGTGGAACGGCCTGAAATGCCTGTTTCAGGGTCCAGGGCGGTAATGATAGCTGTATAATCCCCAGGAGCCCCAATATCAAAGGTTCCACAGAATTCACTTGTCCTGCCAGTGTACGTGAGGGGGATGTCGTTGTCTGCTGGGCATAGAGGCGATTGGTCTTTGTGGATGCTTGTCTTGACGCGAAAGCGTGAGGCATCCCATCTGCCTCCAGCACAGGTTGGGCATCCGCACCCAAGGGTGATCTGTACTGTAATATCCAGGCAATGGCGGTCTGTCAGGGAAATGGTGGATCCCGGAAGGGGATAGATTGGCTGAATTATCAGTATCTGGCTCATTCAACCCCTGATTTGATTATCGCAAGTTCCCTCTGGCGAATATAGTTGACCAGATTTTCTTCTTCCTTGCGGCTCAGGTGAAATTTCAGTGCCATCACCGGAACTGTCCGGTCATTCAGCATGGTTTCGGAAAGCCTTACCACCTCTGCCTTTTCTATCTCCAGCAGGGGCCATGTCTTTTCAATATTGATTTTCAGGTTTAGCTCAACCGGTCCAACCATGACGTGTGACCCCGGTAGCACTATGCCAGGGGGCTTTTGCGGGTAAATGCATACACCCCCTGCACTTATGTCCTTGATTATACCTGTAAAGAACCTCTGCCTGGCGCGTCTTCTTGCCGGAGCAGCGCGTCTTTGCATGATTATCTTTGCAGTGGAACCTGATGGAACCTCGATTCGGAAATATGACCTCCTCTCAGAGATAGTATATATTTCAGGAAAGTGAAAGAATATTGACCCGCCTGATATCCTCTTGACATGTACCTTGAGGGAGTGCCACGGTTCGCCTGGGGCGCGGTATTTAAGCAGGGCTACCTTCTGGGCATGGTCCCAGTCGGGCGGTATCTCAAGCTCGATCTCATTCTTTTTTACAGACATGATCAGCGTGGTGGGCGACTGGTACCCAGGGTAGCGGATCTCCACCCACACCCGGTTCTTGAAGATCCTTTCAACCTCTTCTTCAATGAGCTGACGGTTGGAGGTATACTTCAGCTCGTCTGTGTAGTAGACCCATGCCCTGTCCGAGTGGGCAGTGGTTGTGAGGTTAAGTGCGATCATGATTTTATTTCAGCCCAGTTTTTACCACTTCCCACAGATACGGAGAGTGGTACCTTGAGTTCTATTATATTTTCCATGATATCTCTTAACATCTCAGCCACCCTGGTCCCCTGCTCCTCTGGCGCCTCTATGACCAGCTCATCATGGACCTGAAGCACCATAAGCGTGCTGGAGACTGTCTTTATCAGTTTGTCGTGACATTTTATCATGGCGAGCTTTATGATATCTGCTGCTGTGCCCTGTATCGGTGTGTTTATCGCCGTCCTTTCCGCAAACTCACGGAGGTTACGTTGCCGTGCCTTGATATCAGGCAGGTATCGTCTACGCCCCAGGAGTGTGGTTACAAAGCCATCTTTTCTTGCCTGCTTTACTATCTCCGTCATGTATCTCTTAACGCCTGGGTAGCGTTCAAAATAACGCTCCATAAAGCTTGCCGCCTCTTTTCTGGATATGCCAAGCTCTTTTGCAAGACCAAAGGGGCTCATGCCATACACTATGCCAAAGTTGACGGTTTTGGCAGCACGCCTCATCTCGGCTGTAACCATGGCAGGCATGACCCCGAATATCTCTGCTGCTGTACGGCTGTGTATGTCCTGCCCCTTCCTGAATGCCTCCAACAGGGCGTGATCCTCCGAGTAGTGGGCAAGCACCCGGAGATCGATCTGAGAGTAGTCTGCAGAGATGAGGAGTTTTCCCTCTGGTGCTATAAAGAGTTTACGTATCCTTTTACCTTCATCGGTCTTGACAGGAATATTCTGAAGGTTTGGGTTGCTTGAAGATAACCTTCCTGTGGCAGTAACCGTCTGGTTGTAGGATGTGTGTATCCTTCCTGTCCTGGGATTGATGGACCTCTCCAAGCCCTCCACATATGTGGATTTAAGTTTGGAAAGATTGCGGTGAAGAAGCATCTTGGCTGGAAGAGGATGCATATCAGCAAGTTTTTTAAGCACCTCCATATCGGTAGAGTATCCGGTCTTCTTTTTTGTCTTCTTTTGCTGGGGCAGCTTCAGCTTTTCAAACAGGATTTTTCCCAGTTGTCTTGGTGAGTTCAGGTTGAACTCCTCACCTGCAATCTCGTATATCTCCTGTTCAAGTGCCTTTAGCCTGCTGTCAAACTCCCTGCCAAGTTGAGCAAGGCCCTTGGAATCAATAAGTACCCCTGCCATCTCCATGTGTACCAGCACCGGGACAAGCGGCATTTCAACCTTGCGAAACAGGTCCATCAGGCCCTTTTCTTCCAGGTGCTTCAGCAGTTGCCTGCTTATAAGTGCCGTGACGTGAACGTCTTCACAGGAGTAGTCCCTGGCCTTTTCCAGTGAGACCTTGGCAAAGTTGGCATGTTTCTTCTGGCCTGCAGTGACCTCCTTGAAGGATATCATCTTGTGTCCAAGCATGTCCTGGGCCAGCTCATCGAGGTTGTGGCGTCTCCTGCTGGGATTAAGTAGATACGAGGCAATCATGGTGTCTGTATCTGCCCCTGCGACCGGTGCTCCATGATTGGCAAGTACTATCATGTCGTATTTGATGTTCTGGCCCGTCTTCCTGATATTGTCATCAGCCAGTATGCGTGAAAGTTGCTCAAGTGTCTCCTCTTTCGGGGGCTGCCGTGAGTCAGTGTCATGGGCCACAGGTATGTATACGGCTTCAGGTGGTTTAACACAGATTGATATGCCGACGAGCCTTGCCTCCATAGGGACCTCGCTGGTGGTCTCCGTGTCTAAGGTGAAGCTGCCTGCGTCAAGAATTTTTCTGCACCACTGCCTTACATCCTCAATGTCCTGGGCCAGGGTGTAGCTGTCAAAGGAAAGGGTATTCCTGTCAGGTATGAGTTCGTTGAGAAATCTCGTAAACTCCAGTTGTCTGAAGAGTTTTTCCAGTCTTTCAGTGTCAAACCGGGATCTGCGCAGTAAATCCCCTGAGGGATCCACAGGCAGATTGTCTTCAAGGGTTACCAGTTTTGTCCAGAGTTCAAGTTTTTCCCTGTTTTCTTCAAGACGTTCCCTGAGTTTCCCCTTGATGGAGTCTATGTTGTCCAGTATCCCCTTTATGGATCCGTGTTTTTTTATGAGTTTTATGGCTGTCTTGATGCCAACTCCAGGGATGCCAGGGATGTTGTCAGACGTGTCTCCTGCAAGTGCCAGTACATCGCGCCACTGTTGTGGTTCGATCCCGTAACGTTGCCTGAAGACATAGCCATCAATGATCTCCTCCTTCATGGGGTCCCATATGCGGATATTTCCATTGAGGAGCTGCAGCAGGTCCTTGTCTCCTGATACCACGATGACCTCACGGTCTGTGCATTTCCTGGCAAGGGCCGCGATGATGTCATCGGCTTCATAGCCCTGCATCTCCATCTGGGGCAGTCCCAGGGCCTCCACCACTTTCCGTATATATGGTATCTGGGAAGAGAGGTCCTCTGGCATTGGGGGACGGTTTGCCTTGTATTTGTCGTACAGGTCATGCCGGAACGTGGGGCCTTTTGCATCCCATACAACCGCCACATATTCGGGGTCCTTCTCCTTCAGGATCTTTAACAGCATGGAGGTGACGCCGAATATGGCCTTTGTGTGAATGCCTGATGAGGTAGTCATGGGGGTGCGGATGGCAAAGTAGGCCCTGTACAGGTAAGAGCTGCCATCAATCAGATAAAGGGGAGGAGTTGATTTTTCTGAAGGTGTTTTGTTTTCCATGTCAATTCCCGGTGATCAGGATATCAAATGGTTTGAGTCGGGTTGTTCAGCACAGGGGCTTTCTCCTGCTCCATCCCTGGAGCTTCCGTTCAGCCTGAGTGTCCTGCATGGTGGACAGGTTTACAGTGCCTGACCAAGAGACAGTATGGCCTCCTTGAGTCTCTCGTCATATCCATAGATGTCCCTGAAGAACAGTATCCTGTCTTTTTGTTCTGCCACTGCAGAGCTGTAGAATATGAAGACCGGAAGGGGTCTTTTCAGGTTGACCCGTTTCCACTTTTTGCTGTCCATGAGTTCATGTATGCGTTCAAGTGTCCAGTCTCCGTTTGCTTTAAGCACAAAGAGGGCAAGGAGGTCAGGGTGTTCCACCCTGATACAGCCGTGGCTGAATGTGCGTGTCTCGAATCTGAACAGGTTCTGGGCAGGGGTGCCATGAAGGAATATTGTATGCCTGTTTGGAAAGATGAATTTTATTGGTCCAAGGGCGTTTTCCGGTCCTGGCTTCTGGCGCAGATGATAGATGCCCCTGACCAGTCCGTCTATGGTCTTGTTATTTACAGGAAGTGGCTGTTCTTCCGGGGTAAAGGCCTTTACTATCTCGTAATTGTGTTTTGCAACATAGGAATGGTCCTGTCTGATCTTTGGCAGGAGTTCCTTTTTCAGGATGCTGTATGGTACGTTCCAGTAAGGGGAAAACACCACGTAACGCATCATGCCGGTGAAGATAGGGGTCTGATGGCGTTTGTATGCCTTGCCAATGATGACCTTCATGTTCAGGACTGGATCATAGAAGTTGGCGGTCCGTTTTTCCAGTCCGAACAGCTTGAACTGGGGCATGTTTACAGCAATGATCCTGTCTCCAGCCTGGTCAGGAAGCCAGCGCCAGCGTTCAAGGGAGAGCTTGATCTGTTCCACCCTTTTTGATGCAGGGACATTAAGTGCAGCAAAGGTGTTTTTCCCAATGATTCCATCCGGAGTAAGCCCATGCCTTGCCTGGAAGTGTTTGATGGCCTTGACTGTTGCCTCTGTGTAGGTGGTGTCAGTGGCAGCGCTGTGGTCCTGGCTGGACTGTTCTTTTGCCTCGCTGGAGGAATCCATTCCTTCCTCCAGCTTCAGGTCACCATAGGCCGTCAGCCTGTATCTGAGGTCTGACATGGCTGCATATTTCTCTCCGGGGTGGACAGTGGCAGTTACTGGTAGTGGTACGTTGAGCTTCGGGTCGTGGGAGAGCCGATCATAGATACTGAGCCAGTAGAGCAGATTCCAGTACCCCCTGTAGGGAGGCTCGATCTTTTTCAGTGCGGACTTGATGTCAGGATCATGAAGATGGGCGAACAGTGCTGCTGCAAGGTCGAACCGTTTGTCTTCCACATTAAGGTCTGCGCCCACATCTGCAGGGTTGATCCTGCCAAGACGGATATCAGAGGCATAGCGCATGAGGGATACAGAGATTCCGGCATCTACTGGTGCAAGGCGATATATTCTGTCTCTACCACTGTCTGTGACCTCCTTGTCCCTTATTTCCAGCAATCTGCCTTTCCAGATGTCTCCTCCGTAGGCGTGCGGATCAAGGCCCTTGGCAGCAGCATCTGCCAGTATGTCTGCTACCTGAAAGGCCTGATCCGTGGGTTTGCCCTGCTGATCAAACCAGGCAAGTTTCATGTCATTCATCTGGTAGAATCGCCTCAGGCTGTCCTTGAATCCGTCAAATGCTGCGACCCCAAGGTCGGAAGTGACCTTTTCCTGGATCAGATCGCACAGTATGGGCTCGCAGGAGAGCCTGTTACCTACATTGCCTTGAGCGGAAAATGCATACGGTACCTGGGCTGTAATAAGTAGCGTGAGTATTAACAGTGTCAAAAAACATTCAGTACAGAGATTGCCGTTGGCGAAGTTCATGTCAGTAGCATTGGGTGTGTTCATTGATCTTGTTTCAGTCTTATGGTTTCAGCCGTTTGTGTTGAGAGAGTTTGATTGAAGGTTTGAGAGGCATTTTATGTATTAAATGCCGTCAGTATATCTTTTAAGTGGAGAGGTTACCATGAAGGTATGCAAAAAAGAACAGGCAATGGGAAATCCATAAAGGGCCAAGGGACACGGAACCTGTGGACCCGGTGATTTGAATTTGTCCCCTCTTGTGCCGATAAGCAAGATGGTTAAACCATGATTTTTTAAACTATTCTGTCCGGTATCCTTCAGGTTTTCCCTGTGAGGAGTTGGTGTATCTCCATTTGATGATATTGCAACTGTGTAACATGATGGAAAGAGTTTAATCTAAATGTAACATTGTGTGATGGTTGTGATGCGTGATAGACTTTTTTGCGAACTGTATGACTGAATTTGTTTGGGGTGAAGATGGTGCGCTGTATAAATCCTTTTGCAATGACTGTAATGATAGCCCTGTTGGTGGCGGGTATTTCTCCTGTCTGTCAGGCAGAAGGTGATCCATTCCCGCGTTTTGAAGTGATTGAAGCAAATGTCCAGTTCTGGACAAAGATATATTCAGAGTACAGTTACAGCGAGAGTATCATACACGACAAGATTAATCCCTCAATCATATATGATGTCCTGGAGTTTGATGATGCAGTGACCCCATCGGCCCGGAAGGAGAGACGCAGGATCGAAAAGGCGGCATGCCGCAGATACCGCCATATATTAAGGTATCTTGCATCTGGAAAGCCGCCGAGAAGCAAGGATGAGAGACGGGTTGCGGCACTGTTTGGGAAATATCCATCCAAAAGGCTCCTGGAATGCGCTGCAGACAGCGTCAGGTGCCAGAGGGGGCAGAAAGACCGTTTCCTTGAGGGGATGGAGAGGTCCGGTGCATACATTGATGCCATGCGCGAGATATTCAGGTCATATGGATTGCCTGAAGACCTCTGCTACCTGCCCCATGTGGAATCCTCCTTCAGGCACTGGGCAAGGAGCAAATGCGGAGCCGCAGGGATGTGGCAGTTCATGAAGGGAACTGCCAGGCGTTTCATCAGGGTGAACTACCTTGTGGATGAGAGGCTTGATCCAATGCTGGCAACAAGGGCTGCTGCAGAACTGCTTCTTGACAACTATCAGAAACTGGGCACATGGCCTCTTGCCATAACGGCCTACAATCATGGGGTTGCCGGTGTGGAACGTGCCCTGCGTGAAAAGGGAAGTTTTGAGAAGATTATCAAGGAGTACAGGGGTAGGCGTTTCAGGTTTGCCTCGCGCAACTTCTATGCCGAGTTTCTTGCGGCACGTGATGTGGCAAAGCGTTACCGGCGGGATGCAGGACTTGTGAATTTTCATCCACCTGTGGAAGGGGTTGTGGTGGAAATGCCGGCATATGTATCGCTGGTTGACCTGTGCAACATGCTGAATGTCCCTCCCTGTGAACTCAAGGCACTGAATCCGGCTTTGAGAAGGCCCATTCTTTCAGGAGAGAAGTACATTCCAAAGGGATACGGCATCAGACTCCCTATCCTTGATCAGAGTGCCTTTGCGCTATTGTTGCTTCAGGATCACAATGATCAGATTTTTAAGACATGTCAGAGGGCTGGCAGGCGTTACCGGGTGAGACGTGGTGATACTGCTCACAAGATTGCGAGACGTCACGGGGTTAGTCTAAAAAAACTTGCAGTGCTCAACGGGCTTGATTCCACCTACAGAATATATGCTGGTCAGTATCTGCATCTGCCATTCTGAATATTTGGTCTCCTGTACTTCCCCTGGTTGCGGCACATCGTTATGGCACATCGTTATCATGTCGCAACCAGGGGCTTAGGAATCAACCGTGCGAACCTGCTGGTTCAATACGTATCTCCACCCTCCTGTTCATCTGCCTTCCTGACGCCGTGTCGTTTCCTGCCCGTGGCATTGATTCTCCGTATCCTGTGGCAATTATCCTTGAAGGACTGACTCCACGCTGGATAAGGAGCTGGCGTACTGCCTCGGCACGCCGTTGTGACAGGGTGAGGTTGTAGCTCTCTGATCCTGTACTGTCAGTGTGGCCTGCAATGTAGATTACGGTGTCCGGATACTGGACAAGCACCCTTGCAAGACGGTCCAGGTCAGCATAGGCCCCTGGGTGTACAGTGGCCGAGTTTACATCAAATAGCAGATCGCTCTTGTAACTGACCTCCAGCACATTGCCTGTACGGGTAATGGATGCAGCGTTTGATGCTGCCATTGCATTACGCAATGCCTCTTCCTGCTTGTCCATGTAATACCCTACACCAGCGCCACCGAGGCCTCCAATGGCAGCACCTATGGCAGCGCCTGTTACGGTGGATTTTGTGTCATGGCCTATTGCCTGACCCACTACTGCACCTGCTGCCGCCCCTCCAAGTGTTCCATAGATGGCCCCTTTCTGGGTGTTGTTGGCCGGGGGGGCACATGCAGTAATGGTACACATGACAAGTATTGTAAGGATAAGTGTCAGTGTGATTCTCTGGAATTTCATTGGTTCACTTCCTCCTGTTCCATAGTGACATATCCGTCTATTTGTATCGTAATCTATGCAGTCAGAATATTAAGGCAACTGACACAGGGCCGCATGCAGCCCTGAATAGCCCTGAATGCACCCTATGCGGGGTCATGTTCAGCGTGCCAGTACGAATATGTTCGCCCAAGAGCAAAATTCCCTGCATTTATCATGCCGTATTATGTCTCTCTGTTAGCTTGACATTTTATGGATTAAAAAATATGGTCAGTTTTACCCTTGATAAACCGGTCTGCTACCCGTTTGTAGTAGATTGTGCAATCTGTAAGCTACATAGGGTAATATCCCGAGGCATGAGACCTGTGTGACAGATGTTTTCCCGCACGTTAGTGTCTGCTTGGACATCCATCGAGTCAATTGACGTCCTGAAAGGAACGATACCTTGAAGATTCTTACTGCACCTCACATGGAGCGATGTATAGGTTGTCACTCTTGTGCGATTGCCTGTGCCCGGCTTGTTCATAAAAGATTGTCATGGCAGACTGCAGGTATACGCATACATTCTACAGGGGGACTCTCGTCCAGTTTTACGGCCCAGCGTTGTCTGGCCTGTGATCCTGCACCGTGTATTCCTGTGTGTCCCACAGGTGCATTGAGCCAGAGACGGGGTGGTGGTGTTATATTTCATAAGAAGCTGTGCATACAGTGTGGGGAGTGTGTAGCTGCGTGCCCTGTTGACGGGATACTCCAGGATAGGGACGGGTACATATACGTGTGTCTCCACTGTGGCCAGTGTGTTGATTTCTGTCCCCATGAGTGTCTTGAGATGAAAGAGATAGAGGTTGAGGAATCAGTGGAGGTGGCTGCATGAGCCGTGACTATTTCAGGGTGATGGAGGTCAATGTTGGCACAGGCAGGTGCAAATTGCACCGAATTGAAGGGCGTGCCTCTGCGGTGGGTGGTTCAGGGCTTGCGGCCCTTCTTTTCGATCATTTCGGAAGTGTGTCTGATCCTTGGGACCATGAGGGGCAGCCGTTCATCCTGTCCATAGGGCCGCTTACAGGGGCCTTTCCTCTGATGAGCAAGACTGTGGCCGCTTTCAAGAGCCCTTATCACAATCAGTATACCGAGAGTCACGCAGGTGGTCGTTCTGCCCTTGCCCTGCGTTTTGCCGACTTGGATGCCCTTGTGATTACGGGTCGTGCCCCCACTCTTTCATGTATTGAGATTGGCTCCCGCAGTTTTTCCATGAGGGACGTATCTTTCATGAAGGGGATGGATGCCTATGCCGCAGGAAAGCTGCTAAGAAGCATGAGTCGTGGAGGCTCAGGGCACCGCTCCATCCTGCGAATAGGCCAGTCAGGCGAGGTAGGCTCTGCAATGGCCTGTGTAAATGCGGATACCTACCGTCATTTCGGGCGCCTTGGTGCAGGTGCTGTGCTTGGAGCCAAGAACATCAAGGGGATAATCATTCATGGAGACAGCAGCTATCAACTTCCGGAGGGCAGGGAGTACAGGAAGCTTTTCAAGGAGATATACCACGGCGTTACAGGCACTTCCATGATGAAGAAGTACCACAGCCTTGGCACCCCTGCCAATCTCCAATCCCTTAACGATCTTGAATCCCTGCCGTGGCGCAATCTTCAGCAGACCAGTGATGATCAGGGGATCAAAGGGGTAAACGGACAGCGTTTCGCTGATGATGTGCTGCTCAGAAACGGGGCCTGTTCAGGCTGTCCGGTGGGCTGTATCCATATAGGATACGTAAGGGAAAAGTTTCAGGCTGACAACCGCTATGTGTACAAGCAGATAGCCTATGATTATGAACCAATATTTGCCTGCGGTACCATGTTGGGTATCACCAATGCATTTGATGTGCTCAATATAATGGATGTGATGGAAAAGGTATCCATTGACTCCATTTCCGGTGGTGTGGCCCTTGCCTGGGCCACGGAGGCAACGGAGAGGGGAATTGTCTCGGAAAGGGAGACCGTTGTACCTCTCAAGTTTGGTGATGCCGATGCCTACCGAAAGGCCGCTCTATACCTCGGTACCGCAGCAAACGAGTTTTATGCCCTGCTTGGCAAGGGAACGATGCGTGCAGCGGCAGAATACGGTGGTGAGGAGTTTGCCTGTGTGCTGGGCCAGGAGATGGCAGGCTATGCCACAGGAGAGCTGTTTTTTGCTGCCCAGTCCCTTGGATTCCGGCACTCTCACCTGGATACCGGTGCTTACTCATATGATCAGAAACATGATGAGAGGGATGTTAAGAAGGCCGCTGATTATCTCATGAATGATGAACCGGGACGGTGCCTGTTGACCTCTATGGTGGCCTGTCTATTTTCAAGGACCGTGTACAAACCGGATATCCTGGCCGATTGTCTGAAGGTCATGGGCTATGATGATGTGCTTGAGTCGTTTGAGACTGCAGGAGAGAGGATCAGAAGGCACCGCTGGAAGATCCGTTTTGCCACGGGTTTCAGGCCTGATGATATTGTACTTCCCAAGCGTTTTTACAGCGTGAAGACCTGGAAGGGACCAGTTGATGCGGAGTACCTCAACAGGTTGAAACAGGAGTATGGAAAGAGGCTGGTCAGGTTGGTGGGGGAGAAGGTTGAGTCGTAGCTGTTCGCCTGGTTTTTGCAGGTATTATTGTACAACTGTCTGAAATTTATCTGCTTGCAGGGTGCTGCAGATACAGGGCGGAGGGTATGCAGGCTTACTCCCTGTACTTCAAGCCCCGGCAGTTAAAGTATGTGGTAACCTGTGAGGAGATACGCTGGGTTCAATTCAGGTGAGATGTTAGTAAGATGACTTGGCTCCCCCCAAAAAAACAGTGCCTTTCAAATTTATCCTGTTACCGGCCTGATTACCCACATATACACACAGTAAGCCATAAGCAGCAGTAAGCCTTCTAATCTGCTTACCCTGAAGCCTGTTCCCATAAAGACCAGCATCAGTCCTGTCATCAGTGCCATTGCAGGCAGGTCTCTGGTAATGAGTGCGCTGTTTATGTGTACTGGAGTAATGATGGCTGTAGGACCAAGTACGAGACACAGATTGGCAAGATTGCTGCCCACCACATTGCCTACAACAATGTCTCCGTGTCCCTTTCTGGCAGCAGCTATGGTGGTTGCAAGCTCTGGCAGTGAGGTTCCGATGGCAGTGAGTGTCAGGCCGATGATAAGTTGGGGTACAGAGAAGTAGTTGGCCAGATCCACTGCGCCCCTAACCAGCAGCTTGGAACCTGCAACAAGGGCTATCACGCCTACTATGATGAAAAGGGTACAGATGATGGTGCTTGGGCAGTTTTCATCTTTTTCTTGTGAAAAATCTGTGGGCACTCCAAGCTTTACCGCCCAATATCTCAGGAATCCCATGTAGCCCACATATGATAGAATGAGCAGCAGCCCGTAAAACCTGCTGGCCTGGCCTTCAAGTGCACCTGCCGCCCACATACCAAGACCTATTATAAGCAGAATTGGTACATCAGCCACAACTATGCGTCTTCGCAGGGTGAGAGGGGTCATGAGCGCACCTATTCCCATTATGAGACCGATGTTGGCAATGTTGCTGCCCACTATGTTGCCCATGGTAATGTCTGCATTGCCTGAGAATGCAGCGGTTAGAGACACTGCAAGTTCAGGTGCAGAGGTGCCAAAGGCTACCACGGTAAGACCGATTACAAGGGGGCTGATGTGCCACTTTTGCGCAGCGCCCACGGCCCCCTTCAGAAAGACCTCTGCCCCTACAGCAAGGAGTAGCAGTCCCGCAGCTATCATGATTGAAGGGATAAGCAGGTTATTCATTTTTATATTTACTCATGAAGGCATGTTGCAGGACACCTGAAATATGGAAGTTTTGACAAAGGTCCAAGGCGCTTTTCCCCATGGTTTTGATGACGTATATTATTAACAACTCATTGAAACTGATGGGCTTTAAAGCATGATAAAGAGCACCATCGGCCATATATGTGTCCTCTGGCATGACATACCCTGAAAATACAGAGTGTTCTTGTTTGCATTTTCATTAATGGGATGTCCTTTCTGAGTGAGGGTAACGTGAAGGTGTTGAATCATCTCTGCTGTTGTTTCAGGAGTTGATCTTGTCTCCCTCAATGAATCTGTTCAGGGTTACCGCTGCGTTTTTGAGCGCGCAGAGTTCTCCACACATGGAGCACCCCTTTTTTGTTACAGATCGTCTTGATTCAAGCACAGCCCTGGCATCTTCCGGAAAGAGCATGTTGCTGAACTGCCTGTTCCAGCGAAAGTCCCTTCTGTCTTTACTGATCTGTTTGTCTGCCTGATCCGCCTTGCCTCTTAGTTTCACCACATCTCCTATGTGGGCTGCAAGGCGTGCTGTCTTTACTCCTATGGCCACGTCCTCTTCATTGGGGAGGGCAAGGTGCTCTGCCGGTGTGATGTAGCAGATGAGGTCGGCTCCATACATGGATGACTGGGCAGCCCCAATGGCAGCAGTGATATGGTCCATGCCTGCCCCAATGTCAGTCGGCAGCGGCCCCAGCATGTAATATGGGGCATTGCCTGACATCTTTTTCTGAAGGATGATGTTGGCCTCTATCTCGTCTAAGGGGACATGGCCTGGGCCTTCCACCATGGTCTGACATCCGCGCTTCCTGCCTGTCTCTGCCAGTTCACAGTTAAGTATCAGCTCAGCCATTTGGGCCCTGTCAAGCGAGTCATGGATGGCGCCTGCCCTGATGCCGTTTCCGAGGCTCAGCACTGTGTCATACTTTTTAAGTATGTCGCACACCCTGTCGAACTGTTCGTAAAGCGGGTTCTCCCTGTTGTTTTGCATCATCCACTGGATCATCAGGGTCCCGCCCTTTGAACAGAGTCCACCATATCTGTAGCCCTGTTTTTTCATGCGTTCTATGGTGAACAGGTTGATCCCGCAGTGAATAGCCATGAAGCCTATGCCATCCTGACACTGCCGTTCAATGAGATCAAACAGGTATTCAGGGTCCATTTTGGAGGGGTCGCGGTGTTTTTTGATGGTGTCACAGAATGCCTGATAGAGCGGGACATTTCCCACCGGCAGCGAGGAGACGGAGAGCACCTGCCGCCGGATGTCATCCAGATCCCCTGCGGCAGAGAGTTCCATGAGGGTATCCGCACCTTCCTGTTCGGCAATTCTGGCCTTGCGTTTCTCATGTTCAACATCACAGACGTCACTGGATGTGCCGATGGAGGCGTTGATCTTGGTGCGCAGCCCGTTGCCAATGCCTACGACCTTCTTTTTGTTGAAACGGCCTGTGGCAATGACAATCCGGCCTGCCGCAACCTCATCCCTTATGAATTCAGGTGTAACCCCTTCGTCAGAGGCAATCTGCTTCATCTCAGGGGTGATGTTACCATTCACTGCTTCTGTAAGTTGGTTGTACAAGGTGATAAGCTCCTTCTGGTCTGTTCTTGCAATGATCATACGTTTGACAGGCATGGTATATGCGCATGTCCCTGGCGACTGCGTCATCAGGACGCAGGCAGCATACTACTCATCAAGGCATGGCTTGAAAAGCCCTCATGTCATCATTAGTCTGTGGTGTGCTTGTGGTCAGGATGAATGACAGTAACCGCTCCTGCCTTTGCCCGTTGCTTCTGCATTTCAGGTGTCTTGTAGTATGGCCACGCAGCATCCTGCACCTGTTTGATTTCTGGAATGCCCCTTATATTAAGCGGTCCGTTATGTAATGAACTCGTGTTGCAATGTGGGTGGCTGTTGGAATTTTTAAAAATGAAGGTTAATATATAATCTGTATCACTGTCTGGCCGTTTTTTCGTCCAGGCGTAAACCTATTAAAATGAGGAGGCTCTGATGAAAGAAAGTTGCAAGAGGATTTGGTTGGGAGCGCTCACGGGTGCTGTGCTGGTGGTTGCCAGTACAGTATCAGTGGGGGCTGCCGCGGGGGATACACCAGTTCTTTCAAACAAGGACTGCGTGATGTGCCATACACAGGAACCTGCTGATATCGAGCGGGCAGGGGGGGCCCACAAGACCGAGATTGGCTGCCAGGATTGCCATGTGGGTCATCCGCCAAAGGTTACAGAAGGTGTAATTCCAGAGTGCAGCATGTGCCATGAGGGAAAGCCCCACTTTGAGGTCAAGAATTGTCTCAGGTGTCATTCCAATCCGCATGCACCCCTTGAATTAACACTTGGCCCGGATGAAAAGGCTGTATGTGTTACCTGCCACGAGAAAGAGGGCAAAGAGTTGACCCAGTACCAGAGCCATCATTCTGAGATGGCATGTACTGAGTGTCATGACAACAAGGCCCACGGGATTGTTCCATCCTGCCTTGACTGCCATGAGGCACATTCACCAGACATGGGTCCGGATGAGTGTCGCAAGTGTCACAAGGCCCATATGCCTCTCGAGGTGACTTACGGCCAGGATATACCCAACAAGGACTGCGGGGCATGTCATAGTGATGAGCTGGAACTGCTGGCCAAGACCCAGACCAAGCACCACAATGTAAGCTGTGTCAAGTGTCACAATGACAAGCACAAGACCATACCGCGGTGTCAGAAGTGTCACGGTGAGAAACCTCATGCAGAAGGAATACTGAAAAGGTTCCCCAACTGCCTGAGTTGCCACAAGGATCCGCATGACCTGAACACCTGGGGTAGCCAGAGGCATGAAGGAAAGACAAAGTAACCTATATATGGTTTAGTGTCTTGCTAAGATGATATCTTAGACCGTCCATTCTGTATTATGGGAGCAGGTCCGTGATCTGCTCCCACTGTATATGCATTTAAATGTCCAACGATTTTTTTATGAATGGCCTGTATAGTGATTGGCTGCAGGTGCCAGTGGCACCAGGTGACTGTGCAGGCGTTTAACCATGGTATAAAGTTGAGGAGGGGGCTCTGATCTTGGGTGGCCGGGAGGCTGCGAGTTCTTTGGCACCCCGACAGGAGGCAGTTATGAGATTGACAGCGCGTGTAAAATGCTTGCTTGTTCTGTTATGCGTGATGTGCCCGATTGTGCTGTTTTCATCGTGTGCGGCAACAGGCAAGGGTGTTGAGGAGAAGGTTCAGGCTAATGATACAGGTGCGGCAGCACCTCATGCAGAGAAGCAGGCCTCTGCCATTGGTGCATCTGCAGCCCACAAGACGGCCCTGCCAAAGCCGGCTGTATCTTCTTCTGCCAGCGTTCAGGCCCCAGGCGATGTGTATGCCACGATTCCCAAACCCCTAACTGCAGTGCAGTGCGGTCAGTGTCATGAGTCCATCTACATGAAGCTCAGGATCAATGGTGGAAAGCACAAGTTCCAGTGCCGCAACTGTCACAAGAAGTTCCATTCCTATAATCCTATCAGGCATAACTGGAACGAGATAATGCCCAAGTGTTCTTCCTGTCACAAGCAGCCTCACGGGCCAAAGCTCACCCAGTGTCTGAAGTGTCATCAGGAACCCCATACCCCAATGGTGATACCCTATGGCAAATATGTGACATCAAGGTGCGGAATGTGCCATAAAGGCCCTGCTTCCGAGCTGAAGAAGTATCCCAGTGCACACACCAGGCTGGGGTGCGCCAAATGCCATGAAACTCACGGTGAGATACCCACTTGTTTCAAGTGTCACAAACCACATCTTCCCAACCAGGATCTGGCATCTTGCAAGTCATGCCATCCAGTACATGAGCCTCTACAGATAAAATACGGGAAGGGTAATGCGGCAACATGTGCCACGTGTCACTCCAAGGTATACAATGAGTGGAAGCATACCAAGAGCAAACATGGGAAGGTGGACTGTGCGCAGTGCCATCCAAGACACGGGTATGTACCCAAGTGCTCCAAATGCCATGGAAAACCCCATGATCCAGGTATGTTGCGACATTTCAAGAAGTGTCTTGACTGTCACATCAATGTGCATGATCTGCCTACCACCTGACAACCCTGAGTGGTTTGTCATAAAGTAGTGACCTGGGAGGCCCCCTGGGCTGTATTCTGACAGCGCAGGGGGCCTCTTTTGTCTTGGACCATGCCGTGCCCCATGCACGATGAGAGATGATTCTTTCCCATGAAGGTATCCATAATATATGTATCTACGCTATGCGACGAATGAGCCCTTGGGGATTAGGGAGCCCTCGGGATAGATTCAGGCTGGAACGTGCCATGGCGTCTACTCAGGCAAGTCTCATAGGGCCTCTTTTCTGGCACCAAAGATCGTGGGTTCAGAAGGGCTGTGGAACAAGGAGATGATGTGCCTGCACAGGCCCTGTTGAAACGTTCTGACGAGGCAGAAATGGTGCTTAGGTCACATGCACTCCCCCGGTTTGCAGAGGATGTTGTACGTGAGGTAGCTGCAACCTTTATTTTATAGAGATGTTTGGGGATATGCTGGATGGCAGTTCAGTGGTCAGGGTTGATTCCGTTAGTCTCGAGAGTATTCACTCACCTAATGTTCACTGTAAGCCTTGTGCTATCCTGGATGATATCAAGAGATGCTTGCAGGGTTAACTGTTTGTTTTCATGTAACAAAATAAATAATGGCGCCGAGGCGGAAATTTTTTCGAGAAAAATTTGGACAAAAAAGGTAAAAGATGTTGACTTAATATAAATTATCAGGTAATAATTGTTATCAACAAATACAGGAGATATGCCTCCATGAGGATGACGCATCAGAGAGAAGTGATATTAGAGGAACTCAGGCGGGTTACCAGCCATCCAACTGCGGATGAACTGTACAGGTTGGTGCGCGACAGGCTCCCTAGGATCAGCAGGGCCACGGTCTACCGCAACCTGGAGCAGCTTGCCCAGGCTGGAATGGTGACCAAGCTTTTTGGTACAGGGAATCAGAAGAGGTTTGATGGCAATACCGAGAGGCATCACCATGTACGATGCATAAAATGTGGCAAGATTGCAGATATCCGTCTGTCAAGGGAGCTAACAACTGAGCCTGAGGTGGCAGATGCCTCTGGCTATACCATACTTGACCGCCAGGTAGATTTTCTTGGCCTGTGTCCTGAGTGTAGGCAGGATGAGTGTGTTTGCAGGCAGAAAGAGTAGTTGCATAAGTATTGATTCAAAAGTTGGCTATAAAAATTTTAAATTTTTAAAAAAACATGATAGATTTGAGGAGGACAGTAAGAAATGGCTTGTAAATGTTCATCAAAAAAGTCAGGTGAGATAACTTTAACCGAGGAGCAGAGGAAGGTTCTTGCTGTGCTTGTCGCTGCACCAGAGCCCATTGCATGCAAGGACATTTCGGAGAGTACCGGTATCCCGTCAAAGTCTGTGAGTTGCAGGCTCAGGAGTCTCAGGAGCAAGGGGCTTGTAGACAGTCCGGCAAGGTGCCGGTACATGGCCACTGAAACAGGTCGCAGCATTGTGGCTGCTTCATGTTGAAACAAGGAGATATGAGATAATGGCTTCAATAAAAGGAACAGAGACGGAAAAGAATATTATGGCTGCCTTTGCAGGTGAATCACAGGCAAGGAACCGTTACACCTACTTTGCATCAAAGGCAAAGAAAGAGGGTTATGTACAGATAGCAGCCATTTTTCAGGAGACCGCGGATCAGGAAAAGGAGCACGCCAAGAGGCTATTCAAACTCCTTGAAGGTGGAGATGTTGAGATTACAGGTTCATTTCCAGCAGGGACCATTGGCACCACAGAGGAGAATCTCCTGGCATCTGCAGGTGGCGAGCACTATGAACATACAGAGATGTATCCGGCATTTGCAGAGGTGGCCAGAAAGGAAGGCTTTGCAGATATCGCAGCCATCTTCGAGGCAATAGCAGTTGCAGAGAGGCAGCATGAGGCCCGCTATCTTGCCCTTGCCGAAAATATCAAACAGGGCAAGGTCTTCAAGAGAGACCAGCCTGTCAAGTGGCGGTGCAGGAACTGCGGATATATCCATGAGGGGACAGAGGCACCGGAAAAATGTCCTGCATGTGATCATCCAAGGGCACATTTCGAGCTGCTTGGTGAGAACTGGTAGGTGGCAGGGCTGGCCAAGACCGATTGGACAGCCCTCCCCGCGAGGTACATGAACTGAGAATGGACCGGCGTGTATTTTCAGTGCAATTTTATAAGGAGGTCGTCATGTGTAATATCGTAACGAAAGAGGCGCCAGACTTCACTGCCCAGGCGGTGATGCCCAACAATGTCATGGAGGAACTGACCCTGTCGTCCTACAGGGGCAAGTATGTGTGTCTTTTCTTCTATCCCCTTGATTTTACTTTTGTATGTCCATCAGAGATACTGGCCTTTAACAAGGCCCTTGATCAGTTCAAGGAGAAGAACTGCGAGATAATAGGGGTTTCAGTAGATTCACAGTTTACCCATTTTGCCTGGAAACAGACTCCAGTTGAAAAGGGTGGCATCGGTGATATCCAGTTCCCTCTGGTGGCAGATCTGAACAAGAAGATATCCCTGTCTTACGGCGTGCTTCTTGAGGATATGGGGGTGGCCCTGAGGGGGCTCTTCATAATCGACAGGGAGGGGGTTGTGCGTCATGCCCTGATCAATGACCTGCCACTTGGACGCAGCGTCGATGAGGCCCTCAGGATACTTGAGGCCCTGCAGTTCCATGAAGAGCACGGCGAGGTATGTCCGGCCAACTGGAGGCCTGGTGAAGAGGCCATGAAACCTACTGCTGAGGGTGTGGCAGAGTATCTGTCAAAACATGCCAAGTCCTAAATTGGGTGTTTCAAACGCTCCTGTGTGAGCACTGGAACTACAGGAAACCTGCATATTTCCCGGTATCCTCATGCTCGGGGATGGCGTTTTGAATATGTATAGGCAAGAACCATAGATGATGTCCATTTTTACATGTGGACACTGAAGGTAAAGGAAGGAGTCTGTTATGAAGGGAAAGTTGAGGAGTGTCTTTGTTGTGGCTATGGCAGCATTGCTGCTGTCCTGCCCTGCGTTTGGGGCAGAGATGGGCAAGTTCAAGTATGACGATTTCAAGAAACCGTCAAATTGCGGTATGTGCCACAGGGAGATATATCAGGAGTGGCAGCAGAGCATGATGTCCCATTCGTTTACGCACGCGTGGGATGAAGTAGAGTACTTTGAGCTTGCGCTTCCCCACTCCAGGAAGCTCAAGAAGGTGGCGGGTGTCAAGGGAGGCTGCGTGGCGTGCCATGGTCCCCTGGCCTTTCTGTCAGGTGACATACCACCCAAAAAGCCTGTGGCAGGTACAAGGGCCAATGAGGGCGTGAGTTGCGAGATATGTCACAACATTACAGGCACGTCTGAGAAGGTGCCGTTTAACTTCAGTTTTGATATTACTCCGGGAAAGGTCAAGAACGGGCCAAGGAAGGATTCCAGGTCTCCCGCCCACAAGACCCGCTACTCTGCCTTTACCAGGAGCCCTGAACTGTGTGCCACCTGTCATGATGAGCAGAGCCCTTATGGCATGTGGGTAAAGAGCACCTATCGTGAATGGAAGGCCGGCCCTTATGCCAAGGAGGGTGTGCGTTGCCAGGACTGTCATATGTATCATTCACCTGGAAAGGCCGCATCCGGTGGCAAAATGCGTAAAGATCTGGCCCATCACAACTTCCATGGCTCACATGTTGAAGCCAAGCTTGCCGGTTCAGTTGATTTGGCCCTGTATCCCCAGCAGAAATATGTTGAGCCTGGTGATACCCTCACGCTACGCGCAGAGCTCTTCAACGGTAAGGTGGGGCATATGATACCTTCAGGTTCAACTGAAGAGCGTATGCTCTGGCTGGAGGTCTGGGCTACTGACGCCAATGGCAAGAAGTGGCACATTCCGGTAAGTCCAAAGGGCTTTCCAATGGAGGAGTACACCATCGCATCTGATGTCAGGGCCTACTATGCCATTGGAGATATCATGGAGATCAAGGGCTTCAAGGGCCTGAAAAGGGATGGCAACGTGCCAAAGGGTGCAAGGATTTTCCGCAAGCCGTTCTTTGATCCCAAGGGAAGAATGACAGTTTGCCAGTGGTATACCGCTGAGAATACCAAACTGGACTACAGGATTGGACCAAGAGAGACAAAGGTGGAAAAGTACGTATGGAAGCTTCCCAAAGGTGTTGCCAAGGGTAAGCTCAAACTGAGCGCAAATCTCTATTACAGTCAGATACCAAGTTCTGTGGGTGAGTTCTTCAAGCTGCCCAAGAGTGAGTACGCACCAATGTTGGTCAACAGTGCAGAGGTGGTGATAGACGTGAAGTAAGAGGTAGATGCCTGCACGCCTATCTGTGTCCGGCCCCTTCACACCTGGGGCCGGGCCATTAACATGTTTTGCAACCTCCATGAATCAAAGGAGAAAAGTATGGAAAGACGTACCTTCATGAAAGGCGTAGCTGCAGGCTCCGGTTTGCTGATTGCCTCCTCTGCCGGATTTGGTGGGGTGGTTATGGCTGATGATGATGTGATCCGTCGCCTTGAGAACAGAGCAAATCCGTCCACCCTTGAAAAGAAACATGTGCCGACTGTTGAAGCCCCTGTGTCTGTTACAAAGGGCGAGTGGTTCACTGTTAAGGTAAAGGTCGGTTTTTTGATAGAGCACCCGTCAGCAGAAAATCACTGGATCAAGGATATAAAGCTGCTGCTTGACAAAAGGGAAGTTGCAGATACAGAATTTGAAGTAGGTGGTGTGTTTGCTCCATATGCAGAGTACACGATAAGGCTTGAGCATGATACGGTGCTTACGGCACGTGCCGAATGTAATCTGCATGGTGAGTGGGAGAGCGATCCTATAAATATCAGGGTGATCTGACCGCCTGCCACTGCCCATATGTCCTGTATCATAATTGGATAGCATCACTGCTGTTGACTGGTGGTGTGAGACATACAGGAAATGATCTCTTCAATCCCACAACCCTGACCCCATTTTTTTTAAGCAAGGCACGTTTGACTTTTAACAGCAGTGTATTGCAGTGCGTAAGGAACGTCACCACACTACACGACACCTGAAATGCAGAAGCAATTGGCAAAAGCACCATCCGCCGTATAGGTGTCGTGTAGTATGGGAACGTCACTTTCAGCCAACTGTGCAGGTAAACCAAAGAGGAGAAACAAGATGACCAGCAGACTTGAAATTTACAAATGTGAAGTGTGCGGCAACATGGTGGAAATGATTCATACAGGCCAGGGCAGTCTGGTGTGTTGCGGCCAGCCAATGAACCTCATGTCAGAAAACAGTGTGGATGCGGCCAAGGAAAAACACGTACCCGTAATTGAAAAGGTCGATAATGGCTACCGGGTCACAGTGGGCAGTGTGCCTCATCCAATGGAAGATAAACATTATATAGAGTGGATAGAACTGGTGGTGGGCGACAGGGCCTACAGGCAGTTCCTCAATCCAGGAGATGCACCAGAGGCATTCTTCTGTGTAGACGCCGAGGGTGTTACGGCAAGAGAGTACTGTAATCTTCACGGTGTATGGAAAGGTTAGGTTGTCATGTTGAGTGATAGAATGCAAAAGGCCATTAACAAGCAGATTAACGCAGAACTTTATTCCTCCTATCTGTACCTTTCAATGGCCTCGTACTTTGAGTCTGTTGACCTCTCGGGCTGTGCCAAGTGGATGTATGCACAGACCCAGGAAGAGATAGTGCATGCCATGAAGATGTATGACTATGTAAACGAGGCTGGCGGAAGGGTCCTCCTTGATGCCATTGATAAGCCTCAGGATGCATGGGATTCCCCTTTGGCAGTATTTGAGCATGCGTATAGACATGAGCAGCTTGTAACAGGCCTTATAAATGATCTGATGAATCTTGCCATAGAGGAGAAGGATCATGCCACGCAGATTTTTCTCCAGTGGTTCGTTAGCGAACAGGTGGAGGAGGAGGCCTCTGCAAGTGCAGTGGTCAACCGTCTGAAACTTGCAGGAGAACATGGCCTGTTCATGGTTGACAAGGAGCTTGGACAGCGTCCCATGCCAATTCCTCTTCCTGCTGAGAAATAGACATGTTTGGGTGGGCATGCCTTATTTTCCCCTGCATGTCGCACCTAAACTTTCATGTTACCCCGCTACACCGTTGGTGACACCCCAGGCCATGGTCTCTATTTTCACGTAAATACTATGTGGGGTGTTTGTTGTGGGTAATGCTTAGTGCGCTAACAGCATTCTCTCTGTTTCGTATCAAGCTGCAGACCAAGGAAAGGAGTACAAGGCATGGACAAGTACAGATGTCAGATATGCGGATATATCTATGACCCTGAGGCAGGTGATTCATCTGCGGATATTCCTGCAGGTACAAGGTTCGAGGACCTGCCAGACGATTGGAAATGTCCGATCTGCGGGGCCGAAAAGGATCAGTTTGAAAAAGAGTAACCAGAATGGGGCTGCAGGTCATGCCTGTCATGGCCTGCCTTATGTCTGTCTTTAAACAGGATAAAAAAAATGCGAAAAATAGTAATTTTTGCCTTCAGGGGTGATTCCATGTGCTTCATCCATGTACTCCTTAACTCCCTGGACTTTTATAACAGGGGGATGGGGGGCAGCATAGTCATGGAGGGTGAGGCGGTAAAGCTCGTCCCTGAGATCGCATCTGCAGGGCATCCCCTGAACGCTCTCTACCGTGAGGCAGCGGCTGCTGGTCTGTTCGAAGGGGCGTGCAGGGCATGTTCCACCAAGCTTGGCGTGGCAGAGGCTGTGGCGGCCCATGGTTTGAAGCTTATTGGAGACATGTCAGGTCATCCGTCCATGTCCCGGTATCTGGATAACGGGTTTGAAATAGTAACCATGTGATCGGATAAGATGGCAGCAAGGGTCAGGCTCCCATGGCTGGTCCTTCTACGAACTGAAGCATTAGTCTGAAGGAGGAAAATATGCAGGTAACTGAGATAAAAAAAGACATCTACTGGGTGGGGGCTGTGGACTGGAACATAAGAGACTTTCATGGCTATTCCACGTACAAAGGCACGACATACAATGCCTTTCTGATGCTGGATGACAAGAACGTACTGTTTGATACAGTGAAAAAGAATTACAGGAGTGATCTCCAGCACCGTATCAGGACCGTCATGGACCCTGAAAAGATAGACTACATCGTTGTGAACCATGTGGAGATGGATCACAGCGGATGCCTCCCCGAGATGATAGACCTCATAAAGCCTGAGAAGGTGATCTGTTCCAAGATGGGCAAGAAGAACCTCATTGATCACTTCCACAGGGAGGACTGGCCCTATCACGTGGTAGAACCTGGTGAGACCATCTCCACGGGCAAGCGCTCCATTACCTTTCTTGAGACAAGGATGCTCCACTGGCCGGACAGCATGTTTTCATACATACCAGAGGAAAAGCTGCTGATATCAAGTGATGCCTTTGGCCAGCACTTTGCTACAAGCGAGCGTTTTGATGTGGAGGTGGACCAGACGGACCTCATGTATCAGGCAGCTAAGTACTATGCCAACATCCTCACCCTTTATTCCCCGCTTGTGAGGAAAGTACTGAAGCAGGTGGCGGACATGGGAATTGAGATAGACATGATCGCTCCTGATCACGGGCTTATCTGGAAAGATCCGGCCAAGATACTCAAGGCATACGACAACTGGAGTCATCACAGGGGCACGCGAAAGGCCCTGGTCATCTATGATACCATGTGGCACAGCACTGAGATGATGGCCCATGCCGTTGCTGATGGCATCATATCCGAGGATGTCAGCGTAGAGGTCCTGAACCTCAAGTATAACCACCGCAGCGAGATCATGGCTCAGGTGCTGGATGCCAAGGCCATAGTGCTGGGATGCCCCACGTTGAACAACGGCATGCTTCCCCGCATGGCAGGATTTCTTATGTACATGAGGGGACTACGTCCCACCAACAAGATCGGGGCAGCCTTTGGTTCATATGGCTGGAGCGGTGAGTCTGTAAAACTTTTGAACAAGTCAATGGAAGAGATGAAGTTTGATATCATAGATGATGGCCTCAGGGTCAAGTACGTGCCGCGTCACGATACGCTCAAGGAGTGTGTTGAACTTGGCAAGCGTGTTGGAAAGGCGGTGAAAGAGGCACTCAAGACCCAGTGATGGATATATTTGGATATGGTTGCATAAATGGGAATGCTCCCTGTCCATTGCCTGCTTGCTGTTATGGCTAAGGTGTAGGGTCCATGACTGTTTGTTGCATGATCCCACAAGACAAGAGGAACGTAGATATGAGAATATTGGTCGATAAGAATGTTATAGAGTTCATGCCTGAAACGCCCCAGGAGAATGCGGATCTTGAGGTCATGTGGCGGATAGTGGTGGACTGCTATGGTGACAACAAGAAGATAGTTCCAATGGGTAACTTTGTGCCAGGACACGACAAGGTGGCACGTTTTCATATAGAGGGTATCAAAGGCGGGGCTACAACCTATTCTCCTGAGCACAAGGCAGCCGAGGATTCCACCTATTACTGTGCTGTATGCAACAAGTACATGAATGTCAATGCCGGGGATGCCGTTCCCCTGTGCTGCGGCAAGGAGATGGAATCTATTTAGGAAAGTTTATCAGGTGGGTAATGTTGTTCATCTTGTGGTTGAGGGGGTGTGATGGGCCCTGTCCCATAGTTGCCCCCTCTTTATGTCTTGTCATGGAACCATACCTTCTACGCGATTTTCATGCGCAAAGGGGGCAGTCGGGGTTGGCAATGAAAGTTTTGGTGTGCCGGTTTCAGTATTGTAGGTAAAGTTAAAGGAGGTCCTGTTTGAGCCGAGGACTAAAAAAGAAAATAATAGAGAGGCTTTCTTCAGATAGGCCTGATGCCGTGCTATCCTTCCTCGAATCAGTGGCGCCGAGGGAGGCCATAACCCCTCTCATCTCTGCACTTTATTCGCAGGATCAGTGTGTAAGGTGGAATGCCATTGCAGCCCTTGGCAGGGTGTTGGCCCGGATGGCACAGGATGACGACATGGAACATGCCCGTACCATCATGAGACGTTTTATATGGAGTCTTAATGACGAGTCAGGTGGTATTGGCTGGGGAGCGGCCGAGGCTATGGCCGAGGCCATGGTTCAGCACAAGGGGCTCTATGAAGAGTATGCCAGGATACTGCTCTCATATATCAGGGAGGATGGCAACTATCTGGAGTATCCCCCGCTTCGCCGTGGCGCATTGTGGGGCATAGGGCGCCTTGGTCATGTGAGGCCCAGTCTGCTTAGAGAAATTGGTGCACGGGCCTATCTGCTGCCCTATCTGCAGGACAGTGATGCGCAGTCCAGGGCACTTGCGGCATGGGCATTGGGTGCTGTAGGCGAGACAGACGATATCCCAAGCATTGAGGGGCTGCTCAATGACAGGGAACCTGTGGACATCTACATTGACGGCAGTCTTAGACACCTGACAGTGGGCCAGGTAGCGAGGCAGGCAATCGAGCGGCTTGGAGGCGGAATGGACCACGAGGTGATTTCTTTCAGGCCGGACCAGGGTGATAGCAGAATAAATTTGTCTGCTTCTGCTGATTCGTCTTGACAACATGAGTGATGACATTATATAAAGGTGTTCCCGTTTCAAGCGGGCTTTTGGAAAGGGCCCATAGCTCAGTTGGTCAGAGCCACCGGCTCATAACCGGTTGGTCCCAGGTTCGAATCCTGGTGGGCCCAATAATTTTCACCTGATGTCATAGTATTACATTACAGCCCAGGTGAAACAGATTTTGGTTTCCTGCTCAAAAGCAGGATTGGAGGTCAAGATTTTCTCCTTGCGTTATGTAGAGCATGCGTATCAGACGCACTTACCTTTAAATCTCAAGGTGCAGCCATAAAAGAGTGCTGCACCTTTTTTTATCTCACTGCAGATGGCTCACAATCCAAGCGTAGCTGAAATATGGCAGGCAGTTGCAGAATGGGCACCTTCAACCCTGGCTGAAGAGTGGGACAACGTGGGGTTGCAGGTGGGGGATCCTGCAGCAAAGGTCAAAAAGATCGTTACCGCACTGGATGTCTCACAGCCTCTTGTGGCATTTGCCATTGATACACGGGCAGACATCGTTTTTACCCATCATCCCCTCATATTTGCACCACTGAAACAGCTTGATCTTTCCTCTCCTATCCCGCGGGTCATCTCCACTCTCATAAGGCATGATATTGCACTCCTGTCTGCCCATACCAATCTTGATTCAGTGTCAAATGGCGTGAGCGACCAGCTTGCCGCCATGCTGGAACTCATGGATGTACTCCCCCTCTGTCCCGAACCTTCAGGACAATATCCTTCAGCAGGTCTCGGAAGGGTGGGGCGTCTTCCTGAACCCCTCTCTCTCCGTCAGGTTTCACAGCACGTGTGCGTCAGGCTTGGCTTGCCAGGTGTGTATGTTACCGGAGATCCTAACATGGTAGTCAACCGTGTTGCAGTATGCGGTGGGTCAGGCTCAAGCCTGTGGCCTGCGTTTGTGGAAAGTGGAGCAGAGTTATTTGTTACTGCCGAGGTGAAGCACAGCGTCGCACGGGAGGCAGAGATGAGAGGGCTTGCGGTGATGGATGCTGGTCATTTTGCCACTGAACGGCCTATAATCCCGATCCTCACTGAATATCTGCGCAGCATTGCCATTGACAGGCAGTGGGATGTTAAAGTGCTTATGTTTAGGGATGAAAAGATGCCTGCGTCCTGGTTCGTTCCAGGTGCAGAGGAATAAGATTGGGTATTACTTGTTGAAATAATAGCAAAATTTTTAGTATGTGTGAAGGAGAGAAAAATTGATATCTGAACTGACACCACTTATCAGGCTCCAGGGCATTGATCTTGAGATCAGGAAGATCCGTGAGCAGAAGGAGAAGTTACCTGAGAGATTGGATGCCCTTCAGGAACGAGTTGCTGGCAAGGAGGCCAGCATTGAGGAGATGAAGGAGAAGATCAGGGATATTAGAAAGCGCAAGATAGAGATTGAGGATGAGCTGGAGCTTGAGACAGAACGGATGAAAAAGTCCCAGCAGAAGATGTCAGCGGTACAGAACAACCGTGAGTATCAGGCCCTCAACAAGGAGATCGAGGAGATCAAGAAGGCAAACAAGACCAGGGAAGATGAACTTCTCGATCTGCTGGAAGAGATAAAGAAGTTGGAAGAGGCTGTGGCAGAGGGAGAAATGGAGCTTGAGGCCGACCGCAAGGAGGCTGCCGCTGAGGAGAAGCACATCAATGAGATAGCCCAGGGGCTTGACAGAAAGATCAAGGAGCTTGACAAGGAGGCTGAGGCTGTGGCCGCAGAGGTAAAGCCAGATCTGCTTGCGCGTTATCGTTTTCTCGCTGAGCGGCGTCAGGGTCTTGTGGTGGCCGCAGTTACCGATGCTGTCTGCAGTGCTTGCAACATGAACATTCCCCCCCAGATGTACAATGAACTGCTGAGGGATGAGAGGATGATGACCTGTCCTTCGTGTCAGCGTCTTATCTATGCCCTAAAGACAGATTCGTGATAATATGTTTTCCAGGAGGCAGTGGGTGATCGCTGCTGGGCAACCCCAGCAGAGGAAAGTCCGGGCCACACAGGGCAGGATGGTCCGTAACGCGGACCGGGGGTGACCCCAGGGAAAGTGCCACAGAAAACAGACCGCCTGTGAGAGGCTGGTCCTTTTCACAGGTAAGGGTGAAAAGGTGGGGTAAGAGCCCACCGGCTGCCGTGGTGACACGGCAGGCCTGGTAAACCCCATCCGTGGCAAGACCAAATAGGGAAGCGTCTGAGGGCGGCCCGTCCGAGGCTTCCGGGTAGGTTGCAAGAGGTGCCGGGCAACCGGCATCCACAGATGAATGATCACCATCCTGCATTCGCAGGGTACAGAACCCGGCTTATAGCTGCCTCCTGTTTTTTTTGCAGTTTTTCTGACAGGTTGATGTCTGATATTTCCTTCATTTCATTGTTTCAATCTTCTGATCCATTTCTGGACATTGTTCGTATCTTGATTACCACTATTTTTGTAACTACGGATAATTACAGGGTTTATCTGCTTGAAATGGAACGTGCCCTGTGCTGAGGCCGTTTCGTCTTTATCCCGGTACCCATATTGCATAAATACGCCCTGCGTGTAATTGCTTTGAGTGGCAGTGGCGTTATTCTATACTCTATGAGGAGGTAAAAATGGGCAGAAGTATATCATGTGGCCCGGCAGGTACCATGATCTTTCGATATTTCAGGGCAGTACCCATCCATAATGGCAGGAGCATGGGTTATAGCGGGCCAAGGCACTGTTTCAGATCATGGTGGGCTTGGTCTGCATTGTTGTCCATATGCCTGTTGGTACTGTTTCCAGGTTTGTCCATGGGGGGTGCCCCTGAGGTTTGTATATCTATGGAAGATGCTCCTGTGCAGGCCCAGACAGATTTTACATTGGAGTTACGGACTGTTGATTCCATGCCGGATGCGTTCAGTGTAATGTGTACTACCTATTTTGATCCCCAGTTGGTCTCTTTCAAGGGCCTGTCTCGCGGTTTCATAGGTGTGCATGAGGATGGCAGGTTTGATCTCAATGTACCATTTTTCATGGGGCTTTCTGCAGGTACATTGATTACCAGAATTACGTGGCGTGCAGCCAATCCGGGACAGGACGTCATAGGCCCCATAAGCTGTGTCTATACCAACCTTGACAACGAAGTGGCTCCTCTAAACATAGATGCTGTTCATGTCAACATTTCCGGTCAGGAGAAGGTGTACGGAGACATTGATGACAACGGAGAGGTGGATGGTCAGGACCTCTATCAGCTCGCCGTTCATATTTCAGGAACTGAATGCTTTGATGAGGAGGCATGTACAGGTGACCTGAATAACAATAACAGGGTGAACTGGGAAGACGTGGCCCTGTTTGCATCTGGTTTTGGCCGTGAAGACAATTAGCACCATCTACAACCTGAATTGATCGATTCCCAAGTTTGCATGAGATGCAAGGCGGAGGATACGCAGACGTACTGTTGTACTTCAAGTATCCGGCAGGTAAGCGAAGACTTCGAGGCAGCAGATCATGCGAAATTGGGAATCCCGCAGCGGTTTCAAATTATGTAGAAAGCAAAACAGTTATCGCAAGGCCGTTGGGTGACAGGCAATTTTACAAAAAAACAGCATTAACTCCCTGTGTTTACAGACTGACATATAGAGGGGGCTCATCCCTGCATCTCCAACTGAAGCAGGGTGTTGTTTACCCGGTTCTTTTCCGGCCTGATCTCCTTGCGAATTCTGAACCCCGGATAATCTTTCTGCTCAAGGGGGGGGTGAAGAAGGGTGCGAAGCCCTGAATAGGTACGGCATATCACAGGACGCCTGCCGTCTTCTGCCATGATCTTTCTGAGGTGATCAAATATCCTGACCTTGGGCTCTGCAAGGGCTGCCACAACCACGAGGTCCCAGTCAATATGGCTCAGGGCCTCTTCCGTTCCCTGAACCACAGTGATTGGTCCTTCAAGCCCAAGCCGCCTGAGCCCTTGGCGCGAAAGGGAAACCGCCTTTTGGTCAATATCAATACCCACGGATTCAATGCCGTAAAGCCGGTAAAGGAGAATCAGAGAAATGGGCATTGGCCCTGAACCAACAAATGCGACACGTTGTGGCCTTTCGTGCTGAAGAGACTCCACCTGGGTCCTTACAAGGGTCTCGTACCGGGGATAGAGCCCAAAATCCATAAGGGGCAACCAGGGATCTTCTGCCTGTATGACCTCGTTTACAAGAAAAGATTCGTGAATATCAAAAAAGGTCTTGTAGTAGTGCCTTATGGCAGGGAGCATGCGCTGGACATCAACATTGGAAAGTATCCTCTTGTCAAGGTCGTGGTGGCATTCCAGATGAGCTATATCATCTATTATCAGATAGAGATTGAATATTTCAGATGGTGACAGTTGGTACAGGTCCGCCAGGGAGTATCCTCTGATGGTGTTATAAAAATCACATAGACGGCGGTACACCATCCTGAAACTTCTCTCACAGGACCTGCAACAGCCTTCAAACTCCCTGTCAGTAAGGGTATGTTCATGTTCTAACGGGAAAAAATGCATTGAACCATCCTCTTGGTATCTGTCTGAAAACCTTTCAGACACTCACAGGAAACATTTCAAACTCAAGAAAACCGTAGCAGACCATATGTGCTATCAGTATAAAATCCGGCATGCCAAAAGAAAAGAATCATATGTTTGCTTGGCAAGTGGATCATATGGCCTGCTTGGTGAAGGTATTCAGGAGGTATGTGCCTTGAAGATATAGGCTTGCGGAACAGGGCTCCTGTTACCGGAGCCTGAGCGTCCCCTCTATTTTAAGGATACGGTAGGCTGCGATGATCTTGTTGATGCTCACTGTGGTTAGCTGGCTGTTTGACTGGAAGCAGTCGTGTTCAGCACTCAGCACGTCCAGTATGTCCCTTTTGGATACGTTAAACTGCTTCCAGTACGCATCCAGGGTCTTGCGGCTGTAGGTGACGGCATCGCGGTATGAACTCTCCTGCATGCAAAGGGATTTATAATCTTCCCAGGCAGCAGACATGGCCTTTTTCAGCTCAAGCAGTTTGTCCCTCCTGTTGGAGCGGCTCTGATATGCACGAAATGCTGCCGCATCCACTCCTGCCATGTCTTGCCCACCCCTATACAGATTCCAGTGCAGGAACAACATTGCGGTATTGGCATTTCGCCATGACCTGTCCCCCTCTATGTGATAGTTGTACATCCTGCTAAGTTCGAGGTCTATCTTTGGCTTATAGCTGGAACGCGCAAGCTCCAGCCTGGATTCAGCCTCCTTGATGGCAGCGTCAAGGATCATCAGTTCGGGATTTCCGTTCTCCATGTTCTGCAGTGCCTGATCAAGGGTCTTGGGCAGGTTCCCCGGGACCTTGGCAGAGGCGAGTTCGCCAGGCTCTGACCCTGTTATCCGGATATAGTTGTCAATGGCATGTCTCAGCTCGGTCTTTCTCTGGTACAGGGTGGATGCTGCAATGGCAAGCCTTGCCTGCACCTTGTGAACATCTGCAATACTGCCTGCCCCTGCAAGGGCACGCTCTGACAGGGCATCCTTCATGTCCTGATGAAACTTCAGGTTCTTTTCTGACAGTTCCACCAGCCTGCGCTGCCTTAGCACACTCAGATGGGCATCAATGGCATTCAGGGCTATGGCCTGGGCCGCTGCCTTGACCTGGCAGTTGGTAGAATCAAGTTGAGCTTTGGTAATAGACACCTGGCTGCTGGTCTCGCCACCATCATAAATCTTCTGTACAAGCCTTATGGTGGCATCACTTCGTGATTGCCAATCGTTGTTGTCCGGATCAGCGCCATCCATGCGGGTGATCTCGCTGCTGTACTCTTCCCATCCCTGTCCCAGCCTCAGATCAACAGAGGGAAGATATGCGCCACGGGCCTGTTCCAGGTCATACTTGACCGCCTGATTGTTGTACTTAATTGCCTGTAGTTTGGGGTGATTCTTCAGAGCCAGTTGAACCGATTGCTGAAGGGGGGTTGGTTCCGCAGCAGCAACCTTTGAGAATGAGCAGGGCAGTATATTTGTGAAGAGGAAAATGGTGATGATTATAAATCCAATAACAGCACTCATTAAGAGATTAGTAGCAGAAAATTATTCGGCATGCAAAGGGAAAATGGTTTCTGCCACTGCCTGATACTCTTTTGAAGCCACTTCTCTGGCCTGATAACAGCGTTCGTCCGTAAGTCCTGTAAGTTCAAGGGCAGCAGGGGCTGCAACATGTGCCCCTGTACCAAACACGCCCCTCTCCATGTCTGCATGCACCAACTGGCAGGCTATGTGCAGCAGGCTGGTTTCCAGTGCAAAATGTTCTGATATTACAGGTTCTGGGTGCAGGCGCGTAGTGGTCTGCAGGCTCTCAGGCAGGTTCCACTCTCTCATCACATGGCTACCCACCTCGGCATAATCAAAACCCAACAGTTCCCTCTCCACCTGATACAGAGGACGTTCAAGCTGGGCTGCAACACGAATGGCGGTCTCTGACTCACCTGGGATGGACAGGTACATGAAAAGATGCCCTATGTCATGGAGCAGGCCTATCACCATGAAACGATCATTTTCCATAAGTTCACACTCCCTGGCCAGTTGTTTGGTAAGCACAGCACAGTAGACAGAGCGTTCCCAAAATTTTTTCATGTCCATTACCTCTGTCTCAAGTCCTTCGAACGCCTTTGCCACAGACGCACTGAGCACGATGTCGTGTATCTGCCTGATACCCAGCAAGGTGACTGCATGACTTACGGTTTCAATCCTGGCGGCCCGTCTGTTTAATGGGCTGTTGACCACCTGCAAGAAACGGGTGGCCATGCCGGGATCTCGTCCTACAAGGAGTGCGACCTCCACCATGGTGTAGTCAGGATCATCCATCAATGCCCTCAACTTCAGATATATCTCAGGCAGTGAAATCAGCTGGGCGGACCCTATGACCTTTTCGAAAACCGGATTACTGTTCATATCTGCTGGCCTTCTCACCTTGTTGCCTTTACGCAGCCGTGGGGATTGCGCATGGCAAGTCATGCGCCGGGCTTTGACAATATATCCACCACTTCGGATGGTGGAATGGGACGGCTGAAATAATAGCCCTGCAGGAACTCACATCCCAATGCCGTCAGGTAGTCTGCCTGATATCTCTCCTCCACTCCCTCTGCCACCACTTCAAGCCCCAACCCATGGGCAAGGGATATGATGGAGGTAATGAGTTTGTTGGCACTCTCTTCCCTGTTTATCTCGATTACAAACGACCTGTCAATCTTCAGGCTGGAAAGCGGTATCTTGTTGAGATAGGACAGTGATGAATAGCCGGTGCCAAAATCGTCCATTGCGAGGCGAACCCCTATGTCCCTGATCTGTTTAAGGTTGGCAAATGTCCGGTGGTTGATGTTGAGGAAAGAGCTCTCAGTAAGTTCTATCTCGAGCATGTGAGGATCAATATCAAACTCGGCCAGGACCTCCTCTATGTGCTTGGAGAGATTTCTCTGGCGCAACTGCAGTACTGATATGTTCACTGCAATGGAATCCATCTCAAGTCCCGTGTCTAACCACTCCCTCAACTGTCTGCAGGCGTTATAGATGACCCAGTCACCCACTTCGTCTATCTGGCCTGACTGCTCCATTATAGGGATGAACTGATCTGGCGGCACAAACCCCAGAACCGCACTGTTCCAGCGAAGCAAGGCCTCGAACTTGATGATCCTGCCAGTAACTGCCTCCAGTATGGGTTGGTAGTGGAGATGAAGCTCATCTTTCTGGAGTACCTCATGGAGCAGGTTTTCCATCTTCAACTGGGTTACTGCGCTCTCATTCAGGGACTGGGAAGAGAACAGATAACGCTGCTTGCCGTTTCGTTTCTGCGCATAGCTGCACGCATTGGTTGCGCTGCTACAGAGTTCATCCACTGTATGTCCGTCATACGGAAAGATGCTTACGCCCAGATATGCAGATGCGTATATCTCATTGCCCCTGATACTAAACGGCCTTTCGAAAGAGTCCAGCAACCGTTTTATCACCCAGGTGACATGATCGACCTGTCTGATATCAGTGAGCAGGATACCGAATTCGGTCTGGTTGATGAGAGAGACTGTAGATATCCCATTCAGGTGCTTTATGGTAACCACCGTATCAATATCCTTGCGCAGTATCTCGTTTAACCGCTCCACACACGCATTGAGAAGCTCTTCCGCTGCCTTTGGGCCATGTGTTTCATGAATCCGCCTTATGGTATGGATGTTTAGCGACAATACGGCAAACAGGCAGTTATTACGCCTACTCCTGGCAATCTCATGTTTGATCCTGTCCTCAAACAGGGAACGTGTCGGCAAGCCGGTCTTGAAGTCATATATCTCATAGTGCTGGAGTTCCAGGGTACGTTTTTCCAACAGGCCCTCCAGCTCCATGATACGGCGGCGCAGGGCCTCTGTGTCCCTGTCCCCCTGTCCCGACTGTCCATTGGGCTGCAGACTCTGCTCCTGTACCTTCACCTTGCCGTCACTGTCGGCAACCACCTCGAGGTCTCTGCCCCAGGTAACCACCCGGTTCCTGCCGCCTTTTTTCGCTGCGTACAGGGCCTTGTCAGCCTGATTTACCAGCTCATCCGGCTTGTTGATGTGAGAATCAAGCGTGGCAACACCAATACTCACAGTGACCTTGACACCGGAACAGGACTTCTTCTCTACTGCCTGCCTGATACGCTCTCCAACCTGGGCAGCCTGCCTGAGATCCAGTTTGGGGAGCAGCACGCAGAACTCCTCGCCACCGTAGCGTGATACCAGGTCTGTGTCGCGTGTATTCACCTTCAGGACATCGGCTATAGCCTTTATCACCTGGTCACCGGTTGCGTGTCCGTAACGGTCGTTCACGGACTTGAAGAAATCTATATCCAACATCAGACATGACAGGTGCTCCCTCTTCTCCTTTGCCTCACTGAAATGCCTGTCCATGCGCTGACCAAAGGAACGCCTGTTGAGACACAGGGTCATGGGGTCACAACTGGCAAGGATCTCCAACTCCTGGGTCTTGCCCATGATTTCCTCATTGGCCTGTTTGAGCTTTTCAACCAGATCGCGAAGCTGCAGGTTCTTCTCTTCCAGTTGTGTGATGTTGTCAAAGGTTACCAGGGCCCCCCGAACCTTTCCGCTATTGTCTGTCACCTTGACTGCCCTGACCATCAATTTGATTTTCCTGCCCTGGTCATCCCTAAGGCCCAACAAGGCGCCCTCCTGCTCCTGCCCGTCATGTTCTACAATGTTGAACCATGGCAGTTGGTCCACGGGTTTTGAGGTCTCTCCATCCACCCAGCCAAGCTCAGACCCTCTCATGCCTATCAGGGATGAGGAGGACTTGCCGAAAAGTGCAGCAAATGCCTTGTTTGCCATGACGATATGTTCTTCAACATCCAGTATCACCACACCTTCCTGCAGGATGTCAAAGGCCCTCTGCACCCGTTCAGGTATGACCTTGGAGGGATCAAGCTCCCTGAGTATCTTTTTGATTATGAAAAAATAGCAGACAAATCCACTCAGACCCAAAAAGATAATCAGGCCAAGAAAGGAGTTTTTGAACCCTTTGGCAAGGTTGTTGGTCCAGAGCGGGGCAAAGCTGATCTCCACAGTGGCCCATTTCTGTCCCTGCCTGAACAGTGGTACGTTCATGTTGGTAAGAGTGGATTTGCCATCTGCACGATTCCTGTAGTGGGCCATATGTTCCCCTGCCATTGCTATCAATCTGCCACTGTTGGTACGGATGGCTGCGGAAAGGACCTCCTTGTTTCGCTCCACCACGTTCCTAAGTGTGTTCTGTATGAGCTGAAATTGGCCCTTCTCTGCGGCAGAACAGAACTGAATGGCCAGTGACTCCACGAATTCTTTGCGCAGTTCTGCCGCCAACTTGGATTCATCAGGGAAAAACCCAATAAGATGGGCCACTACCATCAGATTAACTGTCACAAGAGACAGTACCACTGTGAGCCGCATGGCAGGTGTCAGGAGTATCATTCGGCATCACCGTCAAAAAAGCTTTCTTGCTTTGGATCGTCCTTATCAGGCGCCTTTTTATCTTTTTTCTTCTCTTCACGGCCTGTCAACACAGCAATGGGATCAAATCCCCGCCACAGCGGCAGGATGGAGAGCAGACTTGCCATGAGGGAGCCAGACCGCAGCAGATAGCTAACAATACCCACTGTCAGACTTATGGTTGAGGTGGTAACAATCCTGGAAGTAAACGAACGAGACTCCCTTTCTGCCTCATAGGCATCATCAAGTTCGCGTCTGATCCGATCGTATTCATGGTTCAATACAGGGCGGTGGGGACCGTTTCCTGCATTATCCATATTGGCAGAAGAATCATTGAGTTCATCCAGGCCAAACTGCCTATCAGAGGCACCATAGCCAATACTCAAGATGTTGAACTTGTCCCTGAAAATATCTCCATAAGATTCACTGTTCAGATAGATGAAATCGTGGCTTCTCGCCCTTGCAGAACGAGAAGGTGTCCAATCTTTATCATTCAGATGGATAATGGTCAGAACGTTGTTAGTAGGTCTAACCTCTGTGTGCGTATTCACCTCATCTCTGTGGGTAGCATCTGTAAAATCATACATGGGGTTCTCAGCCCCATTGTGTGTGCTGTCACGGCCTGTGTCATAAGGACCAACGGTACTGCCATCCTTGGTACCGTCTATGATGATATAGGACGTGGTGTCTAACAGATTATAATCATAAGGATAATTACTTGAAGGAGTTGTCGGTGCCACAAACCTTGCTGTCTCAGTGTTATCCACATCATCTGCAGGTGAGGTGTCTGACTGGGAGGGATCAGGCCACCGTGGCGTATTGTCAGTATCTGTGGCTGTTCCCGTATCCACCTCCTGCACATCGCCAACAGTGATGGTGAACGTACGGACGGTGAAAGAGGCATCAGTAGATGTGGCACGTACTGTAATGCTGTAGCTGCCTGCAGTCTCATAGTCTATGGCACCTGCTACTGTTATAACGCCTGTGGCTGGATCAATCTGAAATCTTCCCCCTGCATCATCGTCAAGGGAATAGGTCACTGTGTCACTGCCATCAGGGTCAGGGGCAGATACCGTAATACCGGCAGGTGTACCGTCTGGGGAATTTTCAGGCACATAATCCGGAGCAGGATCCAGGTCATACACAGCCCCTGCAGGCCATTCATTAACATCCGTAACAGCGATATCAAAGGTCCTGATGCTGGTGGAGCCGTCTGTGCTCGTGGCAACCACTGTGATGGTATGGGAAGTAGCTGTCTCGTAGTCAAGCGCGCCTGCAACAGTGATAACCCCTGTAATCGGATCTATGGCAAACCTCCCATTTGCATCGTCACTTAGGGAATAGGTCACACTGTCTCCCGGATCTCCATCATATGCATGTGCAGTGATGCCCGTTTCAGAGCCTGTTGGTGCATCCTCTGGTACGGTATTGGGTGCCCTGTCACTGTCAAAGACCGGTGTTACAGAGTACAGGTTGGGTGCAGGTTCATATACATCAGTGATGTCAACAACATAGCTCTGGGTGCTGGTGGAGCCGTCCGTGCTCGTGGCAACCACTGTGATGGTATGGGAGGTAGCTGTCTCATAGTCAAGCGCGCCATTTACTGTGACCACCCCTGTGGTGGCATTTATGGCAAAGAGACCGCCAGCATCGTCTGAAAGACTGTAGGTTATGGTGTCCGTAGCATCTGCGTCCGAGGCGCTTGCAGTGATACCAACGGCAGTGCCTACAGCAGCGTCTTCAGCAACCCTGTTGGACGTGGCGTCACTGTCCGAGACTGAGGTCACGTCGAACTCGTCAACATCGCCTATTGAGATGGTGAAGGACTGGGTGGAGGATGAAGTGTCACTGGAAGTGGCACGCACTGTCACAGAGTAACTGCCAGCGGCCTCCCTGTCTATGGCGCCTGCAACTGTTATAACGCCTGTATTGGCATCTATCTGAAACCTTCCCCCTGCATCGTCATCAAGGGAATAGGTGACTGTGTCACTGCCATCAGGATCTGTTGCAGTGGCTGTGATGCCAACAGCAGTGCCAATGGCTGAGTTTTCAGGCACATAGTCTGACGCAGCGTCTCCATCAGATACTGCCCCCACTGCTGATTCATTTACGTCAGTAACCGATATGGTAAAACTCTGGGTGCTGGTGGAGCTGTCCGTGCTTGTGGCAACCGCCGTTATTGTGTGAGAGGTTGATGTCTCATAGTCAAGCGCGCCGTTTACTGTGACCACCCCTGTGGTGGCATCTATGGCAAAGAGACCGCCAGCATCATCTGAAAGACTGTAGGTCACTGTATCTGTACCATCTGCGTCCGAGGCGCTTGCAGTGATACCAACGGCAGTGCCTATAGCAGCGTCTTCGGCAACCCTGTTGGACGTGGCGTCACTGTCCGAGACGGCACTTACGGAATATTCATTATAGTCTGAAATGTTTATCGTAACATCCTCACTATCTGTACTTGTTCCATCGGATGCCTGTATGGTGAGCACATACTGGTTCCTGGTTTCATAGTCCAGATTGGAGTTGTCACTAACTGTAATATCACCGGTGTTTGGATTAATGGAAAAGATACTGTCATCATTGCCTGCAGTAATGGAGAACGAGGTAGGAGAATCGCCGGTGGTAGCCACTGTGCCCACGGAAGCGCCGTTTGATGCAGACTCGGACACACTGAAGACCTGGCTGGCCGAGATTGATACGGGTTCATCGGTAACACTGATACTTACTGTCTCTGGCGCTGACGTATGGTTCCCATCCGATACCGTGAGTGTCAGTGTGTAATTTGATGTGGTCTCAAAATCCAGGTTCGAATTGTCTGCCACCTTGATCTCGCCTGTGTTGGAATCTATGGAAAAGATACCGTCGGCATTTCCACCTGTGATCGTCCAGTTTGACATGGTGGTCCCTGGATCGGCATCTGTGGCTGCTACATTCCCAAGCGAGGTATCGTTTGCCGCCAGCTCTGAGACCGTAAAAGACTGACCTGGAGTAATTACCGGGGTATTGTCATTGACCGGATTCACTGTGATGTTGAAGGTGCCTGTGCTTGCAGAACCCTTGCCATCGTCTACTGAAAAATTGAAACTGTCACTGTCCGTCTCGCTGTCATCATGCACGTAAACAACCCGGTTATTGTCTATGTCGTCCTGGCTAAAGCTAGATATGGCTGTTCCCGGGGCGCTGCTAAGCTCTATCTGACCGTGGGCAGGTGCTGTGGTTACCGTATAGACCAGTTGGGTTGCACTGTCATCACGGTCGCTGGTATGAAGCTTGGTTTTGGTAATATTGGCACTGCCTCCTTCGTCCACTGACATGCCTGTATTGGTATCCACTGACTGCTCATCGTTTACCGCACTTATGGAGATACTGACCGTCCCCCTGTTGGCCGCATTATAAAGGTCAGACACCTCAGAGGCACTGAGGGTCTTGCTGAAGAGTTGTACGGTATCGAGGGAGTTTCCATAATACATGTCAGCGTCAAGGTCTTGCCTGGCTCCGAGATAAACACTTCCCGAAGGGTCAAAGCTGTCTCCTCCCCGGCTGGCGCTTGTCTCAAGGCTCCCGTCTATATAGACCTTTGCACCATTTGTGGCCGAGACCGTCAGGGTATAGACGTGCCACTTGCCATCACCCACAAACGAGCTTACGTCAACGTCAAGAGCTGTGTCATCCTGGCTGTCGTCTGCGTCCCTGATGGCTGTGCTCAGGATACCTGCTGAGGCACCTGAGCTGTCCTCGCCAATGAATATGTCAAGGCTGCTGTTGGTGCTGCTGTCGTCATGGGAGTATATGTACTGGTACGCAGAGCCTGACAGATCATCCAGTTTGAATGCGAAGGCAAGGGAAAACTCGTTGTTGTAGGTGAAGTCAGGAATAGCTACCTTGTCATCCACCTGATCAAAGGAGAGGGCAGAATCAAATGAGCCGCTGACGCTGCTCGTGCCACTCAGTGTGCCATTCGTGGTCCCTATACTGTCTGTAGCATCACCGTCAAGATTCCAGTAATGTACCAGGTTGCTGCCATCATCGATTACAAGGTATTCGAGGCTGTCACTGCCATTATAGTCTGCGTCAGGGGTATAGGTATAGGTACCGTCACCATTATCCACCAGTGTGCCATGAGATGTATCTGTCGTGTCGATCACTTCTATTGAATCCCCGTTGGCATCAGTGTCATTGGAGGTAGGATCAAATGTTACAGAGGTGTCCTCCTGTGTGCTTACAGAATCGTCTGAGGCAACTGCAATACTCTCAGCGGCAGGATGCACGGAAACTGCCCCCACTGCCCACTTTCCCATGCCACCGGAGGTGCTCCATGACATGTCCACAGAGGATGCACCAGCCTTGAGGTAGCCCCCACCGTCTGCGCTGTCCTCATACACGTCCCAGTACTCTGTCTCTCCTGAATCCGGGGAGAGGCTCGTGCCTGAAGACTCATCCACAACGGCAAACACCTGGTCTCCATCTGCTGATGATATACCGGTTATGGTTATGGAACTTGACATACCACTGCTGCCATTGTTGCTGTAGAAGCTGCCATACGGGCTGGACTGATCCACTCCAGTAAGTGTAATAACACCCACCACTGCTCCATTGTCTCCTCCTGGGAGGTTTACCTCCAGGTCATGTGTGCCCACATCCGGGGCAACAAGTGCCCATAGTTCAATATGGGCAGACGACATGGCATCTTCTGTGCCAACCCTGGTCAGGGCCGTGCCGTTGTAAGTTATGGATGAGACAGGAGATCTGTTGTCTGTCAGGGAGACCCCAACCAGCATAAGGCGGCTGGTCCCGGAGGTGGTGTGGGAAACCGTTATGCTGGTGGCAGCCGTATCATCAGAGGTGGAACTGACAGAATCCACTGTAATGGATAGCACTCCCTGATAGTTCTCCTGGGCCGAGCTGCTTAGAGCTACACCTGCCTCTATTGACCCTGTGGAATATTCCAGATTCCAGTCTGCGTTCATGGAGGCGCTGCCTGTGGGGTCATCCGAGGCTGCAACGTCAGCTCCGGTAAGACCGGATAGGGTGGTGACAAAATCTCTGCCGTAACCGTCTGCAGCAACACTGCATCCGTAGAGCAGGATGTCTCCCTGCTCGCTCAGGGCTGTTGACCAGGAACGGATAGCATCCCTGTTCCTCTCAAGAGATTTCGCATCGATCACTGTGTTCCCAAGGGTGATCTGTCCGTCACTGCCATGGGAAAAAAGGTGTATTGCATCAATAGCTGTGCGCCCGGATAGGGCCTTGGTCACCTGCTCAATACCGTTCTCATCTGAATCGAGCAGGATGACCTCCATATCCCTATCGCTATCCTGGGCCTCTATACCAGCAACCAACTGTTCACTATGGGGCACATCCTGATTTATAAAGATGATCTCCTTACTTGATGTGCTATATGTGCTATCCTGCTGCAGGCCCACCACTTCCTGTTCATTCCTGTATTCATGCTGAACCCTGGTTACGACATCCTGGATATGATCCATCATTACACCCTGCATATGGGGCAACACATCTGCAGAAAAAAGCACGCGCGGTTCCAACTCTTCATAACGGAGTATAGTTTTCGGACGTTCAGCTATCTTTTTGACCATGCCGATTCTCCATAAGAAATCTGATCACCCCGTGTCCCATGGCAACGTAACCACAAGGGCACCTGCCAACCCAGAGGGATTTGACAAGGGTGGAATGATGGAATTTTTTTCATGGTTTTAGTTGCCGACCATATTACACGACACCTGAAATGCAGAAGCAATTGGCAAAGGCGGATGGTGCTTTTTCTCATGGTTTTGACCGCGAGCAAATATATCATTAACAAGGCATTACAACTGATGATCTTTAACCGTATGAGAAAAAGCACCATCCGCTTCAAACACCACCCTGCACTTCAAACCGCTTGGAATCTCATGATCAGGGTTTGGAAGCTCAAGCCTCACCCCAAAGGTACTGCTTGCAGAGTCCACCACCCTGTCCACCACGGTAACCTTTGCCGTATGGCGTCCATATCCCTCGAGTTCAGGGACGACTGTCGCAGTCATGCCAGGAGTTATGCGTCCAAACATCCTGGCAGGTACTATTACCTCGACGAACAGCGGGTCTATCTTGGCAACCTGAAGCAGGGGCTGGGTGGAGACATACTCTCCAGGCGAGACATAGCGCTCGACTACCACCCCTGAGATAGGACTTCTGACAAAATGGCGGTCCAACATTGCCTGCGCCTTTTTCAATTCGATCTCGGCAAGGACATGCTTCTGGCGCGCCTTTTTCAATCTGTAACGCGTAAGAATGATTTCAGTGGCAGCCTTGTCCTTGTCATGTTCGGATATGGCTGTCAGGGGTCTTATCCTCTCATAGACCCGCTTGGCAAATGCAAGTTTGGTCTGCTCCATGGAGATATCGCCAAGAAAGGCCACTTTCTGCCTTGCCTCTTCAACTGCCGCCTGCTCAACCGAAGATTCAAGCTCCACCAGTATCTGCCCCTGTTTCACCAGACTGCTCCTGTCCACATTCACCTTTGCAACGATTCCATCTGTAGGGGCGCCAATATCAATGACCTCGTACGGAACGATCAGGCCATCATATTCCAGTGTCTGCGCAAATGCCTCGCCTATGCCAAGAAGCGCTGCGAAACCCGTTATCAACGCGGCCATTTTGTACAAAAAAAGCATATTGGTATAGCTCCTATTCCAGATCACCACTAAAGGCCAAAACTCTGCTGTTGCGCCTGTCATACCGTAACAGTGCCTGACGCACCTGCCTGTGCCTGTTTTCCACCCTCTTCTGCACAAGTCTGATCATGAACATGCAAAGCGGGACGCTGCGCTGTCCCATGGCCTTGGAATATCGCCGCAGCAGTCCCAGCAGCAGTGCAGGGCAGTTATCCTTTATCAGATCGTCTTCCATACTGAGGATGTACTGGCAGCTACCTGGCTCTCCCCTGCGGGCACAGCGGCCAAACAACTGCCTGTCGATCCTTCTGGCCTCATTGCAGCATGTGGCAATGACATGAAGACCTCCTGCCTTCACTGCCTCAGGGTTGAGCCTGATATCAGTGCCCCTGCCAGCCATGTTGGTGGCCACTGTCACCTGCCTGGCCCTGCCTGCCTCTGCTATGATCTGGGCCTCCTTTCTGTCCTGCCTGGCATTAAGCACCCGGTGGAAAATACCGGCCTGTGCCAGCCTGTGGCTCAACTCCTCTGACTCTGCCACAGATCCTGTGCCAATCAGCACCGGCCTGTCTGACTGCTGCATATCCTTGACTGCAGAGACAACAGCAGCCCATTTGTCTTCAGCACGTGAAAAGATACGTGCAGGCAGCCTGTGTCGTCTGCTCCTGCAACGAAGTGGTATCTGCCTGACCCTAAGCCCGTATACAGACCAAAGCTCTGAGCTAACCTCACGGGCCGTGCCTGTCATGCCGCCAAGCCGCAGATAACGCCTAAAGAAACGCTGATATGTCAAACGCCCCAGGGTCTGCCGCACCTCAGTGATGGTACAGCCCTCCTTGGCCTCTACCATCTGCTGAAGGCCTCGTTCCCACGATCGGTCAGGCATGATACGGCCTGTATTGGGGTCTATGATCAACACCCTGTTGTCTCTCACCAAATAATCCCGGTCCCTGTGCAGGAGATGCAGGGCATGGAGGGCAAGACAGACCAGCTCCTGTCTGCGTCTCTCGTTCTGCCCCGGTATTCTTCCTGCAAAATCAGGGTCCTGCAGCTTCTGCTGGCCTACACGGCTCAACTCTACACTCTTGCAGGTAGTATCAATGAAGAAATCCTCTCCCTGTCTAAACTTTTTTGCCATGTCCAGGGCCTTCAGACATAAATTGTTCATAGAGTTCCCCGGACTATCACAGGTAAGGATCAGTGGTGTCCGGGCCTCGTCAATGAGAACACTGTCTGCCTCATCGACTATGGCAAAGCATAGGCCCTGAAGCAGGCACCCCTTGAGGCTGTTTCCCTGCTCAAACGCACTCTTCAACTGTATCCTCAGCCTGCTTTCACTGTGTGAGAGCTGTAACCTGTCCCGTAGGTGGTCAAAGGCCACCTGTTTGTTGGTGCAGTAGGTGACAGGACAGGTATAGGCTGCCTGTCGCTGCTCATCGCTCATGTCTGCAGTGACATAACCCACCTCGAGATGCAGGGCCTCGTAGAGCGGTCTCATCAGTTCTGCATCGCGCTGAACAAGATACTGGTTCACAGTTATGATGTGGGTGGGAATACCGGCAAGGGCCGTGGTTCCTGCAGGAAGGGTAGCAGCAAGTGTCTTGCCCTCACCGGTATCCATTTCTGCCAGCATGCCCTTGAGTATGACCCATCCGGCCATTATCTGCGTATCATAGTGACGCATTCCTATGGTGCGTCCTGACAGTTCCCGGATCAGTGCAAAGGACTGGAGGCAAAGCGGGGTCGTAAGGCCATGTATGTTAAACTGCCTGCGCAGATCCACCACCTGTTTCTCAAGCTGGGTGGTGCTGAGCCTTGCAAAGACCTCTCCATAGTGTTCTACCCCGGAGATGACCTCTGAAAATCCTGCAAAGGGCCTGAATCTCATGCGGTCCACCCCCCCCAGTAGTGTCCTGACGAAACGTTCCATCCAGTCGGGCTCCTGGTCATTTCTGACGGGATAGTGGCCGGCCAACAGGCCAGGTCGCAGTACATTTATGTCAGATGAAACAGGCTGGCTACACATAAAATCTCTTTAAAAAAAGCTGGCGCAGGGTGCGGTACAACTGCATTGCCACAGGCATTGTGCCGCAGTCGAACCGGACATATACCCGTTCTCCTATGTGTGGATTCTCAACAGGCAGAGGGAGGGTGACATCGAGCTGGAAAAAACTGGCCAGTGCATTCTCACCATCAGGATCAGCCGGATCCACAGGCACAGGACCTCCACCTGCAGTACCCAGCACAGGGGAGGGGAGATGGAAAGTGGCTTCCGGTACAAAGCGCTTGATCCTTGCCTTTATAGGATGGGAAATGCGTTCAGAAAGCACTACCTCAACGCCGGAAACCTGATTTCTTATTAGATTGATATCATTCTGTGAAACGACCACACGGATGGTGGGACACTGATCTGTCACTATGTAACCCAACAACTGGCCCCGCCTCACGAAACGCCCCAAGAGGCTTCGTGCATTTACAAGTATGAACCTGCCGGTTGCAGGACTTCGTATTGTCAACTTCCCAAGTCTTTCCTCTGTACTCTCAATATCTGCCCTTACCACCTGGATCTTTTCCATGAGTATCCTGCGTTTGACACGCTCATACAGGGGAAGTGCATGATAGGCCGCATAGAGTTCCTGGAGATGGGCCTGTTTTACTGCCATCTCGGCCCTGAGCAGTGGATCGCCTCCCCTTAGAACAGGAGTACCTGCCCTTACCACCTTCCCTACAGGCACCAGGATTTCCTGAATTTCACAATCAGTGCCGGCACGTATCACAGACTGGTCTGACAGCCACACCACACCCTGGGCAGTGGTCCAAAGGGGCATGGGGAGAACGAACAGAAACATCACAAGCAACATGCATCCACCAGCCCCCAAGGAGACCAGTCTGAAACGCCGCCGTCTCACCTCCGGATCATCAAGCAGTCGGTACATACCGCGCAGTACTGGCAGGACAAGCAGACTCATGACTCCCCATATGGCAATCAGCACGCCTGGCAGAAAGAAGTAGCCGCTTACCATCCAGGAAAGGGCAATCACCACCAGGATCCTGTAGATACATGACAGAGGTCCGTAGAGCAGGAACCATATCCTCTCACCCTGCGCAGTAACCGGGGACTCCGCTGTCCTGATACCAAGGAGGTAGCGCTGGACAAGATAAACCATGTAACGCACAGAACGTTGCGACAGGTTGGGTATCTCTATAAGGTCTGTCAGGATGTAATAGCCGTCATAACGCAGCAGTGGATTACCATTGAAGAGCAGTGTGGATACACCTCCTACAAGCATGATGACAAAGGCAAGTGTCCTGATCACTCCAGCCTCTACATTAAGCCATATAAAGAGTGCAAAGGAGGCAAGGAAAAGCTCAATCATCATACCCATTGCCGCCACAACAATCCTGTGCCTCTTTTCGGAAAATGCCACAGAGGACGTGGCATCCACATAGGGGATGGGTGTAAAGGCGAGAAGTATGATTCCCAGTTCATGGACCTCTCCACCCCATCTCTTCACAGCAAATGCGTGACCAAATTCATGGAGAAGTTTTACAGCAGGATAGGTGAGATAGATCAGGATCAGATTTGAAGGCAATAGCAGCCGTTCCGTGACATTGTTGGTAAGTTCTGCATGATGGAGACCTGCGGCAACTGCTGCCACAAGCACAAACACGGCCCACAATATGAAGGCTGGGGACGTAAACAGGGGATAGGTGACAAAGCTCCACTTGGTCAGGAAACGGTCCGGATCCCACAGGGGAAACCGCAGGTAGAACGGATTGGATATGCGTTTGAACCAACCCGGCCTGATCCGGTCACCTCCCTTTTTGATCTGTTCCCCATCCACAGGAAAGATGTCGTTTTGGATCAGATCCGCACTGTGTAGCTGATATAGCAGACGAATCAGCTCATCCTGGCTGGGACACTGGTCCATGGATAGACTCAGGGCATTGTCCCATATCTCCTGAACCGTCCTCTTGCCATCCATCTGACCAATCAGACGAAAGGCTGCCGCATTGAACCTGTGATGGCGTCCGTCAAGGTTATTTCTCAGGATGTACCAGGGCTCTCCCCTGTAGACATGACGTGAGACCGTGACAGTGGCACGCAATGCCGGCCTCAGATCAGCCACTCGATACCAGTATGTACTGAAAAGTGATTCTGTCATGATCTCCGATTTGGGTTGGGCAGTCTCGGCATCCATGCCCTTGAACAAAATTTTTTATTCTGGAGTGGCCATTAACATGCTAAACATCAATATTCGCTCATGGCATCAGCTTCCATATCCAAAGGTGCAGCCATTCCAGCAAGTGTCTCGTATAGATGAACAGCAGGTTCTTTCTCCCAATCTCTATCTTGGCAATCCCTTCCATACCAGGACGCATGAGGTCGGAACTCCTCTCCATCCTGCCCTCTACCCGAAAGTAATTGCGTCCCTTCTCAAATATTGACACGGGGGTCAGGCGTTCCACTGTGATGGGAAAGGTCTGATCCGGGATGCCTGTCAGCCTGAGCACACCATGCTGCCCCACGGATATGAAACCTATATCACGGTCATCCACCTTCATTACAACACGGTATCCGTCTGTGGTGGCCACCTCGTAAAGCACATCACCCCGCTCAACAGGCGAACCTATGGACTGGCTCAGGTCTCCCTTTACCACAATGCCCGAAAATGGTGCCAACAGGGTGGTGCGTGCAAGCTGCTGCTCAACCAGTCTCAGATTGGCCTCTGCCTGGGCCTTTCTTGCCTTGAGGATGGCCAGTTCTGCCCGGTTCAGCTCAGATAACGCCTTGCGGTATTCCCTGACGATCTGAGACCTCTGACTTTGCCATTTGCGCTGTTCGGCACGGAGATCCCTGTCGTCAAGGGCTGCAAGCACATCCCCTTTCTGCACCCTGTCCCCTGCCCGTACATTGCCAGAGACTATATACCCATCAATGGGTGCTACGATGGACTGGCAGACCTCTGCCTCAAGCACTGAATCACTGGATACCGTAAACATGGCAGTGGTAATCAACATATAGGCCAGCAGGACAGTCATAAGTCCAACCCCAACCTTTAAAGGCATACGGCCCGGCCCAAACAGCCTTACACAGCAGTTCTGCAGGGAATCAGCCACCCTTGACACCAAAGACCTCTCATCACTCCTCCTTATTTCAAGGATAGGCCCCAGCAGCAGCCCGATGCGTTGGCACTGCTCAACGGTATCAGGTTCAAACGGCTCGTCTGCCGGGCGCTGGAGGAGCAGCGCGCCGATGATCTGACCATTTCTTGTAAGTGGCAGGGTACAGATGGCCGCACCATGCAACATCTTTGACAGAACTGAATGAAAGTGTGTGGACAGGGGCATGGAACCTGAATCTGCAGGGAAGACCAGGGTAGCACACTGATCCACGGCCTCCATCATTGCATCCCTGATTGCCTGTGTCAGGTTTGATTGCTGCCGTATCCCCGTAGTGCTGGACATGGCCTCTACGTATATCTTGTTGTAAATCAGGAATCCCAGGCTCACCTGGTCACATGCGAAACGCCTGGCAAGCTCATTTACAACCTGGGCCGCCGCCACCTTGAACTCCTCATGGTCCAAACCGGTGGCAATCAGCTCCACAAGGTTCAACAGTTGTTCCTTGGCCATTGAACCATGGAGCATCATCATGGCATGAAGCCACTGGGTCGCAGCCTGAATCTGCTGCATGGCTGCCTGCTGCAAGGCCCTTGAACGCCCGCTCAATTCAACAGCAACTGCGCCTATCAACCGGCCATCCTGAAACAAGGGGCAGGCAAGAGCATCCAAAGGCTCTCCGGTCTCCTCTGCCTCACTGCTTCGTATCTTTATTACTGGCTTGCTGTTTCGTAGCGCCACCCTGGCCACAGCAAACAGCGCATGATTCGCAGCCTCATCGTCTGGCCATGACAGGATCGTGTCGTAAGGACCCTGATCGGGCGGGCCTGTCAACAACACGGCGCACCTGACACCGGATATGATGCTGCATAGATGATTCAGCCAGGCGTTAAGGACTTTTTCCATATTTTCCTGTAAGTAAGAACTGTTAAGTGAGAACTATTATGTCACCTTCTGGTAACAGATGGACATGAGAATGCAGTTATCTGTCTGTACTCTCAAAATAAATTGATTTGGATGGCACATGGATCATGCCCGGAAACAGGCATGTGGATTTCCATGCATGAAAAAATCATCTAAAACTTCAGGGCGGCCCTGCCGCTGATCCCCTGCCGGCTACGTGAATACATAATGGGCTGTATTTCTCATCGGCACATCTGGGCCATAGAAAAAATTTTATACTTCGACAAAAGACTGAAATTTTGAACAAAAAATTCATTAACGGCCTGCCTCAGGCATAAGGATGTATAAAAAATTTGATAATATCAGGGGAAAATGCGCAAACTCATACGCATATGGGAATAGCAGGTTCCAAACAGAATTCAAAACCAAGATAGCTATAGCAGCTATCAAAGGGGAAGAGACCACCAACCAGATAGCATCAAGTTTTGGAATTCATCCGGCTCAGGTGAGACAGTGGAATAGACAAATGCTTGATAATGCTCCAGCGGTGTTTGAAAAATCCAGAAAATAGGAGAAGGAGCAGCAGACACTTATGGACAAACTCTACAAAGAAATAGGACAGTTGAAGGTGGAACGGGATTTTTAGCAAGAAAGTCCGATCCAATGTGAGCTACAAGGGGAAAAAGCATGATTGAACCGGGTAACTCTAACATCAGCCCAAGGAAGCAGTGTCACCTTCTTGTGGAGGTACACATCTGAACTTTTTCATTTTCAAACAACTCTCAGTCCTTCCCTTTCTGCCTATACCTCTGAAGTCCTCTCCTTCATCGTCCCCCGTGTCCTTGAGCTTACCTGCACGAGCCATGCCCTCAGGCCCTTTGCCCTGGACCTTGGCTACGACGGCGAGCCGTTTGCCATATAGTTCAAGCCTGACGGATGGCTGGATGAATTTATCCACAAGACAATGACTGAGGTGGATGCTACAGCTTTGCATACCTGATCATAACGCATTATGTTATAGAGGTAGATTGAGCGGCCTTAACTTCCCTCTATCACTTCAAACCTGCATTTTTCCCTGAAGATGCATGCTGCAACGGTAGGCCTTTCGTTCCAGGGCTGGCCTGCCCAATCGGTATAATACGAAAGTTTGTCAAGGAGTTCACCATGTCCATCACGCCAAAAGAGATCATTTCATATAAGGAATCCGGTAAAAAGATCACCATGCTTACTGCGTATGATTACAGCATGGCACGCATGATAGATGATGCAGGTATTGATATCATACTTGTGGGTGATTCTCTTGGTATGGTGGTGCTGGGCTATGATTCAACCGTGCCTGTCACCATGGACGAGATGCTTCACCACTGCCGCGCCGTGTCCCGCGGGAGTAAGAACGCCCTGATCGTAGGCGACATGCCCTTCATGTCCTATCAGGTATCTGAGACACAGGCTGTGGGAAATGCAGGCCGTTTCATCAAGGAGGCAGGCTGTCATGCTGTAAAGCTTGAGGGTGGCAGCGAGATGGCGTCCACTGTCAGGAGGATCGTAACTGCCGGTATTCCGGTGATGGGACATATTGGCCTGACGCCGCAGACTGCCACTGCGCTGGGAGGATACAAGGTACAGGGCAAGGACCTTGATACGGCAAGGAAGCTCATAGATGATGCAAGGGCAGTTTCCCAGGCCGGTGCGTTCGCCCTGGTGCTGGAGTGTGTCCCTGATACCATAGCGAGGTTTATCACTGAGGACATATCCATCCCAACCATTGGCATAGGGGCAGGTCCTTGCTGTGATGGACAGGTACTGGTGACCCATGATCTGCTTGGAATGTATGATAAGTTCTGTCCTTCGTTTGTCAAACAGTATGTGAAACTGTCTGATGACATAAAAAATGCCTTGAGTTCGTACATGGACGAGGTGAGACAAGGCACGTTCCCTGATGAGAAGCACAGTTTTGCAGGCGATGAAGGTGTGATGGAAGCGCTTGCAAAGGAGTATGGCCCAGACCATACTGCAGGGCGTCTGAAATGCAGAAACAGTTAGCCGAGGCACCATCTGGCGTATAGGGCTGACATATGGGCATCCTGTAGCAGGGGTAGGCGGCAGCAAAATAGGTAGGTACGGACTGAGAACACCCCCCTGTTTGTATCAGGCCGGCTTGAACGGTGTGCTCAGTACAGGAAACCGTGCCAGTTTCCTGACATGAAGTACAGATATGTGGATAGTATCACAATGATGAGACACTGGATCAGGTGATATCTCCACTCTGCAACAAGCCCTTCAAACTCGGAGTAAACGAACATGTAGAGCACGTACAGGGCAGCTACAGTGGCTATGAGCATGATGGGGATATCCATTGCGGGAAAGAGCCATGCAGGGTAGCTGAATGTCCAGGTTTCAAGTGCAGGGATGCCAAACTGCCTTGCCACTACAGGAAAGAATTCCGGTGCCTGGGCAAGCGTATAGTTGAGGCGGTAGGCAAGCTCTCCTGCAAAGGCGAGTGGCAGCAGGATGGGTACCATGGGCGAAAATCTTCCAAACAGTTCATCTTCGGTCATGCCAAACAGGGCAGCCCCCACCCTGTTGACCCCGTATACGTAGAGGAATCCCACAAGCAGCAGTATGGAGTAGAGGGCCATGTGGCATGCGAATGAGAACTGGCATGTTGACATGATGGAGCCAGTACCCTCTTCATAGAAACGGGCAAACTGTGAGCCCATCAGGAAGGGAATGATGTACGAACAGGTAATGAAACGTCCCTTGTTGACTATGAGTTCCCTGAACGGATTTCTGAAGTTAAGCTGAGGCGAGTCCAGGGGACATAGCTTCAGACAGTGACCACACACTAAGCAGTCCAGGTTGTTACGTACATTGAACGCCCCAAGATAGACAGGACAGCCATCTTCCTTGTCGTTTCCCCTCTTGCATGCAAACGTGGTGCACTTGCGGCATTTGTTGTGGTCTGGCCTGAACTCCACCATGGAGAGTGTGGATGCAACTCCGGTAAGGCGTCCCATTGGGCACAGGTAGCGGCACCATGCCTGTTTGGGAAAGAGCACAGCGCATATGGCCGCACCTGAGAGTATGGTGAGAAGCAGCAATGCCGTGCCCCTTGGCGACTCCTTCATGCCTGTAGACTCTTCCACCCAGATTATCAGGGCAAGGAATGCCACTGACCAGTAGGTACCGTACTTTGTCAGTATGCGCGGAACAGGACGGTGCCATGTGAGGCCCAGCTTTTGCAGAACCCTTCCAAGTCCCGGGAACGGACAGAAACCGCACCACATCCTGCCCACAAAGAACCAGCTAAGCACGACAGTGGGCCACCACAGGCCCCAGGCCAGAAAGAGCACGCAGTTGCGTGATGGGTCCTGTGGCCCAAATAGCCCCACAATTATGATGAAGGTAAAAATTATGTCGCCAATGGTTCTGCAGACAACATGTAGTCTGCGTCTTTCAAACACGCTGTAAAGACCCGGAAATACCTTGAACAGGTCTATCCTTGCGTCGGGATCCCTGTCAAACAGTATGTCTGTAAATTTTTTATACGACAATAACTCTCACACTGTAATGCAGGCCCTGCTTGGCAGACAGGGTGCTTCTTGTCAACTGTTTCGTATTTCAGGCGTGGTGTAGTATGCGGTGTTGTGCAGTTATGAACAGGGTTTTGGCACATTTTCGTTTTTTCATGTGCCTTGAGGCCCTGTACCATGCGCCCGTTTCACCGGTCGTTCTACTGTCCCAAATCTCTTTGTCCTTCCCACGGGGTGAACAAACCCTGTTGGACATGAAATCTGCCGTGACTGTCTGTGTGCAGAACAAGAGGCAGAGGATTGTGGACCATGATCTATGATCAACAAGGGTCAGCCAAGCGTGGCATCCTTGAGAGACCTTACAAATTCGCCGACCCTATCAACCGTGCCTTCGCCTGCCCGGAGCCCCCTGTCATCCTCTATGAGATGGCTCTCAATGATGCGTACTATGGCACTTCCCACAATGATGCCATCTGCTACACTGGAGAGCATCCTGACCTGGTCTGGTTCAGATATGCCAAAGCCAACGGCAACGGGTTTGGTAGTAACCTCACGGACATGGCGGAGGCCGTCAGAGAGTTCAGGGGGAAGCTCTGTCCTTGCCCCGGTAATCCCTGTTACAGAGACGTAGTATACAAACCCCTTGGATGCCTTGACAATTCTCTTTAGGCGGGCGTCCGGTGTGTTCGGGGCCACGAGAAAGATATTGCATATGCCGTTGTCCCTTGCAGCCCGGTTCCATTGGTCTGCCTCATCAACAGGCAGGTCAGGTATGATGGTGCCATCAATGCCTGCATCAGCGGCATCCCTGCCGAATCTGTCAATACCATACTGAAACAGGGGATTGCAGTAGCCCATGAGCACAAGGGGTATCTCTGTCTTGCGTCTGAGTCTGCTCACCATATTGAACATGACCTCAGGATTTATCTCACCACGAAGGGCCCTGTTGCTTGCAGCCTGAATGGTGGGGCCGTCTGCAAGGGGATCTGAAAACGGTAGTCCCAGCTCGATGAGGTCTGCCCCCTGCCTCTCCATTTCAAGGACGAGGGCCTCTGTGGTCTCTATGTCAGGGTCACCTGTGGTGATGAAAGGGATAAGTGCGGTCTCCCCTCTCTTTCTGAGTCTGGAGAACATCCTGTCTATACGGTTCATGACGCAGCCCCCTGTTTGAATATTTCGGCCACAGTGGCCACATCCTTGTCTCCCCTTCCCGATAGGTTTACCACAACCACCGTGTCGTCTGATAGCTGTGGGGAGAGCTTTTCAAGATAGGCAATGGCGTGAGCACTTTCAAGGGCCGGGATAATTCCCTCTGTCTCTGACAGGAGCCTGAAGCCGCGAAGTGCCTCCTCATCGTCAATGGCCACATATTCAGCCCGGCCTGAATCCTTGAAGGCGCTGTGTTCCGGGCCTACACCTGGATAATCTAACCCTGGGGCCACAGAGTGAGCCCCTTTTATCTGGCCCCACCTGTCCTGAAGCAGGTAACTCATGGTGCCATGCAGTACACCTGGACTTCCCACTGTGAGTGTGGCCGAGTGGTGATCCGTATCAACCCCTTCGCCTGCAGCCTCAACCCCTATGAGACGCACGTCCGGATCCTTTGCGAACGGGTAGAATATGCCCATTGCATTGCTGCCTCCTCCCACGCAGGCAACCACAATGTCAGGGAGCCTGCCTGTGACACGGCGAATCTGCTGCCTGGTCTCCTTGCCAATAACACTCTGGAAGTCACGTACCATGGCAGGGTAGGGGTGAGGGCCGACAACAGACCCGATTATGTAGTGGGTATCTGCTACATTACTCACCCAGTCGCGGATGGCCTCGTTGATGGCGTCTTTCAGTGTCTTGGTGCCGGAATCAACAGGTATCACCCTGGCACCTGTGAGTTCCATGCGAAAGACGTTCATGGCCTGACGCACAGTATCCTTGCGCCCCATGTAGACCTCGCACTTCAGTCCCATGAGGGCAGCGGCTGTGGCAGTAGCCACGCCGTGCTGTCCCGCACCGGTCTCGGCTATTATGCGCCTTTTGCCCATGCGCTTGGCCAGCAGGATCTGCCCGATGGTGTTGTTTATCTTGTGGGCGCCAGTGTGGGTCAGATCCTCCCGCTTCAGGAAGACGCGTACGCCTCCAAGTGCCTTGCCAAGTCTTCTGGCCTCATAGAGCGGGGTTGGCCTGCCTACGTAATCCTTGAGGATGGATGCAAACTCCTTTTTGAAAGCCGCATCCCTTTTTATCTGTCTGTAAGCATCCTCCAGCTCTGCCAGTACCGGCATGAGGGTTTCAGGCACATATCTGCCGCCAAAGATGCCAAAGTGACCTTTGCGGTCAGGCTGGGGCCCTGGCCCTGATGAGCTGTCTGGAGATGCGCTGTTTCTGTCTGTGTATGAGTGCAAAATATTCCTCCGCTTACTGTACTTCCCTAACCTTCTTTATAAAGTCAGCAACCTTTTTCATATCCTTGAGCCCCGGTACCTCCTCCAACGAGGAACTGGCGTCCACACCCCACGGGCTAGCCTGCCTGAGTGCGTCCTGCACGTTGTCAGGGTTCAGGCCGCCAGCCAGGATAATGGGTTTTTTGACCATTGTCCTGGCCCTGTCTGCTATGGACCAGTCAAAGGTTGTGCCTGTGCCGCCCATTGCCTTGGATGTCCACGCGTCAAGCAGGAACCCTCTGACCCACGGTTCATATGCAGGGAGTTTGAGAAGTTCCTTTTCATCCCTTACCCTGAAGGCCTTTATGACCCTTGGGGCAAGCGCCCTGCAGAAGTCAGGGGACTCACTGCCATGGAGCTGGACAAAGTCAATTCCGCAGTAATCAATTATGCTGCTGATCTTTTCCATCTCCTCATCAACGAATACTCCCACGGTGGCTACAAAGGGGGGCATGCGGGAGATGATGCACCGGGCCTCTTCAGGTGTCACCTGCCTGGGGCTTGAGGCAAATACGAAACCAATGGCATTTACCCCAAGGGACGCTATTTCAATTGCCTGCTCCTTGGTGGTTATACCGCATATTTTAATAAAAGTGTTCATAGGAATCATTAAGTTACTTGATCATCATGAGGCATCCAATTCTGTGCCGTACCACTCGTGCCCTCTGAATTTAGGGCCATCTATCCCTTTCATAACTGCATAAGCTCCTGCAGCTTCGCCTGTCTGTCCCGTGCCGTTACAAGGGATTCTCCTATGAGCACTGCACAGATCCCGTGTTCCTCAAGGCGTTTTATCTCCTGGGCCGTGGATATCCCGCTTTCGCTTACCAGCGGGACATCATCAGGTACTGCATTCCTGATCCTGAAGGTGGTGTCAAGTGAGACGGAAAAGTCCTTGAGGTTGCGGTTGTTTACCCCTATGAGGTCAGCGTCTGCCTTCAATGCCACCTCTGCCTCTGCCTCGTCATGGACTTCAACGAGACAGTCAAGGCCGTTTTCCCGCGCATGTGCCATGAGTTCATGCATGAGTACAGGGTCCAGGATTGCCACTATGAGCAGTATGGCATCAGCGCCATATACGTCGGCCTGGTCCACCTGAAAGTGGTCTATTATAAAATCTTTTCTAAGCAGAGGGAGCCTTATGACCTTTCGGATAAGCGGAAGATAGTCAAGGCTTCCCTGAAAGAACTCAGTGTCTGTAAGTACTGATACTGCTGCTGCCCCTGCCTGTTCATAGTCCTGGGCAATGGCCACAGGATCGAAGTCAGGACAGAGCAGCCCCTTGGAGGGAGACGCCTTTTTGACCTCGGCTATAAGGGAGATAGCCCTGGGTTCCATGAGTGCCTGTCTGAACCCCCGTTTAGGGCCAGGTTCCCACTCAGGTTCGGGGATCCCTCTCCGTTTCTGTTCTGCCACCTCCTGCCTCTTGAACTGGGTTATCTTTTCAAGAATAGTCATGTTCAGTCTGAATCCGTAGCCACGTCATTACCAAACGCCCTGAGGCTTTCAAGGGCAGTTCTTGCCATGCCTGAATCAATGCTGCGCCGTGCGGCTTCACCAGCCTCCTTGATGGATGATGCCTTGCCAGCCACCAGGATTGCAGCCGCTGCATTCATAACTACCGTGTCCCGCCTATGTCCTTTTTGGCCTGAGAGTATCTCCTCAAGGATACGTGCGTTGTCTTCAGGCCCCTGGCCTGATATGTCATCTGCTGAGCAGGTGGATATACCAAAGTCAGAGGGGTGTATCTGAAATTCACGGACCTTGCCTTCATGCCATTCAGCCACCTGCGTGGGACCAAGTGGACTGATCTCATCTAGTCCGCCGGCCCCATGCACCACCCAGGCCCTCCTGGTCCCAAGTCTGCCAAGCACCTCTGCAATCGGCTTCAGCAGGGATGGGCTGTACACACCCAGTACCTGGCAATCGGCGCCGGCAGGATTGGTAAGCGGCCCAAGCACGTTGAAGATGGTCCTGATGCCAAGTTCACGCCTTGGGCCAATGGCGTGCTTCATGGCAGGATGCAGGGCCGGTGCAAAGAGAAACCCTATGCCGGCAACCCCAATGGCCCTGGCCACCTCTTCAGGTGGCAGGTCAAGCCTGATCCCCAGTGCCTCCAGCACGTCTGCACTCCCGGACCTGCTTGATACAGAGCGGTTGCCGTGCTTGGCCACCTTGACACCTGCGCCGGCAGCAACGAAGGCAGCAGTGGTGGAGATGTTGAAGGTGGAGGTACCATCCCCTCCGGTTCCGCACGTGTCCACAAGCGGTTCTCCAGGTGCAAGAGCCGGGCGTACCGGCACCACCTTCTCCCGCATCACCATGGCAGCACCTGCAATTTCATCCACGGTTTCACCCTTGACCCTCAGGCCCATGAGCAGTGCGCCTGTCTGGGCATCCGTGGCCTTTCCCTCCATGATCTGAAGCATCACGGAGTGCATGAGCCCCGTGTCCATGTCCTGGCCCCTTGCCACTGTTTCGATTGCCCTCTTTACCGGATCCATTGGCACCTCACATCTGTATGAAGTTTTTCAGCAGGTTTATGCCATCGGGGGTCATGATGGATTCAGGATGAAACTGTACCCCCTCCACTGGTATCTCTGTGTGTCTTATACCCATGAGTTCATCCTTTTCAGACCATGCCGTGGGTATCAGGAACTCAGGCAACGTGGCCTGATCCACAATAAGCGAGTGGTATCTCATGGCCTCGAACGGGTTTGGCAGACCGTTGAACACACCCCGGCCGTCGTGGCGAATCATGGATGTCTTGCCGTGCATGAGTCTTGAGGCCCTGACTATACTTGCGCCAAAGGCCGCGCCTATGGACTGGTGGCCGAGGCAGACCCCGAGAATGGGTATGGTGCCTGCAAATTCCCGGATGGCCTCCACTGATATGCCGGCCTCTGCCGGAGTACATGGACCTGGGGAGATCAGCAGGTGGTCAGGACCAATCTCGTGAATCTCCTTTATGGTGATCTCGTCGTTTCTCACAACCATTAGGTCAGCCCCAAGGATACCAAAGGCCTGGACCAGGTTGTATGTGAAGGAATCGTAGTTGTCTATCACAAGGAGCATTTTGTTTAAATATTCCTCTTAAGTCCCGCTGGTACTGTTATAATTCTTCCTGGGCTGCCTGGATGGCCCTCATTAGTGCCCGGCCCTTGTTAAGGGTCTCCTGCCACTCTGTCTCAGGATCAGAGTCTGCCACTATGCCGGCACCTGCCTGCAGGTAGAGCCGGTCCCCCTTCTGGCAAAGGGTCCTTATGGTTATGGCCATGTCCATGTTGCCGGAAAAGCCGAGGTAACCTACAGAACCGGCATAGGGCCCACGTTTTACTGGCTCCAGCTCGTCAATAATCTCCATGGCCCTGATCTTTGGCGCACCAGATACGGTCCCTGCAGGGAAACATGCCCTGAGTACATCAAACATGTCCATCCCCTCTTTGAGCCTTGCCTTTACCCCTGAGACAATGTGCATCACATGGGAGTAACGTTCTATAACCATGAGTTCATCAACTGTGACACTTCCCATCTCAGCCACCCGGCCAGCATCATTCCTTCCAAGGTCAACGAGCATGAGGTGCTCTGCCTTCTCCTTGGGGTCTGCAAGCAGTTCCCTCTCAAGGGCAAGGTCTTCCTTCTCGTCTCTGCCCCTTGGCCTGGTGCCGGCAATGGGCCTGAGTTCTATGGTACGGTCAGTGAGGCGCACCAGGATCTCTGGCGAGGAGCCTATTATAACCTCGTCTCCCATCTGCAGGTAGTAGAGATAGGGGGATGGGTTGATGCGTCTCAGTGCCCTGTAAAGCTGAAACGGCGGCAGATGGGTAGTGCCGGAGAACCGTTGTGAGAGCACCACCTGGATGATGTCTCCTGAGACGATGTACTCCTTGGCAGTCATGACCATTTTCTTGAACTCTTCCTGTGGTATCTCAGGCTCAAGACTGGTAAGGGGTGCAGGGGTCACTGCAGGTTCAGGGTAATCTATACCAGAGTGGATACGGTGAACCACTGTTTCAATGGCCTTTACGCCGTTTCTGTAAACTGTCTCAAGCTCTTTCGCATCCACGTGGGCAGGGTGATCAGGCAGGTACAGGCATGCGGTTATCTTGAGATTCTGTTTCAGGTTGTCGTATATGAGCACCAGCTCAGGGATGATGAACAGTGAGTCATGAAAACCCGCCCTGTCCTCAGGACAGTCAGGGAGCCTCTCCATGAACCTGACCATGTCGTAACCAAGGTAGCCAACTGCCCCTCCAAAGAACCTGGGCAGCTCTTCAGGCTCCCATGGTCTGAATCTCCTCATGATGTTGCGGAAATATGCAAGGGGATCGCCTGTGTCCACTGTCTCCCGCCGGCCGTTTCTGTCCTCACAGAATACCGTGGTGCCTGAAGAGCCAAACTTCATGAAGGGACGCATGCCTATGAAGCTGTATCTGCCCCAGCGCTCACCACCCTCAATGCTCTCCAGCAGAAAGGCATCTCCAGTGTTGTTCAGCTTGGTAAAGAGGGATACCGGGGTATCCATGTCCACGGTAATCTCCTTCCATACCGGGATCAGGTTGTATTTCCGGGAAAGTTCTGTGAAATGGGTGAGATCTGGGGTAATCATATCGTCCTGCTGTCTTATGCTGAAGCCTTAAAAGTCATGTGCTGTGGTAATGATCATACTACAGGATATCTGAGATGCTGAAACAGTTGATCTGGGCAGATGGCTCTTTTTCATGGTTTGACTGCAGGTCATTGACAAATCATTGCAACTTATGAGCTTTAAAGGCATGAGAAAAAGCATCATCTGCCGCTTCTGTGTCCTGTAGCACAGGTAATGATAATAAAAAAAGCCGCTTTCACCTCTTTAATAGTGTCCACGGCTTTGAATTGTGCTGTTTCAGAAATGGAGTTGTGGACCAGTATTATCTCAACTGACCGGTTACCATCGCAGTATAACTGCCCTGTTACCTGCCGGGTGTTGCAGCAAAATCATGAACGGAAGGTCTCCTGCCATCTATCATAAATCCGCCTGTTACTTTTGACCTATTGGATATGATATGTCAAGTGCAACGTCATTTATCACCCCCGCTATGGACTGTACTGCATGACACCAGGGGGCCTGATGCAGTTGGCAGGGGCAGATAGTGCTTTTCTCATGGTTTTGAGCTCTGGGCATTAATGAATGTTTGGGCTGATGAGTGTTGAGGGCATGAAAAAAGAGCTGTCCGCGGTATTGATGTCCTGTAACATGCCTGTGTTGCCACTATCTTATCCCAATGATCTGAAACAGACGCTTCATGTCAACACAGCCCTCCATCCAGTCTGCCAGCGCATCTGTCTGCTGCTCCCTGTGGACCTGCCATGAACCCCTACGGGTTATGGTTTCAAGCCCCTGTTTTTGCCTGATAAAGTCCAGGAATCCGTGTCTGAAGCCGTCGTTTGCAAATATCCCGTGAAGATATGTGCCCCAGACCCATAGATCAGCAGATGCGGCCCCTGTTGACTGGTCCATATCCGGCCCGAGAGGGGTATAGCTGCCGGTTGCCTCAGTGCGTCCCATGTGGATCTCATAGCCCTTTACCACAACAACGTCTTTTATCATTGGGGGTAGCAGGAGCCAGGCGTCCTTCTGACATAGTTCCTTTGTTCCTGACATGGTAGTTACAAGGGGCAGGAGTCCCAGTCCGCAGCTTGCGCCTGCAGGCCCTTCAATGCCGTCAGGGTCGCGCACCTCAGTGCCAAGCATCTGGTATCCTCCGCATATGCCGCATATCATCACCTTGTTTCTGTACTGTTCAAGTATGAAGTCTATCCAGCCGGAACTCCTTAGCCACTCCAGGTCCTGCCTTGTGGCCTTGGTCCCTGGCAGGATTATGCATGATGGTCTTCCTGCCTCTGACGGATCCGTGGCAAAGACAAGTTCAACATCATGTTCAAAGCCAAGCGGTGCAAAATCGGTGAAGTTGCTTATTCTCGGAAGGTGTACCACACATATCCTGAGCGCCTGGCCGGCCGGCACCCTGGCATGTGATGATTGCACAAAGCATCCATCTTCCTGGTCCACGTCAATTGCGTCAAACCACGGCATGGTGCCAATTACCGGGACAGGCACTATTTGAGAGAACTGTCTGAGTCCTGGTTCAAGCAGAGATACGTCTCCACGGAACTTGTTGATTAGAAAGCCCTTTATCAGGTCTCTGTGCCTGTCCTGCACCAGGTCCCATGTACCCTTGAGCCAGGCAAACACACCTCCCCTGTCAATGTCGCCTATGACGATTACAGGTGATGCGGCATACTCCGCCATGTTCATGTTCACAATGTCTGTTGCCTGGAGATTGATCTCAGCCGGGCTTCCCGCCCCTTCCATGACAATTATTTCAAAGTCCTCAGCAAGGGAGTCAAAGGCCCTGCGTACAATGGACAGGTGTTCCTTGTGGTGAGTGTAGTAATCCCTGGCAGAGTAATGGTCCACAGGCTCTCCCATCACTATTACCTGGGAACGGCAGTCTCCAGTCGGCTTTAGCAAGATCGGATTCATGCGCGCCTCAGGGGCAATTCCACAGGCCTCTGCCTGAAAGACCTGCGCACGTCCCATCTCCTTGCCATCAGCAGTTACAAAGGAGTTGAGGGCCATGTTCTGGGCCTTGAAGGGTGCCACCCTGTAGCCCTGTCTTGCAAGTATGCGGCAAAGGGCAGTTGCCACTATACTCTTTCCAACTCCAGAGCCCGTACCCTGGAACATTATTGATCTGGCTCTCTTTGGCATGGTGAGAAATTATGCGGATTATTGTCAAAACGCAACTTTTTATCTTACCTGATGCTGGCGGGGTTCATTTTTGCGCATGATTTGTTTATGGTAGGGTTGGCGGGGCCTGGAGTGTCCTGGCGTTCGTCTGGATATGAGAATGCAAGGTTGAAATTGGGGCCATGCCCTTTGCCCCTGACCGCAACCGGTATGTGAAGTTTTTTTAAAATATTTAACTTATGTCTATGAAAAATCGTTATATTATTGGAATTGACCTGGGCACCACCAACTCTGCTGCAGGTTATGTTGACCTGCATGAGACCGCGCCAGGTTCCATCCGTATCCGTTCCTTTGATATCCTGCAGCTTACAGGCCCTGGCCTTACAGGAGAGAGGACCTCTCTGCCTTCATTTCTGTATATTCCCGGTGAGTTCGATCTCCAGCAGGGCACCCTGTCACTTCCGTGGGACAGGGACAGGGATTACGCAGTGGGGCTGTTTGCAAGGGATCAGGGGAGCATGGTCCCTCACCGGCTGGTCTCGTCTGCAAAGAGCTGGCTGTGTCATGGAGGTGTGGATCGGGATGCGCCCATCCTGCCATATGGTGCAGGTGATGAGGTGAAGAAGGTCTCTCCCATAACAGCATCTGCGCGGTATCTGCAACATATCCGGGAGGCGTGGGACCATGTGATGCCTGCCCCCATGGAGGAGCAGACCGTTGTGCTCACCGTCCCTGCCTCCTTTGATCAGGTGGCAAGGGAGCTGACCCTTCAGGCAGCAGAGGAGGCCGGGCTAAGGAATGTGGTCCTCCTTGAGGAACCCCTTGCCGCCTTTTACTCCTGGCTGTCAGACCATGAGGATTCGTGGCAGGAGAGCATAAGCCCTGATGATCTTCTGCTTGTGTGCGATGTAGGAGGCGGAACCTCTGACTTTACGCTCATCTCATGTGTGTCCCATGAGCAGGGGCCGCGTCTTGAGCGGCTTGCCGTGGGTGAACACCTGCTTCTTGGTGGTGACAACATGGATCTGGCCATTGCCGGTCTGGCAGAGAAGAAGCTGGGCCAGAAGGATCTGGGGGTCTCACGCTGGCAGGCCCTGTATCACCAGTGCCGTGAGGCCAAGGAGCGCATGTTTGGAGATGAGGCGGCAGATAGTGTTACCATCAGGCTTGCCGGTCGCGGTCGTTCCCTGGTAGGTGGCACCCTTACCACCGAACTGGCCAGGGAAGAGGTGGAACAGGTGCTGCTCGGTGGTTTTTATCCGGAGATCGGCATGGATGACGTGGGTGAGACAGACAGAAAGGGCACGGGGCTTCGGGAGATGGGGCTTCCGTTCTGTTCCGATCCTGCTGTCACCAGGCATCTGCTGCGTTTCATCAAGCGGCATGCGGATGGGCGCATGCCCTCTATAGTCCTTTACAACGGTGGTTCCCTCAAGCCTGCAATGCTGCGCCACAGGTTTACGGCACTGCTTTCTGACTGGGCAGGACGTGAGGTAAGGGAGCTTGAGAGTCACTCTCTTGATCTTGCCATATCCTGGGGGGCGGTCTATTACGGCCTGGTTCGGCAGGGGCTGGGCCTTCGTGTTGGAGGCGGCATACCAAGGGCATACTTTGCCGGCATCTCTTCTGCAGGTGACAAACCCCGTGCCGTATGCCTTCTCGAAAGGGGGACGGAAGAGGGCAGGCGGGTAGAGCTTGACAGGAGTTTCAGGGTTCATACCAACCGGCCAGTAAAGTTTTCACTCTACAGTTCCACTGTACGCCGCAATGACAGGGCAGGAGATGTGGTGGATGTGGATCCTGACACCATGGTCAGGCTTCCTGCCCTGCAGACAGTCCTGAAATACGGGAAAAAGGGCCAGGACAGGCAGCTTCCAGTGCGGCTTGGTGTGGAGGTAACTGCCATTGGCACACTCGAGCTCTACTGCCGTTCCACCGAGAGTCCTCACAGGTGGCGGCTCCAGTTCCAGCTCAGGGAGGAGTCAAAGTCCCAGTCGGCTGCTACTCCTGTGGAAGGTGTTACCCTTGCTGCTTCGGCATCCTCTCGCCCTGTATCTCATGGTGAACATGCCATGCTGACACCATCGGACAGGGAGGCTGTGGAACGTGCATCAGAGGTGATAAACGCCTGTTTTGGTAAGGGAGATGCAGGTCCAACTGTGAGCCTGAAGGAGTTGTCCTCAAGGCTTTCAGACATTTTGGGCATGGAGAAGAACCTCTGGTCCCTTCCTGTGCTACGTGCACTTGCTGACACGTTGCTCGAGGTCAGAGAGGGCCGCAGGCGTTCTGCGCAGCACGAGGCCAGGTGGTTCAACCTCACAGGCTTCTGTCTCAGGCCTGGTTCCGGTGAGGCAACAGACACGTGGCGAATGAAACAGGTATGGCCCCTTTACTTCCAGGGCCTTGTCCATGGTAAACAGATAGAGTGCAGGCTTCAGTGGTGGATATTCTGGCGCAGGGTGTGCGCCGGTCTGGGGGCAGGCCATCAGAAGCAGATATTTTCATCCATGCAGAGGGCCATTCTGCCTGAACAGCAGAAGAAGAAAAGACGTAGAAAGAGGGGTACCCCTGCCAAGCCTATCAAGGTCCCTCAGGAGGAACTGAGACAGATGTGGCTCTTTGCTGCAAGTCTTGAACGTCTCGATGTTAAGGACAAGATAGAGATGGGCAGGCGGCTTGTGGCAGACGTGGCCAGGGCCAGTGTCTGGAACGGACTTCTCTGGGCCCTATCGAGAATTGGTGCACGCCAGCCATTATACGGACCGGCCAACAAGACTGTGCCCCCTGCCGAGGTGTGGTCATGGCTGAATGCACTCAAGAAAAAGGAACTCAGCGGTAAACACCTTGTGCAGTGTATAATCTCCCTGGCAAGGCTCACTGGAGACAGGACCAGGGATCTGTCTGCGTCTGCGCGCCAGGAGCTTGATGTGTGGCTCGAAGTACTCGGTGCATCAGATGAACAGCGGCTGCCTCTGCGGGAGCTGGTTGAGGTGCGAGGGGCGGAAAAGAGTACGGCCTTTGGTGAGAGTCTGCCTGAAGGACTCGTGCTTTCAGAGGATGAATAGCTACTGTATGATCGGGTGGGGCAGAAAGATTCGGTACAGCGGATGGTGCTTTTTGTCATGGGTTTAAAGCCCATCTGTCTTTGCCGATTGCTTCTGCATTTCAGGTGTAGTGTAGTCTGAAGGACCGCACCAGGTATGACGATAAGTAAAGTAGCCGCCCTGTGGTAGCGGCTGCAGTCAGTGATGGATAGTTCAGAGGATGTTTATGCCAGGAGAGGGCCTGTGACACGCAGTGGAAGATACATATTCGTATACATCTTCCTTGGCCTTGGACTTTTTGCCCTTGCCACCGGGACTGTACGTGCCAAGGAGGCATGGCTTGCCAGGTCATGGCCTGTTGCAAAGGGCAGGATCATACAGTCAAAGGTCAGTGAGGCACGGACATCCAGGGGCAACATCAGACTAGCCCGTCTCTGTCTTGATCTTGATTACCTGTATCTCGTGGGTGATACAGTATACGAAGGCCATCGTCTCAATGCGGGATGGCGGTGTTTTGCCTCTGAAAGCAGAATAAGGGAGCTGTTAAAGAGGTATCCTTCAGGCAAGGCAGTCCGGGTTTACTACAATCCTCATAGGCCCAGGGAGGCAATGCTGGAGCCAGGTCTTGACTGGAGCATATTCTTTCTGTGGGGTGTAGGTTTCATAACAGTATCCCTGATGTGGCCTTTCGTAAGAGGGGAAAAGCGTCGGAGAAGAAACGTCCGCCACTGACAGGTGATACCTGTTCCATTGATGTGCAGCCAGGGTCTGCCTGCTTTTACTCCTCGTCCTCCTTGCCTATGGAGGCCAGTTGGTCTTTCATAGCCCTTTTCAAGAGTGTCATTTCCTGCCTGTTTGGAAGTTTTATGAACTCCACCCCCATCTTGAATGCCACCAGGTCTTCATGGTCATAGCTGTTCATCCATATGGGGCGGGCCTTCAGAACGATCTCTTTCCCATCATCGTTTCTGACTGTATTCATGGCCCCTACCGAGGTGGCAAAGGAGTTTCCCTGTATTGAGTGTTTTACGGTAATTCGCAGTATATGGTCCGGATTTTCCTGGACAGAAAAAAATATGTGATACTGTCCATCCATTACCCTGGTAAGAAACAGACTTGCTCCGTGGCGTGAAAGGTCTATGATTCTTCCTGGCCATGATCCTGCCTGAAGGTTACCTTTTGAGTCAACTGCATCGATAGTGACTGGTAGCAGGGCTATGTAGCGTTTGGAGCGTCTCGACTCATTAAACAACAATGTCGCCTCCAAGGTCAGCCGGCAATATTTCCATCATCAAGTCACGCCACCAAAGCCGGTAAGTTCGTTTTCGGTTATAGACATGCGGGCTTTCTGTAAAAAAAATTTCAGGTCCTCACTTTTTCAGTAGCATCAGTCCTCTACTGTAGTCAAGAATTTTGTGTTTTTTTAGTGATCATTCCAGGGCAATCGCTGAGTTTTCATGCTGAAATGAGCTAATCGCAAGTTTTCATGAAGGTAATACCGAGGCAGAAGCAGTTTACAATTATAGTGTATCTGTAGCACCCTGTAACCAGATAAGATACATTTCAGACAGTTGTACGATAATACCCGCAAAGAACCCTGTTAGGAATTAGGTTATGGATGCATGGGTTACAGCTTGGGCTGTCCATACAGGTCATTTCCCTGGCAGTCATTGATTACCACTGCGGGAAAGTCCTCAACTTCCATGCGAAAGAGGGCCTCTGGCCCGAGTTCTGGAAATGCAGCCACTGTGCAACCCTTTATACAGTCAGACAGGAATGCACCGGCCCCGCCTATGGTGGCAAGGTAGATGGCCCCGTGATCCTTCAGGGCCTGTCTTACACTCTCTGACCTCTTGCCCTTTCCCATGAGAGCAAGTACCCCCTGTTCAAGTATTTCCGGGGTATATGCATCCATTCTGTAACTTGTGGTAGGGCCTGCAGAGCCAATGGCACGGCCCTGTGGTGCAGGTGAAGGTCCAACGTAATATATGAGTTGATTACGGAGATCAACTGGAAGGGAATTGCCAGAACGGAGTAGTTCAACAAGTTTCCTGTGGGTCTGATCCCGTCCGGTAAAGAGCGTTCCTGTGAGAAGTACCCAGTCTCCTGCCCTGAGCCTTGATGTGGTGTCCCCATCAAGGGGAAGTGACAACCTGTGCGGTGTTACTGGCATGGGAGGGCGATGCTGGCTCTGTGCCTGGGTGTCATGAAAATCAGATATCGCCCATTTGCCGTCCTGAAGCTGTGCAGTGGCATATCTCGCGGCATGGCACTGAATGTTTATTGCAACGATAAGGCTTGCGATATGGCATGGATACACCTCGGCATGTACTGCAAGTGTAGTGGTTCTGCCACCAAGCCCCATGGGGCCAATGCCAGTCTGTTCGAGACGCTGTTCTATGGTTCTTTCAATCTCTGCTACATCCTCCCTGTGGTGTCTCTGGCCAATGGGTCTGAGTAGGGCCTTTTTGGCTATCAGTGCCGCCTTTTCCATGGTGCCGCCAATGCCAACGCCAATGACGCCTGGGGGGCACGGGTTGGGGCCAGCAGCCCTGACCTGTTCCACAACGGCGCTGATAATGCCCTTAGTGCCAGCAGATGGCGGGAGCATTTTCATGGCGGACATGTTTTCGCTGCCGCACCCCTTTGGCAGCACGGCGATTTTAATGCCACTTTCCCGGGTAAGCTCAGTATGTACTACCGGTGGGGTGTTGTTGCCGGTATTGTGTCTGGTAAGGGGATCGCAGACTGAGGAACGGAGCAGTCCGCTGGCAGTACCCTGTTCTATGCCTTGGGCCACTGCCTGTTCAATGTCTCCACGTATTGAGACGTCCTGCCCGATTTCCACAAAAACCACATCTATTCCAGTGTCCTGGCATACCGGCAGACCGGTTTGTGCAGCAATGGATGCGTTGTCAATGAGTATGTCCAGTATGAATTTGCCGGTTTTAGAGGTCTCCCTCTCTCTTGCGTGTCCCAATGCATGGACAAGCCCTGTGGGCAGGTAGCGGTTGGCCTGAATCACAAGTTGGCTTACGATGGAGGATATTTCCTGTGGTGTTATTTTAATCATTTGATTTTGTTATAAATAAATACGGTCTGGTTTGACGGGAGGGCATACACCGCTCTCGGCTTGTCAGTCCTGTTCCGGCGGATGGTGTACCTCTTCCCATCCGGTCCACATGGCCTTGAAATGGGCCAGGAAGGAGTGGCCCATGGTTGCAAGATAAATGTGGACGCAGAGAAAGGCAATAAAACAGCATGCAATCAGGTAGTGGGCTGCAACGAGGAACGGAAGGCCTCCTGCCATAAGAATCCATCGCCTCAGTGGCATGATATTCATGAGAAGTATACCACTGATTATTACCAGTGGCAGGAGAACCAGCATGAATATCATATAGGCACTCTTCTGCAGCGGATTGAACTTGCAGTCAGGACTGCTTACGTGCGGGTTGGGTGCACCCTTGAAGAAGTCTATCACATAGTATCGCCCCTGTCTCATAAAACCCTCTCTGATGTCCTCCTTGCTGGGTATGTAGAGTTTACGCAGGTTTTTTTCCACAAGGGCGTAGTGGCTCAGCCATACCAGGTATAGGGCGCTTACCATTATGCCAGCAGTATCATGAAGTACTATGGCATTTTTGTAGGCCCCGAAAATGGGTAGGTGGTCAGGAAAACGTATCTGCAGACCGGTGAGACAAAGTGTGATTATGCTGAACGCATTGACCCAGTGCCACGTGCGTATGACAGTTGGGTTGATATAGATCCTTTCCTGGTGGTTTGCTGCCTTCTCATCCCTTGCCATGCTCATCCTCTCCCTTTTGCTGGTGTCTTGTCAGAAGACGCAGGGTCCCCTCCCTAACTACAGGCCACCTATACGGCAGGTGGTGCTTTTTATCATGATTTTTAAGCTCATTAGTTGCAATGAGTTGTTAATAATGTATTTGTCCGCTGTCAAAACCATAAGAAAAAGCACCACCCGCCTTTGCCAATTGCTTCTTGCATTTCAGGTGTCGTATAGTGTGCCACCCTGGCATTCTGGTCAGGTTCCAGGTGCCTGTCCGGTCCGGGGGAGTACACTTATTGGCTCGGAAGCGGTCTTCTACCTGTTATATGGCAAGGTGTTATGGGCACAGGCAGATGTCAGGTGTCTTGTCTGCCTCTGTATTCAGGAGTTGCGCGAAGTTTGTGCCTGTGACCTTACCACAACGGGTTCTGGCTCATGTTCTGGCTCAGTGACAGAGCTGCTGGCACGCTGAACCATCCTGCCCAGTGCGGGTAGAAGCTGGGCCAGGGCAATGAGCGCACACAGTGATAGAAAACCATAGACAAATGCAGAGCTGCTGTCCTGCCTTGCACCTGCGGCCAGGGCCTTTGTGGCTGTTCCCAGTACAAGTGTTGCCGTTACCATCAGGCCTTGCGTCAAACCATACTTCATGATGTCTTCTCCCTTTTGCCTGAGGCTGTCCTGTCATCCCGCTGGTATGGAAAATACATGACAGCCACGCCATGGAGTTTCATGGTATCGTATCTCATGTGCGCGGTTTGCGGGCACTGACAGTCTTTCAGGCATTATATGTTGCGGTGTGAAGGGTCAACGTGAATTTTCCCCGTGTTTTAACGCAGTTGGCATGCCAAAGTTCAGCCCCTGATGGTGTGGCTGGTAACTGTATGAATTAACAACAAAAAAATATTTTGGCGCAGACGCGCCATGTATAAGGGTGTATATTTTGCCTATACATAATATAGGATCATATGCTCATCAAAAAATCAATAGCTCATTGTAATTTTTTGATATAAAAAGCATTTTTATGGGGCCTGGAGTGTATATTTTTTATTGGGCGCAGTAAAATCTTTTGCTCAGCCTCATGTTACAAGGTACCTGAAATTCAGAGACTCTCTGTAACTGGTCTCAGTGTTCTTTGCGGGTATTATTCCCAACTGTCTGAAATGTATTTGTTTCCAGGGTAGTACAGAGACAATGCGGAGGGTACGCAGGCGCATTCCCCTGTACTTCAATAGCTCTGCAGGTAAGCGAAGCCCCTCAAGACAGTGGATGTAGTACCCTGTGAGCAGGTATAAACAATTGGCAAGAGCACCATCTGTCGTATACGTGTCCTGGCAGCATGGCTCAACAGGGAATGCTTCAGAGAAAATTATTCCTGCACCCTGCTGGCGATTACAGCGCACCAGCCCTGATGTGATAACCGGGCTTTCTCACGCAGGCCATGCCTGTTAAGCAGGTGGGTAACAGTGGGGAGGGCACCGGATTTGAAACCGGCAAGCATGAGCACCCCCTTTTCTTCAAGGGTAGGGGCCAAAGACGGCATCAGTCTGGAGGCAACGGATAGTGTGAGGTTTGCAAGGCAGATATCATATCTGGCCTTTGAGACCTGCCGCTCCCATTCCTGTGCAGAAATTATCCTTACCCGTTGCTCTACCCCGTTTTGTCTTACATTGTGCCTGGCATAGTGCAGGGCCTCTTCATCTATATCCACTGCAGTTACCTCTGCTGCGCCCATGAGTGCAGCTACAATGGACAGGATGCCTGTGCCTGTACCCATGTCAAGCACTGATGTTTCCCTGTTAAAGCTGCCCTGTTGATAGAGCCGTTCCATTGCCATGATGCTGCAGACCGTACTGGGGTGGCTACCAGTGCCAAAGGCCCATCCAGCCTCAATGGATATAACAATTTCCGCATCGTGTCCTTGGGACAGGTCCGGGAGGGGGGGGCAGGTGAGTTGTGCGCCATGGGAGTGTACTATACGTACCCTGTCAGTGAGTTTTACCTCTGGCATACCGCTTCCGTTATCAGTCTCAGGGTTGCCAGTGATCCTGAAGCGGAGTTGCGGTTCAGTCTGTCCGCATGGGACCTTCCTGTCTCTGTGCCCATTCACCTTGCTGAAATGCTGGCACACTCCTTCGAATTCGCAGGAAAACTCCTTTATGATGCGGTCCCACTGCTCTTCAGGCAGACTGTTTGTGAGGGTCAGCCCCTTCTCCATGTCTGTGATGTTATGTTCACTGGATATGGTCCAATTGTGCCTGATGATGCAGGGCATGTTTTTCACAAGGGATAATAGCGATGAAGTGCCCCTGATCTCAGCGGCAAGGCAGGCCTTGCCAGGGGTTAGATAGTGGTCTCCCAATTTTCATTCCCCTGGTCTATGGGTATTTGGTTGTTTTTTACAAATCCCCTGATATCCTTGTCTAAAGCATGTATGGCTTTTTCAGCCTCCTCATACTTGCCAAGCGCAATAGCATGACGGATATCAGACCATCTTAGGTAGAGGTCTGCAAGGGAAACAGACAGGTCGCTGTCAAAGGGGAGGTTGTTATGGATCATGTCCAGCCGTTTTTTCAGGTGATTTACCTGTGTGTCGAGTCTCTTCTCTATTTTGGCCCTGGCCTTTTTAGTATTTTCACATGCCTGGCTGGCAAGTTCAGCGGTCTTCCGGGCAAGGTAGGAGGCCTTTCTGTATGATCTCTTTGCAGCATAGGCCTTTGCCCTGAGGAGGAGATCTCTTGCCTCTTCAATCTCCTTGGGTGAGAACTCGTCTGCTCCATACACTGCCGCCTCTTCAATGGCCTTTATGGCCTGTTGCTTGAGCCTCTTCCAGTTGGCAAGGGCCTTGGCCCCAGGGGTACGTTCCCTGATTTTTTCTATCTCTGCCTTGAATTCCTTGCGGAGCTGGTGTGATGAGGGCAGGGTAAAGCCTGACAACAGGGTAACAGTGACGATAATGTAAAGCAGGCAGAGAGCATTTCTCATTGCTTGATGGATACTAATCCAGGTTGGCCAGGATATGATCCCTTATCCATTTCATGTCCCACCACTCGACAGGATTCACAAAGACACCGTTGACCATCATGGCGTAATGCAGGTGGTCACCACCTGCAAGTCCTGTGAATCCGGTAAGGCCGATGGTCTGTCCCCGCTCCACCATGTCTCCCCTTTTCACATTGATCTGGCTCAGATGGGAGTAGGTGCTGAACAGACCTATGCCATGGTCAATTACCACGGTGTTGCCGTAAATTCCAAGAAAGCCGGTAAAGACCACCTTGCCCCTGTTTCCTGCAGGTACTGGCGAATGGGCACGGTCTGCGATGTCCACACCCATGTGGTAGGCCTGATCCACCTCCTTGCCCTTGTAGAAGTAGTGTCTGAAGTCGGCAAATCGTGCCCTCAGTGCCCCAGGCATGCGAACAAAACTTCCGTGCCACAGCATGGTAGGTTCGCCGTTGCGGCACAGGGCAGCGAGCTGCTGGTTGTTCTCCTCCCTTATCTTATTGTTGATTATGAGGAACTGCTCTATGAGAGAACCCTTTACCTCAGGATAGTGTATGGACAGGTCCGGCATCTTTCTCCGTAGAAAGGAGTCTGTGATGTTTATGCGATCCACCCTGGGACGCCTGCGCAACACCGTATAGGCAACCGATGCCTTTGAAAGATTTCCTGCCAGGTCCTCCGCCTCGATCATTATGCCGCCAGGATCTTTTGTATCAAAGGGCAGGGCGATCAGCGCGATGTAGCTGCTTGCGCCACGGCTGTTGAACTCATATGCCGGAAACAGTACCTTGCCAACTCTGACCCCTGTTCTCGAAGGCTTTTCGTTCAGTGCATAGGATATCAGCCCAGCACCTCCCATCCTGATGTTGTGTACTGTACTCTTTATGGCAATGCTTGGTGGTGTTATGTCTACAGGGATCTTTATTTCGAGGACGGCCTGGTTGCCCTGGAACCCGTTCCTCCATGACGCATCTGAGGCTATGATCCTGATGACAGCCTTGCCATCTGTGAGTCCAAGGGAAGATGGTTCAATGTTCCACGATACCCTGGCATGTTTTATGCCCTTGCGTTCCCAAAAGGGGTAAACGTGATACTGTTTGGAAGGAAGTGGAACCACCCTGCCACCCTGGATGATCTCTCCCTTCACACTTTTGATACCTGTCCGGTTTTCCGTTACTTCAACTGCGATGCTGGATTTGAGGCCAAGGGCGTTGGGGATATGGACTGGTTTTATTTCAGGAGGCTGGTTTTCAAACTGGTACCATCCTATAAAACCGCCTGCGCCAAGGGCCACGAGGAGAATAAGTATTGCTAACCATGCCAAAAAGCGTGTCATGTTCTACGGTTCCCTCTAAAACAGTTGATCATCCTGAGTTATGTTATTGTTACACCATTGAATTCGTTCATGGCGTGCTGAAGGCCATGTTTAACCACCTGTTCCGCAGCATCTGCCGCAGTGGAGACGATCTTTTCAGATAATTCCCTTTCGTCAGGACCAAAGCGGCTCAATACGTACCTGTCCACTGGCATGCCGTTATCCGGCCTGCCAATGCCTATCTTCAGCCGCGGAAATTCCTTGGAGCCTATACAGGTGATTATTGAACGGATGCCGTTGTGACCTCCTGCCCCGCCGGAACGTACCAGTTTGATCCTTCCAAGCTGCATATCCAGATCATCATGTATAACAAGGAGATTGTCCAGTGGGATTTTAAAGAAATTGATCATCCTGGATATTGCCTCCCCACTTCTGTTCATGTAGGTCAGGGGTTTTAGTAGGATGACCCTGTTACCGTGCCATCTCACCTCTGCCTCTTGCCTCGATGGTGCCTTGGATACAGTCTTCATGGTGACCCCAGCCCTGTCAGATAGGAGGTCGATCACCATGAAACCGGCATTGTGACGGGTGTGCTGATATTTGGTGCCGGGATTTCCCAGCCCTGCTATGAGAAAGGTGGCCATTTCTGTGGTGTTGAGTCAGATATTTGTGCCCGGAAGAGGCAAAGGGGCCTCAAGAGCTACCTGCCTTGTTATAAAAATCAATGCCCGCGATGGGGGTTCCATCCGGGCATTAATAAACAGAGCTGTTTTACTGCCTGTGTTCATAAAGTGCCAGTATAGGCATGTCCATACTTGGATCTGCCTGCCTATAGCAATCATGACACAGAGTATCTCTCAGTTGAGAAATATGTAAACCTGAATTGAGCGATTCCCAAGTTTGCATGAGGTGCAAGGCGGAGGATACGCAGACGTACTGTTTTGTACCTCAAGTATCTAGACAGGTAAGCGAAGACTCCGAGGCAGCAGCTCATGCGAAATTGGGAGTCCCGCAGCGGTTTCAAATTATGTAGAAAGCAAAACAGTTACAGCAAACCCGTTGGGTGACGGGTAATTTTACAAAAACAGCATTAATTTGCTGTAATTAAAGGCAAAACAATATTCCACACGATTTGAAACGCTCAATTCAGGGTAAGGATAGATGGAGGTTATTCTTCTGCAGGTGCCTCTTCACCAGATGGTTCAACCTCTGCACCTTCCTCTTCCTCTTCTTCGCTGATTGCCTCCACAGAGGCTGCGCCAATGGTAATGAGGGTAGTGGTTGGATCATCCATGATCTTGATACCTTCGGCTGGCTTTATGTCTCCTGCGTGCAGGGCATCTCCAATGTCGAGATCGGATATGTCAACCTCTATCTCATTGGGGATGTCCATTGGCAGGCACTCGATGGTAACCTCGCGCTGGATAAGCTCCATGATTCCCTTGGACATCTTTACGCCCTTGGCCTCACCAACCGGTACCACAGGCACCTCGACCTGCACGGTCTGGTCCATGGCCACTTCATAGAAATCTATATGGCGGATCTGATCGTTTACAGGATGACGCTGCAACTCCTTCAGCAGGGCAAGCCTGGTTCCTCCCCCACCTTCACCGGTGAGGTTTAATGAAAACATCACCCTTTCACCAGCGCTCACAAAGAGCATCCTCTGAAACTCGTGCCTATTGACTGACAGGGGAACCGGCTTGGCCCCCTGGCCATAGAGTATTCCTGGAATCTGGGCCGCTCTCCGAAGTCTTCTCGCTGCTCCTTTTCCTGTCTCAGTCCTCACAGCGGCATCCATTGATACCTGTTTCATCTCACTTTACTCCTTAATATTCTATTTAAACCTTTACCTGAATCCTGTACCCCTGATGGTGTTGGGCCTTGGGGCTTACGGCCTTGAGACATATCTTTCTGTCATACAAACACTGTCATACAAACAGGGAACTTACAGAATCGTCGTCATGGATCCGTTTTATGGCCTCTCCGAGAAGTGGTGCCACACTTTCCACCTTGATCTTCTTGCAAGCAGCAGCCTTTTCAGACAGGGGAATGGTGTTGGTGACTATCACAGTCTCCAAAGCGGATTCCCTTATCCTGTCCACGGCAGGTCCGGAAAGCACTGGGTGTGTGGCACAGGCATGCACCGCCTTGGCCCCCTTCTCCATAAGAGCATCCGCTGCCTTGCAAAGGGTGCCTGCTGTGTCAACCATATCGTCAAGGAGTATGGCTGTCTTTCCCGCTACCTCTCCAATGACATTCATTACCTGTGATTCATTGGCCTTTTCCCTGCGTTTGTCAATTATGGCCATGCCTACACCCATACGTTTTGCAAAGGCCCTGGTCCTCTCGGTTCCACCTGCATCAGGTGAGACCATTATCACACTGTCCTGGTTCTGGAAGTCCTTCAGGACCTTTAATAGAACAGGAGCAGCAAAAAGGTGATCCACAGGAATGTTGAAGAACCCCTGTATCTGGCCTGCATGCAGGTCCATGGCAAGGACCCGCCTTGCCCCTGCTGTGGTAAGTATGTCTGCCACAAGTTTTGCAGAGATTGGGACACGCGGCGCAGCCTTTCTGTCCTGCCTGGCATAACCGTAGTATGGTATGACTGCTGTTATACGTCTCGTTGATGCCCTCCTGAGAGCATCAACCATTACCAGAAGCTCCATCAGATTCTGGTTGACTGGCGGACAGGTAGGCTGAATCACAAAGACATCAGCGCCCCGCACGTTATCTCCTATTTCAACAAATACCTCTCCGTCACTGAAGGTCTTGACTGTAGCCCGTCCCAGAGGCATGCTTAAATAATCGCAGATCTCCTGCGACAGTTCAGGATTCGCATTACCACTAAAGAGCTTTATCTTGTTAATTGACATAACCTTTCATATGCCCCCCGTTTCGACTTGCACGCTGCTTTGCCTGTCAGAATGCAGCCCCTGTTCCTCACTCCCATGCTACAGGGCAAATAGACGACAGATGGTGCCTTTTTTCATACTTTTAAAGATCGTCAGGTGCAGATTTTATAAATAGTATACCTGCTCACGGTCAAAACCATGAGAAAAAACACCACCCGCCTCTGTTAATTGCTTCTGTATTTTAGATGCCCTGTATTATGCCCCTTACTCCTTAAAAGAAGTATGGCTGGGGCGGCAGGATTCGAACCTGCGAATGCGGGTTCCAAAGACCCGTGTCTTACCGCTTGACGACGCCCCAGTTTCCTTGATTGAACAATCTTGCTGGCATGGCCTTTGCGCCATGGATCATGAAAGCCTGAACTGTAATGGTTATTAAAGATATCATTAAAAAGATGTAATGAAAAGGCGAGACTTTCATTAACAGGCAGCCCTTGCAGCCGCAGCCCAATGTAGTGACGGATTCAAGGTATATCCCTATTCCCGGTCATTCTAACCCGTCCTGGTAGTGATTTTCTCCATGTCTGAGGCTCCTCACAACAGCGGTCTTGGCAACTGACTCAAATCCATTGAGGCAGTCTGCCGCTTTGCAGGCAGATTCTTCCGTCGGGAATACTCCAAAGACAGTTGAACCGCTACCGGTCATCAAAGCTGCTTGCGCACCGGTTTCAAACAGTTTTCCCTTGATCCTGTCAATCTCAGGATATTTTTCGATTACTGCCTGCTCAAGGTCATTCTTCCACAACAGCGTGTCTATTTGTGCACGGGCGTCAAAAATAGTGTCCAGATGCCGTGTTGTCAACTTGAAATTCTGATATGCCCACTGCGTGCTGACGCCAAAGTCAGGCAGGGCCAGCACAAACCACCTCTCCGGTACGTCTACCGGGCTGAGCTCAGTCCCTGTCCCTGTCCCTATAGCAGCAGGGGCGTCAAGCAGGAAAAAGGGGCAGTCTGCACCAAGGGAACACGCAAGTCTGTACAGGTCCTGTTCAGAGAGCGGACTTTCATAGAGCCTGTTGAGTCCTGCAAGTGTGGCTGATGCATCGCTGCTACCGCCTCCAAGCCCGCCGCCCGCCGGGATGTCTTTTTCTATCACGATGTTTACAGACGGTTTTATGCCAGCGGCATTGAAAAAACCTTCTGCTGCCCTGTAGACCAGGTTATCCCGTCCGGTGGGTAACCAGTCAGGGCACCGGAGGCTTATACCACTGTTTGCGGTCCTGTGTATGTGAAGTCGGTCGAACAGGCTGATCTTCTGGAACAGGGTACATATGTTGTGATATCCGTCGTCTCTTCGGCCAGTGATAAACAGGAACAGGTTTATCTTGGCCGGTGCGGTTACTATCATGTTATTGGGATGCGTTTACAAACTTCATGCGCAGGTCATATAGTATGTGCTGCAGAAGTTTTTCCTCTTCCTCAGTGAGATTTCCTTTGGTCTTCTCCTGGAGCATGGCCAGGACATCTATGGAGTGGCGTGCCAGGTTAAGGTCCTTATTGCAGGTATCCCCCCCTGGCATGGGAAGTTCCCCAAGATGAACCAGTGCCGAAGAGTTGAGGGAGAGGATAAATGTTGAAAAGTTTACAGGGGGAAGGGGTGGGACCTTGGTATCTTCTGCCCCCTTTTTGCCGGATTCGTTGTTGCCACCCTTTATCTGCATCGTGTACTCCTTGAAACTTCCTGATGTGTGCTGTGCGGTTCTCCATACTGCACTATACCTATACGGTGGATGGTACTTTTTATCATGCCTTTAAAGCTAATCAGTTGCAATGAGTTGGTAATGATATATCTGCCCCCGGTCAAGACCACGGGAAAAGCACTACCCTTTTTGCCAATTGCCTCTGCATTTCAGGTGTTGTGTAGTATGGCGGCTGTCAATGGCCTGAAAGCCGGGCCAGTGATTCAAGCCATGCTGCAGATACCTATATGGTTCAGGTGTCCTGCAGCATGGAGCCAGGCATAATAAGAAATGGCCTTGGGCTCAACTTTGATATTATAATGTATTAGAGAGGTCTATGTAATACCCAAATTTTCAAAAACATTGCGCATGCCGCATACTGAACTATTATTCCTGTTTATGCCAAAAGATGACTTCACAGACCTGTTTCCTCCTTCAGCACTTGATGGTGTACTGGATTTGGGTGATGAATCCCATGACACTGCGTGTAACAGACAGGATGAATCTGTCCCTCTGCTTTCTGACAGGCATGTGTACAGTGTGTCTGAACTGATAGATGAAATCAGGGTTGCCATAGATACCCGGTTCGGCCCCATCTGGTTACGCGGTGAGATATCCAATTTTTCAAGGGCTGCCTCCAACCACTGTTACTTTACCCTGCGGGAGGGAACCAGTTGCCTCAGGTGTGTCATGTTCCGGAGTGCTGCTTCAACGGTTGATTTTTCCCTGAAGGATGGCCTTGACGTCAACTGTCACGGATTCCTAAATATCTATGCAGCCCGTGGTGACCTGCAGCTTGTGGTGGACTGTATGGAGCAGGCAGGCAGGGGGCTACTGTTTGAGCAGCTTGAAAAACTTAAGAAAAGACTTGAAAAAGAGGGCCTTTTTGCCACAGGACGCAAGAAGCCTGTGCCAGCCTTTGCCAGGAGGATATTTCTTGTCACATCCCCGTCAGGTGCTGCGGTCAGGGATTTCATACGCACTGCACGAAACAGGTGGCGTGGGGTTGAGATCATTCTGGTTCCCACCCTGGTTCAGGGAGATGACGCCCGTTTTGAGATAGTCAGGGCCATTGCAAGGGCTGATGCCGCTGCAAGGCATGGAGATGTGATTGTGGTGACCCGCGGAGGAGGTTCCCTTGAAGACTTGTGGGCCTTTAATGAAGAGGAGGTGGTTCGTGCCGTTGCCTCATGTCGGACCCCTGTGATCTCTGCCATAGGACACGAGACAGACTTTGCCCTTACCGATTATGCAGCAGATCTGCGCGCTGCCACTCCCACAGCGGCTGCAGCAGCGGTTACTCCTGATGCCGCCCAGTTGGGACACGCTGTTAATGTGTTGTTGCGCCGCACAGTCCAGGCCATGAATATGAAGATAGCTGCCCGGAGGCACCACGCAGAGGTGTTGCGGCACAGGCTGAAAAATCCTGTTACCATGCTTGTGGAGCAGAGACAGCGTCTTGATGAGGCAGTACAGAGGATGCGGCATGCCGTTGATACCAGTCTGGTACGGAAGAGGGAGAGGATATCTGCGTGGGCAGTGAGGTTGAAGCTATGTTCTCCTGACAGGTGGATAGAGGGGCGTAAGGCCCGTGTGCTTGCCCTTGGAGAGAGGCTTGTTACAGCTATGAACTCCGTGCTTTCAGGAAGAAGGGCCGGTTTGGAGCAGACTACAGCGCGTCTTGACAGTGTAAGCCCGCTGTCAGTGCTGGCACGGGGTTACAGCCTGGTAATGAGACAGGAAGGGCGTACACTCATAAGGGATTCAGATGAGGTGATCCGGGGGGACAGGCTGGTCATAAAGCCGTGCAGAGGGGAGATATTGTGTGAGGTGCTTGAGAGTCATGACCGCAGGCCGCCTCAGGATGATATAGGTCAAGAATAGATTGGGCTACAGTGATACGATACGGGGATATATGAACAGCGTATTCAGTGATAACAGGTTGAGGTCTTCAGTGTATGGTCTCTTTTCCTTTATGGGCCTAATGCTGGTCTTCCTTACAACATTTGCGTGTGCCGCAGGGCTGTCAGACACGGCAGGTGCCCCTGCTATAGGGGTCAAGACATATCCGGAAGCCATTCCGCCTGGTGGTGTTGGGCTTGTTCGTATCACCGTGCCGTCCGGGGCCATGGTCACCCATGTCCAGTATCTCAAAAAGGACTATCCTGTATTCAGAAAGGATGGCCGTCACTGGTTTGCCCTTGCAGGCGCGGGTCTGCGTGTCACTCCTGGCAGGCACACTGTTACTGTTAGGTGGCGATATCGCGGAGAGGCTCATGTGTATGTGGCATCTCTCCCTGTTTTGAAAAAGCGTTATCCTGAGGAGCACCTGAAGGTGTCTGCCAGGATGGTAAATTTCCCTCCAGACATACTGAAGAGGGTGCTTGATGACCAGAAGGCAGTCCGCAGGGCGTGCAGCCGCGTGACCCATGATCATTACTGGCATGGTCCGTTCATCTGGCCCGTAAGTTCAAAGGTGCTGAGCCCGTTCGGACTCCGGCGTTTTTTCAATGGCCAACCCCGCAGCCCCCATTCAGGCGTTGATCTCAGGGCTGGGGAGGGTACCCCTATCGTGGCCCCCAACGACGGTGTGGTGGTGTTGTCAAGGAAGTGTTATCTCAGTGGCAATACCCTGGTGATTGATCACGGGGCCGGACTTTTCACCCTTTACGCCCATCTTTCCAGGTTCAGGGTCAAAGAGGGGCAGAAGGTCAGGAAGGGCCAGGTGATTGGCCTTGCTGGTTCCACCGGCAGGGTCACTGGTCCTCATCTCCACTACGGGGTGAGTCTGCTTGGAACCAGGGTGGATCCCCAGCAGTTCATGCAGGTGGCGAGCAAACTGTGATGTGAAACCTGGTGTTCTGGGTATGCATTCTCTGATACCTATACCTGTTGTGCGGCACATATGGGCAGGGATATAATAATCTTGCCTCTTGTCAAACCCTTCTGCCTGTGTTATTGATTCTCCCACTTCGAAGGCGGCGTAGCCAAGTGGCTAAGGCGACGGTCTGCAAAACCGTTATTCCCCGGTTCGAGTCCGGGCGCCGCCTCCATTTTTCTTCACAAGTTCATGTCATCCTGTATCATCTCCCATTGTGATATCGTTGTTCCAAAGCTTGGGCATGGAGGTTTACCAGCAGGCATGTTCCTGCTAAACTTTTCTAATACGACACATGCTCAGGGCATCTGAGATGCAGGAGCCGTTGACAAAGGTGGATGGTCTTTTCCTATGGTCCTCAGCTCTGGTTTACCCAAATTGTGCAGCCTGTATGCTTGAACGAGCTTTAGAATCAGGGAAAGAGCACCATCAGCCTGAGAGGTGGCCTGTAGCATGCACTCTACGTCCAGTGCCATACCGCGCTGTTCAGATTTACCTCAGTCACCGTACTACCCGATATCTTAAATGCAGAAGCAATTGGCAAAAGGTGTATGGTGTTTTTTCTCATGGTTTTTACTGTGACCTGAATTGAGCGATTCCCAAGTTTGCATGAGATGCAAGGCGGAGGATACGCAGACGTACTGTTGTACTTCAACTATCCGACAGGTAAGCGAAGACCCCGAGGCGGCAGATCATGCAGAATTGGGAATCCCGCAGCGGTTTCAAATTATGGAGAAGGCAAAACAGTTACGGCAAATCCGTTGGGTGACGGGCAATTTTACAAAATAAGCATTAACTTACTGTAATTAAAGATAAAACAAGTTTTGTATGATTTGAAACGCTCAATTCAGGTGTGAGCAAATAGATCATTAACAAGTCATTGCAACTGATTAGCTTTAAAAGCATGATAAAAAGCACCATACGTCCTATAGGTGTCGTGTAGTATGCCTCAGGCACTTACTTATCCCTACATAGATGGAGACGCCGGGCCTTGAACAGGCTGCTTAATCTGTAAAGGTGGGGGATATGCCTGTGTAATTTCATCTGTCTGTTCATTCTGCAGGATACCTGAAACACAGGGGTAATTGAGAGGCCATGGGCCGTATAGGTCTCCTGTAACATGGTGGTGTGGTTAATGATATAAAGATATAGGGATTGCTGGTCACCAGAGCCAGGATCGTAATCAGACCAAGAACAGGGATACAATGCGCATAATAGTCATAGGAGCAGGGGAGGTGGGACGCCACCTCTGTCAGCAGCTTTCACATGAAGATCACGATGTGGTCCTTATTGACAGGGACCAGGAGAAACTCAGGCGGGTAGAGCGTGATCTCAACATACTGACCATAACTGGGAACGGGGGGTCCGGGACAGTGCTCAGGCAGGCAGGTGCCTCAAAGGCCGACCTCTTCATAGCGGTTACGGATATAGACGAGGTCAACCTCATCTCCTGTATCATGGCCAAGCAGTTTGGCGCAAGGAGCCTGATTGCAAGGGTCCGCAGTGAGGATTATCTCAATGCAGACTCCCCGTTCAACGGTGAAGACCTGGGTATTGATCTGCTGATAAATCCTGACAAGGTTATGGCAGAAGAGATACTGAAGATCAGTGAGTACACCCACTCATTCGAGATCGTGGAGTTTGCCCGGGGTGAGGTCATGCTCATCGGTTATCAGGTGGTGGCAGATAATCCGGCGTGCGGCATGGCCCTTGCCGATCTGAAGTCCAAGAGGGGAGATCACGACTTTGTGGTTGTGGCCATAGTCAGGCAGGGAGAGACCCTTATTCCAAGAGGCGATGACATAATCAGGGAAAACGACAAGATATACATAGTCGTAAAGAAAAATGACGTGCGGGCCGCAGAGGATATCCTGGGCATGGAGCAGAAGCCGCTGGAAAAGGTGTTCATCATTGGTGGCGGACGTGTAGGGCTCAATGTGGCACGGAAGCTTGAGCAGCAGGCAATCGACGTCTATATAGTTGAAAAGAACAGCGCAAAGTGTGAGTATCTTGCCGAAGAGTTGGAAAACGCAGTGGTGTTGAACGTTGATGGACTGGAGGCCAGGGATCTCATACAGGAGGGGATCGACGCTGCGGATCTCCTGGTGGCTGTTACAAACGGTGATACCACCAATATCCTGGCAAGCCTTCTTGCAAAACACCACGGGGCAAGGAAGTGCATTACCAGGATCAGCCATCCTGACTTCATACCACTGCTTGGTAAGCTGGGCATCGATGTTGCCTTGAGTTCAAGACTGGTTGCGGCAAACATGATCCTCAGGTTCGTAAGGCGTGGGCTTATACTCTCTGTTGCAAGTCTGCTGGGAAGCGATGCCGAGGTGGTGGAGTTTATCGTATCTGACCAGTGGAAGTTTGCAGAGACTGCGTTAAAAGAGATAAAGTTTCCCAGGCAGGCCAACATAGGGGCAGTGATACGGGACGGAGAGGTGATCATTCCCTCAGGCGATACGGTGTTTCATAATGGTGACAGGCTTATCATATTCACCATGAAGAGGGCTGTGCCAAAGGTGGAGAAGTTGCTTACGGCATGATCCAGCCTGATGAGTTCTGAAACATGATGAAAAGCACCTATGGGTCGTATAGGTGGCCTGTAGCATGGGATATATATAGACAATAGAAGGTATTCATGAAGACAGGTACGGTGGGTGCCATCCTTGGATGGCTGTTAATATTCCTCTCGGTTGCCATGCTGACGCCTCTTGGCTTCAGTCTCTACTATCACGATGGCAACTGGCACGTATTTATCCTCTCCGCCCTGGTGGGGTTTGTGATTGGCGGGTTTCTGGCATGGGCCTGTGTTCCTGACAGGGATATAGGACACAGGGAGGGATTTGCCATTGTAGGCCTTGCATGGATTGCAGCCGCAGGCCTTGGTGCCCTTCCATACTATATCTCAGGCCTGATTCCACACTATCTCGATGCGTACTTCGAGGCCATGTCAGGTTTCACCACCACTGGCTCCACCATACTCAAACAGGTTGAGATACTGGGGCCAGGGCTTCTGTTCTGGAGGGCCCTCACCCACTGGCTGGGGGGGATGGGCATAATCGTGCTCTCCATAGCCATCCTTCCCATACTGGGTATTGGTGGTATGCAGCTCTTTCAGGCCGAGATGCCAGGCCCTACCAAGGACAGGCTTGCTCCGCGTATTCAGGATACAGCCAGGATACTGTGGGGCGTCTATGTCCTGTTTACCGTGGTTGAGACCCTGCTGCTCATGCAGGCGGGCATGAGCTTCTTTGAGGCCATCTGTCACTCCTTTGCTACCCTTGCCACAGGTGGCTTTTCCACAATGACTGCCAGCGTGGGCGGGTACAGCAGCCCAATCATCGAGTTTATCATCATAGTCTTCATGATACTGGCAGGTATGAATTTCTCCCTGCACTACAGGTTGATGAAGGGAGATTTCAGGAGTGTATTCAAAAACGAGGAGTTACGTTTCTACCTCGGTATCGGTATGGGCGCCACAGCCCTGATAACTGTAGCAAATGTCATATCCAACCATTATGGATCGTGGCTGCACAGCCTGCAGGACAGTGCGTTCCAGGTCTGGTCCATACTTACCACCACAGGTTTTGGTACTGCCGATTTTGACAAGTGGGGGCCGCTTTGCCGAGTGACCCTGGTGATACTGATGTTTTTCGGCGGCATGGCAGGCTCCACAGGCGGCGGCATAAAACATGTGCGCATAATAATTTTCTGGAAGTTCACCAGGGTTCAGATCCGTCATCTCATTCATCCCAAGTCAGTAGAGACCATAAAACTTGACGGGCAGAGGGTGCCTGCCGAGGTGGTACAGGGCATTCTGGGTTACCTCTCCCTGTACTTTGCCGTGTTTGTGGTGGCGACCATGCTGGTGACTGGCCAGGGTGTGGATCTTATTACCGGTTCCACCGCTGTTGTGGCCACTCTCAATAATATCGGTCCTGGTCTTGCCGGAGTGGGTGCCACACAGAATTTTGCCCACATGCCTGACATGTCCAAATTCGTGCTTATATTGTGCATGGTGGCAGGGAGGTTGGAGCTTTACACTCTTGCCGTGCTTCTCGTACCTCAGTACTGGAAGGGGATTAGAAGGCCGGTGTGGCGATGGAGTCGTACACATCATGCTGCTTAATAAGATAAGGCGATACCTGCCTGTTGTTATTACTGTTCTGGCCTTCCTGATATTTCTGTCAGGAATATACCTGGGAGAGCCCTCGGATGTGTGGCAGAAGGCGGTCTCCATCTGCCTTAGCTGTATTGGTATAGGATAATGGAACGTCTAAGGCGCTACTCCCAGTATTTTTTTGCCATTGTGGCAAATTCATACTGGCTTTTTCCATGGAAAGGGCCTATATACCGCGGATTGGCAAAGCATGTATGTCTGCCTGGGCTCAACTGTTACTCATGCCCGGCAGCGATAACAGCGTGTCCACTTGGGGCCCTTCAGAATTTTCTTGCCACTTTCAGATATAATCTTGCTGCAGGCCATGGAAAACCAGGCCTGTATGTGTTAGGTACACTGGCCCTGACCGGGTCTTTTCTGGGCCGTATGCCATGTGCCTGGCTCTGTCCCTTTGGACTCATACAGGAGTTCATGCTCAGATTGCCTTTGCCCAAATTCAGGGTATGGAGACCGTTGCGGTACGGGCCATTTGTATTTCTGGGGCTGTTTGTCATATTGCTGCCACTCTTGGTGCTGGATCCCGCAGGTTTTGGAGTGACGTGGTTCTGCAAGTATGTATGCCCGGCAGGTACACTGGAGGGGGGGATCCCCCTGCTCCTCATGAATAGCGGGCTGAGGCGTGCCGCAGGCCTGCTGTTCATGCATAAGCTTGTGATACTTGTGCTGATACTCACATGGAGCGCCATGACTTCCCGGCCATTTTGCAGGACCATCTGTCCGCTTGGTGCCATTCTCGGGCTGTTTAACAGGGTGAGCTGGTTTCAGCTCAGATTCCATGGAGATAGGTGCTTAGATTGCAGGGCGTGCAATACCATATGCCCTACAGACGTATCTTTTTATGACGGTAAGGATAGTATCAACTCACCTGCCTGCATAAGGTGTATGCGGTGTGTCACAGCATGTCCTGGCGGTGCGGTATCGTACAAGTTTGGCCCGTATCTACTTGATGAAGAGGAATATGGACTGAAAGATGAGCAAACAGATAGTACTGGCAACGCGCAACAAGGGTAAGATAAGGGAGCTTCAGGCCCTGATGAAGGGTTTTGGCATTGACGTATTGTCCGTGTCAGATATCCCTGGTGTCCCTGAGGTGGAGGAAGATGGTGTCACCTTTTTTGAGAATTCACTTAAAAAGGCCAGGGAGATCGCCATGTCCACAGGCAAGATGGCCCTTGCCGACGATTCAGGCCTGGTGGTTGACGCCCTGCATGGGGCCCCTGGGGTTTATTCGGCAAGGTATGCCGGGGATGAGGCCACTGATGAGGAGAACTATCTCAAACTGCTTGATGAGATGAAAGATGTGCCTGACAAAGACCGTACAGCCCGGTTTCAGTGCGTGATGGTGCTGTATCATCCGTCCGGCCAGTGGATAAGTGCTGAGGGGAGCTGTGAGGGAGTGATCGGCAGGGAGCCGGTTGGGTCTCAGGGGTTTGGATATGATCCGGTATTTTTTGTTCCTGAGCTTGGAAAGTCAATGGCGGAACTCACGTCTGAAGATAAAAATGCCATCAGTCACAGGGGAGAAGCACTCAAGCGGCTGAAGGAGATGCTCCCGGATTTTTTGAAAAAGGTGGGGGAATAGAAAATATGAAACTCGAAATCTATGAACAGGAGGAGTGCCTGCGTCAGGCCGTTGAGATAACCAGGGCCTATGCCCAGTCCGGAGAGAACAAGCATGGACCTGTCACAGACTTTCTTGATTCCATATACAGGAAGCTCCTTGAAATCAGGAGTACCATCTCGGAATCCAGGTCAGGCGAAGATTAGTATGGTCAATGAGATGATTCAGTAATGCAGTATGGCAGATTAATAAAAAAACGGAGGATTACTTGCAAATGACAGATAGATCACAGATTACACTTTACAGTGGAGGCCTCAGGGGGGCTGAGGCAGAATTTGGCAAATGCGCTGAGGAATGGGGCCTTCAGGAGGTTAATTTTTCCTTTAAGGGCCACAAGATGGACCGCTCCAAGGATGTGAAGGTCCTCACAGAGGAGGAACTGAAACAGGGTGATATCAGCATGGAGATTGTCTCTAAGCGCATGGGCAGGACATACGCACAGGCAGAGAAGATCAGGCGTGTGATCCAGTCCATATTCCACATGGTGAATAATGGTCATCAGGTTTTTGCTGTAGGGTGGATACAGAAGGACAATACAGTCAAGGGTGGCACTGGCTGGGCAGTGGAGCTTGGAAAGCTCTTTAACAGGCCGATCAGTGTATTTGATCAGCACGATAACAGGTGGTACTCCTGGAAGGAGAGCAAGTGGGTGGAGGACTCTCCTGTAATCTCCGGGACCAGTTTTGTAGGAACAGGTACCCGTCACCTCACTGAGCAGGGCAAGGCTGCTATAAGAGGCCTGTTTGAAAAATCCTTTGGCCCTCCGAGATAGGCATCAGCCATTCATTTTCCGTACTTCAAGTGTTTGCCAATACAGCAGATGCGGTACCAGCGGCCGCTTGTCAGGTAAATTGTCATGCTTCATGGACATGGCGGTGAAATATATGCCATTGCCCGCAAGACTGGCATGCATGTTGATACCCTTCTGGATTTCAGTAGTAATGTCAGTCCATTGCCCCTGCCCGCTGGCCTTGAACAGCTCCTGTCAGACTGCATACAGCAGATAGGACATCTGCCTGAGGTGGATAGCCACGGGGTGCGGCTGGCACTTGCGCGCCGTTTTGGTCTGGAACCTGGTCAGTTTTTCATTGCTGGTGGGACTACCGAGTGGATTTATGCTCTGCCCCTTGTGTTCAGGCCTGGCAGGATAGTAATCCCGGTGCCCACCTATGCAGATTATATTGATGCAGCCGCATGTGCAGGGACAAGGCCACTCCTTGTGGATACATGGCATGAAGGTGATCCTGATGATGCTGAACGGATACTTTCTGCTGTACTCAGGGCAGTGTCGGTATCTTGTGATGAAGGCTCCATGGTCTTCCTGTGTAACCCTAACAATCCAACCGGTACGTTCATACCGCCGGATCATATTGACAGGGCGGCAAGGCGTGCTTCAGATACCCTGTGGGTAATTGATGAGTCCTATGCACCATTTATTGGTCCTGATCAGGAAAGCTCACTTCTCTGCAGGCCCCTGCCTCCAAACTGTGTGGTGCTCCGTTCTTTCTCAAAGATATTTGGAATCCCTGGGCTCAGGCTCGGTTATCTGGTCTCGCCAGGAGGTCTGTCCCAGAGGCTTGCTTCATGGGCACGTCCCTGGCAGGTGAACAGGCTGGCCCAGATAGCAGGTGAGTGGCTCGTTGATCAGACAGGATATCAGCAGGAGGTTCGGGAGTTTTGCATATTTGAGAAGCAGTGGTTCCTGCAGACACTGGCAGGGGGGGAGCTGCTGAAGTACGTGCATGGTGACACACACTTCATGTTGTTCAGATTAAGGGCAGGTGTTTCTTCTTCCTGGCTCTGTAACCGTCTTGCAGACAGGGGGATCCTAATTCGTAACTGCAGCAACTTCGTAGGGTTGAAAAATGGTCAGTATGTACGTATAAGCCCCAGGGGACATGAGGAGAACCAGAGGTTGGCCAGGGAGATCATGGCCGTTGAGAGGGAGATGTAGGCCGTATTTTTTCTTGGACCTGTGGCTTTACATATGCAAACATTCAATTTAGGGCAAAGTTTCCCTTCCTTATGTTTATGAAAAACAGTTCAGGCAGGCTGAACAGTGCGCCTTCTGCCCCTGATCCCAACAGATAACCCGAGTCAAATGGCCAGTATAGCAGGCCTGCACATATTCTCGGGACAGACCAGGCGATGTTTATGGCCCCAAACAGGGGACGTGTAAACACATTGTCGTCAGTAAACATGAGAAAGGCGCTGTCCTGCCTCCCGTTCCGGTAGATAGAGGAGGTAATAGTATTACACTCCTTTAGATAGACCTCAATGGGATTTCCGTGAGAGTACATCTCGTCTATGTGCCTGTTCCGCCAGGATGCATAGAGGATGACCCTCTTGGGGTGCAATCTGTCTGTTACCTGCCGGAACATCTGCCACGGGATGAATGACATGGAGTCAACAGCCTGTATCTCGTCGGGATTTATGGCATGGGTTTTAATGCCGCTGTATCTTTGGTGCAGGGCTTCAGACATGATCTTGAACAGTTCGGTGACACAGTTTCTGCAAAACAGGTTGTATCCCATCTCACGGTTCAGGAGTTTCCTGTAGGCCGAAAGCCTCCTTTCAGCCCTCAGGAGCGCATCTCTTGCCCATGATCTCTTGGGTGGATTGGGAATTTTTATTTCACCCCTTCGGGAGGGCACGGCTGTACCGGGATATACCCGCATCTTTTGCCTGCCCTGTGTGCATGCCCACAGCTCTGCAAGGCGTGATACCATATTTTCAAGCGTACACCAGTCTGACTCATAAGGCCTTCTGTCTGACAGTACCCAACTCCTCTCCTGCACAAGCCGTCTTGCGTTTTGGGCCATGAGCCCGTTAAGTATGGCCTGGCTGCCCGCCTGCCTGATGGCGTTTACCCTCTCTGAGGCAGCAGGATGCGTGTCAAGCATTATGAGCCTGTTGGTGTCAATGGACCTGGTTGCAGCAAGGTAACGGGCTGTGGCCAACAGCAGTGGAAAGCCCCGGTCTGGCCGTTTTGATTCGAGCAGGGAGATTATGGACTGTTTGAAAAAGTTTCTGTAGCGCTCCATCTCTGTTTTTTCACCAGGGGAAAGCCTGTCAGAGCCTTCGGGCCAGGGAGGGGCTGCTATCAGTAGGGAAGGATCGACTCCCATGCATGTATCCAGTACGGTTATAGCCGCATAGAGAGCGAGCTGCTCCCTGTAAGGTTTGAGCGGGGAAGGGGGAGTGTCCATACCCTTGACAAGGGGATGAGGTGGGGCTGCTCCAGTTGAATGTCTGCTGATGGCTGTGTCTGAGTCTGACGACCTGTCTTCAAGACTGTAGGGAAGGTGTGCAAGCCTGGTGGCAATGGCATGTCTCAGGGTGCGAAGGAAGTCTGCTCCAAACCTTTCAGCGATCTCCTGCCTGAGTCCTGCTGACTCCCTTCCACCTGAGTTAGGCTTGTGGATGAAAAGACCATAGCCTCGAACCGCAAAGGCCTGTGAGGCAAGGGAAAGCCGTTCTGTCAGCTTTACATCATCCTGTAGGTCATGAAGCCTTGAGATACGGATATCCTGTTCTATTAGTCTGCAGGTGAGATGTTGCCATATCTGTTGGGTCACCTCCCTGGGAAATGCAAGTACGGCCTCATGCATGTTGCGGTTTCCCAGGTCATTGTAATAATATCTGAATGCCTTCCATCTCTCCCTGTGAAGCATGAGCAGTCCATCTTCACCATGTTGGAAGTGGAAGACGTGGGTGCCTGTTCTAAGGGCAGCATGCCCCCCACTGGAGTCACCGGTGTTTGATTCGATGTATATTATCGATATGTCTCCTGGACCTGACCAGTCTGCTGTCCTGCCCTGGTTTGCAAACAGGAGGGGAAGCAGGAGAGAGAGTGTGAAAAAGGATGCTTTAAGCCCCTTGCAGGGTGTGTGTCCAATCTGCGAGTGAAGACCGTATGTATTACATGGATTCATAACCCTCAAGGATGTACTTCTTCATGGTGGTCCGAGGACCGGTCATGCCCTCGAGAATGGGCAGGGTGTCAATCTCTTCCTTTTTTACGCCAGCATGTTTTAGGCCCTTTCCTATGGCAATGTAGGTCTCTTTGAAGAACTCCCAGTTGGTAACGCCATAGCGTTCGGCAATCCTTGCTATACCGCGCATGAAGTCATCTGAGGTTACCCTGGTATGGACCATACTGTCTGTGAAGATCATTACCTCGTTCATGTAACTCTGCTTCTTGTCCTCTGACAGCTCCTCACCTGAACTTGAGGTGCAGATGGATGATGACGAGTCAGAAAAGGATTTTGACGAGTTGGAGATGGAGCAGGATGTCATGGCCATGCAGGCCAGGACAGAGCAGGTTCCTATGAGGATGGTATGAAATATACGGGTTTTCATGCTGTTTTTCATGGGATTTTACCTCTAAGTCTGTACAACAGGACACCTGTGGAAGCGGATGGTACTTGTTTGTCCATATCTTTAAAGATCATCAGTTGCAGGTATCTGTTCATGATAAAGTTGCCTGCGACCAGGATCATGAAAAACAAGCACCCTATGTCCTTGGCGTTGTTTTTGTATTTCAGGGGTCCTGTAGTATGATTTCAGTCATTGGTTGCTGATCCAATTAACCCTTGAGACGAGTATAGCACGAATGGGCAGGAATGCACATATATGAGTCGTTTGTATCTGTTCAACCATGGTATGTCAGTATCAGGCCGGCTGGTTTAATACTCTCCTGAATTGAGCGTTTCCAATCATGTGAAATCTTGTTTTGTCTTTAATTACAGTAAATTGATGCTGTTTTTGTAAAATTGCCCGTCTCCCACCGGGTTTGCTGTAACTGTTTTGCTTTCTACATAATTTGAAACCGCTGCGGGATTTCCAATTTCGCATGATCTGCTGCCCCTGAGTCCTTGCTTACCTGTCGGATACTTGAAGTGCAACAGTACGTCGTCTGCGTATCCTCCGTCTTGCATCTCATGCAAACTTGGAAATCGCTCAATTCAGGACTCTGTTATGACATTGAATTGACAGTATGTCAGTATTGGAGTAATTGCATCTAAACCTTGGCAACTGATTGCAGGGTGCTGCAGGTACGCTATTACTCCCACACAGCGGATGCGGTATCCGGTGATGGCTTTACATCCTGTGAACAGTTACGCTTTGCCCACTCAAGACAAGTTAACCTGAGAGGATGGATGACAATGGACAATCCAGTTCTTGATGCAATATTCCACAGGAGGAGTGTCAGGGAGTTTGAGGACCGCGATGTGGCCCCTGACCTTATCAGACAGATACTTGAGGCAGGGAGATGGGCCCCTTCAGGGCTGAACAATCAGCCGTGGCGTTTTGCAGTGGTAACCTCGCCTGAGATGATATCAAGATTTGAGCCTCTCACACGCTACAGCAGGGTAATACGTTCTGCTCGTGTGCTTATCCCGGTCTTTGTGGATGAGGATGCCATGTATCATGAGGTAAAGGACCATCAGGCCATGGGGGCCTGTATCGAGAACATGCTGCTTGCGGTTCACAGCCTGGGGCTTGGTGCAGTATGGCTTGGTGAGATACTCAAGAGTGAGTCAGAGATACGTTATCTGCTGGGCCTTGAGTCCCGTTACCGGCTCATGGCAGTGGTGGCACTTGGTTGGCCAGTGGAGGCGCACCGCCGTTCTGAACGAAAACCCCTTGATGAAATAGTTGTGTACAAGGACTGCGAACTATGACTATGCGAATTATGACTATGGATGGAAATCTTGCTCGCCAATGCCTTGTGATGTTTCCCCTGATCGTTCTCCTGTCTGCCTGTAGTGTGACAGGCTCTGGTGTTGTCTCCGGAGACACATCTTCTGGCGTAGGCGGCGGGTATGGAGAAAATTCTGCTGCGGCTTCAGGCGCTAATGACAAAGGGGTTGTTGTTTTCTCACATCTGCCTGTTCCATGTGGCCTGGAAAAGGTTGCGTCAGATACAGTTGTATTTACAACCACTGAGTTTCATGGTGGAATCTTTACCTTGAAGGGCGGCCTGTCAAAGGAGGCGGTGATGGAATTTTTCAAGAGAAGGCTGCCCCAGGAGGGGTGGTTGCTTGCAGGCCTGTTAGATTCCGAGACCTGTTACATGGCCTTCAAGAACGCCACCGGAGGGGCCTGTCTTATACAGATTTCCAGTTCCAGTATGGGACTCAGTACAGAAGTAAGAATATTTGTCAGCGAGGGTACAGGAGGTGAACATGTCTTCAGATAAAAGTAATGCCGGAAAGTCTGCACCGCTCTATACCCCATTGTCCGGCCGGGTGATCCTGCTTGGAGTAAGTGGGGGTATTGCGGTTTTCAAGGCTGCCGCCTACGCAAGAAATCTGGTGCACCTTGGTGCAAGGGTTATAACTGTCATGACGGCAAATGCCCAGAATTTCGTAACCCCTCTCACCTTCGCGGCCCTTACCTCTGAACGGGTCCACACGGACACCTTTGAGACATACGATGCCCATTCCATTCCTCACATAGCCCTTGCCCGCGAGGCAGATCTCATGCTCCTTGTCCCTGCAACAGCCAATATCATAGCAAAGGCAGCAAACGGCCTGGCAGATGACCTGTTGTCCACGCTGTATCTGGCCTTTTCCGGCCCTGCTGTCTTCTGCCCTGCCATGAACCCGCTCATGTACTCCCACCCTGCCACACAGGAGAACATGGCTTCACTTACAGAGAGAGGCCACACAGTGGTGGATGCAGGTTTTGGAGATACGGTATGCGGAGAAAAGGGCCAGGGACGCCTGGCCGGGTGGCAGTATGTGCGTGAGGCTGTGATAAAGGCCCTTACCAAACAGAGCCTCAAAGGGGTAAGGGTCCTTGTGACCGCAGGTCCTACGAGAGAGGCGATTGATCCTGTGCGCTTCCTTTCCAACCGTTCCTCAGGCAAGATGGGGTATGCCGTTGCCATAGAGGCCATGCGAAGGGGAGGGGAGGTGACACTCGTTACCGGTCCGTGTTCCCTGTCAATGCCCTGTGGCATGAATGTAGTGCCGGTTACAAGCGCGTCTGACATGGCCTCTGCCGTGGAGGAGCATGCCTCTGATGCCGACATAGTGATTATGGCGGCAGCAGTGGCAGATTATACGCCTTCTGATGTGAAGAAGACAAAGATCAAGAAAGATCAGGATGCTTTTACCCTCACCCTCCAAAAGACCAGGGACATACTTGCAGGGCTGCTTGAAAATCGCAGGCCCGGACAGGTCATCACAGGTTTCTGCGCAGAGACCGGAGACCTTGAGGAAAGGGCGATGGAGAAGATCAGGAAGAAACCCGTGGACCTGCTGGTGGCTAACGATGTAACGGAACAGGGGGCGGGGTTTGATGTTGACACCAACAGGGTTATGCTCATAGACAGGGACCACAACATAGAAAAACTTCCCCTGCTGTCAAAGGAGGAGGTGGCCGTGCGTATAATGAACAGGGTGGAGGCCTTTATTCGCTGACAAAAAAAGGGCCGTATGCCAGGGGTGGCATACGGCCCTTTCGATTTCGATGTTATGTGTGTTCAGGCCTGGTCTTAGAAGTCAATCTGGCTCCTGATACCAAAGAGATATGCGTCATCGTTACCCTTCAGTCCGCCCGGATCGCCTATCCACTGGAAGTCTGCGGTAAGGGCCATGCGTTCGAAGACTGCGTAGCGGTAGTATACCTCCACGTATTCCTCGTTGGATGTGTCTTCTCCGGCAAGTTTCTGTTCATCCTTCCAGTCGTCTGTGAGTATGGTCTGTCCGAAGGCCATGCCGACAGCGTCTCCACCGCGGTTCCACAGGGAGCCTGAGATGTCCATTCCCACGCTGTAGGTCTGGCTGAACGGGAGGATCTCCCATGAAGCGCCATCCCATTTGGCTACGTCTGCATCTCTCCAGCTATAGCGGGCAAATGCAGTCAAACCGTCTGCCACCTCCTGATCAAAACTCAGCCCCCATCCGCCAAGGCCGTCGCTTCCTTCCTTGTAGTCGTTGGTGGCAGTGGCAAGGTTGCTGTTGTCAAGGTAGCGCCTGGAGTCATACCAGCCATAGAAGCGGTAGTTACCGGGACGGTTGAGGATCCTGGGCTTGATGTTCATCTGGACTGCGGCAAAGCCGTCGCTGAAGATGTTCTCCCACTGGCTGCCCTCTTCCTCTGAGTCAACAGAGGCCCCAATTACCCTGAACTCCACGAGGTCAATTGGGGATACGGATACCATGAAAGCGGGACAGTAGAAATCGTCCGGTTCTTCAACGGTAAGGCCCATGCTCTTTACGAATATGTTTGACAGGAACTGGGTGGTTTCGTCTCCTGCTGCAGCATTTTCGTCAAAGAGTACGCTGATGTCCATCTTTCCAATGTTGAAATCGACCTTGTTGTCCCAGAAGGTGTTCTCGTAGAATGCCTCTGAGAAGGTGAGTTCCGCGCGGTTTGCGCTGTCCCATGTGGCGTACGCGTCATAGTTCGGCACGCTGAAGCTCGGTACGTCGTCGTTCAGACCATCACCATCGCCACCTTCTACATGGATGTGGAACATGCCGTACTTGCCAAGGTCACTCTCCACGTTCAGGTCAACAGTGTACTCTCCGTCAGCCTTGTTTCCGCCATCAGGGTTGTTGTTCGCGTTGTTGGCAGATGCCTGGAGCACACCTGTTACTCCTCCCTCAATGGCAATACGGTGGTACCAGGGCTGCTCCTCCTCGGCAGGGGCCTCTACCACAGGTTTTGCCTCTTCAGCAGGGGCCTGTTTCATCTCCGCCACTTCTGATTCGAGGTTATGAAGTCTCTGTGAAAGCTCCCTGTTCTGCTTCATTAATGCCTCGTTCTGTTCCATGAGCATCCTTACGGTTTCTTCCATGTCCTGATTGCCTACTGCACCCCCTGCCATGGCGGGTATCGCAGTGAGGGCCAGGATAAAAGAGATAAGGATCCCTGGGAAAAGTGTTTTTTTGCCCATTTTCATGCTTTGCCTCCTCTAATTAAAATGAAAGTGATTTGGTAGGCTTGAATGAAGCCACTCCCTGAATTAATCGACATACATATTAATTAGCTTGAATTTTTTTTATAGTCAATATTTAAATAAAGTGTCACGCTGGTCTTGGCTGATTCAGCCCATGGCGGAAAGTTTTGGTACATTTGCTCTTTCACTCTTTATCGCAGCAGGCACAGACTGAGGCTCATCAGTGCAGGCCATCTCCATCAGGCTCCTGTCAAGGGGATTCATGATGGCGGCATCAAGTCCTGCAGCCTTGAGCAGGCTCAATACCGACCGGTGGAGCGGACCCTTGCTGCCATAGGGCAGGTGAAGGGATATGTTGCTAAGCCCCACTATGGTCCTAATCCCGCTTTCACGGAGTTGCTTTATTAGTTGCAGGGCCTGGCAAACAGGACCAATCTCCATTGCCATGGTGCCAAGTCCTGGGGCGGTAGGGTAATATCTGGTCCGAAGCACCGGATCAATATAGAGTTTCTCCAGTGGAAACTTGTCTTTTTCAGCAGTTTCAATCACCTCTTCTGCCATGAGACACCACTGGTCCACGGTACATGGCAGGCAGCCTCTCTTTGTCAGTAGAACCACCAGGTCGGCATTGAAACACTTTGCCGCAGACATTGAACGGGACAGTTCGTCTGGCTCTGCTGTGGAGGCGTTGATGGTTGCCCTGCCGTTACAGGCCTTCATAGCCTCTGTAAAACCAGGAGAATCTGCCGAAAAAAAGAGTTGAGCATCCACTCTGTCACAGATGGCAGTGACAATGTCAGGGAGCAGCATACCTGCCTGTCTGCCAGGTCCGAGGTTGATGTCAAGGCCGTGTGCCCCGGCCTCTATCTGTTGCTGGGCAAGGTCTGCGATGAGGTTTGTATCCCTTTTTTCCACGGCACTGAACACGGTTGGGTTAAGGATTTGGATTTTTTCCCCAATGATTAACATGTTGTTCTCCTTTGCTTGTGAGCATCATAACTACAGACATCTATACGGGGATGATGTTTTTTATCATGCCTTCAAAGCTCGTCATTTATAATGATCGGCTGATGATAAATTTGTCCGCAGTAAAAACCATGGAAAAAGTACCATCCGCCTTTGACAGTTGCTTCTGCATTTCAGATGTCGTGCAGTATGGTGAGCATTTGCTTTTTCAAGTGGAGAGGATAGGGGAAGGAAGAGGTGGATTCAGGACGCAGATCAGCACCTTATCATGCCTTCAAAGCTTGTCATTTGTAATGATCTGCTGATGATAAATTTGTCCGCAGTAAAAACCATGGAAAAAATACCATCCGCCTTTGACAGTTGCTTCTGCATTTCAGGTGTGGTGCAGTATATTTCTGAACAAGCAGCTTGAACCTCGAAGCCCTTGCTTCCTCCCCCAGGCCGGTCTCCCGGCTTGTGGATCAGGCCTACTTGCCTCTCCTTCCCACCCTTGTGCGGGCAGTGGATATCATGAGGCTTTCGTCTCCACTTACGGTTGCGGGCCAGCGCCGGACTTTCACCGGACTTCCCTGATTATCCTCTGTAGAGCACCATCGTGTGGACAGCTACAGGGGCACCTGAGGTTAAAACGAGATTACTGAAAAAAAGCCTGATGTCAAGTGGTATTTAATGTATATTATTCGCCTAATAGAGTTGGGATAATGCTTGAAATGCCCATAATTATTTTGACTATCAAAGTGAGGAATATTGATGAAAAACAAGATAGCCGTCTATCCCGGAACGTTTGATCCCATTACCAATGGTCATCTTGATGTAATAAAAAGGGGGTTGCGAATGTTTGACAGGGTTATTGTGGCTGTTGGGATCAATCCGGGCAAGAAGCCCCTTTTTTCTTTTGATGAGAGGATCAATATGATAAAGGAGGTGCTGAACGGGACACAGAGGGTGGAGGTCGCAGGTTTTGAGGGGCTGTTGGTGGATTTTGCCCGTGAAGCAGGGGCATGTGCCATACTGAGGGGACTGAGGGCCGTGTCTGATTTCGAGTATGAGCTTCAGCGTGCCCTGATGAACCGAAAACTCGACCGCTGTATCGAGACCGTCTTCTTGATGACAGGTTTCCGCTGGATATATATCAGTTCAACAATAGTGAAAGAGGCCGCCAGGTTTGGCGGTAGCTTAGACGGTCTTGTTCCCCCTCTGGTTGAGGAACGTATCCGACGCAAATATCAGCATCTCCATTCAGGAACAACAGATCACGGTGTGTGACTTGCCTGGTACCAGGTCGGACAGGGGTTAAAATGGGAGATTCACTTAAAATCCAACTCCTCCCAGCCCTGACGTGCTGCCTATCCCCTTGAGCCCTACGTTGAACATTATACTGGTATCATCCCGGTTGTTTTTGAGTATGCCGGATAAGGTCCAGCAGCTTCCCTGATAGGTAAGGCTGTAGCTTGACTGTATCTGGGAGTCGGCCTGGAAGTTCTGGTCGATGCTGAACGTAAAGAATACGGAAGGCAGTAGGGCTGCCCTCATATCCAGACCTATCTGGTTGATATCTGTCAGCCTGTTATATCTGTAGTTTATGTCCAGCCTGTCTCCTGCAGCGCTTGACAGATAGGCAGTGACGTTGTGCGTGGTGAACTGGGTGTCATAGTGGTTGTACAGGCTGTCGTAGCGCAGATAGAACCAGCGGCAGGGTCTTAGTTCCAGCTCCGTGTAGAATTCTGACATGCTTTCAGAGTTGTTGTCTTCTATGGTGGAGAAGTTGTAGAGTGGCTCTTTAACGAAGTTGAAACGTTGTGTCAGATCCAGCCTCAGCAGGTCTTTGTATGAGTGGGTATTGGAATTACTCCGTGTCCTTGAGCTTAGAAATGAGAGCAGGGATATGGAGAGCCTGCTTCTTTGAGGGAGTCTGTCAAAACTGTCTATGTATGGCAGGTCATCCTGATTCACTGCGGGTTGCAGCTCGTATAGTATGCGTGGCCTGATGGTGTTCCTCAGGGTGGTGCCTGAACCCAAGTTATAGGTCCTGCCGAAAGTCTTGCTGGCGTCAGCAGAGAGCCGGTATGTGAGGCGGTTGTTGGTGTCGTTGGGGTCCAGGGTGTCTGTTTCTCCGCCTGTCCAGTATGAGGTGTTTATGAGTTCCGCATTGAATACCACGTCTGCCCAGTTTAATATGTTTACTGGCAGCATGATCGATGGATCTATGTTGAAACGGGATTCCCTGGTGCCACTTTCCCTCCAGTAGTTTGTAAAGTCTACTTTGTATTCATAGTAGAAAGGGGTGTTGAAAAGACGCTGTTTGAAACCCCTTGCAAGCAGCGAGGGCAGGGTCTGAACGGTGTATTTTCTCTGGCCTGTGTCATGGTTGTCGTTGTAACGGGCCATTCCTGCAACAAATGTATCCTGATAGTTTCTGGTGACCTGAAGCTTTGAAGGCCTTATCACATCGGTCCTGTAGGCAAGGGAGCGGTGAAAATACTTTTTGAACAGCCTGTTTGTGTTAGAGAAGCTGGTCTCCCCAGTCTCAAATTCCAGCAGGTAGTCCCTGTCGCTTACGATATCGAGATCGAGCTTTGCCTTGAATCCAAAGGGAAGGCCCTGATTCATCTTGCCCCTTATCCACCACCTGAATGAATTTCCTCTGGTATATCCGTCATCGTTAAAGTCATTATCGCTCTCCTGGTCGTACAGGAAGTTGTAGCGGAACAGGGCAACGTCCTGGTCTGAGAAGTTGTGTCTGTATTCGAAGCCCTGCATGAATCCCCTCTTTGTCATGTAGTGAGGAAAGTAGGTGAGGTCCATGCTGTCGTTCAGCACCAGATACAGCGGGACGTAAAAGCCTATGCCATTTCTTTTGGAAGAGGTGTATCCAGGTATGAGGACTCCTGATTTCCTGTACTTGTTCAGGGGGACAACGGCCCATGGTGTATAAAATACAGGTATATCCTTCACGTCAAAGGTGGTGTGTTTTGCCACAGCATCACCGTTTACAGTAAGTTTCAGGTCTCGTGCTCTGATACGCCATGCCTGGTCAGGCAGGGCGCAGGTACTGATGGTGGCGTCAACGGCATGATACTCCTCAGGTCCGGTCTTGGTTATCTCATCAGCCGTTACGTAGACGTTGTTTCGCTTGAGAAACAGGTTGGCACCCTTGATCTCACCTGTCTGTGTGTTGAGGTCAAGCTTGCCTTCTGTACCCCTGATTACGTCATTCTTCATGTGGATTACCACATGGCCGTATGCCGAAATGGTGGAGTTGGTCTGGTCATATATCAGGTAGTCGGCATATACGCGTATGTCACCACGGGCAACCCTTACGTCACCCTGTCCCATTATAACGCCTGAGTCGTGATAAAAGGTCAGCCTGTCTGCTTCGATATGCCAGGGCTCTCCCTTTGCATGGACAGGCCGGGATGGGCGGGCAGTTGCCACATGGGTTAGCTGCAACAGGAACAGGGGAACGAACAGCATGAGCAGCCATGCGTATGGTCCTCTTGGTTGCGGGACTGAATATCTTGTTTCAGATAGCGTGTTCATGCAGTTTTCTTACCGCCAATCATGCTACAGGTCACCTATAGGGACAGGTGTGTAACTCATCACAGGGTTCTTTGCGGGTATTATCGTATAACTGTCTGAAATGTCTCTGTTTACAGGGTGCTACAGATACAAGGCAGAGGGTGCGCAGGCGTACTCCCTGTACTCCAAGTACCCGACAGGTAAACGAAGACCCCGATGCAGTAGATACGGTACCCTGTGATCAGATATACAGGTGTTGCTTTTTATCATGGTCTTTTGGAAGCTCATCAGTCGCAATGGCACGAGCACGACACATGAGGCACCATTTAGACGAGGTTAGCATATACGGGGGCAGCTTTCAATCCGCGTGCATACTGCCAGATATAAACCGGGACAAACAGTGAGCGTTTCCCTCTGCCGGGATGCTGGAAAGGATCAGGGGTGTTTTCGGTGTAGGGCCCTGGCCCTCAAGACCACATGGTTTCTCCATACCATCAGGGTGTTTATTCGGATAAGCATGGTTAGAGGAAGGGGAGAGGTGCAGGGGCTTATCCTTCCTGCCTTGATGGCCTGGATTACTGCCACAGGGTCAGGCTCTGCGTCCACCTCTGACCAGGTGGTATGAAACTGTCTGCGCTGGTGGGCATCAGAGGTGCCGGCAACTGGTAGTCCGTGTATCTTGGCAGCCTCCATGGCCTTTCTGTTGAAATCAATGGTGCGGCAGTAGAAGTGGGAGAGTTCCACCGCGTCAAACAGGTCTATATGTTGAAAGAACAGCCTCCTCAGGGCAACGCTGCTGGGATAGCAGGGATGCGGGGCAATGATCATGTTGTCCTGGTCCCTGAGTGCGTATAGGTCGCTCAGGCGGCTTATGGACAGACTGGGGAAGTCAAAGTTGTATAGCAGTACATGCCTGCCCTGAATGGTAGCCTCCATGCCAGGGATGAGCACGATTCCCCTCTCCCATGCATAGTCCCTGAGCCACTCTGTCCAGACGTTGAAGTTGTGGTTGGTTATCGAAAGCACTGAATAACCCAGTTGGGCAGCAGTATCTATGAGCTCAGTGGCACTGTATCTTACAAGATCTTCTGGGTCTTCTGACGTGTGGATGTGAAAATCTGCCGTAAGCAATTTTAAATTATTCCTTTGATCGCTGATCAGTTTCTGGGCAGTGGGCAGGCATTCTTTGTCTGTTTGCCGCACACCATAGATGATACGTACAGACAGTGAATGTTCCGAGGCAGTGGTCAGTGCGGATTTCGCCGTATGCCCAGCCTGTAAAGTACTGGTGACACACTAAGCTCTACGGCAAAAAATAGTAAAGTTATTAACCCGATGTCCAGTAAGGAGATGGAAAGTCTGTGCCGGAGGCATAGGAGGGGTAACATGACCTCTATGCCCTGGTCAAGTCCGATGGCCCTGGCCCCGCTTTCAAGGTTCATGCGCCTCTTTATAAAGCTCGATACCAGGTCGCCTGCCATGGAGAGCGCTGCAAGGTACAATCCGGTCTCCATACCTACGGGGGTTAAGGATGATACCAGGGTGGTGCCAGCCACAGATGAGATGAGGCCGCGCCAGGTCTTGTGAGGGCCTAAGAGGGGACGCCTGTCCAGCCAGCAAGCCCCTGCATCTACTGGCATCTCCCATCTTTTCCCAAGGATATTGCGCGCAGCTATGGGGAAAGTGTTTGCACATCCCAGTAGTATGAGGATGAGACAGTCGCGTTCAAACCAGGTGAGTTGCTCCATTTAGACCGATGCCTATCAGTTATTGCGGGGATCTCTGTGCATGACCACGAGTATGCGTTTTCGCCTCTCCACAGGGGTCTCACCATGTACTGTCTGCGCATGCCATCCCCTTGCCTCGAGCCACGCCCTGACCATTTCAAGCTCCTGTTGGCCCCCCTGGCCCTTCATGGCAACCACCTTTGTACCAGTGTGGGAAAACTCCTCTGCCATCTCTGACAGGACCTTTATGGAACCTACTGCCTGGCTTGTCACTATGTCAAATGCAGGAGGGGCGTGGGGCACATCAAGGCCCTTGCCATCTCCGGCCCGGCCATGTACTGCGTAAACCCCTGTAAGACCAAGTGCTGCAATTACAGAGTGGAGAAAGGAGATGCGTTTTCTTCTTGCATCAAGCAGCCATACCTCTGTTTCAGGTCTCAGTATCTTGAGTATAAGACCTGGTATGCCTGCACCTGTGCCAATATCGAGCAGGGTGAACATGCCTGCTGCAGGCAGCCAGTTCTTCAGTACCAGTGTATCGCCGAGGTGTTTTGTGATCATCTGTTCAGGCTGCCTGAGACCTGTGAGGTTTACCTTCCTGTTCCACTGGACCAGCTCTGTAAAGTATGTGGAGAGCATGGGTAGCCTGTCTTCAAGGCAGGGTAGTTCCCCTGCTGCCTGAAGATACCGGGTCAGTATGGTCTCAATAGCCTTCTTCGGGCTCTTTTTCATATGAGAGGTTTGCAAAGGAGGAGAGTTTGGAGATGAAGGCAAGGTGCACCACTCCGGTTGGACCATTTCTCTGCTTTCCTACGATTATCTCGGCCTTGCCCCTGTTGGGATTGTCCTCTGCCTTGTTGTACACCTCGTCCCTGTAGATGAATGCTATGACATCGGCATCCTGCTCTATGGCCCCTGATTCCCTGAGGTCAGACATCTGCGGTCTCTTGTTGGGACGATCCTCAACCTTTCTGTTGAGCTGGGACAGGGCAATCACTGGCACGTTCAGTTCCTTGGCCATGGCCTTGAGAGAGCGGGAAATCTCGGATATCTCCTGTTCGCGTCTCTCCACGTTGTGCCTGCCGCGCATCAGCTGCAGGTAGTCCACTACCACAAGGCCCAGACCGTGTTCGCTCTGGAGACGCCTTGCCTTTGCACGCATCTCAAGGATTGGCAGTGCCGGGGTGTCGTCTATGAATATTTTTGCCTCGGCAAGCGGGTCTGCTGCCATGATCAGCCTGCTCCAGTCATCCTCAGACAGAAATCCTGTGCGGACACGCTGTGCATCCACACGGGCCTCTGAGCAGAGCATCCTTAGTGCGAGCTGTTCCTTTGACATCTCGAGAGAGAAGAACGCCGTGGTGATACCCTCAGAGATTGCCGCATGTTGTACTATGTTCAGGGCAAAGGCCGTCTTGCCCATGCTGGGACGGCCGGCAATGATGATGAGGTCTGACGGCTGGAAACCGGCTGTAAGCTTGTCGAGATCAGTAAAACCAGACGGTACTCCGGTTATCATCTCCTGCCGTTCAAACAGGGATTCTATCTTTTTGATGCTGGATTTGAGCACACCCCTGATGGGATGAAATGACTTCTTTATCTTCTGCTGGGAGATTTCAAAGATGGAGGACTCTGCATCGGCAAGGATGTCGTCAACATCACCACTGGAATCTTCATAGCACCTTCCTACAATCTCAGAAGATGCCTGAATGAGCTTTCTGAGCAGGGATTTGTCACGAACTATCCTTGCATAATACTCGATGTTTGCAGAGACCGGCATGGTGTCTGCGAGTTCCGCAAGGTATGAGGGACCACCTGCTGCATCCAGTTTCCCACTGGATAGCAGGGCATTGTACACGGTTACAAGGTCACGAGGCTCGTTCCTGTCAAAGAGGTTAAGTATGGCCTTGTAGATTATGGCATGGGCTTCTTTGTAGAAATCTTCAGGCTGGACAATCTCTATGACCCTGGTAAGGGCTGTCTCGTCTATGAGAAGCCCTCCAAGCAGGTTCTGCTCTGCCTCGATATTCTGAGGTGGAATGCGAAAACCCTTGGGCGCATTTTCTTTTTTAAATGCCGTGATGGCCATTTCCAATCAACTATCCCAACCAGGCCGCATCTGGTGGATCAGGCAGGGATGGGCGTTATGGGCATTTGGCAAAGAGAAAATTGCCAGCCTGTAAGCTACTTCAATCTGATACAATTCCGAATTGAGCGTTTCAGGAGAATGGTTACTCCTCTGTGGAAGCCTCTTCCGGTACCACCTTTACCTTCAGTGTGGCAGTAACCTCGGGGGCCACCCTTACCGGCACCTCATACTCGCCTACGGCCTTGATGGCCTCAGGGAGCTGGATCTTTTTCCTGTCAATGGAGTAACCCTTGTCTTCAACCACCTTGGCAATGTCCATGCTGGTGACTGAGCCATACAGTTTCTCATCCTCTCCCACACGTACAGGGATTACAATGTCCATTGCCTCGAGCTGGTTGGCCAGGGCCTGGTACTCCTGGCGCTGTTTGGCTGCGCGTGCCAGTATGGCTGCACGTCTGCGCTCCATGAGTGCTACGTTCTTCTTCTCTGCCACTATGGCCTTGCCCTTGGGAAGCAGGTAGTTCCTGGCATATCCGTCAGCCACAGTGACAATATCTCCAGCGCTGCCAAGCGAGGGTATAGTTTCATTTAGTATTATTTCCATCAGTAAACCTCCCTATAAAAAACACCCCTGGGCACCATTGAGACGATCACCTTCTCCTCATTGAGGATACATGGGTTACATGCAGGTTTTTGGAAGTCTCTTGTCCCTCGGTGTATATCTCCTGTAGTACGGTCGGTATGTTTAAAAGTCCTTGGTAAGTCTTTTGCAGTGGTTTATTGGTCGGTGTGGTTATCCTGGCCTTCCTCTGTCCTGAGGGCGAATCTCTTCCTGAAATCCACCCATACATCTGCAAGTCCCATGGCAGATAGCAGCAGCAGTCCATACCACTGTATGCCTATGAGCAGCCATGTAGTCCAGCGAATCCAGCGCGGCACGCTGAACCGTTCAAACAGGAACTGGGCAACAGACATGCCTCCCACAAGGAACACGGCAGTGAATACGAGTAGAGCATTCTCCCCAATCATGCTGTACTGTGAGTGGGGAATAAAACAGCCTATACCTGCGGCGATCCATGGCCACACAAGCCACTCTGGCAAACGCCATTCAGAAAATCTGCTCAATGGTACTGCGTCCCGCAGTCGTCCGTAAAGGCACCTTCTGCATACTGCCACGTTGAAAAAGGAGGCAAGTACCATGCTTGTCATGACGATGCCGGCAAAGAAGTGGATGATCACCTCTTTTATCTGTTGGAACCACAGGGCCAGTTCAGGTGGCAGGCTCTCCTGGCCTGAACCTGCGGCATAGAGCCTTATACTGGCCTCTATCTCGTCAGACATGGCATTTACAGCGTTTTTATACGCCCCGCTCAGGTCAAAACCACTGCCTACAGCAAAGGCTGCAAAGGTGGTTAGGCACAGGAACAGAGCATTCTTCAGAAAGATGTCCGGTCCATCCTTCAGGTATCTGATACCCGTGAGTATCAGCAGTGCCGTCCCGGTGCTCTGTACAATCCATAGGGCTGCATCAGCTCGTCCTGCCAGGTATGACAGGATAGAGCCGGCAAAAAAGATGGCACTCAGGAATCCCAGTGCGTGCATGAACGCTATCTCGTAGAGCATGCACGCAGTGAAGCCGGGGATGAACAGAAGCATCAGCGACTGGGTCCCCGGGGCAAACAGCGGTAGCAGGAGCATAACAGCACATATTAGCAGCTTTACAGCCACTAACGGGCCGGATTCCCTACCCCCGGAATAATATTTTACGTGTTTGAAGGCCAAGGCCCTGGGCCCTTAACGCCTTGCAGGTCTTCTCTCAAGGGCGTGATCTGAGGTAAACGGTATCAGTGCCATGATACGGGCATTCTTGATAGCCGTTGTAAGTTTTCTCTGGTGCTTGGCGCATGTGCCTGTGATACGTCGCGGGAGTATCTTTCCATGCTCAGTAATAAAATGGCGCAGGAGATCTACATCCTTGTAGTCCATGACGAGATTCTTGTCAGCACAGAATCTGCATACCTTGCGTCTAACATATACCCGGCGGCGTCTTTTCATTGGTCTGCTTGGTCTCTGCATATCATTTGCTCCTTACTCTGCATCCTTGTCTGCTTCTGCCTCACTGCCTTCAGAAGATTCCTGTTCTGGAGGTTCTGTCCCCTGATCTGCCTGTGTTTCAGCCTCGGCAGCCTCTGCCTTTGCCTCTTCAGTCTGTTCCAGCACAGCCGGGTCAAACGTGTCTGACTTCTTGATGGTAACAAACTTCATCAGGCTTTCATCCAGCCGCATGTTTCTGGTAAGCTCGAGGATGGTTGAGCCTGGAGCCGCATACTCCATGCATACATACCAGCCCTGGGTCTGTTTCTGTACCCTGTATGCCAGTTTTCTCAGGGGCCACGGGTCAACCTTTATGATCTTGCCCCCGTCTTCTGTGATGATGTTCTGGAGTTTTTCTGCACGGGCTGCTCTCTCCTCTTCATTGAGATCAGGGTGCAGAAGGTACAATGTTTCGTAGTGGCGCAGTTTCATTGCAGCCTCCCTTCGGTCTTTTTTCTCTGGCCTGAGGTCATTCAATTCGATGATTTTGACCCCAGACAAGGAGGAATTTATAGGAACGCTACTATTACATTGAGGCCATACATGCGTCAAGATTTTTTTGATGCACGGCCCTGTTCACAGGGACATTCCTCAGCCATCAGTTGCAACGGTTTGTCAACGATATATTCGCGACGGTGAAAAACATGTGACCTGAATTGAGTTATTTCCAGGTTTGCATGAGATGCAGGGCAAAGGATATGCAGACGTACTGTTGTACTTCAGGTATCCGGCAGGTAAGCAAAGACTCTGCGCATCAAATCATGCGAAATTGGGAATCCCGTCGTGGTTTCAGATTAGGTAGAAGGTAAAATAGTTACGCCAAACATGTTGGGTGATGGATAATTTCACAAAAAAACAGGATTGATTTACTGCATTCAATGATAAAACAAGATTTTATATGATTTGAAATGGTCAATTCAGGTGTTAAAAAGCGCCATAGTATGGCCTTGCGTAATACATTTGGGATGCTTACTGTTTTGAAAAAATGCGCCTGATGTGACTAATCACAGGGTTTACTTAGCTATCTTGCCATAAACCGTTATAACTACCTGACCATATTGCAGACACCTATACTATAATTATGGCTGGTGGTGCTTTTTGTCATGCTTTCCGCCCTTGCCAATTTCTTCTGCGTTTCAGGTGTCCTGTAGTATGCAGCCTGACAACACACCGGATGCGGCACCATGTGTCCATTTGCCATGTGATTGATCATGGACTGCGCATCATCTGCTTAATGTATTAACCAGGGCAAGGAGTACCTCCGGTGTGTTGCCTTGGCTCAGCGGTTGTCATTGAAGGTGGGGGAATGCGTGGGACAGAGAGCTAATGGCCCTTTGCCTGTGTGCAACATGAGCGTGAAACAGGAGATTTTTTATGCCAGTTTTGAAGATAAAGGTACATGACGGGCTTGATCAGCTAAAGCAGCACGCCCGCTATATGTTGGATGATATGGTTCGCATGTCCGAGTCTCTATCCTTCAGAGGTACAGGCTGGATACCTGCAGTGGATCTTTATGAGAATGCCAGCGCGGTCTTTCTGGTGGCTGATGCTGCTGGTATCGACAGGCAGAGCCTGAGCATCACCCTGGAAGGCGGGCTTCTGCGCATTGCCGGCAAGAGGTACTGCCCAGCAGATATAAGGGGCAAGTATTACCATATTATGGAGATAGAATATGGTTCGTTCGAGCGGGTGGTGAGAGTATCACACGATATTGACATGGATGGTATTGAGGCGCGTTATGAGGATGGTCTCATAGTGGTGATCATGCCCAAGAAGAAGAGCAGGCCCATACGGATTGATGTGACATAGGGCCTGTACAGGTCCTGGTTTTGCATGTCATGTAATGGTTATCGCCAGTCTGTTAAGTCTGCATGACTGAGCAAGACATGATGCTGAAACGGCTGGGACCTGAATCAGAACAGAAGAGGTTTGACTATGAATATGGATATAAAAGATAGCCGTGATCATGCGGATGAGATACAGAAAAACGATCCTATGGCCGTTGATTCCGGCAGTGACGGAGACAGGGAAGGTGATGAGCTGAATACCGTAAAGGAGATAGCCATCCTGCCAAGCAGGGACATGGTCCTGTTTCCACATATGGTTGTCCCTTGGATCATTGAGCCGCCACACCTGGTCAAGATGATAGATGACGCCTTGGTTACCGACCGTACAGTGGCGGTCTTTGCTGAGCGCAAACATGAGGGTGATAGGCAAGAGGGATCTGCCCATACCCCTGATCTCTACGATATAGGTACTGTGGGGCTGATACTGCGCATGGCCAAGAACGAAGAGGGGCATGCAAAGCTCATCATCCAGGGTGTTACCAGGGCCAGGCTCAAGGAGATTACCGCCACTGAGCCTTACATAAAGGCAAGGGTGGAGCCTGTGCACGATATCATACAGCATGGGCCAGAGGTACAGGCCCTTGTGGTTAATGTCAGACAGACCTTCTCCAGGATACTGGAGCTGTCTCCCAACCTGCCCAATGAACTTATCAACGTGGTGATGGGTATAGAAGACCCTGGCGTACTTGCAGATATCGCCATCAGTCACCTGAACATCCCTGTTGATGACAGGCAACGAATCCTTGAGATGCTCGACGTGAGGGACAGGTTGGAGGCAGCACTCACCATACTGTCCCAGCAGCTCGAGATGCTGGAGCTTGGTCACAAGATACAGAGCAAGGTCCGGAGCCAGGTAGACAAGAGCCAGAAGGAGTTCTTTCTCAGGGAGCAGATGAAGGCCATACAGAAGGAGCTGGGAGACACAGACGAGGGACCTGATGAGATAGAGGAACTCAGGGAAAAGCTCAAGGCCGCAAATCTGCCTGAAGAGGCCATGAAAGAGGCGGAAAGGGAACTCAACAGATTGGCCCGCATGCATCCTTCATCGCCGGAGTATTCTGTGGCCAGGACCTATGTGGAGTGGATGATCGAGATGCCCTGGAACAAGTTTACCAGGGAGAGGATCAGCCTGAAAAAGGCCGAGCGCATTCTAAACAGGGACCATTACGACCTTGAGAAGATCAAGAAGCGTATCCTCGAGTATATTGCGGTGCGCAAACTCAAGCCAGATGCAAAGGGTCCCATACTCTGTTTTGCCGGTCCTCCTGGTACAGGAAAGACCTCTCTCGGCCGTTCCATTGCCAGGGCCCTTGGCAGGAAATTCCACAGAATTGCCCTTGGCGGCATCAGGGACGAGGCAGAGATAAGGGGGCACAGGCGGACCTATATTGGTGCCATGCCAGGCAGAATCATACAGGGGATCAGGAAGACAGGCGTGAGAAATCCTGTGCTCATGCTGGACGAGATCGACAAGCTGGGCACTGACTTTCGGGGTGATCCTGGCTCTGCCCTGCTTGAGGTGCTCGATCCTGAGCAGAATTCCACCTTTACCGACAACTACCTCGGTGTGGAGTTTGATCTGTCCAGTGTGATCTTCCTTGCCACAGCCAATATGGTGGACACCATCCCGCCGCCTCTGCTTGACCGCATGGAGGTGCTGGAGCTCAGTGGCTATACCCTGGAAGAGAAGGTTGAGATCGCCAGGAAGTATCTGTTTCCAAGACAGCTCGAGGAAAACGGCCTCACCAGGCAGAATCTCTCCATTGACCGGCGTGCACTTGAGAAGATAATCAAGGAGTATACTAAAGAGGCCGGTGTCAGAAATCTTGAGAGACAGCTTGCTGCCGTGTGCCGAGCAGTGGCACGGGAGGTGGCTGCAGGCAATACGGAAAAGGTGACGGTGCGGATAAAGAATCTGGAGCAGTATCTTGGCAAACCAAGGTATTTCCCAGAGACTGCTGACCGTACAGGCCTGCCAGGTGTGGCCACTGGCCTTGCATGGACCCCGGCAGGCGGTGAAATATTGTTCATAGAGGCCACGGACATGGCTGGTTCCGGCAAGCTCACCCTTACCGGCAAGCTTGGAGATGTCATGAAGGAGTCGGCACAGGCTGCGTTGAGTCTTATCAGGTCACGGGCCGAGAAGCTGGGCATAGATGAGGAGATATTCAAAAAACGGGATATCCACGTTCATGTGCCCTCAGGTGCCATTCCCAAGGACGGACCCTCGGCAGGTGTTGCCCTGTGTATGTCCTTGATCTCTCTGCTTACTGACAGGCCAATTCGTTCTGATGTGGCCATGACAGGAGAGATTACGCTGAGAGGGCTGGTTTTGCCAGTAGGTGGCATAAAGGAGAAGGTGCTTGCAGCCTATGCAGCCGGCATCAAGGAGGTCCTGCTTCCTGCAAGGAATGAAAGGGATCTGGAAGACCTCCCTGAAGATGTAAGGGAAAAGCTGAAATTCCACTTCATAAGCCGCATTGACCAGGCAATAGACATAGTGTTCGGGAAAAAGGCCAGGTCAAGGCGGCGCAAGAGTTGAAAATGGAATATGAGCGTATTATCCTATTGTCGGATTATCCATGGCCCTGGAACAGGGCCTTTTTCTTTTTTATTGGTCCCTTGAGTTTTGAGACGTAGGGGGCATAGCGCATGTCTTCGTCCAGGATGTGCTCGAGCAGCCATCTTCGGAGCAGTTCTCCAACTTCGGTGAGTGCCTGGTCAGTGCTCTCTGCGGTGACCTTTGTTGTCACCTCAAAGATGTCTTTTACCAGTGTCTCATGAATGGCCCTGTGTTCTGATACGAGTTCTTCCGGGCAGCCTGCCTGTTCCATGGCGATCTCTTCGTCAATGAAGTGCTCTTCTGCATAGGAGATTAGATTGTTGAGGATGGTGTACGGGAGATTGTCCTTGTTGCCCCCCTTTACTGCGTCATAAAATGTATTGACAATGTCAACCAGCCTCTTATGCTGATTGTCAATATAGTTGTAACCTACACTGTAGGAGCTGTTCCACTGGATATGTACAAGTTTTTTCATATCTTCTGATTCTTTCCACTTTTTTCAAAGGGGCTTATGACCATTGGTCAGGGCCGGATATCATTAATTGACAGCCTTTGCCGTCAAGCAAAAAACAGATCAAGAAAAGATTATGACTACAAACAACAGCGATACGCGAGAGGATGTCTCACCGGATATCTCAGTAATCGTGCCTGTATATAATGAGTCGGCCAGTCTGTCGCTTCTCATAAAGAAAATCGTGGAGGCCCTGCGCCCCACAGGCAGGAGCTTTGAGATCATCATTATTGATGATGGCAGCACTGACGATACTGCTGCAATACTTGAAAAGCAGAGCCGCATGCTCCCGGAGCTTCGGGCAATCATTTTCAGGCGCAACTTTGGCCAGTCTGCCGCAATGACCGCGGGTTTTGATCATGCCAGGGGGGCCATAGTGGTATCCATGGATGGAGATATGCAGAATGACCCGGCAGACATACCGCTTCTCGTGGAGAAACTTGAGGAGGGGTTTGATGTTGTCAGTGGCTGGCGCAAGGACCGCAAGGACAAGTTCTTTTCCCGCAGGCTTCCTTCCTTAATTGCCAACTGGATAATTGGGAGGAGTACCGGGGTCAGACTCCATGATTACGGCTGTTCCCTCAAGGCATACCGCCGTGATGTGGCAAAGAACCTGCTACTGTACGGAGAGCTTCACCGCTTCATCCCGGTGCTGGCAAATCTCTACGGTGTACGTATTGCCGAGGTGGAGGTAAGGCACCACCCGCGCACAGCAGGGCGCAGCAAGTACGGAATAGGAAGGGCGTATCGTGTGATCATCGATTTGCTGCTCATGCTCTTCTTCCAGAAATTTGCCACAAGGCCTTTGCAGTTTTTCGGTCTTTCCGGTGGCCTCCTGTTCATCGCGGGGTTTGGTGTTGAGGCCTATCTGACATGGCTCAAACTGTATCACGGGCAGGATATTGGTGGAAGGCCACTTTTGATCCTTGGGGTTTTGCTCATTATCACAGGCATCATGCTTGCGGGAGTCGGGCTGCTTGCCGAGCTTGTGATGCGTACATACTATGAGTCCACAGGCAGACGTATCTACGCGGTAAGAGAGATTTTTGAGTGATAAGCCATAGACGGTTTAGCGGTATCGTCAGGGTACTTGCCAAGACTGTAGTGAGCGCAGGCCTCCTTGCCTGGTTCCTCATGAGGACGGACAGGCATGAGCTTGTGCAGGCTTTTGCTGCCATCCCGTCCTATCTGTGGCCGGGTCTCTTGGCTATGTACCTGTTCTCACAGATGGTAAGTACGACCCGGTGGTACATGCTGGCCAGGGTGCTTGGATTTGGTGGCAGGTGGTTAGCCTATCTCAACTACTACTTCTGCGGCATGTTTTTTAACCTCTTCCTGCCCACAAGCATAGGCGGAGACGTCATGAAGGTCTTTCTCATCTCGAGAGGCGGAGATGGGAAGAAGAAGTTGCTTGCCTCCTACAGTGTGCTTGCTGACAGGCTCCTTGGCCTTGCCTCCTTGCTTGTCATGGGGGCAGCGGCAATACTCGTTTCACCAGGCCTGCTTCCTGTCCCATTCTCCACCATGCTGGTATGGGGCGGCGGTGCAGTGGTATGCGTGCTGTTCTCTGCCCCGCTTTTGGAGAGATTGATTGGGGACCGTTTCGGCGCCACTGTGGAAAAGGTGCTGGGGACACTGCTGGTGTTCTGGGATCATAAACGGGTGCTGGTGCTATGTCTCGGTCTTTCCGTAGTGATCCAGTGCATGTGCATCATCATATGCATACTTATTGGCAGGGCTATGGCCATAGATGTTCCTGTGCTTCTGTACTTTGCAGCCTTTCCCCTGGTTGCCCTGCTTACCATGTTGCCTGTTTCTCTCAGTGGCCTGGGGGTAAGGGAGGGAGGTTTCGTCTACTTTCTCGGTCTTTATGGTGTTCCTTCAGCCCAGGCGGTGATGCTTAGCCTCTCGTTTTTTGCAGTACAGGTTGCCGCAAGCCTTGTGGGGGGAATCGTCTACTCCACAGGCGGCTACAAGAAGATGGATATTGCTGTCTGATATCATGCTGTGGGACACACAGGTGGCATATGGTATTTTTGTTGTACGGCAATACCCGCAAAGAACCCTGTGAACGGTTATGGCATTTTTGATGTGGGGGAGAGAGTTTTCATGACAGTTCGTGGTATCGTATTCTTGCAGGACAGCAGTGAGCGCGTGTGGGAGCGCGGGTTTCTGTTCTTCATCTGCACACTTATGATCTGCCGTGTGCTGTTTCTCTACTTCTCCAACCTGGAGCTGTCTCCTGACGAGGCCTATTACTGGGAGTGGTCAAGGAGGCTTGACTGGGGTTATTACAGCAAGCCCCCAATGGTGGCCTGGATCATGGCTCTCAGCACCTGGCTCATGGGAAACAGTGCCTTTGCAGTACGGCTGCCCGCGGTCATTTTGAGCACCTTTGCTCTGTTGGGCAGTTATCTTGCCGGCAGGGCCATGTTTTCTGCCAGAGCCGGTTTTTGTGCCGCACTCCTTGCCGCAGCCTCTCCTGGTGCCTGTGTTGCCGCACTGGTCATGACCATAGATGCCCCGCTGCTGTTTTTCTGGAGTTTTTCCCTGTTCTGTGTGTGGAAGGCCGTACAGGCAGAGGTGACTTGTAGCAACTGCCCTACTGTTTCATTCTGGTGGATTCTAACCGGCGTTATGGTGGGCGCGGGTTTTCTCACAAAACAGACCATGTTCGCCTTCTGGCCTGCAGTACTGATGTTTCTCATTACAGGCCGGGATACCCGAAGGCTGCTCAAATCCTGCTGGATATGGGTATCTGTCTCCGTCTCTGCCGTACTCCTTGCACCTGTTGTGTGGTGGAACATGCATCATGGATGGATCACCATCCGCCATACCGCCCATCATTTTGAGCAAATTGACAGGAATTTGTTTGACTCTCTCAGGACACTTGCGGAATTTGTGGGCTCCCAGCTTGGTGTCATCTCTCCCATTACCTGCTTTCTGGCGTTTGCAGTTGGTATAGGGGTGTTGGTGCGTTTTCGTGATTTCATCCTGCGAAGCAGGGCTGATGACCCAGGGAGTCTGAGACTCAGGCGTGCTGCGGCACTGCTGGTATTCTCAGGTACTGTACTGCTTCTGTTGGTGACACTTCTGAGCCTCAAGCAGAGGGTAAATGCCAACTGGCCTGCGCCATTCTATATTGCCCCAATGATCCTTGTGGCTGCCTGGTATTGTGGTCATATATCCATACCCGGTATTGATAGGCTCCGTAAGCTCGTTATGCCAGGCGTGGTGATAGGCGCGGTTATGTCCATGTTGCTCTATCTGTTACCAGTAGTAATTCCTGCCTCTGGCCTTCAAGGCAGTGCTGTTGATCCGCTTGTAAGGCTTAGGGGCTGGAAGATGCTTGCAACCCGCATTGATATGGTGAAGGATAGCCTGCCCATGCCTGAGAAGACCTTTGTCATTGCAAGACGCAGGCAGACTGCCTCTGAGCTTGCCTTTTATATGCCTGGCAATCCGGTGGTCTACAGGTGGAAAGGGCACCGGGGCAGGGTGACTTCCCAGTACGAGCTGTGGCCAGGTCCTGAGGATAAGGCCGGGTGGGATGCGGTCATTGTGATCGATGCGGACAAGGCTGTGCCTGACGACCTTCCTTCCCATTTCAGAGATTTCAAATCCCTCTCCTCTGTGTCCATCCCACTTGGAAACAGGAGATACCGTCGCTTCAACATCTTTCTTGGCAGGGGATTTGATCCAAGAGTGAGCCATGATGATCATGTCGGCAATAACTGATTTTGATACCCGACTGCTATTCTTGATAAACCACGCAAGGAGTGGGTTTCTCGATGTGGTAATGCCAGTGCTGTCGGATTTCAGGATGCTTCTTCCTGTGCTGATACCCTTTCTTGCCTATCGGCTGTGGAAGGGTGACAGCAGGGAGCGGCTGTTATGGATCGTTGCCATTGCAGCAGTGGCATTTAGTGACGTGCTGTGCGCAAGGGTCATAAAGGTCCTGGTGGGCAGGTCCCGGCCCTATGAGGTCCATGACGGTCTGTACGTGTACAGGCATTGCAAATGGGTGGTGACAGATCCGGCATTCAGGGCAGGTATAAGGGAGACTCTGGCGTGGCCATCCTGCCATGCCACCAATATGTGGACTGCCGCATCCTTTCTGATTGCCTGGTGGGGCAGGCGCGCCGTACCAGTAGCCCTGCTTGCAGTACTGGTCTGCTGGTCCAGGATATATCTTGGGGTCCACTATCCCCTTGATGTAGCTGGCGGTGCGGTGATAGGCATTGTCCTCGGAATTTCATGGTGGAAGGCAGGATCATTTTTGATTTTGAAAAACAGTACCGAATAGAGGGTAGGGGATCTGTTCTTCTTGTGCATGCTACAGGTACCTATACGGCGGATGGCGCTTTGCCAATTGCTTATGCCTGAATTGAGCGATTCCCAAGTTTGCATGAGATGCAAGGCGGAGGATACGCAGACGTACTGTTGTACTTCAAGTATCCGACAACACAGCAGATCATGCGAAATTGGGAATCCCGCAGCGGTTTCAAATTATGTAGAAAGCAAAACAGTTACAGCAAACCCGTTGGGTGACGGGTAATTTTACAAAAAACAGCATTAATTTGCTGTAATTAAAGATAAAACAAGATTTCGCATGATTTGAAACG
>CAZXAK010000020.1:0-138191 GCA_964638145.1 uncultured Desulfobacterales bacterium | reverse complement strand
TGCAAAGGTGGCAATCATCGGATAGATGATCAGTGTCTTTTTCTTGTCGTGGGTCTGGTCGTCAATGAACTCCTCAAGACCGCCAACAAACATCTCCATGAGATTCTGCACCCCGGTGGGGACCATCTTCATGTTGCTTGTGCCAAGCTTGGCAAGGATAACACAGATTATCATTGCCAGATAGCTGTACTGCATGTGTGGTGCAAGTATCTGTGCCAGCGCTGATTCTCCCCCGTGCGCAGGCAGTCCTATGGCATCCAACAGAATAGAGAGAAAAAGTAATGGATGTTCCATGGCTACGTAGCCTCCTTAAAACGAGCTCTGTAAATTACCATTGCCAGTGTCACGATATTAAAGTTCACCACTGCCACTGACAGTCCGATAAAAAGACCTACAGGAGAAAATTTACCTGGAAAATACAGAAACGCAAGCGTAATTGACAAGGCAATAAGCCCCATCCGCACTGCCATCCCTCCGTAGTAGGCCCCCATATGCCGCCAGCGCATCATTCGCTGGCAATCCCTGTCCAAGCCGACACAGTTCAGATTGGCTATCAATCCGCCAAGCAGAACACCGGCTGCCATCTGGGGAGTGGACAGTGTCCCGGCCAATGCGACCATGAGCACCATGAGTATCCAGTTAGCCCCCCTGAAGAGCTTTATGAATGTAGGATCAAGGTCGCCCCTGAGAACCATCTTCAACATGCTGGGTTTCCTTCCCTCCTCTGGCTTCCTCTCCGGGTTGGCCCTCGCCTCTCCCCCCATCTTTTTCCGCCTCTTTTGTAAAACGCCTGGTGAGTATCATAAAATTTTTGACCCCCCCGGCAAGCCCGAAAAAGAAGCAGACAATCGTGAGCCACGGGTATGTCTTACCCTCAAAAAAGCTGGTATCCAGCCACCACCCTGCAAGCACACCGGCAAAGGTAGAAAAGACCACAGACAATGCAATGGTAGTAGCTGTACTGAGGCTCTTGAAGGCAAGTGCAAATTCCTGTTTTATTGTACCCATCTATTTACACCCTGCCGTTGGGCCCCGTTTTCCACCAGACCGGATAGGCATCTGCTCCGTTTCCGGACATAATCCACAACCAATGAGGCCTCCCCTGTCTATACTGAGGCTCCATTCAGTTGGCTATACCTGATAGCATATTATCATCCATTATGCAAGAGTTTTGAATACTGATTCGGCCACTTTCAGGGTATCATCTATATCATCCCAGCAATGGGCAGTAGAGACCATTGCTGCCTCAAACTGTGAAGGCGCGACATACACCCCCTCGGAAAGCATGCCCCTGAAAAAGCGTCCATACATGTCGGTATCAGACCTCATGGCACCGTTAAAATCGGTCACAGGGGCGCTGTGCCCAAAGAATGCCGTAAGCATGGATCCAATACCCTGTACCTGGCACAGGACCCCGTACTTGGAGGCAATCTTTCTGTAGCCTTCTGCCAGTGCCTCTCCCTTGGCCTTCAAGACTTCATAGGTACCGGGACGTGACAGTATGTCCAGGGCAGCAAGCCCTGCGGCAGTGGCAAGGGGATTACCGGAAAGGGTACCTGCCTGATATACAGGCCCTGACGGCGCTATCTGTTCCATGATCTCTTTCCTTCCCCCATAGGCCCCAACAGGAAGTCCGCCACCTATGATCTTGCCCATTGTGGTGAGGTCAGGAGTCACTCCAAAGTATTCCTGTGCGCCACCGAGAGAGAGCCTGAAACCAGTGATCACCTCATCAAAGATAAGCACAATGCCATGTTCTTTGGTAAGTGCCCGTACTCCCTCAAGATAACCCTCCGCAGGCAACACGACCCCCATATTAGCCGGTACAGGCTCCATTATCACTGCTGCAATATCTTTCCCATCCTGTTCAATCAGTGACTTCAGGGTATCAATATCATTGAACGGGATGGAAACAGTATTGGCCACGATCTCCTCAGGTATGCCCGGACTCCCTGGTATCCCAAGGGTGGCAACCCCTGACCCAGCCTTTACAAGGAACGAATCTGCATGTCCATGATAACAGCCGTCAAACTTGACGATCTTCTTGCGCCCTGTATAACCGCGGGCAAGCCGGATTGCGCTCATCGTGGCCTCGGTACCGGAGTTGACAAGCCGCACCATCTCTACCGACGGCACAAGCTCGCATATACGCCTGGCAAGCTCCACTTCACGCCAGGTTGGGATACCAAAACTTGTACCGGAGTCAAGGGCAGCGGCTACAGCGGCATTGATCTCCGGATGACTGTGACCCATGATCATTGGCCCCCATGAACATACATAGTCTATATATGCATTGCCATCCGCGTCTTCTATATAACACCCCTGGCCACGCTCTACGAAAATAGGATCGCACCCAACAGACTGACATGCCCTCACAGGGCTGTTCACACCGCCTGGGATGACCTCTTTGGCCTCCTGAAAATAACGTGTTGAAATCTCATGATGTGACATATAAACATCCTCGCAACTGATCACCGGGTCCCCAGCTGTATGCATCCCCTGTCCTCTCTCATACCCAAGCCCTGATTTCAGGCATGAGAAGGGATTAATTCCAGAAATTCCATGTTACCCGGATTGGACAAAGAAGCCCCTGGCAACATGAAAAGCTACCGTGACACGGTATGTATTTCACGGCAATTTACACCAGCGTTAAAAAGATATCTCAAACCAACCTCACGAAACGTCTCTTTCCCACCTTTACAACCGCACCGGAATCTCCAACTGCAATCTCTTCGGTTGAGACCTTTTCGCCATCAACACTGACAGCCCCCTGCTTTATGAGACGGCGAGCCTCGGACGCACTCTTTACCACACCGGCCTCCTTCAGTATCCGCGGCAGGAAGAGTGCCGAACGGTCGGCATCAGCAGGCAGCGCAAACTCCGGAATATCTTCCGGCACCTCTCCACGCCTGAACTGGGCGTCGAAACCATCCCGTGCCTTTTCCGCAGCCTCCTGCCCATGGAACCGTGCCACCAGCTCCATGGCAAGCATCACCTTCACCTCCCTTGGGTGGCGTCTGCCCTGCTCCATATCACTCTTCAGCTCGTTGATCTGCTCCATGTCCAGGCTGCTCAAAAGCTCATAGTACCTGAACATGAGATCGTCAGAGACAGACATGAGCTTTCCGAACATGCTGGCAGGCTCATCGGTTATGCCAACATAGTTGCCCAAGGACTTGCTCATCTTGTTCACACCATCTAACCCCTCGAGCAACGGCATGGTGATCACCGTCTGCGGAACCTGGCCATACTCCTTCTGCATGTGACGCCCCACAAGCAGGTTGAAGGTCTGATCCGTACCGCCAAGCTCCACATCTGCCCTCAGGGCTACAGAGTCATAGCCCTGGATCAGCGGATAGATGAACTCATGAATCCCTATGGGCTTCTGGGCATGAAAACGCTTCTTGAAATCATCCCTTTCAAGCATCCTTGCCACCGTATGCTTTGCGCACAGGCGTATCATATCAATGGATTTCATCTCGTTCATCCAGACGCTGTTGAATGCAATCTCTGTCCTGTCAGGATCGAGTATCTTGAATATCTGCTCCTTGTAGGTGGCGGCATTCTGCTGGACCTGCTCAGGCGTGAGCGGCGGTCTTGTCTCTGACTTCCCTGTAGGATCACCAATCAGGCCGGTAAAATCACCTATGAGGAATATTACCTGGTGGCCAAGCTGTTGAAAATGCTTCATTTTCTGGATAAGAACTGTATGGCCAAGATGCAGATCCGGGGCAGTTGGGTCAAATCCTGCCTTGACACGAAGTGGCCGGTCCTCGTCCACAGCCTTGATGAGCTTTTTCTCAAGCTCATCCATATCTATTATATCCACAGCTCCACGGCCGATCAGATCCAATGACTTCTTTATATCCTGTTCCATTGTCATTCACACAGACATTACCCTGTCTATGATACTCTCCTTCCTCCTTGAAAAATTTTCGATGCTGACCTCAAGACCTACTTTGCATACTCCACGGCCCTGGTCTCCCTGATGACTATGATCTTTATCTGACCAGGATAACTGAGCTCACTCTCTATCTTCTTTGCAATATCCCTGCACATCAGGCTGGCCTCTGCATCTGAAACCTTGTCACTGCTCACAGCAATCCTGATCTCCCGTCCGGCCTGAATGGCATAGGACTTCTGGACCCCCTTGAACGATGTGGCTATGCGCTCAAGGTCCTCAAGGCGTTTCACATAGGTCTCAAGCATCTCGCGCCTTGCCCCGGGCCTTGCCCCTGAAAGGGCATCAGCCGCCTGAACGAGTACTGCCATTATGGTCTCGGGCTTTATATCTTCATGGTGTGCAGCAATTGCATGGACTATGTCCTTGCCCTCACCGTACTTCTTGGCCAGATCCGCTCCGATTATGGCGTGCGAACCTTCCACCTCGTGATCAACGGCCTTGCCGATATCGTGTAACAAGCCGATCCTCTTGGCCTTCTTGACATCAAGGCCCAACTCGGCTGCCATGACCCCGCACAGAAAGGCCACTTCCAGCGAGTGCTGCAGGACGTTCTGGGAATAGCTGGTCCTGAATTTGAGTTTTCCAAGCAGCTTGATCAGTTCAGGATGGATGCCATAGACCCCCACATCAAAGGTTGCCTGCTCTCCTGCCTCTCTGATAGAGGTCTCGATCTCCTTTTCAACCTTGCGTACTACCTCTTCGATACGAGCAGGGTGGATACGGCCATCGAGCACCAACCGTTCCAAGGCCACACGGGCTACCTCACGTCTCACCGGATTGAAACCAGATAGCAGAACAGCTTCAGGCGTATCGTCAATGATCAGGTCAATGCCTGTAGCAGCCTCTATGGCGCGTATGTTCCGGCCCTCCCTGCCAATTATCCTGCCTTTCATCTCATCGTTTGGCAAAGGGACCACAGAAACTGTCCGCTCAGCCACATACTCGCCAGCATACCTTGCAATGGCCAGCGAGAGTATCTCCTTGGCCTTCTTGTCTGCCTTTTCCCTGGTCTCCGCCTCTATCTTCCTGAGCATGGTAGCAGCCTCCTGACGCACCTCCTCCTCAAAACTGCTCAGAAGCTGCTCCTTGGCCTCGCTTTCCGACATACCCGATATCTTTTCCAGCAGTGCGTGCTGCTCATCGATGATAGAGGCTATCTCCTTCTCCATGCTATCCAACCGGGTAGCACGCCTTTGAAGTTTCTTTTCCTTCTCGAGAAGTTCCAGCTCCTTCTGATCAATAAGCTCCTTTTTTTTGTCAATCTTCTGTTCGCGCTTGAGCAACCGCATCTCCTGCTCATGCAAGTCGCTCTTGCGCTGGGATACACTGTCTTCAGCCTCTTTTTTGAGGCGCAGGGCCTCCTCCTGGGCTGTGACTCGCGCCTCTTTGAGGATCCTGTCAGCCTCAGCCTCAGCCTTTTTCCTCAGGGCGTCAAGCTCCTGCTGCAGCTCCTGGGAATTGCGCTTTTCCCTCCTGGAAACTGCTATGGCACCAATTACTACCCCTGCCGCCAGCCCGGCAGCAACTAGACAAACAGTTAAGATATTCATAACGTGTGGCATCTCCTTGTTTAAGCAGCCACACCCCATCAGATTTTACAGACCACCTCACAAACAAAGGGGCCTTTTGCACGGAATTTTTAAGACGTGAGAAAAAAAGAGAAGAACCTGCTCAGCCACACTTTCCGGACTGACCACCAGCAGTTAACGGACTATCCCTGGAAACCCATTCCCAAACGTATACGGTCCTGCTGTCATGGACAGCCGGCCGACTCCATAAAGTGAATACTCGAATGCCAGTGGCAGAATCTTATTCCAGAAACCTGCAGCACACATGGAGGGTTTTATGGCCCCTCTTGCCATTCGAGATCATCACTTTATATATAAACCCGGTTTTTTAAAAACCCAAGGCACTGAAAACAGAGTCAATTCTCTGTTGAATCTTTTCTCACTATCCCTGTGATAAACACAAATCCGTTAATTATATTCAGACCCAGACGGGGTTACAGCCTTAAATCCCCACCATGCCGTGTCAGCCAGCGCTTATTGAACCTGAGAGACTCAGGTGGGTGTCAACTCCGCTTTGGATAGACAGGGCGGTTTTCCCCGTCCCACCTCCACGGAAAAAGACTCCCTTGTATGGGATGTTGGCTCAACAAACTACTGGCCAAGCACCAACACAGCAGGGAAGCTAATTTTAAAAAATTATAACTTATTACCAATGCCTTGTCTATGTCTATAAATTAGCACCAGAACCCTACCATTTATAGATTGTATAAGGGTGCAAAGCAGAAGCAATTTGCAAAGAGTGATAGCGCTTTTTCTCATGATTTTGACCGCAAACAAAAAACAAATATCATATTTATATCATTAACAAATCATTGCAACTGATGCGCTTTAAAACCATAAAAAGCACCATCTGCCGTATAGGTATCATGACGGTATGGCCGCAGGTGAGCGAGGTTGCGAGACTCCGGATACAGGACGGCACACATGCAGACATACTCCCAGTACTTCAAGTGAACTCCACACCATGTACGGTGCCCTACACCCGGTTACGTCTCATCACCAAGGACTGTATCTATCTTGTTGGCAATCCTGGAAGAGCGCCGCTTCAGCTCTGAAGCAAGCTCATCATTCCGCTTCCTCTCCCTGACATAATCACGCCCCATATGCAAGGCAGCAAGGACCATTATCTTCTGCGGTGACAACCCCTTGTGCTGTTTCTCGGTCTCAGCCATGACCCGCTCCACATACTTCACGACTTCTTGGACATCATCTGACGGATCGTCAGCCTTGAGGTCATAGACCTTTCCAAAAAAATGAAGGGAAACTGTTTCCGGCATTTAATCCACGTGAGACTCAGATGGCAACAGATCAGGCTGAGAGCCCTGCGAACCATCATCACCCTCTTGCTGCGGCTCCTGTTCAGAGGCCATATCAGCAGAGGAAGACTCCAGATCTTCAATGGTGCGCACCAATCTGTTTATCCTCTCCTTCACATCCCTGCGCATATCATCATACTCGGCAAGCCTTGCAGTCAAGGACTCAACCTCCTGTGTCCTCTCTTCCAAGGATTCGCTCAGTTGCTGATTCTCATCCTGTAACTCCATGCAGTACTCAACCAGCTTCTCTATCTTGTCCTCAAGAATTGATAGCTCTGTGGTATCAAGACTATCGTCCTGTTCCACCGCCTCTGCATGCTCCATATTTTCCATATTGTTGTCCATGAATATTCTCCTGAAAACTCTGTATCAATATTTTCTGTATCTAATACAAATCCGCATCCCGGTTTGGACGCAATAGTATATTATGTCTTGCGGCATATCAACCAAGCAACATAGAACAGGGGGGCACCTGCTCCCCATCTGCAACCTCAACATTACAGAGGCAGGAGTGAGCACCGATCACGGCTCCTGCACCAATACGTGTATCCCCTCTCAGTACGACACACGGCTCAATTACCACATCATTGCCAACGGTCACCGACGGCTCCACATAGATGGTGTGTGCATTCAACATTGTGACACCCTCCATCATGAGATGGTGCCTGACACGCTTTAGCATTATGGACTCTGCCTCTGAAAGCTGGTAGCGTGAATTTACACCAAGCGCCTCCTCTTCAGAGGCAAGGCAAAAGGCACCGGCCTTGTTCCCAGTTTCTACGGCAATGGCCACAATATCAGTCAGATAGTACTCTCCCTGCTTATTATTGTTGTCAAGCTTCGACAGGGCGGGAAACAGGAAACCTGCATCCACCAAATAGGTGCCTGTATTGACCTCAGTGATATCCCTGACCGCAGGATCAGCATCTTTCTCCTCTACTATGCCAACAAAAGCACCATTCCGGTCCCTGACAATCCTCCCATACCCATATGGTGAGGCAAACCGGGAGCTGAGCACCGACACCTGATTGCGAGAAGCAATATGCTCATAGATAAACCTATCCAATGTCTCCTGTCTGAACAGGGGAGTATCACCGCATATCACAAGGACAGCCCCATCAAAACCAGCAAACATACTCTCAGCACATGCCACCGCATGGCCAGTTCCGAGCTGCTGATCCTGGAGCACGGTTTCAACACCAAGGCCTCCAAGATAGTTGGTAACCGACTGGGCACCGTGGCCCACGACAGTAACAATACGCTGGACATCCACTTTGTTCAACAGTGAAACCACATGGCCCACCAAGGGCGTTCCAAGCAGTTCATGCAACACCTTGGGCACAGAAGATTTCATCCGCGTACCCTTGCCTGCCGCAAGGACAACGGCAGCTACGTTCTTGTCTTTGGAACTCACCATTATTGGTCCTTTTCAGCTCTTGTTCAAAAGACAGTCAAACCTCTATGGGCATGGCAATAGGGAAATACTCCCCATAAAACCAGTGCTGCAGTTACCATCAGGCTTGTAGAAACAAGAGGCACTTTGCAAAAAAACAGATGTTGCCTGTCAATTGATTGAAAGCCCAAGTCACAAGAAATAACCGATTCGATAGGCACCGGGCCTATGATTACTTAGGATTTAGCCGGGCAGTGGCCAAAAGTCAACGGGAGGGCACAAAAAAAGGGCAGGTTACCCTGCCCTTCTTTTAAACTATAGTGAACTATAATGAACTATAGCAAATAGCTGTTCTTAAGCCTTGCTGCGGCTATTCACGCCCTGCAAGTCTCAACCTGTTCATGGCTCTGGCAAGTGCAGCCTGCGCCCTTGCAAGATCAATATCTTCTTTTGCAGAGGCAGCAGCCTGGATACGCTTCTCAGCGCGCTCCTTTGCCTTGAGAGCCCTTTCAACATCAATGTCTTCGATAGGCTCAGCAGACTCGGCCAGAATGGTCATCCTGTTATTAGAGACCTCACAGAAACCACCACTCAGGGCAAGCCTGACTATTGTGCCATCTTTCTCATAATGCATCTCGCCAATGGCCATGGTGGCCAGGAGAGGTGCATGATTAGCCATGACACCGAAGACACCGTCTGCTCCCGGAGCAGTTGCAAGGTCAACCTCCTCGTTGACTACCTGCCTGCTGGGAGTGACTACTTCGAGCATTAATTTATTGGCCATAATCAGTTATCCTCGCAACCTGTGTTCAGGGTGGTCCATTAAGAATTCTTGGCCTTTTCAACTGCCTCTTCAACGGTTCCTACCATATAGAAAGCAGCCTCTGGCAGATCGTCATACTTGCCCTCAAGGATCTCCTTGAAGCCGCGTACAGTATCCTCAACCTTGCAGTACTTACCTGGCATACCAGTAAAGGTCTCTGCAACGTGGAAGGGCTGTGACAGGAACCTCTGACACTTACGTGCCCTCTGAACAGTGAGTTTATCCTCATCCGAAAGCTCATCCATACCGAGGATAGCTATGATGTCCTGGAGGTCCTTGTACTTCTGCAGTGTCTGCTGCAGGTTACGGGCAACTGAGTAGTGCTCCTCACCAAGTACGTTGGGATCGAGAATCCTGGAGGTGGAATCCAGCGGGTCAACAGCAGGATAGATACCAAGCTCTGCAATCTGACGTGAGAGAACGACTGTACCGTCAAGGTGTGCAAATGTGGTAGCTGGCGCAGGGTCTGTCAGGTCGTCAGCAGGCACGTAAACACATTCAACTGCTGTAATGGAACCCTTTGTGGTGGAAGTAATACGTTCCTGCAGGGCACCAAGGTCTGTAGCAAGTGTAGGCTGGTAACCAACAGCAGAAGGAATACGACCGAGGAGCGCGGAAACCTCAGAACCAGCCTGGGTGAAACGGAAGATGTTGTCGATGAAGAAAAGCACGTCCTGGCCCTGCTCATCACGGAAGTACTCTGCAGCAGTCAGACCTGTAAGTCCGATTCTTGCACGTGCTCCCGGAGGCTCGGTCATCTGGCCGTAGATCAGGGCAGCCTTTGGAAGAACGCCTGAGTCCTTCATCTCGTGGTACAGGTCATTACCCTCACGGGTACGCTCACCAGCACCGCAGAACACGGAGATACCACCGTGCTGCATGGCGATGTTGTGAACCATCTCCATCATGATAACGGTCTTGCCACAACCGGCACCGCCGAACAGTCCCATCTTACCACCACGGGGGAAGGGAACCAGCAGGTCGATAACCTTGATGCCTGTTTCAAGGACGTTAACCGTGGTGTCCTGTTCGATGAACGCAGGAGCTTTCCTGTGAATGGGCAACTTGTGAGTATCATCAATGGGCCCAAGGCCGTCCACAGGCCAGCCAACCACGTTCATGATCCTGCCGAGAGTGGGCTCACCAACAGGAATCTGAATTGGCTCACCGGTATCCTTGGCAGCCATACCGCGGACCAGACCGTCTGTGGTGTCCATTGCGATGCAGCGCACCATGTTGTCACCAAGGTGCTGTGCAACCTCAATGTACAGGTTATCTTCCTCATCACTGATTGCTGGGTTGGAAACCAGCAGTCCGTTCAATATATTGGGCAGTTGTCCCGGTTCAAACTCCACGTCAACAACGGGTCCAATAACCTGGGCGATTTTGCCTACGTTTGCCATTTGTCTTATACCTCCCCGGCATCCATTTGCCAGTTAAATTCTTATCAATGTTTATCCCTTGAGAGCCTCGGCACCACCAACGATATCCATGAGCTCGCCTGTAATGGCGGCCTGTCTTGCCTTGTTGAACAGCAGTGTAAGTTCCTGAATAATGTCATTACATGCGTTGGTGGCATTGTCCATGGATGTCATCCTGGCAGCCATCTCGCTTGCAACCGTCTCAAGCATGGCAGCCATGATCTGGACATTAACGAACATGGGCATGAGCTGGTTGAGTATCTCCTCCGGTGCCGGCTCGTAGATATATGTAGCCTTGGGGCCCTGTTCCTCTTCAGCCTCTTCCACCTCTCCACCCTGGGATAGTCCCTCAGGGGTGATTGGAAGAATCGGCCTGAATGTAGGCTTCTGAACAGCCACATTTACGAAACGGCCATACACCAGCTTGACCTGATCTATGTCCTCTGCAAGGAACATACGTATAAGCTCAAGCCCGACCTGACGGGCAGTCAGCATCTGCACGTTACCCATACAGTCAACTGTCTGGTGGAGCACCTCATACTCAGACTTGCTGAAATATGAGGCACCCTTCTTGCCGATACATGCAACAACCGGCTCCCTGCCCTCCTCCTTTTCTTTCTGGAGGTATTTCTCCGAGGCCGAGATAATGTTTGTATTAAACGCTCCACAAAGGCCCCTGTCTGAGGTGACCACAAGCAGCAGGCTCTTCTTCACCTCTCTCTGCGCCATAAGCGGGAATGCGCTTGGATTGGCGCCTCCAGACAGTTCACCCATCACTGAGGCAAACTTGTCTGCATAGGGGCGAAACTCCTCCATGCGTGCCTGAGCGCCACGAAGCTTGGCAGCAGCCACCATATTCATAGCCTTGGTGATCTGCTGTGTCTTCTTGACGCCGACTATTTTAAGTTGAATATCTTTAAGAGAAGGCATCTGAATTCATTCCCCTTAATTCTTAGAGGTTACGGCTCGCCTTGAAGTCTTTCTTGAACTCCTCAATGGCAGCCTTCATTTTCTGCTCCAGTGAATCACTGATCTCCTGCTTTTCAGCAAGCTCTGAGAAAATATCCGCATGCCTTGACTCAACGAACTCGTAAAGCTCCTTCTCAAAGGCAGAGAGGCTGTCCACTGGCAGGTCATCAAGCAGACCCTTTGTACCGGCGAACAGAATTGTCACCTGCTTCTCCATTGGAAGTGGCTGGTACTGGGGCTGTTTAAGGATTTCAACAAGCCTTTCACCCCTTCTGAGCTGTGCCTGCGTAGCAGCATCAAGGTCAGAACCGAACTGAGCAAAAGCAGCCAGCTCCCTGTACTGGGCAAGGTCCAGCCTGAGGGTACCTGCAACCTGTTTCATGGCCTTGACCTGGGCAGCACCACCGACTCGGGATACTGAGAGACCGACGTTGATGGCAGGGCGAACGCCAGCAAAGAACAGGGAAGGCTCAAGATAGACCTGACCGTCTGTAATGGAAATAACGTTTGTAGGAATATAAGCGGAAACGTCACCCTGCTGGGTTTCGATGATAGGAAGGGCTGTAAGGCTACCTGCTCCCAGCTCATCGTTCAGCTTTGCAGAACGCTCGAGAAGCCTTGAGTGGTTGTAGAAGATGTCTCCGGGGAATGCCTCACGTCCTGGAGGACGCCTGAGCAGAAGTGAAAGTTCGCGGTAGGACACAGCCTGCTTGGAAAGGTCGTCGTAGATAATAAGGGCATGTTTTCCATTGTCACGGAAATACTCGCCCATGGCTGTACCGGAGAATGCCGAGAGATACTGAATTGATGCAGGCTCAGACGCACTCGCAGCAACCACTGTGGTATAATCCATGGCGCCTGCCTTTCTCAGTGCCTCCACGACCAGTGCCACTGTGGCCTGCTTCTGGCCAACAGCAACATATATACAGTATACGTCAGTATCCTTCTGAGCAATAATGGCATCAACGCCGATTGCAGTCTTACCAATCTGACGGTCACCAATGATAAGCTCACGCTGTCCGCGTCCAACAGGGGTCATGGCGTCAATGGCCTTGAGTCCTGTGTAGCATGGCTCATGAACCGACTTTCTTGCGATAACGCCCGGCGCCTTCTCCTCGATACGGCGGAACTCGGTAGCGTTAATCGGGCCCTGGCCGTCAATGGGATTGCCAAGACCGTCAACAACGCGGCCCAGCATGCACTCACCAACAGGAACCTGGGCGATCTTGCCAGTCCTCTTGACCAGGTCACCTTCCTTGATGTTCTCGCAGTCGCCCATAACGGCCACACCGACGTTGTCCTGCTCAATGTTGAGAGCCAGACCCATGATTCCACCGGGGAACTCCAGAAGCTCCATGGCCATACAGTTGCGGACTCCATAAACACGGGCAACGTTGTCACCTACTGACAGGACCGTACCGGTCTCTGCCAGATCAACGGTTTTTTCAAAATCCTGGATTCTCTTCTTTATGATGTCGCTGATTTCTGATGCATTTATCTGTGCCATTATCCTTGCTCACCCCTCCCTATGGATTCTTTCAAGCCTGCAAGCTGACTCTTTATGCTACCATCCCAGACCACATCGCCGACATGGGCAACCACTCCGCCGATGAGATCGGGATCTTCTTCTGTGACCAAAATAACCTCTTTTCCTGTTGCCTTGGCAAGCGCGGCCGCAACCTTGTCCTTGAGATCATCCGGGATGGGTACAGCAGTGCGAACCGTAGCGCGCACCCTGCCTGTCTCCTCATCCATCAGGGCCTCAAAGGCCTCGGCAATCAGTCTCAGGTGTTGGATTCTGCCCCGCTCCACCAAGAGCCTGAGGAAATTAGCGAGTGAATCCTCAAAATTTGCCGCCTTTACGATTTCGTCCACCACTTCCCGCTTCAATTCAGGCGGTACAATGGGACTCTCCAGGGCGGCCTCCACATCCGGGCTCTCCTGCAGGAGGGAATTAATCTCATTCAATGCCTCGGCAAATGATTCCAGTTTTCCCTCTTCCTTACCTACTGCGAAGAGCGCTTTTGCATACCTTCTGGCTAATACTGTGCTAATCAATTTTTCTGCACCACCCTTTCAAGGTATTCGCTGATGAGCTTGTGATGATCCTGCTCAGTCAGGTTCTTCCTGATGAGTTCTTCCGCTGCTGCAACTGCGGAATCAGCCATCTCCTTTTGTAGCGCCACTCTTGCCTTGGCCAGCTCCTGCTGTACGTAGAACTCGGCCTGGGCCTTGATGCGCTCCGCTGCTTCGTGAGCCTGGGTAATAATCTTCTCTTTCTCTGACTGCCCCTGCTGCACGAAGGTGGTCAAAATCCTTTTGGCCTCCTCCTCCAGGCCTGAAAGTTTACGCTCATAATCAGCGTATTTCTTTTCAGCTTCCTGGCGTTTGGCCTCCAGTTCATCAAACCTTGCCTGGATCTGCTCGGTACGCCCTCTGAGACTATCGGACAGAGGTTTTCTCAGATACTTGACCAGCAGTAAGACAAGGAGGGAAAAGTTGAGACAGTGCCAGATGAAGTTCATTATCTGGCCGTGGGTAAGACCGTGGTGTTCGCCGTGCCCGCCATGTTCCGCTGGCTCGCCCTCACCTGAGCCCTCGTGTGCTGCAGCAGCATGCATAGCGGCCTCCTCACCGGCTGCCTGATGCTCTGCTGTTACATGTTGCGCGGCAGATTCGCTGGCAATGGCTGTATCATGGCCTGTGGTGACAAAACCCGTCACCATCGCAAAAGCGAGATACACCCCTGCCAGGATACCAACCAAGGCGTAACCACTAAACTCCCTGTTAAAAATTCTCATCTTAGACAGCCCTCCCCAGCAGCTTTTGAGCGATCTCAACGGCAAAGGCTTCTGACTGAGCCTGCAGCTCTTTCTTTGCAGCCTCAATCTGCCCCGAAAGCTCTGACATGAGTTCACTCTTTTTGGCTTCAGCCTCTTTCATGGCAGCATCCAAGAGCTGCCGCTCCTCCTCTCTGGCCTCTCCCTTCAGCTTCTCCAATTCACTCTTACCCTGGGCACGAGCGTCTGCCAGCTTCCTGTCATAATTGGCAAGCAGCTCTGCAGCATTGCGCTCAAACTTGTCGGCATCCGCCTCAATTGCCGCCATCTTGGCCTGACGCTCTTCAAGTTGCCGCCTAACGGGTTTGAATAGGATTGAATTGAGAACTACCATGAGGATGAGAACTGAAATCAGTTCCGCCCAAAAAGATAAGTCAATGGTAATCATATCGTTCTCCTTCCCCCTGAGGGCTAATTTGAAAAAGAAAATGAGGCATTTGAGAAAAATGAAGCCCCATTCATAAATTTCTACCGCTTGCTTTTACAATATCTGCCTCTGTCTGTCAACGCTTTTAACCGTTCAACAGCCGGTTTTTTCGCCCCACAATATTTTATGAAGCTGTAATTGAAAACGTACATTGAGGCGGTCTTCGAGAAGCCAAGCGGCAAGGATACGTGGCTCGAGTCGTCCCCATGCACAGGAAAAAAGCACATTTACAAAACTGGTCAAATGATACTTTTCAACCCAGTGACACGCCCAGTCATAGTCCTCCCTGCTGGTAATCACAAATTTCACCTGATCGTAACCTGCAAGCCATCGCAGATTGTCCTGATTCCAGCTATGAGCCATGCCGCTTCCGGGGGTCTTCACATCCACCACCTTGACCACCTGCCAGGGCACACGGGCAAGAGATATGGACCCGTTTGTCTCAAGGAGCACCTGAGCGCCTGATTCAATCAGGATATCCATGAGACTATATACCCCTTCCTGAAGCAAAGGTTCGCCACCTGTGACCTGAACCAAGGCGACACCACTCCTCTTCCAAATAGTTACAAGTTCATCTATCTCTTGGTTCTCACCCCCCTTCATTGCATAACGGGTATCACAGTAGGAACAGTTGAGGTTACAGCCTGAAAGCCGGATGAAGAAGCAGGGCAGCCCGGCATGAAGGCCCTCTCCCTGAATGCTGATGAAGGTCTCGCAGACCTGGACGGCATGACCTGTCATGTGCCCCCCACTCCAGGACTGCCCGCGCCTTTCGTCGCGCGTCTACTCATAGTACACGACCCCTGAACCTGGTGTTTCACACACCTTGACCCGCACAGGCCGTACGGCAGGAAACTGTTCCAGCCGGCTGGCAAGCTGTCTGAATATATATTCGGCAATACGCTCCGACGAGGGGTTTACCTCAGTAAAGGCGTGATGGTCATTGAGGTTGGTATGGTCAAGTTCCTCCATTATCTCCGCCACGATTCTCTTGACGTCCCTAAAATCGATGGCAACGTCTATTTCGTTCAGGACTTCAGACCCGACAACCACCTCCACATCCCAGTTATGGCCATGAAGATGCTCACAGTTTCCTGGATAGTTCCTCAAATAATGGGCAGATGAAAAATGTGTCTTTATAAATATCTCGTACATGCTCCTATTCCATACAAAATTTTCATGTTACTCCGACTGGATGAAAAACACACAGGACATGAAAACACAGCGTTACGCCAGTAACATACCGTCCGTACCAAAAGGCTCATGGCCCTTCACAAGCTGCCATGTCCCCTGCATACACTGCCCAACCTCACAGTCTCATGCAAGCAAAGGTTCTCTCTCCCCAAACAGGGCTGTACCTATTCGCACCATGGTGGCCCCCTCTTCAATGGCTACCTGAAAATCCCCTGACATGCCCATTGAGAGGTGCCGCAGATTCAGATCATGAGAAAACCGGGCAGAGAGCCCCTGCATCAGCCTTCTTGCCCTTGCAAACCACTGCCTGGAATCTTCTGGATCAGGGCTCCAGGGCGGAAGTACCATAAGGCCCTGCACATCAACTCCGGAGAGATCCTCAGCAAGCATGGTTTCCACAAAGGCATCCAGGTCTTCTGGCGCCATACCCGACTTGCTACTCTCCCCTGCGATATTCACCTGAAGCAGCACAGGCATGACCTTTCCTGAAGCGACAGCATGCCTATTTATGGTACGAAGCAGCTTCAGGCCATCTACTGTCTCGATAAAATCAAAAAGCTCAACTGCACGTTTAGCCTTGTTGCGCTGCAGATGCCCGATAAAATGCCATGACATCCGATCTCTGTGCCCTGCCACGGCATCTATCTTTTCTGCCGCCTCCTGAACGTAATTTTCGCCAAAGACCTCCTGCCCGCACAACAAGGCCTCCCGGACAACAGACGGAGGCTTCCTCTTGCTCACAGCCACCAGGGTTATGTCATCAGGCCCCTTACCCGCCCTGCTGGCCGCACAGGATATCTCGTAACGTATCCTTTCCAAATTCTCCTTGATGCTACTCAACTTTCCTCACCATGATTATCTGTCTGTCAAGGAGGGCATGGACCACCCGTTCCATTGGCAGGCCAACCACATTGGTCCATGACCCTTCTATACGCTGCACCATAAATGCCCCGGCCCCCTGCACCGCATAACTTCCGGCCTTGTCGAGGGGCTCGCCTGAAGCCACATATGCCTTGATGACCTCAGGACTCAACTCGCCCATATACACGTGGCTCGAGGCGTAAAATACCTGCTCGGACCCCACAGTCCCGGTCTGTCCGGTGACCACGAGACAACAGGCAGTAATTACCTCATGCCTGACCCCGCTTAACTGCGAAAGCATCTCAATGGCATGCCTCTGATCTGACGGTTTGCCCAGTATTCTCCCATTGAGCACCACTATGGTATCTGCACCAAGAACGGCAGACCCAGGATAACGCCCGGCCACATCCATGGCCTTAAGCCTGGCATTCGTGCAGGCATACTCCACAGGCCTATCTCGCAATGTGGCAGCCGGTTCCTCTACCCTGCTTACCTCTACACGGAAGTCCAGGCCAAGAGCCTGGAACAACTGCCGTCGCCTTGGCGAGCCCGAGGCAAGGATCAGAGGCGTGGAAGTGCGAAAAGGTCCTGCGCATTCCTGGTGGTACACTGCATAGCCTCCTCCAATGAAATATTCCTCACCCGCGCCACCTCTTCTGCCACGAGACGCACCCTTGCAGGCTCATTGGACTTGCCCCTGAAGGGCACAGGAGACAGGAACGGGGCATCTGTCTCAACAAGCAAACGGCCCTCAGGGACATATGCCACCACCTGCCTGGTAACCTCGGCATTCTTAAAGGTGACCACCCCTGTCACAGAGATATGAAACCCCTGATCAAGCACCCTTTCCGCCACTGCCGTATCGCCGGAAAAACAGTGAAAAACCCCTGTACATCCCGGTTTCAGCTCTGCTGAAAGGATATCGAGCGCATCATCGTTGGCATCCCTGGCATGAATTATCAGCGGAAGCCCCATCTCGCAGGCAGCAACAATCTGGAGGGCAAAGAGGTGCCTCTGCACCTTGCGGGGGGAGTATTCCTTTGCATAATCAAGGCCCACCTCACCCCATGCCACAACCGCATCCGGATTCTTCTCACACAGGGCCTTGAGCCTGTCAATCACCTCCTGATCGGCATTTGCCGCATCATGGGGATGAACCCCAACGGAAGAAAAGACATTCGGGTGCCGGACCGCAATGTCTACGGCCTTCCTGGAAGACTGTTCATCAATGCCTATGGTAATAACCTGGGCCACATCTGCCTGTCGTGCCCGTTCCAGAACTTCAGGCAGGTTCCCTGCCAACGGCTGCATATCCAAATGGGCGTGTGTATCAACAAGGTAATTCATAGGTATTTTTCAAATACGTAATCGCATGATAGACAATTCTGCTGAAGCAATGGTGAAAAGACAACTGCCGCATGGCCTCCTATCCAGGACTACGCAGGGGCAGGGTGAGCGTGACCGTAGCGCCCCCACTACTGTTCTGCTCCACTGACAGTGTCCCCCCATGCTGTTCCATGACCTTTTTGCCAAGACTCAATCCAAGGCCCATTGCATGGCTCTTTGTGGTAAAGAATGGTTCATCCAACCTGTTGAGATGCCCCCTGGCAATCCCGAGCCCGGAATCCCTCACCTTTATCCTAACAGTTGAGTCATCCTGTTCCACTAAAATGTCAAGGCTGCCTCCATCCGGCATTGCCTCTATGGCATTTTTGATCACGTTCACAAGGGCCTGCTGAAAATAGGACCTGTCCAGCCTGACAAGGGGCTCAGGCTCAGGAAGGTCCAGGCTGTACTCAATATTCAACCGCTTAAGCTCGTGTCCGAATATCTCAAGAGATGCGCATATGAGCTGATAGAGCCTGACCTCCTCATATTTTACATCTGGGGTATGAAAAAGATCAAAGACCTCGTCCAGGGTCCTCTCCATCCTGGCACACTGATTGAGAATACTCTCAGTGTACTTGGTCACAACCGGGTCTCCTCCGGCCTTCTTGGACAGAAGACCTGCCATGCCACCAATGGCTGAGAGGGGATTGCGCAACTGGTGGAGCAACTGGTCAGCCATTCTGCCAAGCGCGGCCTGACGCTCTGCCTGTATGAGCAGCCCGCGGTTTCTTATAACTTCGGTGTTCAGACGCTGCAAGTCAACGATCCTGTCCTCCATGAGCGAGCACATGTTTGCCTGGCAGATTGCCACAGAGCCCAGGCCAACGAATAGGTGGAGCGCCTCGAGATCACCCTCCCTTATTGGAGAGCCAGTAATAAAGTTGTCGGCAACCACCACACCAAAGGGACGCTGATGGGTCACCAAGGGAACCACGGCAAATTCGTCCACACCAAGGGCCTGACGAAGCTCACTTACGCCGTTGAATATCACGTTATCTCCGCTCATTACATGCAAGGCACTCTGAGTCCTTACAGAGGTAACAAAAACATGATCTTCCTGATTGAGCGAGACAGATATCCCCTTCACACGCTCCAACAGAGGGGCTTCGCCACTGCGCGCCCTGACCTTGACGTTGAGCATGATATCAAACAGGGACAGGCCCTGATCATTGATCTCCTGCCAGACATGTGCTGCCTCCTCAGGAGATGAAGGCCCTATGGCCTTTACAGCCTCAAAACGGCTGTCCAGACCCTGATTCTGAAGCTGGAACAGAAACGCCCTATTGAAACCAAGGCCCTCGCCTGCAGTAATACCTACCAGCACGGCATTAAGCACATCATCAAGGTCAGAGGCCTGAAGAAAGGTATCATTGAGCTTGACCACCAGGTCAAGCAGCATTCGGATCCTGTTATCCCGTCTCACTTCTTCCATAAAGCACCATTCTTGGCCGCATGTTGCTGAAACACTCAAAATGAACCAAGGTTAACCAACAAATTTCTTATAACTGACCATACAACTTGGCAACCCGCGTGAAAAGAAAAAATCAAACCTATGTGACTGGAAAAGTGTCCATGAGGTCAGTTTTATTACACCAGCCTTGACACATTTCAAAAGGTCGTTTATTTATTAACATTGTATTTTGTTTTTTCAGTGCGGGAGGATGTTACACGTCCTGAAACTGCTAACTTCAAGGAGGATTAAATCATGACCAAGAAAATCATCTCTATCGCTGTTGCCCTTTTATTTTCACTTGGTGTAGTTGGCATCAGCATGGCATCTTCATGCAAGGGTACAGTGGAGAAGAATGATGGCGGTGAGCTCGTCATCAAGCTGAAAGGTAAATGCAAGGCCAAGGCTGGCAACAAGGTAAAGGTCAAAGTAAAATCTGGCGCTGCAATAGAAGGCTGCTAATAATTCGGTTTGAAATAAAATAGTAAGCAATAGGGGAGCCAAGGCTCCCCTTTTTTTTTCTTAAACACCCCATAGTACAGGACACCTGAATACGAAAACCATTACCATAAGGCAAAAGGCCTTTTCTCATGGGGAATTCCCAGCTTCACCTGATCTGCTGCGTCGAAATATTCGTTTACCTCTGGACACTTTAAATGGTCCAGTACGTAGGCGTGTCCTACGCCTTGGATATCAGGTAACTTAGAAATCGCTCAACTCAGGAAAACGGCCATATTGATAATGGCGCCCAGTGGATGGCCTCAAATGACAGGCCTTAAAGGCATGAGAAAAAGCGTCATGCGTAAAGGGGGGTGTGCTGTAGCATGGCCACATGAACGATATGCCTGCTGTAAACTATCTCTTTTCAACTCCAGACGGAATCTGCGTAGAAACAAGCCCCAAAGACCTCTCCAGGCCCTTGATACTCTCTCTAAGTGACACACACCAGGCACTCACCCTCCTGGACTACTTCAATGCCTTAGAGCGATTTTTCCTTTTGGAACACAATGATAAACTCATAGAGGCCGTGCGCCGCACCCTTGGTCTGCCTGATATAACCATGGATTCCATTAACAAGGTAGACATCTGCAGTGAAAAACTTGGTGCCTTTTATCATATAGCCGCAGTCTGCCTCCACATGGACAGTACCTCCTGCAAACTTGCAGTATCAACCGCCTTTACCCGCTCCGGACGGCTATGTCTTGAGCGTGATTTCCGACTCATCCAAAGGTTAAGAAAGAAAACCGGGGATCACTGCCTGCCGCGTCCGTTCTATATGGGTTCTACCAGATGCAAATCAGGACATGAGTTCCTGATTGCCGTGTCTGAATGGCTTGACGGATTCCATGAATGGCATTTTTCCATTGACCCTCAAACCCGGGACAGGCGCATAGCCCTATGGGACACATACAGTGAGAAACACTTTGTGTCCTGCTCTGAAGAGCAGGAGATATTCCGTCAGATGGCAATGATCCTAACCCTCTGCTTTGATCCTGAAACCGGCGGCCAGATATGTCAGTGGCACAACGCCGCAGGTGATTTTATTGTCAGGCGCAAACAGGACAGTATAAGCACACGGCTGACCACAGCCAGAAACTATCAGCCCATTATCGATGATCAGGGATACAGACAGGGAGATATCAACCTGCACCTCCTGTTTTTCTTTCTTGACATGACGGTAAGGATCAGCATGGACAGGCTTGATGGAGTAGGGGCGCCTGTCTGGGCCCCCCACTCCCTGCTATCCCCTGTGATCACAGGCTTCATTCAGGGACTTGATCATATGGAAAAAAACGGAAGGCTTGCACCTGCCAAGACAGGGGAGTTCATGACGCTCCTGAGGTCCATCTCACTGGCTGAGCTATACGATATCTTCCAGCCTCTCAGGGAGATATACAGCAGGGAAAATCAGACAGACAGAAAACTAATTGCATCTAACCTTGATACTCACGTAAAAAATCTATATAAGACAATACAGAATGCAGAGGGTATGAAAATTTGTGAATAAGGAGACTTCACGGTCCCCCCATTGTTCTTTCCATAACGCAGTCAAGAGGTAGACTCTGCGCGCTGCCTGGCTTATGGCGTAAATTGATCAGGATACATTATACCTGACAGGAGCATCTGTGCGTCAAGGCGGTGACAGGAATTGTAAAAAATTCATCCAGCACGGATATTGCTTAGGTTTCCCTGATACAGTGACAGAGAAGAACAGACCACACAAAAACACATACGGCCCCCCAATGGTCTGTATTGACGGGGCAAGAGTGCGCAGGATGAGGGAGGAGCAGGGACTTACCCAGCTCTATGTAGCAACCTCCGTGGGTGTTACCACAGATACCATCTCCCGCTGGGAGAACCGCAAATACCCCTCTGTGAAAAAAGAAAATGCCCTCAAGCTGGCTGAGACACTGGGAGTGGAATTGGAGGATATCCTTGAGAAAAAACCGGATCAGCCCCAATTTGACCGCCAAGAGGGCCAGGATGCGGACAGGCCCGTCCCTGAATGCGTTGACAGATCAGCCATAGAGGAAGAGTCGGAACCCACCCATACTGAAGGCACTGCAAGGTCACAGGGACATTGGGCAGGCAAACGGCAGTGGATCATAACCACGCTTGTTACCCTGATCCTACTGGTGGCTGGCGGTGGAGGGCTCTATTACTGGCGGCACACGCCTGCTACCAAGGATATAACAGTCAATGCAGTCCGCTCCCTGCCGAATCATGCCCCAGCAGGCGCATCCTTTCCCGTAATCATAACCCTATCTTCCTCTTCAAAAGAAAAAATTTCCCTGATCCTCACCGAGTACCTGCCAAAGGAAGTACGCATCTTAAAGTCAGTTCCCCCATGGTCAGCCTCATCCCCTGACAAGAGAAAGATAAAATGGATCGTTTCCACCAGTAAACCTCGCTTTACCATATGTTACCTGGCCCGGATACTCAGCAAGACCCCTGAAAACGCCACTCTCATGTTCAACGGCGATGTCACATCCAGCCTCACAGGCAAACGGGTATTCCCAGTCAAGGGCACTTACACCATTACTGTCAGGCCGTTTCACTGGGCTGACCTGAACAGTGACGGTCAGATAGATGATGAAGAAATACTGCGTGTCTTTGACGAGCTTGGAGACAGAAAGGGCCTTGCCTTTGGACTCGATGAGATCAAAAACCTATGGTCCACAGGCGGTTACAGATGGAACACCAAAACCCACAAGTACATACCTGTGTTACAGGAGAGGAATAATGAAGACCAAGATAAACAATAAGGTACTGACACATAACAACTGCGGCTGCCACACTTCAAGGCACCATAGACAGCTCCCCCCAGCAATACGGCCCGTGCTCCTGTATCTCTTGCCGCTACTTTACGTGACACTTTGCATGACGTGGTTGGCCGCGCCAGCATATTCCGCAGGGGAACCTGTCACTGCAAGATTCATGAGTGCAGGCGGAAAGACCATATCGGTTCAGATAAAGGCAGACAGACCTGTTCCAGGCTCTGTAATATTTACCCTCAATCTGCCCCATAACGTCAAACTCCTTGAGGCTGATCCACAGGCAGGAAAATATGATTCAGGCAAAAGACAGGTCAAATGGCTTCTCAGAGGTCTTAGCCCAGGGGATCATACAATCCGGCTGCACTTCTCAGCAGACGTGAAGGCAAGCCAATTGCGGGCTGAGATACGTTACCTCAACTCGGTTACAGGGAAACTCTGTATACTTCCGGTAAGAAGGTAAGACAACGTTCCGGCTCCACCACTGCAAGTTCCCTACTTCTCCGCCCATAGCAACACCAGAAGTGATGAAACGACTACTGCTGCTTCTGTTAATAAACATGTTTACCGTGATCCCCGTATACGCCTCTGAGGACCAGGGGGAAGAAGCCGCCTTTGGTCAGATGTTTCAACAGGGCCTTGTGGAAACAAGCATCATTGCCACCCAAACCCATCTGAACGTGGATGACCTGCCGGCATTTGTCTCGATACTTCGTCAGGATGAGTTGGTCAAACTGGGGATAGAAGATGTATATGAGGCCCTTTGCCTAGTACCTGGTGTGGAACCGTTCATGGAATCATCCGGGGCAAGGCAACTGATCTTCAGGGGTGTGAAAGAGAAGGGCAAGGTCAAGTTCCTCTTGGATGGCATTGACATAAGCAACACTTTCAGGGGCTCCATCTATTATTACTATGATTTCCCCATTGAACTCGTAGAACGTATAGAGGTCATCAGGGGACCAGATGCAGTACTGTTCGGATCAGGGGCAATAAGCGGGGTCATCAACATTGTAACAAAGACATCTGACAGGCTGGCTGGCTCCAAAGCCTTTGGCTCCGCCGCCTCCTACCACACTTACAAGGGCGGCATGTTCTACAACTACAATCATGGAGAGTTTCATGCAGGAATAGATGGATACTACACACAGGACAATGAAAAGATCAAGGCAGGACCTGACATCACCGGCCGCTATGGCAGGAGCAACGAGGCAGGAAACGACTGGTCGGTAGGGGCTGTAATAGAGAATAATCACCTTAGACTAACAACACGCATAAAACGGTCCAGCACAGGGACCGCATTTGGACGCCTCTACTTCCTGCCGGACAGCGACGATGACAGCCTGATCAACACCACGGTACTTTCGGAACTGCAGTACTCAGCTCAGATACTCCCTGACCTTACCATTACCATGAAAGGCGGATATACCTACTACCGGGAAAACCTCGAATCTTTGATCATGCCCGAGGATATAAACCAGGGCAGGATATTCTACGTAAGGTATTCAGAGGACAGACTCTACAGCGATGTCAGCCTTGCAACATCCCTGTTTGCACACCACACGCTGGAAGGCGGCATCCGGTTTGAGCACAACCAGGCCCACGATGACCAGTTACACGCATACTCACCAATGGCACCCCGTATCCTACTCATGCCGGAACACGTTATAAAGCCCAGAGTATCAAGACAGATAGGCACCTTTTATATAAATGACCAGTACCACTTCAATGAACGTATAGACCTCTCACTCGGCCTTCGCTACGATATCTACTCAGATACTGACAATACCCTAAATCCACGGATAGGTATAATCTACCGCTGGAGGCCATGGCTTAGGTTCAAGGCCATGTACTCCAAATCCTACAGGGTTCCCTCATGGATAGAACTGTATCTAAACATCCCATACCCGCTTGAAAGAAAACATGACTTCTCCCCGGAGACATCAAACACTGCTGAGCTTGGCATGATCCTGAACACGGGAAACAGCCGCATGGGTTTCAATATCTACTGGACACAGATCAACGACCTGATCCGGTACTATCCGGATCAGATAGAATATTCCCAGAAGGGCAGGGACCAGTTCATAGGCGGTGAATTATCCTGGGACTATAACCTTTTCAGGAATACAGATATCAATCTCGTGCTCTCATATGTGTACGGGACAGACCAGGACAACAACAAACTCCCTGATATTGCCTCATGGCTGGGAAACCTGGTGTTCTCACACACATTTGATACGGGCATAACCTCTTCCACCCACCTGCGCTTTGCCTCTGCGCGCCCAAGGGCTGCAGGCGACAGCCGGGATGACCTGTGTGGATATGTGTTGGTGGACGAAATGATAAACTATCGTTACAGACAGGCCAGCATCACGGCTGGCATAAAGAACATCTTTGATGAAAATGTACGTTACCCCGCCCCTGCGGACACTTATCCAAAAGACTTTCCCAGGCCGGGCCGTACTTACACAGTGAAGATATCTTATGACTTCTGAGAATCTTTAATGGGTACCGGGGCCAACAGAATCACATACTTCCTGCCCGTAGTGGTAATGCTTACCGGAGTAGCGTGCTGGGCAGGTGGCCTAAACGACGACGTGCTCAGGATCCACGCTGCCATAGTGCCCAGAACTGCCCTTATGGACTACAATTTTCGCCAAAAACTGGTAAATGGCCAGATTTGTATTGCCATACTGTGCATGAAAAAAGACATCTACTACGCCAACAACCTGAAAAAATACATAAACCTAAAATATTCAAACGGCCTTGGCAACATGCAAATAAAAGTCACTGTAAAGACTTTCAGGGATTTTCTGGCCATACCGCCCATACCGGCAACCATCTACTATCTGCTACCTGCTCCAGACCGTACAATTCGCTCAGTACTACACCACCTCAAGGGCACTCCAGTACTCGTTTTCACCTATGACCCTGCCGATCTGAGACACGGCGCCCATATCTCAGTAAGAATCAGCTACAGTGTAAAACCGGTAATAAACCTGTCAGCATTGAAGGACAGCGCCATTACCCTGCGGCCAGCCATGATAAAAATTTCAGAACTGTTTACCCCGGCCTAATGATGAAGAGGTTTCCACTATCTCCAAAAGGACGTTCATTAACATACAGCCTTGCCGTCTGTTCGGCAGGTTCTTCACTGCTGTTGGTGGCCATGCTCGCCTTCATCAATACGCGCTTCATCCAGACCCAGTACATGCAAATGGAGAATGAGCGGCTAAACACCATCATGAGAGATGCCCTGTCCACGCTGGGAATCAACCTGAGTTATGAATTCAGCAAGGCAATAAAAGAGACAGGGAACGAATTATTAGCAAACAGCGGGATTGTATCTGTAAGGATTCAAAATTCTTATACCGGGAAGGAATACCTCTTCAACAGGCCCAACTATACACGATCAGATCCAGATGACTACCTGATCAGATCACTTCCTGTGCCTGATCCTGCAACCGGACAAAAAATCGGAAGACTCACAGTGGTATACTCAAAGGAAAGATACAAACGCATGATGCTCCTGTACTGGCGCAATCTCTCCATTACCGTGCTGCTCTACTTAGTTGGGATCACCCTGCTGATACGCTCCCTGGTGAGGCGGCTCAAGCCACTCAGGCGCCTGGCCCAGCAGATGCAATCGTTTTCTCCGGAAAAGGGCACCATAGACCTTGATTTTGAGCAGGAAGGCACAGATGAGATATCACGCATTGCAATTGCCGCAAACGCAATGATCCAAAACATCAATGACTACTCCCACCGTCTCAAACGCCTCAATACGCAACTGATGAGATCACATGACGAGTTGGAAAAAAGGGTTCAGGAACGCACCAAAGAATTAAAAGAAAAACAGGCGCAGTTGGCACATGCAGGCAGACTGGTCTCCCTTGGCGAGCTTGCAGCAGGCATAGCGCACGAGATAGGCCAACCACTGCAGATCATCAGAAGTGCAGCGGAGATCATATCTGACGAAATAAGGGACGAGACATTCAGCAAGGAAGAAATCCTTCCCATAGCAGACAAGATATGTGTTCAGGTCGACAGGGCCATCTCCATCATCAACACCATGCGCACATTTGCAAGGCATGACAATACAGCAGCTATCCGGCCAATTGACATAAGACGCCCGCTGGTAGACTGCCTGATCTTCTTTGATTCCCAGTTCAGGCAACACGGCATTACGCTGCGCCTGAACATCCCGGAAAAACTCCCCAAGGTATGCACAGATCCCCAGAAATTCCAGCAGATCGTGGTAAACCTTATCTCAAATGCGCGCCATGCCGTTGAACGCCAAGCAGCAAGCACCGCAGACGAATCATATAAGAGGGAGATATGCCTATCCCTTTACCCTGACGAAACAGACCGATACGTAATACTTGAGGTAAGCGACAATGGCACAGGCATGAGTGCCGAGGTGAAGGAACGCTGTCTGGAACCATTTTTCACCACCAAAGAACCAGACCAAGGCACCGGACTTGGACTTTCAATAATTTACGGCATTATCACCGAATTCGGTTTCGACATGGAGATATCCTCGGTGCCAGGCAGGGGAAGCACATTCAAGATCAGGATGGGGGCCTATCATGATGAAAATTAAGGAACGTATTGACAGCCATGAGACAGTATGCGCCAAGGTGCTGCTGGTTGATGATGAACCTGACGTGACGAAACTGCTTGCCTATGCCATGAGGAAGGAACCGTATGTCATCAATACTGCACTTTCCGGCACAGAGGCCATGGAGCTGTTCAAAGATGAAGCCTCAAGGCCTGACATCCTCATAACTGATATAAAGATGCCTGGACTGGACGGCATAGAACTCACCCGCAGGATAAAAAAAGAGTTCCCGGCCACTGAAGTCATTGTCATTACAGCCCACGGTGACATCGATTCGGCCGTAGAGGCCATGAAACTCGGAGCAGCAGATTTCCTACAAAAACCCATTAACAACCGGTCTCTGCGGATGAGTCTCAAGTCGGCTGCGGAAACATGGCGGCTCCGCAAGGCATTGGAAACCACACACCGGGAACTTGCCGAGGAGAAGGAGCTGCTCTCAGTCACCATAAGCTCAATCAACGAGGGCCTCATCACCACTGATATCAACGGGAATGTCATTCTGATGAACCGCATGGCAGAAAAGCTTACCGGCTGGAGCTGTAACGAGGCTGCTGGAATCCCGGTTCAGGAGGTCTTTGACATAACCACTCCTGACATGAAACTCTTTGACAACAGCGGCTGTCTGTCCATACCAGTTGAAAATGAGGCCCGGAAGGGAGGAAGCGGTACGGGTATCCTGGTACGGAGGAAAGACGACGCCCCGGTGGATGTCTCCTTCAACGTAACAGTGCTTCGTGATGCCAATGGCGGGGTACGTGGAAGTGTGATTGTATTCAGAGATATAACAGAAAAACGCAGGGAAGAGGAAAAGGCCAAAAAAATTGCCGCCGAACGGGCCGAGATGCAGGCACAGATTCAGAGATCACAGAAGATGGAAGCCATAGGCATGATGGCAAGCGGTGTCGCCCATGACCTCAACAACATACTGTCGGGGATACTCAGCTATCCAGAACTGATACTGCTGGATCTTCCTGAAGACAGCACCATAAGGCAGCCCCTCATGATGATCCAAGAGGCGGCACAACGTGCTGCAGATGTTGTGGCAGATCTACTCACAGTGGCAAGGGGTGTGGCTGCCAAGAAAGAGCCGGTATGTCTGAACACCCTGATAAGGGAGTACCTGCAGGCACCAGAGATCAGGAAGCCGTTGGAGGAGTGCAAAGAGATGCGGCTCAGGTTGCAGCTTGCCCCGCAACTCCTGTCTGTAGAGTGCTCGCCAGTACATATACGCAAGTGCATACTCAATCTGGTGCTAAACGCCATAGATGCATGCAAACAAAGGGGAGTCATCACCATCTGCACAGAGAACCGTCATATAGCCACGCCACCCGAGGGGCGCAAAAGCATGCGAGCAGGCACATACGTCCTGGTGTCTGTGAATGACACCGGCCAGGGCATAGATGAAAAGGACCTTGAACATATCTTTGAACCCTTTTATACAAAAAAGGTCATGGGGCGCAGCGGTACTGGCCTTGGGCTTGCCGTTGTATGGAACATCATGAGAGATCATGGCGGAAGCATAGAGGTGCGGACAGGTCCTGAAGGCACAACCTTTGAACTCTACTTTCCTGCCTCAGATTTAAAGGCAATCACATCCAATCCAGACGATTTTGAAAATGTTCCCATGGGAAATGGGGAAAAGATACTGGTGGTTGATGACGAACCCACCCAGCGGGACATAGCAAGTGCCCTGTTAGAAAGGCTTGGGTACAAAGTCCATACGGTGAGAGGCGGACTTGAGGCAGTAGAGTATATCAAAAACAACCCTGTTGATCTCATACTCCTGGACATGATAATGGATCAGGGGATCAGCGGACGCGAAACCTATGAACAGATCATCAAGCTATATCCTGGCCAGCGTGCAGTGATTGCAAGCGGTTATTCTGAAACCGAAGATGTAAGACGCGCTCAGGAACTGGGGGCCGGCATCTTTATCAGCAAACCCTACACATTGGCGCAACTTGGAAAGGCCGTTCGTCAGGAGCTGGAGCGCAGACAGTGATTCAAGCCACTGCAGGAGATCCAGAGGCAGACAGGGTGATTTTTTTGAGATCGACTCGCGAAAAATGTCTGCTCCGAACCTGCATGTTGTGCCTGAGAAGTCTCAGGATGATCTCAAAAAAACCATATTGCCACCCGCTCAACATCATACTACACAGCACCTGAAATACATAAGCAATTGACACAGGCGGATGACGCTTTTTCTCATGATTTTGACCGCAGGCAAATCATCATTAAAAACTCATTACACTGATGGGTTTTAAAAGCATGAAAAAAAGGCCATCTGCCATATAGGTATCATGTAGTATGGCCCAACATAATGCATAACAAACAGGGAATAGCTCCCATAGACAGATCGGCATGGATACAGGGAGATAGCAGTGAAGCGCAAAAAGAGACAGGGTGAGCAGAAGCAGACAGGACTGAAGGGACTTATGCCAGCCGCCCTTATGTTAGCAGCCTGTGGCGCAGTGCTGGCTCTGATATATCTGCTGCCAGGACCAAAGAGCATATCTCCAACAGCAAGGCCCCCGTTTGAAGACTTCAGCCGCCATACCCGCACCAGCCCACTACATCCTAAACCTCGCAGGCACAAACCCGCGCCCCATCCGCAGGGCCGCCGGCATCCTCTCGTTGCCATAATCATCGATGACATGGGCTATGACTACAGTACAGATGAGGCATTCCTGCACATAGATGCACCACTGTCCTATGCATTCCTGCCCTTTGCCCCCAACACACACACACTGAGCATGAAGGCAGCAGCCATGGGGAGAGACGTGCTGGTGCACCTGCCGCTCCAGCCCCAGAACGGCTCTGTTGACCCTGGTCCTGGCGTGCTTCGCCTGGATATGGGATTCAACACCACCATCGAGACACTGAAGAGGGATATTGAAGCAGTTCCAGGTGCAACTGGCCTAAACAACCATATGGGCTCCAGATATACAGAAGATCCTATGGCCATGAAGATAGTACTTGCAGAGGTAAAGAGGCGACATATGTTCTTTGTGGACAGCAGGACATCTGCCAACACAGTGGCCTGTACCACTGCAAGGGAGATGGGGATACCCGCAGGGCAACGCGCGGTATTTCTTGACCACACGCCCCAAACCCAGGCGGTAACACATGAAATCAACAGGCTGATCTCTGTGGCCAATGAGAGGGGGGCAGCCATTGCCATAGGTCACCCCACAAAAGTAACGCTTCGGGTACTCTACAGGGAACTTCCTGGCCTGATGAAAAAGGTCAGGCTGGTACCCGTGCATGTGGTAGTTGAAAAATACGACACATGCATGCCGCCAGTAACAGGGAGACACAATCCGTAACGTAACGCTGTCATCACACCCAATGACTGCCACTTGACATCGGACAGGCCTGAACCATAGCGGTGCCTGTATAAAACACGACACTGAATCGAGCGATTCCCAAGTTTGCATGAGTACAAGGCGGGGGATACGCAGACGCACTGTTGTACTTCAGGTATCCGAGAGGTAAGCGAAGACTCCGAGGCAGCAGATCATGCAAAATTGGAAATCCTGCAGCGGTTTCAAATCATGTGGAAAGCAAAACAGTTACAGCAAACCCGTTGGGTGACGGGTAATTTTACAAAAAATAGCGGTTAATTTACTGTAATTAAAACAAAACAAGATTTCACATGATTTGAAATGCTCAATTCAAGAAGACGAAAAGAGGAAACATGACCATGAAATATGGAGAAAAAGAGATAAAAAACGCAGAACTTGAACCCTGGCCTAACCCGTCTCCGGAAAGGGATTACACCATCAACATCTCTTTTCCGGAATTTACATGCCTATGTCCCAGATCAGGCTATCCAGACTTTGCGGAGATAAGGATAGAATACATTCCAGACAAATTCATAGTGGAACTCAAATCCCTCAAACTATACCTGAACAGCTTCAGAGATACCTACATTTCACACGAGGAGGCCACCAATACAATCTTCACCGAACTGAAAAAAAAACTGGCCCCCAAGTCCCTGAAGGTAGTAGGAGATTTTTTTCCACGGGGAAATGTACACACAGTGATTACCGTGGAGGGCTAAGAGGCCTTCCCAAAAAAAGGCCGGGGATTACCCGGCCTCATCGTGAAAATTCCTCAGATGTACGGACTACTTGGGAAGCTTTACCTTGAGGGCCGGCCATACAGCAAGACCTGCTGCCGCATCGATAACCGTACCGGTCTTCTGATTGATAGCCATATCTCCGATAGCAGTCCTTATGACCACCTTTCCTTCACCAGAGATGCCCTTCCACTTTCCTTCGCCGCCTACCAGCCTGAAGACGCCCTGTGAGGCACCAACCTTGCCCTCGGTCTTCATGTTAGCATATGCCACCTTGTCCTTGCCCTTTCTGATGATACAGTCAGCCTCCAAAACCGTCTTCTTTGTCTTCAGATCGATCCTCTGTGTAGCCGGACACATGAATATTGCAGCATCAAGATCCCCGTTTCCACCGTCGATATACATGATACCATCGAATGAGCCCACCACCTTGAGCCTGTCAGGAGCTACCTTGAAGACCTGCCCGTGACCTTGCCACGGTGCGAGGATCTTGACGGTCTTCTCTGCCCCAAAGGCAGCAGTAGCGCTCATGGTTATCAGGACAAAAAACGATAGGATTAAAGTGTTTACACCTTTCATTTAGATTTCACCTCTTTAGAAAATAAAGTTTGAGTCGGGCCAAATACAACAAACTTGACCATAATTATCTTTTATAAACTACTGCCAATAACACCTGGTGTCAACACGTTTGAAAGGAAAGAATGGACAAGAGGGGCAGTCAAATAAAACAGGCGGGAAATCTATGACACTGAGGCCCTGCAGATTACGGATCACAGATAGCAAGCAATTTTAATTTTATTACATCACCATCCCATCTTTTAAGATTGCCAGATTTGCCAAAATCTGCTCAGCCGGGCCATGCCCATTGCTTTCTCTGCACTTCTCTGTCCTCGCAAACACAGCAAATCTGGCACTCCATAAGGTCAGTACCTGCTTGGTGACCTAACCATAGGCATGGGTACCAAGGACACATTTTACCCCATACTTCTCCTCAACCATCTCCTTGAACTTGTCGAAATCGTGATTCTTGCACATTGGCTGGGCCTTGACCATGCAGTTACTGAGATGTATGGCATCCACCTTCACATTCTTCATCACCATGCCAATGTTATTGATGGTTGCCCTTCCAGGACATTGACATCTCAGGAAACCAACGATTACAGGGTCATCGTACTCTGCAAAGGTTCCATTCTTCTCCTTGACGGCACTGATACACTTATACTCACCAGGACAACCATAACCTGCATCCATGTAAGACCCACAACCAATTACGAGAATGTTCATCTCTATGCCTCCTTATGCTGAATATTGACATACAGGGCAACCGAGACTTCCTGTCACCCCACCACTGTAGTCCATGCAGTTTAACACCATCTGCCCAAAAAAATCAACTGGACAGTGCCGGGAAGTGACACATACTCCCATGTTGTATCATGCCCTGTATGCGAGTATCCACCCGGAAACGAAACATTTTGTCCTGTGACAAGGCGTTAAGAGCTAAAAAGCCGAAATGTACCTGATGTATATGAGGATTTTTCACCCACGGGCAATGCAACCAGGGGCAAAGGGCCAATTCATGTATTGCACACGTGCCAACCTTGCCCTGCAGGTCATAAGCCATCAGAGCCCCAAAAGGGGACAGTCGTCACATAGCGGCCTCTTCTTCTTGCAAAAGGTCTTGCCCACCCTGACATGAAGGGCATGATACTCATTGAACAGCTTGGTGTCTGAAGGCAAGTTCTCCATGAACAGGTCCCTCACAGAATGATAATCTGCACTGTCATCAATGATGTCATGACGGGCCAGTGCACGGATGGTATACGCATCAACCACAAATGATGGCAATTCTCCGGCATACAGCAAGATGCTGTCCGCTGTCTCTGGCCCTATACCCTTTACTGAGAGCAGCTCCCAACGGGCCTGTTCCAGCCCGCAGGAAAACAGCCTGTCCAAGCTGCCATCATGCCGCTCCATCAACATGGTAAGGAAGTTGCGCAGCCTGCCGGCCTTTATATTGTAGTAACCAGCCGGTCTTATGAGTTCTGCAAGCCTTTCATGGGGCAGTTGGTACAGTGCCTCAACACTAAGCACACCAGCGCTCTTCAACCGGGATATGGCCCTGCTGACATTGGTCCAGGAGGTATTCTGCGTAAGAATAGCACCAACACAGACCTCTATGGGCGTATCTCCAGGCCACCAGTGCTGGGGCCCAAAGGCATGAAACATTCTATTGTAAATCTCTTCAAGCAGTGCAGAAACAGGTGAAGCAGACGCTGGCATGTCAGTTTTACAGATGGTTATCCCCAGAGTTAAGGTTGTCAGTCTCCCGAATCTTCCCAAATACAGCAATGGTGACAGGGATATATAAAACAGGAAACAGCCTCAGCTTCAAGAATAATCCAACAGCCTGACCAGAAGAGAGAGATAAAACCACGGGAAAGCCCGAAGACTCTGTATCAGAACCTACACCTGAATCGAACGACTCTCAAGTTTGTGTGAAATGCAAGACGGGGGGATACGCAGATGTACTGTTGTACTCAAGTGTCCAACAGCCAAGAGAAGGGTGCGACGAAGCAGACCATACCCAATCGGGTATTCCGGAGCAGTTTCAAATTATGCGGCCAGCAAAATAATTATTCAAGGCCCATTGTAGGCAAATATTTTTTATGTAATCGGATAAGATACTTTGATTACATATAAAACAAAATTCCATACAATTTGAAATGCTCAATTAAGGTTACATTGTCTCCAAAGTACTTTCGGTAAGCGTTTCCATATACCTCAGATCTTTTTTGAGCCCGGCATTGAGAAAACGCTCAGGATCACACGACAGGTTTAGACCTGCAGCCCTGATCACCTCTGGCAAAACACGGGTGGTCACAGGCCTTCCGTCATGATAACCTGCGGCAGCAGCCACACTGTCGCTCAACGCAACCATTGCAACTATGCGGAGTACATGGCGGGGGATGTCAACCCAGTTATCAAAAGAGGCGTGATGATGAAATCCTATGGACGTACAGACCTGTTCAGGTAACTTCCAGTAAGTGGACAGGAGATAGCCAAGCCTGCAGTGATTAATACCGTACCGTTCCTCCTCATCGATTACTGTGGGATGAATGATCTCACCTTCTGCCGGAAGGTCATCACTCTCTTTTTTGATTGGCTGTAACCCCCGTAGCAGAAACTTGCCAACATCGTGCATGAGCGCACAGGTAATTACCGTGGCACCGATCTTGTGGGTAGCATAACCGGCAGAAAGCAGAATACGCTTGGCACATACAGCCACGGCAGCGGCATGCCTCCAAAGCCCTGCCATCTCCTCTTTCTCTATCCGTGCAAAAGGCTTAAGCATCTGGGCAGTCATAAGCTGATGTACCAGGATCCATATATTCTGGAAACCCAGCATCACAATGGCCTGCTGAAGGGATGTTACCTTCTGTATCCCAAAGGCTGCAGAGTTGGTGACACGCAAGATCTTTGCTGACAGCACAGGATCTGTATTTACCAGCTCCACCACTGAGTGTATCTGGACATCCGGGTTCCGAAGGGCCTCTGACAGCTCAAGAACGGCGCTGGGCAGCTCCGGCGCCTGTCTTATGAGATCCACTATGACTGCGTCTGTGTCTGTTACCGGCCGTTCAGGGCTGGACACTGTCCTGCCGCGACACTCCACCACCGGGACCTTGCTTTCATATTCGCTGTCATGGGGCTTGACGGTTCCAGAGGTAACGGCACCGCTGATATCTTCCTTACGCTCACGTTTTTCAGGTTCAGGAGATGACTCCACCCCCTTTGACTTTTGCTCCCTCTTGCCTTCCTTCTGGACGTTCACATAGAGCACAAGTGCTATAATACTTGCACAGACAGAAATAGAGATTGCAATTATAGAAAAAATATTCATAAATATCCTAATCGCCACTTATAAAAAAAACATATATCCAAAAGGCGGCAACTCCCACTATTGTCCCGCCTATAATAAGTACATTCTCCAGATCAAGCGGGGCATCACCATAAGGCATGCCATAGTAAAATCCCAGCCACATTCCGCAAAGACCGGCAAATATCACGATAACCTTGCGGAATTTAAGAAGATACAGCGCCACAAGCACTATTATTACTGGTATGATTACCCAGGGATTGGAGGCAAGTTCCAGGGGGTCACACTGAGTGAAGAGACCTATGAGATGTTCGGTCCTGAGGCTATCCAGTATGGTTTGCCAGTCAATGTTATTGATATTCAACACGGCATTTTCTCTCTGTTTCAATATTTCAACACGTTCATGATACTCCAACAGTACCGATCATCTGCATCCAAGACCGATGTTTTTCCTGGACCCGTTGCAAGCAGCAGCCAGCTACACCATGTGCCGAAAACAGACAGGGAAGGACCTATATATTCCACGTCCCTATCTTTTCATCGGCAGTAACACTCAGGACCTTAAGCAGGAATGGACAAGTGCTGGGCTGAAGGAAAATCAGCAAATCATTCCCACACGATCCACCAAGGCTTACTGTTTGAGAAATGATATACAGATGGTAAAGTGAAGTCATGCCATACAGTCAAATAATATCACTCATGATTGCGCTTGTTTTGATCACAGGCGCACCAGTCAATCACCACCTGAGCTATTCTGTCCTGCAAGGGGTAATGTTATGGGGTGTCAAGACCCTGCTTTGGTGGCTCTCAGTATCTTTCCTGTTGAAACGCGCAAGAGCAGAGCGCCAGCAGAACATTTTTGAAAAACTTCAGGCAGCGGCTATCCTTCCGCTGATAGTCGACTTCTACGTACTTGACCTGAAGGACATGCTGGAACTGATCCCGGGCTTCCGATCCTTTCCCCTGCTCAGTGAGTATGTAGGACTTGCGTTCTATTTTGTTTACCTGACCATGCTGTGGGCTGCCAACTGGCAGGCTGTACGCAAGATTCACCATGAAGAACGTACGGTCACAGAGGAAATCAGGGAACGGTTTGGACTGATACTCCCTGCACTTGTTCCCTACCTCGTTCTAAGCGCAGGCATTGAGCTGGCATCCCGCCTTGCCCCGCCATGGATGAGAGGCATATTCAACTCAAGTGCTGCCCCCTTGATAACCCTTGCCCTGTTTTCCCTTGTGCTTATATTCTTCATCCCGCCAATGCTCAGAAAAATGTGGCACTGCTTTCCCATGCCAGAAGGAAAGCTCAAGGATGATATCCTGGACTTTCTAAAAAAGGCAGGGATATCCTTCAACGAGATATACATCTGGCCCCTTGGCGGCGGCAAGGCATGCACAGCGGCAGTAGTCGGGATAATCCCGAGATTCAGATACATTCTCATAACGCCGTGCCTACTCCAGTACCTGCAAACAGGAGAGATAGAGGCTGTGCTCTCTCATGAGGCAGAGCATGTGCTGAAACGACACATGCTCTGGTACGTATTCTTCTTAGGGGTATACTCGGTGGTGGTGTACCGTCTGATAGACCCCGTCTGGTCGTGGCTGACATCACGGGAATTTTTCATATCCTTTCTCACACTACTGGAACACAGCCCTGAAACCGTTACATCCCTGCTCGCCGTGTTTCCCCTCCTGCTACTCATAGTACTCTACTTCCGTTTTCTCCTGGGCTGGTTCATGAGGAACTTTGAGAGACAGGCGGACATGTCTGTATTCAGGACCCAAGGACACCCCTGGCACATGATCTCCGCACTGGAAAAGGTGGCCCTCCTGTCAGGGGGCATAAGGGAAAAACCCAGTTGGCACCACTACAGCATTGCACAGCGTGTGGATTTTCTGCAAAAAGCGGCTGAATATCCCGAGAGGCTGATTGCCCAGGAAAGAAAGCTCAACAGGGCAAGAGGGGTATTCATGGCCGCTGCCCTGGTCCTGTTTCTGCTTCCCAACATGTTGCCTGTCAAGCAATGGAAGAAGAGTGCAGATACCAACCTGGTTCAGGCATACATCGCCCAGTTGAAATCACACGGTCAGGAAAACGCCAGATGGTACATAGTACTGGGGCAGCTCATGGCAGAAAATAATCAGTATGAAAAGGCTGCCGAGGCATATACTCGGGCACTTGAACTTGAACCGGACAATCCTGAGATACTCAACAACCTGGCGTGGCTTTATGCAACAGCAGGGCGTCAGGACTTCAGGAAGCCACGTCGTGCCCTGATGCTGGCCATAAGGGCAGCATCCCTACGTCCAAACAGTTACATACTGGATACCCTTGCAGAGTGTTTCTTTATTAATGGATATGTGGAAAAGGCCATAGAAACCGAAAAAGAGGCACTGATCAGGGCAACCTCAAATGCTGAGTATTACCAAAAACAGCTATCAAGATTCAGAGAGGCCCTCAACAAGAGGGAACTCCCCATTTCATCCTGATCATACTACATGGCATCCTTATGGCAAATGGTGCTTTTTATCATGCTTTTAAAACTAATCAGTTGCAATGATCTGTTAATGATAAATTTGCTCACGGTCAAAACCACAGGAAAAGCACCATCTGCCTTTGGCAATTGCTTCTATATTCAGGTGTCGTATATGGAGATATACAGGGATACTGAATGATACAAGGATGAGAGATCGCCTGTTTGTGCAGCATCATATCTGGTGCAGGCAATATTATTCTGAAATCATTCCCTGAAAACACCGCAGTTATAAACAGTGGAAAGCGAACTGAAAAACTCCCGCGAGAAGACCGTGGGTACCATTCAGGCTACTGCCTGTTTTCCTTCCTGTTTTTCAAGCATTCTGGTAACCAGCTTCATGAGATGGGCCACCTTGAAAGGTTTGGAGAGATATGGCACTCCGGTCCGGCTAAGAAACGCGCTTGCCTTGGGGTCAAAGGTGACGCCTGTGGTATATATGATCCGGTTCAGATATCTTGGGAAGTTGTCTGCCAATATCTTGTGAAATTCAATGCCATCAATCTCAGGCATCTTTATGTCAGATATGATGATATCAAAATCTCTGTTGCCAATCCTCTCGATGGCCTTTCTGCCATTTTCCACCACCTCAATATCAAACTTATAGCAAAAAAGCTCTTTGAACAGGCGGCCAATCTCCGGCTCGTCATCAACCACCAGCATTGAAGGCACATGAGTTGCCGAACCAGCAGTACGCCGCATCATACTCTCCTTGCATATAGAATGGGTTGAAGAAGACGAATTGCGCACCCTTTCGGTTGCTGCAGGCAGGGTGATCATAAATACAGTGCCCTTGCTGCAACTCTGGACATCGAGACGGCCTCCATGGTTTCTTATGATGCCGTTACAGATACTCAGCCCCAGCCCTGTCCCGGTTCCATGATCCTTTGTGGTAAAAAAGGGCTTGAATATGCGGCTCTGTATCTCGGGTGGTATGCCCGGGCCGGTATCTCGCACCGTGATAACCACATCTGGCCCTTCACGCCGGCTCTCCACAGTAAGCTGGCCCGACTCTCCCATTGCCTCAAAGGCATTCTTGAACAGATTTGCCAGCACCTGCTCAATCTCCACGGCATCGGCCTTAACTGTCAGCAGGCCAGGTTCCAGATCAAGGTTCACCTCCACGCCAGAGCTTACAAAACTTGACTGGACAAGGGCGATAGATGTCTCGATAAGGCTGTTTACATTTACAGGAACAGGTGCCTTCTTCTTCCTGCGGGCAAAGGAGAGCAGGGACTGAACTATCTTTCTGGCGCCGAGTGCTGCACCATAAATTGCATCGATCTTTCCCCGGCTCTCAGTATCACTTATACTCATGCGCAGCAGTTCCACAAAACCGAGGATGGGTGTAAGCTTGTTATTGAGTTCATGGGCAATACCAGCGGTCATCTCACCCATGAGGGCGAACTTTTCTGCCCTGACGAGCCTCTCCCACAACATATCCTTCTCGGTTATCTCCCTGCACATACCGGAAAGGACGCGCCTTCCCCGGTTCGAGAGGCTCAATCTGACATCCACCAGGATTTCGTTGCCGCCTGCATCGCACAGTACCAGCTCTTCCTGCCACACACATGCCCGGCCTGTCTCCAGGGCATCCAGCCCCAACCGCAGTTTCTCCCCCATCTCGGGCATTACCAAAGAGGTAAACTCACTGCCTGCGAGTTCTGCCACAGAACAGCGGAGCATGGAGGCCATAGCCCTGTTGGCATAGATCAGTTTTCTGTCCTCAAGGAGGAAGTATCCATCCGAGAGCTCATTAACCAGGGCCTTGTAACGCTGCTTCTCAAGGCCTGCGGCCTCTTCCCTATTCATATCTCGCAAACACCTTTTCACAGCATGGAAGAGTATGTCAGGGTCACACGGCCTGGACACCATATAATCGGCCCCGTACTCTACGGCCAAGTCGGCGTTATCCCCAACGGCCCTGTCAATGATACATATGACCTTTGTACGCGGACAGTACTGGGAGCAAAACCTCAAGACCTCAGCACCACTACCATCTGGCAAACTGAGGGCAGTGACAACCACATCAAAAAAAGAGCTGTTGAGCAACTCCAGCCCATCCCTCACATAAAGTCCCCGGACAATCTCAAATCCCTCTGCCTCAAAACGTCTCATCAGCTCCTGCCGAATGTCCGGTTCGCCATCCAGCACCAGCAGTCGATTCTTTATATCACTCATCCCACTGTCCCATCACTTCCCTGATTTCACAGGACTCCCACGATCCTGCAGCACATTTCTGTTGTTCAAGAACGCAATCCCCAAACGGTTACTGTCCGGGGCTTGCCTGCATGACAGCCGGAGAAAACAGACTGCATCATGATGCGCAAACCACGCACAATGAACAGTCCTCAAACAGCAACGAAAGACATTGACAAATCATGCGATTGCCAGATGGGCCAAAGATGCAAAACCTCCTGGCACACTTCAACTCCCCTGAAACACAGCTTACATAGCAAATCTGGCAATCCGGCCCATACGGATACATGGGAGATTGTTCAACCGTTCTTCCCACTGATGGTGACAGACAAATGAAAGATCGAACACTCTCCTCATCATTTGTCACCTCACGGGATTGCAGTATTCAGATATTGTTGAAATTTGAAGGCATGCACGGCGCAGCGCGGATACTTCTGGCAACAGCGGAGAAGACATGACGATCAACTATACAAGGAAGGCTCCTTCTGACTGTTACGTATCTACTCACAGGGTACCGCATCTCCTGCCTCGCAATCTTCTCTTACCTGTCGGGCACTTGAAGCCCAGGGAGTACACCTGTATACCTTCCGCCTTGTATCTGCAGCACCCTGCAAGCAGATACATTTCAGACAGTTGTACGATAATACCCACAAAGGGTCCTGTGAGGAGTTACCCTGTTACAGAGCAGTCATGGCTCCATCTTGTCTGCGGCCGTGGCAAACACCTCTTACCCAAATCCTGAATCTCCAATGACCGTTCTTGAGATTGACAGAGTCCAGGACAAAAAATATCTGTTATTTTCTTAGATGAACTTTTTTTAAATGTAAAGTATCAATATTACTTTTTATTATACCTTCACTCTATCGCATCGGATGATTTTCTTTTTTCATCAAGGGAATTATTATGTATGGTATGAGCCATGGATTGATCCACATTCTCCAGGCTAACTGGCAGGTTTTGCAACGGCTTCCATCTCAATGGGCACGTCCTTGCAAATACATAGCTACAGAAAGAGGAGAACTTATGGAAGAATTCAAAGTAAGCACATCAAGCCGCACGGAGATGATTGACATTACAGGTGAAGTGGCAGACGCAGTAAAAAGGACCGGGGTGAACCACGGCGTAGTAACAGTCTACTGCCCACACACCACAGGCGGAATTACCATTAACGAGGGGGCTGACCCCATGGTAAAACGGGACATACTGCACGTGCTCAACAGTATTGTCCCATGGGACAGCGACTACAGGCATATGGAGGGAAACTCGCCTGCGCACATCAAGACACTACTCACAGGATCAAGCGTACAGGTGATCTTGCAGGGAGGCAGGCTCTGCCTCGGAACCTGGCAGAGGATATTCTTCTGTGAATATGACGGTCCACGAAAGAGGAAGGTATGGATAGAGGTAACAGGCAAGTAATGCGGCCCAATCCTCTCATGCGCCTTTTACCTGCGCTGCCCGTCATACTCCTGTGGGCATCCCCTGCCCTGGCATTCCAGGAACACGGTCCACCAGAAGGGCTGTACATACATCAACTTGCCCATATCTGCCTGGCACTGTCCATGATCGGCCTATGGTACGGGATAAGGAGCAGCCGGTTCAGAAAAGATCAAGGATGGCAGCGCATGGCCATAGGTGCCGCCCTGCTCACCGTGTGGAACATAATGACCTTTACTGGCCATATCCTGTCCCTCTATACCATGCCGGCCATGAGGCAGAACAATGGTGTACCGGCATGGATGGAACTGACATGGCACATACTCAAACTGGACAATATAGTCTGTGTCGCTGCAATGCTGTACTTCTATGCCGGATTAAAGAGGCTACTCCAGGACACGCACCATGCCGCTGAAGAAAGGGAGCAAAAAAACGCATGACCGCCTCTGTAACCCTACCTCTCCACATTGTGATAATCGACCTGGCAGGCAGCGTGGCAATGATAATAATATCGCTTCTCTGCCTCATCACTGCAAGGGCGTTGTCACGCAGCGAACCAGACAACTTCATGTATGGCTATCTCGTGTGGCTCTTTGCCGCACTCTTCGCCTTCTCCCTCTCGCGTTCAGCAGGACATATCCTCAAGCATCTTCTGGTCTTTACAAATCACAGGGCATGCTGGGAAAAGATCTCGCCTATCAGTGGTTCCATCAATACGGCCACCTTCCTTGCCATTGCATCCTTCACCCTGTTCTTTCACACCATGCGGAGGATAATGGCAAGGAGCATCAGGGACAAGGAACGCATCAAGAAGATCAGCCAGGAGCTTCTGAATCTCAACCAGAATACAGAGGCCATAGTCTCGGAACGCACAAGGGCTGAACTGGCCCTTAACGTGGCACATGAAATCAGAAATCCGGTCATGGTGATCGGAGGGCTTGCACGCCGAATGCTCAAGAACAACCTCACAGAAGAAGAACGTGAACAGCGCCTCAAGGCCATTCTGGAGCAGGCAGACAGGCTCAACTCCATTGTAAAAAAATTCGAAACCATAAAGGGAGATCTAACATGGGCATTCACACGGAATGAACTCACAAGGCTTGTGGAAGATGCCATTGAGGTTATGCGGCAGGAGGCAGAGGAGAAGGGGATCACACTGAAGTACGTGAAAAGGAACGGACCGCTCTATGTGGAGGGTAACGCCTATCTGCTCAAGATGAGTGTACTGCACTGCATCCGCAATGGCATTGAGGCATCCATGCCTGGCCAGGAGATCGAAATTTCCACCGAGAGGACTGATATTGGCGCATTGATTCGCATAGAGGACCACGGGATCGGCATACCTCAAAACATGCTCAAAGACATCTTCGTTCCATTTTTTGGTACCAAGGGGAAGAGCTCCGGCCTTGGCCTCTCAGTGGTCAAGCAGATAGTAGAAGAGCACGGTGGTACCATTGACATAACGAGCACCGAGGGCAAGGGCACAGTGGTGGAGATATCCCTGCCTTCGCAACTTGGCATAACCAAGACATGGAAGTCCCGTAACGACCAAGACCGTGAAAATACCAAAGGAAAGCCGTAGGCAACGAAACAGATTCCTACCTGCCACGCCTGAAGAGATGCGCATCCTTGGCTGGGACCGACCTGACATTGTGCTGGTCTCAGGAGATGCCTATGTAGATCATCCATCTTTTGGTGTGGCACTCATCGCCAGATGGCTCGAGGCCCACGGCTTCCGGGTGGCCATCCTCCCCCAGCCCCGTCACTGGGTACCAGATGATTTCCGCAGACTGGGAAAGCCCAGGTTGTTCTTTGGTATAACTGCCGGCAATATGGATTCCATTGTTGCCAACTACACAGGTAACGGCAGGGTCAGACAGTCCGATCCATTCTCTCCTGAAGGCAATCCGTGGTTCGGCAGCCACAGGGATAAAAAGAACCGCAGGCGCCCTGACAGGGCCACCATAGTCTATGCCAACCTTGCCAGACAGGCATTTGGAGACGTGCCGGTAATCCTTGGGGGAATCGAGGCATCACTCAGACGCTTTGTGCACTATGACTACCAGCAGGACAAACTCAGGAAGTCAGTGCTATCTGACGCCAAGGCAGACCTGCTGGTATACGGCATGGGAGAGAGGGCTGTGCTTGAAATTGCCACAAGGCTCAGGAAATCCCAGGACCTCCACGGCATACCAGGCACGTGCCAGCGCCTCACACCCAAAATGGCCAGGGAGTTTACTGACCGCGCTGATGTCACGATCCTGCCATCCTTCAATGCCATCAGGCAGGACACTTCACTGTTTCTGAAGGCAGAGCTGCAGATTGACAGGCATGCCCGCGCCCTGTCAGACAGGCTGATACTGCAGGACCAGTCAGGCAGCGCTGTGCTTCAAAACCCTGCAGCCGCCCCCCTGACATCCAATGAACTTGACAGGCTGTACCAGTTGGCCTTTACGCGAAGACCCCACCCTGCCGCAGGAGACATACCGGCCTGGAGGATGATACGCCACTCCATTACCGTGATAAGGGGCTGCTTTGGCAACTGCTCCTTCTGCGCCATTGCACGGCATCAGGGGCCGGTAATCACGGAAAGGAGCAAGGAATCTGTGGTAAAAGAGGCGCTGCAAATAGTCAAGATGCAGGACTTTCACGGTACCATCACGGATATTGGCGGCCCCACAGCCAACCTATACGGCACCTCATGCACCAATCCTGCCCCATGCAAGCGCAGAGACTGCCTGTTTCCCAGGATATGCAGATACATGAAGGTGGATGAGGAGAAGTACCTCACCCTGATAGACGAGGTGGCCAGCATCAAGGGGGTCAGGCACCTGTTCGTTTCCTCAGGCCTTCGCATGGATATCCTTGTAAAAACCCCTCGGTTGCTCAGGGCCCTTCTACTCAGGCACACCTCTGGCATGATGAAAATTGCACCTGAGCATACCCACCCTGCTGTGCTCAAACTCATGCATAAACCCGGGAAGGAGATACTGGAAAAATTTCTCTCAATGGCCCGACGGATATGCAAGGAAGAGGGGATCAGCACAGGTTTCAACCCCTATCTCATATCCAGCCATCCTGGTTGCACCATTCAACACATGAAGGCACTGAGCGCTGACCTTAAACGCCTCAGGCTCAAAGTAAGACAGTTTCAGGACTTTACCCCAACCCCCGGGACAATATCCACGGCCATGTATGTCACCGGGCTGCACCGGGACACAGGAAACCCCATACCGGTTGCACGTAACAGAAGAGAACGCATGGCTCAGAGGCGTATCTTAGAGGCACTGATGAAGAAAAAAACGGAACAACGTTGATTAGACAGGAAACTCAACTTGTTACAACTCTTCAGATATAGGCGGAATAGGCGGAAGTCGCTCAGGCAAAGCCCCCTTTTTGAGCTAAATACCTGAATTGAGCGTTTCAAATCATGTGAAATTCTATTTCATCTGTGATTGCAGGAGATTAATGCTGTTTTTTGTAAAATAGCCCGTCACCCAATGGCTGGCGTACACGCCTTGATTGCCACATAATTTGAAACCACTGGGGGATTCCCCATTTCACCTGAGCTGCTGTGTCAGGCCTTCGCCTAAAGGTTTTTCAAACCTTGGCCCCCTGCCTCATGCAAACACGAAATCCACCTCTGGCAGGATCAGACAGGTCAGGTCCCTACCGTACACAGCACCGGTATCTATGCCGATCTTGTTCTCCTCGATGTGCGGCACGAGAAAGGGCGTATGTCCAAATATCACGCGTTTACCCCAATCATAACTGGAGTTTATAAACAGTGACCTTATCCAGAGCCTGTCTTCATCAACCTGCTGGGATATGGGTACACCGGGACGCAGGCCTGCATGGACAAATACATAGTCAGGTGTCTCATAAAAACTTGGAAGCCCCCTGTAGAAATCGAGATGACTTTCAGGCACCCTGAATCTGCCAGTATTGGCATAATAACTCTCTACCGTGGCCCTGCCCCCAAAGCAGAGATAGGCCTCCTGGTTTATACCAGCGATATAATCAAGGAACATCTCCTCATGATTACCCCTGAGGCAGACAACCTCTCCTTCACACTCTACCTTAAGGTTAAGGAGGTAGTCCACCACGCCCTTTGGGTCTGGCCCCCGGTCAATGTAATCCCCGAGGAAGACCAGCGTATCCTGCGCAGATACATGAATCCGGCCCATGATGGTCTCAAGTTTGTGAAGACATCCGTGGATATCTCCTATGGCAAATATTCTCTTAGCGGCAGACATCCTTACCACCACCATCCATCAAGGCCACAGCTACGCACTATGCCAAGCCCCTGGCCAACATGCCCGGAAAGGAGTCAGTCCTATCCGAACATGCCTCAACTGTCATATGCCCCCTTTTCCGGGCAGATATCTTCAATACCCTCAGGAAGATCACCTGGGTCCATCCCAAGGGCCTGCACAAAACCAAGCAGGTCCCTGTAGGTACAGTTGATACAGGATTTGCGCCTTCCTGACACCACGTCTTCCACCTCCTGCTGCAGAAAATCCCTGAGGAACCGGGCAATCTCCCCTGTTACCTCCGAGTAGTCAATGCCTTCGAGCTTACAGAAGCGCACAAGACGCCTGTAGTTCATTATGCTCCTGACCACGCCCCGGTAAATGGAGAGGTCCCTGTTCTCAGGCTTCAGATCACGCAGACAGATCACGCGGTAGCGTTCAAAGACCGCTCTCTTCATCAGAGAGAGGGCCTCATAAGGGATACTGCTTAGACGCGGCCCATCAGGGTCCTCACAAAGAAAGTATATGGATTGATGCAGTGCTATTTCAGGTATTTCACCTGAATGGCGAAGCATCAAAAGCTCGTCCTCTATGAGTGCCTGGAGGTCGGAGTCAAATGATGCAAGCCCCTCTGCACAGTCCTCTGAGACCTGTCCCGAATCCTTCTCAATACCCTTCATCACCATGCAAGGGGCCTCTGCCACGCAGCCCTCAGCTCCTCTATAGACTCATTAATCACTGTATCGGCCTTATAACCCATTACAAGATATTTAACCGAATTGACCCTGCCTACGGCGGCAAAGTCCGTTCCGGCCATTATCTCTTCGAACCTTGCGCGATCCCCCGGACTCACTGTTACCACAAAACGGCTCTGGCTCTCGCTAAACAGGAGATAATCAAGCCGGTCGATCCCCTCAGACGGCACAACATCCAGATCTATGACCATTCCAAGATCACCTGCAAAGGCTGTCTCGGCAAGGGCCACGCCAAGGCCACCGTCAGAGCAGTCGTGACAGGAACGGACAATCCCCTGGGCTATTGCCTGCTCAAGGGCGCGGTATCTCCTCACGGCCTGCTCAATATCCACCACAGGCACTGAATTGGCCACATAGCCCTTGTCAGCAAAGTATTCGGAAGCCCCCATCTCAGGCCGTGTCACACCAAGGACATAAACCAGGTCTCCTGAGGCCTTGGCATCCATGGTGACCGCACGCCTCACATCCGGCATCTTGCTCACCACGGAAAACAGGAGTGTAGGGGGTATGGATATCTTGACACCGCCGATGGTTGCGTCATTCTTCATGCTGTCCTTGCCGGATATTGGCGGAACACCATAACAGGTACATATATCGTACAGTGCCCTGTTGGCCCGGACCAGTTGGGCCAGCTTGTAGTGACCGTCAGGCGTCTTCTCGGACTGTACGGGATCACACCAGCAGAAGTTGTCCAGGCCTGCCATTAGATCAAGGCTGCCTCCTACGGCAATGGCGTTTCTCACTGCCTCATCCACTGCGCAGCACACCATGTGGTAGGTATCTATGTCACTGTAGCGGGGACATATGCCATGAGCCACCACAAGCCCCTCAAAGGATTCCAGATCAGGCCTTATTACAGCGGCATCACTTGGCCCGTCATCCATGGCACCCGTCATGGGCTTGACCACACTGCCACCCTGCACCTCATGATCGTACTGACGCACCACATACTCCTTGCTGCAGATGTTGTATCTTCCAAGGAGTATCTTCAGCTCCCTGCCAAGATCAGAGGGCGGTGTAAACTCCGGTTCCTCATGGGTTGGCGGGGTCCAGCGCGCCTCTAACTTGAGCTGCGGCACACCGTTGTGCACAAAATCCATATCGAGATATGCAACGGTCTTGCCCTCATAAAGGCAATGGTATTTGCCTGAGTCAGTAAACGTCCCCAGGACCGTGGACTCCACATCCATACGCCTTGAAAGGTCAAGGAACTCCTGAAGCTTGTCCTGCGGCACCGCGACGGTCATCCGCTCCTGTGCCTCAGAGACCAGTATCTCCCACGGCTGCAGCCCTGCATACTTGAGAGGCGCCCGGTCGAGATGAAGCTCAAACCCGCCTGACTCCTCTGCCATCTCCCCCACAGAGGAGGACAGCCCCCCTGCCCCATTGTCCGTTATGGAGTTGTAAAGGCACAGGTCGCGGGCACGCAGGAGAAAATCCGTCATCTTCTTCTGGGTAATGGGGTCACCTATCTGCACGGCTGTTGCAGGCGAACCCTCATGAAGCTCCTCTGAAGAGAAAGTGGCGCCGTGTATGCCGTCCTTGCCGATCCGTCCGCCACACATGACAATGGCATCGCCTGGACGCGCCTTCTTCTCATATCCGGGATGGCCGCAGACCTCGCGGGGGATGATGCCGCCTGTGCCGCAGAACACCAGAGGCTTCCCAAGATAACGCTCGTCAAAGAGGATAGAGCCATTCACAGTGGGGATTCCACTCTGGTTGCCCCCATGCTCCACTCCCTCTCTCACCCCTTCAAATATGCGTTTGGGATGCAGGAGCCCCTCTGGTATCTCTCCTTCATAGTCAGGAGGGCCAAAACAGAACACGTCTGTATTGAAACTGAGCTTGGCCCCCATACCAGTGCCAAAGGGATCCCGATTCACTCCCACGATACCTGTAAGGGCCCCGCCGTAAGGATCAAGCGCAGACGGACTGTTATGTGTCTCCACCTTGAAGGCCACGTCATAGCGCTCATTAAAGGCTATCACCCCGGCATTGTCCTTGAATACGGAGCGGCACCAGTCCCTGTCTCCAAGCCTCTTTCTGATCTCCGAGGTGCTCCTTCTTATACAGGAGTCGAAGAGGCTGTCTATAACCTCTTCCCTGCCGTGCTCATCAACATACTTTATGCGGGCATTGAATATCTTGTGTTTGCAGTGCTCTGACCATGTCTGCGCAAGGGCCTCAAGCTCCACATCGGTGTACATGGCGGAAAGGCCCTTTTCCTCACGCTCTGCCCTTATCTCCGGACGCAGCAGATGGTCCCTGAGTATGTGCATCTCTTCCAGATTGAGCACAAGCACCCGCTCACGGGACAGGCGAAGCAGCTCATCATCAGAAAGCGGGGCAAGATCAATCTCCTCGACCCGCACCTCTGCACTCTCAGTCACCTTTGGAACAGAATAAAAACGGCTCTCTGCACCTCTTTTCCACTGGGCTGCAAGCTCTGATGCAGGCAGCACAGTTATATTCTGGATAAGATCGTTTGCCAGCAACCCCCTGGCCAGATTTTCAGCATCAGCGGCACTGATATCCCCGCTGATGCAGTACTGCAGGGAGGTATACACACCATCTCCCTCAGGCAGGTCCCTGCCAAGTATGAGTTCCAGGGCCTGAGCTGCCACACGCCCCTCGTTGTCAGTGACCCCCGGTCTGAAACCCACCTCGATGATCCAGTCAAAATCAAAACCATGGGAGTCTTCAAGCTCAGATGCAAGGGGCGCATCTACAGAAACAATATTTATCACCGGATCTGAACATGGTCCCCTGGCAAACTCGTGCAGGTGCTCCTCTGAAAGTGTAGTATCAACGAGGTAAACATGGATTACCCGGCACTCCCTGACATTGAGGTCAAGATCAGTACCGGCACGCCGTGCAGTCTTCAGGCCGTGCGCATCCTTAAGCCCGGGTTTAAGGGCCACTTCTATTCTGTGAGCCATTTATATTCTCCAGTCACTGCTGTTTGTATGTAAAACCAAAATACTGTATTTGATAGGGGGATTGCCAGGCAATACCCGTTTTATGCCCATGTTACAGTGCCCTGCCACCAGGCACCACACAGGAACATACAAAATTTCAGCCTGCAGGAAAAGTCTATTTCATCGAGACTTTACGCTTCTCCCTTATGAATCGGCCGGACCAGCACCCGGATGGCCGGACACTGAGTCCGAACCCCATGCTGCAGGCCATCTACAGGGCCAACAGTCTCTGCATCCCAGATATCCTGTGCAGTTGCAGTATGGCCCATCGCAAAAAAACTGCCAACATGAACGCAACCATGATATTATCAAGATTAACATCAGACAGATTTATCGTTGAATGAATATCCGCAACTGATGTACCTGAAAAGAGGGCCTGAACTGAAAATTTAGGGGAAAACAGGGGCAAGCGCTCTTTGACCTGCTGAATCCAGACTTGAAGACAGTTCCCACAGACTAATGAGAAACACCGTCCTGCATAAAATGATCATAATGGAGATATTCCCTCCATTCATCCTTGCTTTCACTTCCATCAGTATGTTCATGCTGCTTGGCAGGATGATGGTACTCCTCCAGCCACTTCTCATGGCTGGTATAACCGGAATGGAATTCATCAGATTCCTGTCAATTATCCTGCCCTCTTTTTTCGGTTTCTCTATACCCATTGCAACCCTTCTCGGCAACCTGCTGGCCTTCATGCGGCTTTCAAGGGACAGTGAGATCATGGCCCTGCTTTGCTGCGGCGTGGACTTCAGACAGATACTGGCACCTGTAACTGCAGTTACCTGCATCCTGTGGCTATGCGCACTGTTTGTATCCATCGTGGTGGTCCCTGCTTCAAAGACCGCCTCCAAGCAGTTTCTCCAGGAGATAACAGAGAAGATACTGACCAGAGGCATCCCTGAACGGGTCTTCTTTACACCACTGCACGGCCTGACCTTCTATGTGGACAAGAGCAGCCATGAGGGGAAAAGGTTTAAGGGCATATTCATAAGTGATGAGAGGAGGACAGGCCTTACAAACGACATACTGGCAAGAAGCGGGGAGCTTGCGCCAGATGAAACAGGCCGCAAGGCCATGCTCATACTTCACCACGGTACAATGACAATGATAAACACCAAACACCAGGCCGTGGATCTGATGCAGTTTGGGAAGTATGTGCTCAGGCTTCAACTGCCCAAGGATCATGGCAGACGGCGCAGGGGAGAGATGGGAGTTGGAGAACTCTATTCCATGGCCTACCACAGCAAGATCCCGGATGAAAAACGCATAACTTACCGTATTGAACTGCAGAAAAGATTTGCTATACCATGCGGGGTCCTCATCATGGGACTAATTGCAGTGCCCCTTGGGTGTCTGTTTGGCCGAACCGGACTGTCAGGGGGCATTGCCATCGGACTTGCCGCCTTTCTAAGCTACTACATGATAATGGAACTTGCTGCCAACTTTGCACATAACGGCATCATACCTGTAGAACTGTCCATGTGGTTACCCAATATAACCGGCGCCATGGCAGTACTTTTTCTCATGAAAAAACTCTATGGCATGGAAGGGGGGCGCAAGTAGACTGTGACCATACTGAACCGCTATCTCACACGCCTTTTCTGTGTAATGCTGGGCATCACCATACCCGGTCTCACAGGGATATATCTTCTGGTCCATTTTATTGAACATGTGGACGAATTCATTGACTCAGGGACCAATATCTGGATCACAGCAGAATACTTTATCCTGTTAATACCCGGGCTGGTATATGAACTTGCCCCACTTGCCATACTTCTCGGGGCACTGCTCAGTACAATGATCATCACGAAAAACATGGAGATGCTGGCCCTGCGTTCATGCGGCATATCGCCTCGCACCATTGCCCGCCCCTTTTTTACTACCGCGGGGATACTGTCTCTGTCCCTTCTGCTTCTCTACGCATTCGTCATTCCACAGGCAAACAGCCAGGCCGCTGCCATAAAAGCGACTACCACCACCCACAGATCTACAGGGGGCACACTGATCGGAAGCAGACTCTTCTTCAAAGGGCCACACAGCATCATCAAGGCAGAGGTGACAAGACCCGATGCAACAGAGCTGAAAAACATCCACTGGTACTTCTTTAATCCGGACTACTCACTGAAAGAGATGATCGCTGCGGAAAAGGCCGTATTCACACACGGCAAATGGCATTTTTCCCAGGGCATGACCTATGGAAAGGACACAGGCCACAGGGCCTTCTTTTTCAAAGAACTGGAGCGCAAGCTACCGGCATCCCCCAATGACTTTAGGGCTGTGAGAAAACCTGCCGAGCAGATGGATCTGGTGAGCCTTGCATCCACGGTACATCACATGCGCATGGAAGGTCTTCCATGCGGAGAACTTGAAACCAGGTTATGGGGACAGATACTCTACCCCTTCCTCAGCATACTTCTGCTCATGGTGGGTCTTCCCATCACCATATCCCGCATCAAAGGGGCCATTTCCATGAGTTTTGGACTTGCAATGGCCATTGGACTGGGCACATGGGTACTGTGGAACCTTGCAATGGCACTGGGCCAGTCAGGAGCAGTGCCAGGCTTTCTTGCGCCAATCATGGTGGAGACTGCAATAGCTGGCACAGGTATTTACGTTATGCGCATTACAGGCTTTTATTCCTGACATTTCAAATAGTTATACCAAACACCTGCAAAAAATCCTGTACGGAGTTACAGGGGGCTATACGGCAAGGCACGAGAGGTGAAAAATCCGAGTGTACCTGGAGTGTATGGGCATCTTTCACCAACGAACAAGGTGGCCATAGGACAAAAAGGCCATTTATGGATGGACCATAGCATGATTCAAGACATGGAATGCTCCTGTGAGGGATTCCCTCCCTTAAACCATAGCCCCTATTTAAAAATTGGATTAAATATGTTATCATAACAGATTATTGCCGCTGAACTTTCTGCTTGAAAAGCACCTGCAGGCCATGAAATCTGTTGTAATGGCATGCGTTTTCACAATCATCCATTAGCTCTACCCGCTAATCACCAGCAGCCTGCAGTATCTTTAATGCTTAATCGTGGCAAAACAAATATCGTTTCACTGGAATGTGATAATGCATAATGGAGTGTTTTTATGTTCAAAGTAGATGATCTGGCAGTTTATCCTGCGCATGGGGTGGGTCGTATAGAAGCCATAGAAGAAAAGACCATTGGGGGAATCACCCAACTCTTTTACATCATGCGCATCCTTGACAATGACATGAAGATAATGATCCCCCAGAACAATGCCGAAAACGTTGGGCTGCGCAACATCATCTCTGACGAAGAGGTGGAGCAGGTCTATACAATCCTCAAGAAAAAGGATGTAGAGTTCACCACACAGACATGGAACCGCCGATACAGGGAGTATATGGAGAAGATCAAGACCGGCTCCATATTTGACCTGGCCACCGTACTCAGGGACCTTTACATCCTTCAGATGGACAAGCCGCTTTCATTTGGTGAGAAAAAGATGATGGACACTGCCAGGGGACTGCTCATAAAAGAGCTGTCTATCGCACGCAACAAGAAGGAATCCGAAATCGAAAAGGAGATAGAGGAGATATTCGGAGGCACCAAAAAAAGGGGGGCCTCTGGTGCGGACATACCAATACCTGATGTGGATCTTGCCATATGAAGCAAGGGGCTATCTCCTTGTTAGATACAGATCATTATGTAACTCCCCACAGGATTCTCGACGGACATTGTCGTCCAACTGACTGAAACGTATCTGCTTACAGGGTGCTACAGATACAAGGCAGAGGGTATGGCAGGTATACTCCCCTGCACTTCAAGCGCCTCACAGGCAAGCAAAGACTTAGAGGCAGTAAATTGTCGTACCCTGTGAGCAGATACACCATGAGAAAAGGCACCATCTACCTTCTGCTAATTGCTTCCTGAATTGAGCGTTTCAAATTATGCAAAACCTTGTTTTATCTTTAATTACAGCAAATTAATGTTGTTTTTTGCAAAATTACCCGTTACCCAACGGGTTTGCTGTAACTGTTTTGCTTTCTAAATAATTTGAAACCGCTGCGGGATTTCCAATTTCGCATGATCTGCTGCGACGGAGTCTTTGCTTACCTGTCGGATATTTGAAGTACAACAGTACGTCTGCGTATCCTCCGCCTTGCATCTCATGCAAACCTGGGAATCGCTCAGTTCAGGTACTTATGTTCTACATTTGAGATGTCGTGCAGTGTGGGTCTTGGGAGCGCTCCATCACCCATCATATTGGCTGCAAGCTGTCCCTGACCTGCAACTTTTGAATCCCACCTCTTTGCCACCAGCAATCAGGTAACATGAAATTTCGAGTCACAGCAAATGAAGATGGATTACGCATGGACCGGTTCCTGGCCTCAAGCATGTCAGATATCTCACGTACAAGGCTTCAGAGATATATAAAAGACGGCAGGGTCATGCTTAACAGTGTCCCTGTAACAGTACCGCGCACAGCAGTAAGGCACGGGGACATGATTGAAATCCATGTACCTGAACCAGAACCAGCAAAACTTGTCCCTGAAGACATTCCTCTCGATATAATTTATGAAGACAGGCACATAATTGTCATAAACAAACCTGCCGGCATGGTAGTCCATCCTGGAGCAGGACACGAGACGGGGACACTTGTACATGCACTGCTCCACCATTGCAGTGACCTTGCCGGCATAGGCGATGTCCTGAGGCCAGGGATTGTTCACAGGCTGGACCGTGACACCTCAGGCCTGATAATAGCTGCCAAGGACAGCATGGCCCACCAGTCTCTTACAGAACAGTTCGCGGCCCGTACCACTGCCAAACGCTATCTGGCCATTGTAGCAGGCAACTTGCAGGACCTGAGCGGGGCCATGGAAACCACCATAGGAAGACATCCAAAACAGCGCAAAAAGATGGCAGCAGGCACCCCCAGAGGTAAAAACGCCCTGACACGGTGGAAGAAGGTGGAGGAACTAAGAGGGGCATGCCTGCTTGATATCCGCATACATACGGGCCGCACGCACCAGATCAGGGTACACATGGCATCAGTGGGCCACCCGATAGTAGGCGACAGGCTATATGGCGGACCGGTGATGATAAGAATAGGCGACAGGACCGTTCGGGCAGAAAGACAGATGCTTCATGCCGCAGAACTCTCGGTAACCCATCCGGCAACCTCTGAAAGGATGAACTGGAAGGCCCCGCTTCCAGATGATATGCGGCGTGTCATGGACGAACTACGCAGGGATTAACTCCTCCTTGAGCATGCAACAAGCCACCCTGTCCCTTGGCGTGCCGTCAGGGCCATACTCGATGTTCATGGGATGTAATATGCGGTTCATCACGCAGCCTTCCGGAATTTTCAGGCCATAAAGGTCCTGTTCATTTATGGGGGGCCTCTTTACCAGCATTCCATCACGAATCTCATATGTATGGATTGGGTAATCTTCGCACAAAGGGCAGGTATAGACCCTTCCGTTTGGAAATACAAAATAGTTATCTGCCACTATACCGGCACAGGCAAACTGCCTGTCATCAGGTACATACACGCTGGGCCAGGTAACGTATATCCCAAGCTCCGCACACCGTTTCACCACGTCAGGCACTGTGGTTTCCCACCTCTTTCTGTGGAGCTGAAGTTCCGCCCCTCCCTTTTTTGCAGAGTTGCCCCTTATACCAATGATCTGTATAAAAAAACGCCGCACCCCCATATCATGCAGGAGCTCCGGCATGTTGGGCAGGTCATCTATATTGCGGGAGCTGGCAGTAAATATGGAGCTTACGCCAAATCCCATCTGCACCGCCTGTCTGATTCCTGCTGTACATGCCTCAAAGCTCCCACTTCCCCGAATGGGATCGTTTTTCTCAGGAGTGGAGCCATCGAGGCTGAAACTGAAATAATCCACCTCTTCCGGCCTGACCTTGTGGAGTATGTCATTGAAGAGATACCCGTTGGTATCCACAGTGACAGATCCATACCCCAGGGCCCGGGCCGCCCTGATGCCGTCTGCAAGGGCAGGATTGAGTGTGGGCTCTCCCCCCAGGAAAATCACGTTTGTCTTTTCAGGTACATTATCTGCCGATATCCCCCTGTTCTCCAGGAAATCGTTTCCCTTTACAAAGAGACCAAGCCAGCGTTTTATGGTGGCAGCATCAAGTGTCTCTGTGCCATGCTGCTCCTGATTTATATAACAGTGCATGCAGTTCAGATTGCACCTGGTGAGAATATGAAAAAAGAGGTTGCGTGTGCCTGGCTGAAACTCTACAGTCCTTGAGCCTGGCAGCCTCCCGTTGCCTGCGTTATTGGCACTGCCATGCGGTTCATCCTGCATTACAGCCTCCTTCCCTGCTGAATGGTATAATGTGCAAGATATGTATCCTTCAGATATTCATTGGAATCATTACTGAAAAACTCATAGAACAGCTCAAGGCTCTCTTTCCGCATGACTCCTCCAATGATCCTACTGTCTGACAGCGTCGAACCGTACTTCAAATAGATATGTCCGCCTGTGTTACAAGGCATATGCCCTTCAGCCATACGTTCATGCCCCGCTGTGAGCGGACGTGAAAAGTCTGTGCCGCATGCCCCTCCCATCACATCTTCATAGGCAAAAACTATTCGCCCGATGTCATTTATCATCAGGGCACCAAGACACATGAAACAGGGCTCAAGCGTCACATACGCCGTTATGCAGCCCCCTGCCCCCTGACGCCCCCTTTGGAGCCAGTTCCTCAGGGCCATTATCTCTGCATGGTCCAGCTCATTGACATCTATCCCGGCACTCTTATACCGGGCACCGGAACCAACCACCTCGCCGCCGGCCACCAGCACACATCCAACAGGAAACTCGCCCTGTTTCAACGCCTCTGACGCCTGTTCCAGGGCAAGTTCCATCCACCTTTCATGTCCAGTATTCGACATTGAAAAACACTCCACGTCTCAGGCTGCTGCCTAATACCCACCCTGGTTAGAGAAGCCCCCTCTTTATCTTTCATTTACTACACGACACCTGAAACGCAAAAGGCAACTGACGAGCTTTAAAAGCATACCCAAAGCACCATCTGCCGTACAGGTGTCATGCATCATGATCCTTCATTGCTGATAACTGCGCATCAGGCCACATGCACTACCCAAAATGGTGATACTTTGCCTGCAGCTTTGATCAAACGAACCATTCTGCACCACAAGGGGATGGAAAATAACACAGCGGGGCGGTCCTTGCCAAGGACCCTGTTTTTATACCTTAATCGAGTGTTTCCTGTTCAGAAGAAGTAGCACCTCCAACAGGACGATCCTCTGACAGGGGGGAGGAGATGGGAGTTACCCTGAGCGGTTTCCACCTGAAACCAAGGGCCCTGGTGGTACACGAATCTATACACTCTCCGCAGTTCCAGCAGTAGGCAGTAAGGGTATCTCCCTGTCTTGGATCAAGGCCCAGAGGGCAGGCCCTTTTGCACATACCGCACTTTATGCAACTGCCAACATCAAATTCAACGTACAGCCTTCTCTTAGCGCCTATGACGCCGAGAAGTGCACCAAGAGGACAGAGATAACGGCAGAAGAAACGGGGGGAAAACAGATGCAGTGCCACAACAGCAAGCACTATCACACCCTCCACTGCCAAGGTCCTGAACAGGACAAACATCATGATCTCACGGCCAACCAGCCCTGGAGGCGAAAGAAAAACGAAGATAGGCACCCCTGCAACCATGGCAAGGGAGAGTTCGGCAACAAGAGAGGCCCAGAAAAGACGCCTTGGAAGCCTGATAGATGGCCTTCTGTACCTCCTGCGACTGAAAAACCTGATGATAGTATCCGCCAGTTCGCTGATGAAACTTATAGGACACACCCAGGCACAGAAAACCCGGCCAAGAAAAAGGGCTATAAGTACAGGAATGGCCATGCCTATCAGCAACGGGCCATAGAGCATACGGGAGGTAAGGATACTCTCCAGCCCCTCAAGAGGAGAGACAAACCAGAGGTTTCCGATACTTATGGACTGATACCACCCCTGTATGAAGCTGAAATGAAACTGGCTCGCAAGCACAGGGGCCAGCACAATTAGCAGAAATGCCAGGCACAGCACCACTGACCGGTACCTGCGAAACGGCACTCCTTCAATGCGCCTGCTATTTGATTTATCACGATTTGAAGGCATATACTGGCTCAACATTTATGGCCTTCCTGCCATTTTCAAGGGTTACGGGGCAACCGTGCACACATATGCCGCAGCCAGTACAGAACTCCTCAATCACATACGGGCGTAACTGATCGAGTTTGATTGCCTTCTCCTTGAACGGACAGACATTGTAGCACGTACGGCACAGCAGGAAACCGTTCTCCTTCCAGGTCATGCACGCATACCTGTCGATAACCGCCAGCCCCATGCGCGTCTCTGCCTGGGCTATGGGGCGCAGTGTGCCTGTGGGACATACCTGCACGCACTTCATGCAGAGATAACAGGGCACCTCCTTAACATTTATCAGGGGGGTGCCTGCATGTATGCCCACCTCTGAGACATCCTGCGGGACAATGGCCTTGTAAGGACAGACCTCAACACACCTTCCACACCTTATGCACTTGGAGGCAAACAGGGATTCAGGCACGGCCCCCGGTGGCCTGAGTATGTTGGTCTTAACAGGGGACCTGAACAGCCCTGCCTCTGCGTCAGGGAGATCAACAGCTGCCGCAATGGGCAGGGCCAGCAGCTTCAGAAAATTGCGGCGTTGCATGTCCATTGCTAAAATGTCACCTTGTTTCCAAAGGAACGGGACGGGACATACTCTCCCCTTTCCACCTTCTCCACCTCGTCCTCTGCATTGAAGTAGGTAAGGCCAACAGAAAGCACCCCGTCTATGCGGTTGATCTGTCTCACCAGGGACTCCATTTCATCTGTGGTATCACTCTCAAGGACTGCCACCACATTGCCCTTCTCATCATGTCCATGGACCTCCACACATTCCATGGAACCCAGCGCCTCAAGCGCCGGGGCAGGGTCAGCCGGATCTACATTTATTACAAAACCTGCTATTGGCATATGAACATTCCCCCTGTTCCTGATGCAATTCACCATGGTTCATGGCACACTACAGGACACCTGAAATGCAGAAACGACTGGCAAAGGCAGATGCCATGCAGCATGAATTCATGGATACCTTCCTGTTCCTGACGGCAGGGTCCTGATCCTGTTGAGCCTCTGCTCAAGGGAAGAAGCCCCGCGATAACCGCCTTCAGGATCGGTAAGGGCCTTTTGCAGATTGTCCGGTATGGTACCGTCAAGGGTCACACTGTCTCTGAAACAGGCCCTTCCACCGAGAGGGCCTTTTTCAAGGGCACTGACCGCTGCACCCTTGACCTCCTGAATGAAACCGTTGTGGCGTCTCTCATCCCCCAGAAAAAGCGCTGAACAGCGGGCTGTATATGCCCTGAGCCTGCCGGTTTCACAGTTTGATATACCTGCCTCACTGCACAGAACGGCCCAGTCGGCATCAGGAAGCGCGTCAATCTCCCGATAGCGCGCCTGCATGTCTGCACTCCTCATCATCTCGAGCCACCTGGCAAGGGCCTTTCTGTCCTGAAGCTTCACGCCCTCCTGCAGAAGAGGGCCAGTACCCCGGAGATACGGGAACCCGTCAAGGGGAAGGAGTTCCCTGCACATGGCCTGCCTGTTGCTGATAAGCCGCTCCAAAGTAAGCCAGTACTCGTCACATCTTGCCGACTTGGTGTGGGGAAAGGAAAAACTGGCCTTGTATGGTTTCTGGTGCGCTGCGCAACCGGACAAACTGATGGCCACAACTGTACACAGTAAAACAAGATAAAATCTCATTGAAATATTACAATATTAATCTGGAACCATACTACACGACACCTATACGGCGGATGGTGCTTTTGCCAGTTGCTTCTGCATTTCAGGTGTCGTGCAGTATGATCTGGAACACAATAAACGATGGAAAAACAGGCCATAGACAGTGCAGGAGCAATGGCTGCCCCCGCACGGCCATGACCATGACGCTCAACCTGACTATGACTTTAACTCCACGAGGAAGGGCTGCAAAGGCCGGGGGCCGGACACCCGCCTTATACGGCAGGCGCATATCTTGAATTCAGGTTCCTTGGAACCCGGATCATAGGCATCCTTTGTGACCTTGTTGATCATGCGGCTCTCTGCCTGATCATACCAGTAGACAAAGACCATACCCTTTACTGGTCCCTCATAGACCTTGGCTGGCAGGAGATTCTTGCCCCGTCTCGACTCCACCTCGATCATGTCGCCAGGCCTTATGCCAAGCCTCTCTGCATCAGCCGGATTGATCTCCACATATGCGTAGGGATTGGCACGCATGAGCTCGGTTATGCGGCCTGTCATGGAGCTGGTGTGCCAGTGGTCTATGACCCTGCCTGTGGAGAGGTAGAACGGATACTGGCTGTCAGGCATCTCCTCCGGTCCCTTGTTGGGACGCAGCCACACCCAGAGCTTTCTGTCAGCATGCGCCGGACCGTAAAACTGGTATGGCTTGTCATCCACAGAGTGCTCTGTGGCCAGGGGATCGTATCCCTTGACAAACTTGATGACCGTCCCGCCCTTCAGGGCAAACTCCCTGGTGGGAGCAGGCCACTGGACCCCATCTGCCATCTGGGCAAGGACCTCATAGGTGGCCCCTCTCAGGTCATTGTCACGGCCCTTAGTGAGCTTCTGCGTGTATTCGTTCCAAATGGCCTCAGGAAGGGCGTAATCCTCCTCAAGCCCCATGAAAGGCTCCACACACTTGGCAATAACCGGGTCATTGAGGTCACGGGCAAGCCTGGTTGCCCACTCCCTGACTATCCACACCTCTGGTCTTGCCTTGCCCGGGGCATTGACCGCCTTCCTGGTGAGCTGGGACCGGCGCTCCGTACACCCGTAAACACCTGTCTTCTCAAAGTGGAAGGCAGTGGGAAGGATGAGGTTTGCATATTCGGTGGTCCTTGTAGGGAAGATGTCTGTGACCACAATGAAGCAGTCCTCCCTTGCAAGTCCCTTGTTGTACAGATCACAGTTGGGGAGGCTCTGGGCAGGACTGGTACAGTTGATCCACATGGCCTTGATCTTGCCCTGGTTTACTGCCGTAAACATGGCCATGGTATGGTAACCGGGTTTGGGAGGTATGCGGCCCCGCGGCACCCCCCAGAGGTCCTCCACCTGATGTCTCAGCTTGTCCTTCTTTACCAGCCTGTGCGCAGGAAGGATGTGGCAAAGACCGCCTCCTTCACGCACACCGCCACACGCATTTGGTTGACCTGTAAGGGACAGGCTGTCTGCACCTGGCTTACAGAGCTGACCGGTGATGATATGGAGATTATGTATCAGGTTGTTTGCCCACACACCGCGCTTGCGCTGGTTGATGCCCATGGTCCACATGCTTACAGTACCGCCGGATGTGGCAAACCACCTGGCCACAGTCCTGATCTTTTCAGGCGTGATGTTTCCGCCACACATGCCTGCGGCCTTTTCAGGAGTGTAGTCCTTGAGGAATCTCCTGTACTCCTCAAAGTCCACCTGCCTCTTGTCCTTGCCCACACGGAACACCGCATAGTTCTCGATGAATTTCCGGTCTGTGAGCCCCTCGTCTATGATGACATAGGCCATGGAATGCAGGAGGGCCAGGTCTGTACCAGGCATGAACTGCAGGTGCATGTCAGCAATCCTGGAGGTTGGAGACACACGTGGATCAGCGTTAATCACCTTGACCTCATCCTTGTGGTCGAGCTTTCTTCGCATCACACGGCGAAACAGTACAGGATGTGCCTCGGCAGTATTACTCCCGATTATGAAGAAACACTTGGCCTTCTCCAGATTTGCATATGAACCAATGGGCTCGTCAGCACCAAAGGAGGTGATGTACCCACCCACTGCGCTTGCCATACAGAGCCTGGGATTTCCCTCCACGTTGTTGGTCTGCAGGCCGGCCCGCATGACCTTCTGGAAGATGTAGGTCTCTTCCGTTAGGGCCTGACCAGACCCGTAGTAGGCCACAGAGTCATTCCCATACCTCTTTACTGCCTGAGCAAACTTGCGGCTCGCAATGTCCAGGGCCTCGTCCCAGGATATCTCCTTGAAGGTATCCTTTTTGCTTTCCCTGAAAAGCGGTTTCGTAAGGCGATCAGGATGCCCCATGAGCTTGTAAAAGAGCATGCCCTTCATGCACAGGAATCCCATGTTGGTCCTGGAATCAGTAACCCCTCTGAGGGCCACTGCCTTTCCATCCTTCACACCAAGGTCCACCCGGCAGCCTGTGCCGCAGAGACGGCAGGTACCCCTGTGCCATCCATCCACGTCAGACGAGGCCCTGGCACTGTTCTCCGTCTTGAAGGGCAGGTTCATACCCACATATGAAGCCGCGGTAAGGGCGGCAGTCCTCTTTATGAATTCTCTTCTTGAAAGCCCCATACTCACTCAACCTCCTGTTGTTACTTGTGGACGGTAAACCCGTGTGCGGGATGACAGGACCAGCAGGTCTTGCCCTTGACACTGTGCTGGAACTCGGCATTGTGACAGGCGGCACAGGTGGTCTCATCAGGGGATACCTTCAGATTCTCATACGTGCCGTGACACTGGAAACACTTGACCTCGTCCAGCCCGTGACGCGAGTTGTACCACTGCTGATAAATGTCAGGCGTAACATCCTTGTGGCAGGAAGAGCATGGAGTAAGCTTCTCCTGTTCAGTCAGTTGCGGATGCTGTCCAGCCGGCCTGGCAGCAGAGGCATTCTCATGTCCGGTACCTGCGCAGCCAGCAAGCAGGAGAGTTAGCATACAGGTAAGCAAAAAAACGTGAATCTCTTTCTTCACAACCTACCTCCAGTGTGTCTGCTGCTGTAAAGGACCCTTTGAACAGGCACTGTACAGCAAAACAAAGGCCGGCATTAAGCCGGCCCCTGAATTGACGGTTTAGAACTTGATGATCCCTTCCACATAGAAGAAATCCATATCTGACTTGTCAGCGAAATTGTCCTCCACTACGTTGTTGCCAAACACGTGGCTGTAGTAGAGGTTCAGGCCCAGCGAGGCCCCCTGATATCTGCACAGGTCCTTGAAGAACAGGGAGATATCCCACATGGTGCCAATGGAATCGTGACCTGTACCTATGTGACCTGTCTTGGCCACATAACCGAATGAATCGGCCTGGGTCATGCCTGAACCCTGGTACCAGCCGTCATTGGAGTTGGTCAGGTTGAGCTTTGTCACGTCTGTGCGGACAAGGAGCTTCTCCCAGGGTTTGAACATGATCTCACCAAAGAAGTACTTGGTATTCATAAGGTTGTAGAACGGGGTCATGGCATAGATGCGAAGGGTCGGGATCATCTGGAAGAAGGTGTCATGATCGTTGTCTGTGGGATCACTGTCACCGGACCCATAGAAATAACCCATGCGCAGCCAGGGCTGCCACATCACATCGTGGAACTTGTAACCGCCCTCAAAGGCCAGAGCGTATCCCTGCTGGTCTTCACGGGGACCGGTTGGAGGCGTCCAGACACCACCCTGGAACACGCCCCAGAAGAGAAAATCAAAGGCTCCAGGCCCGACCTTCGGTGTATTGTAAAGGAGATTGGCACCAAAGGTGCTGACCTCTGCCTCATCGGCGATCTTCTGGTTCTTCAGCCCACGATGATCATTGTAGTAGTAGTAGAACGCCTGGGCGTCCAGGCCTGCCACCATCCTGTCCTTCATGGTAACAGTAACCGTGACGATATCGATATCGTCCGTGCTGTAACCATTGTCAGATGTATCCATGATGTTCAGGTAGAATCCGCCTGGCCTGGGGTGGGAGAATGTAGTGGTGATATTCCAGGTATCAGTGTCATAGGCTGCGTCAAATCCGTCAAATGACCTGCCTACCCTTGACCACTCAAAGGCACCGAGCATCCTCTGGGATATACGTTTCTGCCTCAGCCACCTGAGGGTCTTGTTCTGGGGAAGTGTATTTGCCTCAAGCCCACCGTTCAGCTTCATGCGCCCAAACCTGGCGCTAAGTCCCTTTACCCAGGGCATACGGGCACGAAGCCACGCCTGGCTGATACCGGCATAGCCCTTGTTACTGCCGTTATTGGCCCCGTAGTAGAGGCCACCTGTGCCGTATGTGGCATCGCTGGGAAGCCCGAAGAACTGCGTCCAGTGAAGTTGAGCATAGGTGTCGATATAGGTGGTATCATAACCGAATCCAATACGCATCTTGCTGGATGCAAACCCGTAGTCCGACTCCATGCCTGACACGCCTGTATCAAATGCGGACCAGGTCTCCACCCGGAACTGTTCCAGGAAATCCACCTTGATCTTGCCGTTGAGCTGCTGCACGTCATATGTGGCAGCATACACAGAGGCAGCAAACATCACTGCCATTACCCCTGTAAGAAAATACAAAACAATCTTTTTCACGATCAAACCCTCCTGTTCTTTCGTGAGTGAATCAGGCTGTCCATGACAGCATGCCCTAACCCTGCTAAGTAGTCAGGGCTGCCAGCACACCACTGACAGCCCCTGCAACATCGGTCACGTCACAAAATGACCGTTTTATCCAGTGATTAAATAGGACCAGTACTCATCACAGTGCTGAGTTCCTCGATCCGGTTGTTCTTGATACGCCAGTCGTATATTGCCTGCATATCCTTGTAGATCTGGAATACCTGGAAGAAACCGTGCCAGTGAGCATAGTCAGGACCATTCATGGCAGCTCCCTGACGGGCACGCCTGCCTGCATGGTGCCACAGGTAGTACATGAGCTCCTGGAAACCGTCGCTCCATGCGTCCTTTTTGAGCAGGCCCTTTGCTTCAAGATCTTTCTTCATCTTTACAGCACCGGCCCAGTAGAAGTTGTAAAGGGCCACGGCATCATCCAGGGTTGCAACCTCCTTGGCTACCTGAGTAGGTCCATGGCAGTTTGCGCAGACCTTTCTCATGAGAGGCGCACCGGCATTACCGTCTCCACGCTCACCAGACCTGATAACGCTCTTCTTGTGGACAAGGTCCCATTTCAAGCGCTTGTTCACATTGTGAGTGGTGGGCAGATCGCCAATACCGCTCATGTGACAGGTAGCGCAGGTAGGCGCAGTGTAGTCCCCGGGCTGCCATGCATCAGGTGCACTGTCCCATTCCCAGTCCTCGCCGTGTGTGGCAAAAATCTGTCCGTGCTTGCTCTCCATGTATATCTCGATGTCCGGATGGTCAGGACCAAGGTGGCAGCTTGCGCATGCCTCGGGCTTTCTGGCCTCTGCAACGGAGAACTGATGCCTTGTGTGGCATACCGTACAGTTTCCGATGCTGCCGTCAGGATACCTGTGGCCTATACCACCGGGCCAGCTATTATGAATGGGTTTGTGATCCGGCCCCAGCTCTACCTGCCCACCATGACACATCTGGCACCCCGCCTCTCTTGACGCATTGGTGCTTGGGCCGCTGTTACCTGCGAACTTTCCTCCCTCAAGGTCGTGCTGAAGCCTGATGAGCTTGCCGTTGAGCTTGGCAGCATCAACTACTGCCGCACTTGAAAGCTTGGCATGTCCACTCTGCAAGAACTCCTTTACCTCCTGCGGGTGGCAGCGTTCACAGGTCTTTGAAGAGACCATGGCAGAGATGTAGGTATCAGAGCCCTTGATACCTGAACACTGGGTGGCCATGGGAGAACTCTTGTCAACCACGTGGCAGTCATAGCATGTCACCGAGGCATGAGCCATCTTGCCCAGCTTCCAGGACTCCACGATACCGGGATGGTGTTTGGAGTGACACTCGATACACTTTGTGGCCTCCTCACTCATGGCTCGCTTGATAACCAGCTCCTTTGGGTGGAACTCAGGAGCTGCCCACGCAGTGGCTGTAAACATTACAGCCAAGATTGCGGCAAAAATGACTTTGCCAGTCACTGCATAATGTCTTTTCATGTTACCCTCCTTGAAAAAATTAACATTGATATGGTGTTTGAATACCCGTAACTTTCATGTTACCCCGTTTGAAAGGGCAACACCCCCATTCTAAAAGTGCTGCCGCAAACGCCCTGTACTTTTATCTGGTTTTCCGTCTGCACATCCTGTGAGCACCTTTCCCCATGGTGCAGTGCAGGCCCCATCAATCCGCATGGTCCATGTCTACGAACGGTTGGCTCATACCTCATAGCCCATGACACCTATACAACAGACAGTGCTTTGCCAATTACTTCTATTTCTCATGACCACATGGGTACAGAAAAACCTTGCCATCATGATTGCCACACACCAACCAGGCTGACGCAGACCTTAACACACTGATACCACCGACAAACACTTACTGGTGTCCTGCATCCCTGAATATCTGGACCAGGTCTCCATGCCCAACCTTATAGTGACAATCCAGGCAGTCCCTTTCGGACTGTCCGGCAAGATAGGTCTTGTGAGCAGTTATGGCCTTTAGCGGAATGCCAGGTGCAATAAGATCCTTGTGACACTCGAGACAACCTGACTCATAGGCCTCATGATAGTATGGGCCACGGTTTTTCCAGAGCTTGAGCCACTGGGTCTTCTTGCCCATCTTGTGGGCCTTGATGTCATGCAGGCCGGCCTTGGTCTTTACGATGAGATAGTTGGAGAGACTGTCATGGGGAAGATGGCAGTCAACACAGCGAGCCACGATAATACCCTTCGCATTGGGGCCATGGGGACCTGCGGCCCAGGCCTTGTGAAAGATATTCATCTCGTGACAGGAATTGCAGAACTCAACAGTACTAGTGGCATGTATCTGTTCCGCTCCGATATACGCTGCAATCAAGGCTACAATAAAACCGACTCCCAGCGATAGGATTACAGCCACCTTGCAGCTCTTAGCCTTTTCCATAGAAACCCTCCAGTCTTGCATGAAATTCGATATCTGTTATCCCTACCTTCTATTATACAAAAGATTTTGGTAACAGTGTTGTTAAAGTTGTTTCGCAAATATTACACTATGCTCATAATGTATTCTGAAAGAATATATATAACACACTGGAAATCTTTTCTTTTAGGTCTGAATTGCCATTAATATAAATATCTGCTGTATCTCCATCGGCCGATCTTTCGGTTGCCCTGGCCGGATTGACCAAAACGCTACGGATAAAATAAAAAAGGGGCGTTACAAGCCCTTGGCCGTAACCCCCCTTTCGATAGTTTTACCTGAATTGAGCGTTTCAAATCATGTGAAATATTGTTTTGTCTTTTGTGTATCCTCCGCCTTGCATCTCATGCAAACTTGGGAATCGCTCAATTCAGGTTTTATGTTGTTTTTATATCAGTAGAACAGATAGAGCATGGCCAGCATGACCACAAGGAACAACACTGTCATGCCCGCTCCGGCCTTTGCGTAGTCAACAGTCCTGTATCCACCTGGCCGCATGATCAGGGCATTGACCTGGTGGGTGGGCAGTACGAATGTGTTTGATGCAGACAGGGCAACAACAAGGGCCGTAATCCTGGGATCTGCTCCGGCCTGAATGGCCATACTCATACACAGGGGCACCAAGAGGACCGTTGCACCAACATTGGACACCACCAGGGTAAAGAAGGAGGTTAGTATTCCTACCACCAGCAGGAAGATGATGGTGGGGACATTACCCAGTGCGTTCATGATGGTGACTGCTATGAACTCAGCGGTTCCGGTCTTCTGAAAGGCCAGGCCCAGCGGAATAAGACCACCCAGCAGGAAGACTGTCATCCAGTCGACTGACTGATATGCCTCATCCACGCTGAGGACGTTTGTAAGTATCATGCCAAGTGCACCTGTAAGCAGACACACGGACAGGGACAGCTTCATTTCAGGATGGCCAAGGGCAGCCATCAGCGGCTGGAAACCCATGACGAGACACAGGGCAACAATCAGCCAGAACACGGCAACACCAGCCTTTTCAGTGCGCATGAGTTCGCCCTGTATCTCTGTGGTGAATGCAAAGGTCTTCCTCTTTTTGAGCCAGAAAAATTTGGACCAAGGACCAAACATCAGGACCGCATCCCCCACCTTGAGTCTGTAATTGGAGAGATCGCCAAATACACAGGCCCCACCGGAACATACAGTTATGGGAACGACCTCAAAGGTGTTTGTGAAACGGACCTCGCCAAGGGTCTTTCCAACCAGTTCTGAACGTTCGGTGATAATGCCCTCCATGATACCGGCGTTGTTTGGAGATAGGTCCTCGGCAAAGGTCTCAAGGTCGTCCTTGATCTCAAGGCCCATCTCATTTGCAAAACGTTCGACATCATCCCGGCTCCTTGCAATTACAGCTATGTCGTCACCGGGCATGAAGTGGTCAGTACGTCTTGGGGCAAGGTTCTTGTGATGCCTTGCCTGGTGGTTTATGGCAACCACAGCAAGATGGTACTTCTCCCTTATACCCATCTCCTGAAGGTTCCTGTGGTCACTGAAATGCTCAGGGACATGAAGCTCGTACAGGGCATCAATGTCAGAATAGGTATCGGCAATGGATGCAGGCAACAGGCCTGAACTACCACTATCTGCAGTGGATGTAGGGAGTATGAAACGGCCGAGAAAGATGAAATAGAGAATTGCGGCAGTCACCAGGGCCACGCCGATCGGGGTCTGGGTAAACAGGCCCAAGGGTTCGATCTTATGCGGAAAGGCCCCAAGCTGATTGGCCTGATCTATGAGGTCATTAAGGAGAATGGTAGGACTGGCACCAACCAGGGTGATGGTACCACCAATGATTGCGCAAAAACCCATTGGCATGAGTATCCTGGAGATCGGTACCTTGACCTGTTTGGATATCCTTATGGCTGCAGGCATGAAGAGGGCCGCAGCACCGATATTCTGCATGAAGCTTGATATAAAGGCAACGGTTCCTGATATCAGGGCTATGATACGACTTTCGGACTTTCCTGCAAACTTCAGTATCTTTTGCGCCAGCACATTCATGCAACCGGTCTTGTCAAGGGCAGCGCCGATTATGATGACCGCTATAATGGAGACAACTGCGTTACTGGACAGGCCGCTGATGGCCTCCTTGGGTGTTACAACCCCAAGGATGGGCAGGATGACCATCATGATTATGCCCACTACATCCACCCTCACCCACTCGAATATGAAGAGCAGGATGGCAAACACCAACACAGCCATAACAATTGCCATCTGTGGAGTGAACGGAGGCACCGGAGCCTTGCTTGCGGCAAGGGCTGGCGCTGCACTGAGCAGAAAGCACGTCATGACAAACAACACGGATAAAACTGAATGTTTAAACACTTTCATTCAAAAAACCCTCCTGAAATACAGCCATAAACTTTAAAAAAATGGTTTCTCCCCCGAAATCCATATCACTATCAGAGGGCGGACACAGAGCCCGCACCGATACGGGATATTTTTTAGCTCTGCGGTAATTCTGCAACCGTTATGCCAGACAGCTGGCAGGAAGTCACAATTTAAAAGAATCACCCTGTTTCATTTTGAACCACACAACCAAACTGCCTTCAATACCCTCTGTATCCCGCCATGGTGTGTTGCATGGTGAAATAGGTATCCGCTCTGCCCACGAAATTATCGGGACTTTTTAATGTATGGCAAAATCACCATCTTCATCTGCCAATCTGGCAGCACCCTTTGCCACAGGCATATGTTGCCTTATGAAACGATGCGAAACGCAACAAACGATGCAACTAACAACACACTCACAGGATACATGGCCAGGACGCTTCAGATTTAGCCCAAACGCACAGGGCGTACCGGGACATCAGTTTCACAAATGAATTACTGGAGAGACGACACAAAATTATTTAAAACATAGCAGGGTCATGGTAGTTTTTCATGCCCCAGGGCATTGCCTGCCCAAGCGGCGTAACATGAAGGTTTGGCTGGATTCACGGTCAAGATATGTGGCCAAGCTCAAGGAGCACGGTGCTGTCTTCAGGTCTCACCGAGACAGATGCACACAGGGCATCAAGCAGGGCCGCCACCTGGTTTTCAGCAGCAAGGTCCAGCTTGCCCCACTCCACCTGGCCTGAAACAGCCTCTATCCGCACCACCACACCACCATCACCCTGTTCAGGCCGGAGCACTATCTCTGCATCTTGCTCCACTGCCCTGGCAATGGAGAAAAGGATTGCGGAAACGAGATGCTGAAGAAGAAATGGAGACGTACTTATCTCTATGGCCTGGGAGGATCTCTGCACAGATACGGCCATTGCATTCATGGCAACTATCCTGGAAACCAGGGCGCACGCAAGCTCCAGATTTGAGTTGATATCCACAGGACACAGGTCCTGATCCACCGTATGCGCAAAACTGTTGAGATTGCGAACTATCATGTCGGCCCTGCCGATCTGCCCGCTGATGCGCATTGCGATTGTGGCCAGGCGGTCAGGGTCAATCTCAAGGCCTTTTTCTGCCATGAGCACAAAGTCTTCAAGCAGGCCGGCATTTTCATTCACTATAGCAAGGGCGTTCTTCAGCTCATGAGAAATGGACGCTGTAACCTTGCCAAAAAATCCGATTCCACTGGGTCCGGTAATAGTCCAGTCCACCTTCAATTCATCCGCCCCCTTTCCAGCTTTTCCAAATCATACCTGAATTGAACGACTCCCAAGTTTACCTGATGTCATAGGCGGAGGAGACGCAGACACAACAGGGCTTCTCCCACTCCTCAGCAGACAGGGACATCAACCCCTTGCCCGCCTACATCTCAAGCGCCTTTTCCATCTTTGCCATCAGGGTATCGATATCAACAGGTTTGATCAGATAGAATCCCGTGCCACTGGCCTGGGTTCCTGCCTCAAAATCTTCTGTGGAGCCATGGCCTGTCATGAATATGAGCTTGATGTCAGGCTTTATGTCGTGAATAGCATTACCCAGATCAATACCGCTGAGCCCTGGCATCTTTACGTCCAACACTGCAAGGTCATAATCTCCCTCCGCGACCTTCTTAAGTGCCTCATCGCCTGTGGTAACCCAGTCTGCATCAACCCCCCGAAAGGACAGGCGTTGAGCCAATGTTGAGATCAGTTCTGCCTCATCATCAACTAAAAGTACTCTCAATGGTTATTCCTCCGATGTTTCTGTCTTCTTTTCCGAAATTCTGTATGGCAAATTGACAACAAAGGTGGTGCCTTTCCCCACCTTGCTCTCCACCTCCAGTGTACCGCCCAGGTCCTCCACCAATCCATAGGTTATGGCCAGCCCCAGGCCAGTTCCACCACTATGGGTCTTTGTTGAGAAAAACGGTTCGAAGATGAGCTTCAGGTGTTCCTCTGAAATACCACATCCATTGTCTATGACTGCCACAGAGACACGGTCATCGCCAGTAGGCTTTGCCACGATCTTGAGCTCCCCGCCCTCATCCATGGCAGCAATGGCATTGGTCACCAGATTCAGGAATATCTGCTGGAGCTTGCCCCTGTCGGTAACAAGATGTGGAAGCGACTCATCCACATCCACTATGACGTTAATGGACTTGTACTCCGCCTCTTTCTTTACGAAACTGAGCACTTCCCTGATAACGTGCTCCAGGTCAAGCTCCCCCACCCTAACATCCATCTGCCTGGCAAAACCCAACAGACGATGGGTTATGGTACCAGCCCGCTTTACCGCCTCAATTATGGAATCCACTATCCCAATGACTCGCGGATCCTCCTTGTACTCATGGGTAAAGGTAAAGAGATCTCTGAGGAGCCCTGCCTTCTCATTGATGATGGCAAGGGGATTGTTCACCTCATGGGCCACACCTGCCGCAAGCCTTCCTATGGAGGCCAGCTTATCTGTCCGCTCTATCTGGCTCAGATACTCACGGCGGCGGATTTCAGCAAGATAAACGCTGGTTATCACATACTTGGATATGTACAGGATTCCGATGAACAGTATGAGGATTACCGGGACCATAAAACCTGCCAGCACCTTCCTGGTCTTTTTCAGGTCCTTGTCCAGCATGCCCCGTGCCTTTACGATCTCAAGTATTATGTTCCCCTCCCTGTCAACAGGCGCAGCACCAACTATCAGGGGAGACTCCGGGGTTGGGGGCTCGTTCTCATCCTCCTCGATCACCATGGCCCCAGGAAGTGTCTCTGGCATTGGTATTACCGCCTGCTCCCGTACATGCCCAAAGTATACAGAGGGGGTTACCAGGGTACCGTCCCTGTGCACCAGGAATATGTCTTCAATATCCTGGATTCTCAGCTTTGCAAGCAGGGTGTTTATGGCCTTGTTGTCCAAATTGGCCCGCAGGAAAATGGTCCGCCCCCTGATATCCATGATCTTAACGGCAATGGTGAGGTGGGCCTCCTTTTTGTTGTCAATAAACATACTGGTCACATAGTGACCCTGTTTACTCACCTTTGCGTACCAGTCCCGGTCTTCATAGTGGGCCTGGGCATCTTCAAACGGCCCTACATAGACAAGAAGATTGCCGTGGCTGTCAAACAACGCGAGGTCGGCAAACCCGCCAAAGCTCTTCTGAAGGTTGTGAAGCACCTCCGCCAAAGCCTCTTCATCACACTCGCTGTTACAGGGATGATGCAGGGCAGTAAACCGCAGTGCATTCACATACTCTTTCAGAAACAGGGAGATATCCAAGGCGGCATCGTGCGCCTGCATGGTGGTATGCCGAACCATCTCGGCCAATGAGGTTATCTTGTTGATCTGGTAATATATATAAGTAGCAAGGATAAGCGGGATAATGGTTACCGTGGAGATAATTATAACCAGTCCGCACCACTTCTGACGGAAGACATACTGTTCACCGTGTTCCCCTGGCACCACCTCCTTGTGATCCCAGAAAATCGGCTTCAAATGTTCTAATATCTGACCCATTAGACGGTGCCAATATCAAGGTATGGATAGGTAAATAGAGAGTCCCCTCTTGCCGAGTACCAAAACTCTCTGCCCGGAAAAGCACGGGCTGCCCGGCTACCCGTTTGCCATGACAGGTGCTTGACCAGCAGTGCCGGTTCGATGACGTCAGAGTGCACATTCATCACTGGTTCCCGGAACCAACCCGGGAACCAGCTTCAGCACACGTGCCTATATAGCAGCCAAACCTTGAGTTCAGCCTCTTTTACTCTTGTTTTCCTGGGCCTTCTTGTTGGCCTCTTTTACCACCTGGCTCAGTTTCTGTATATCCACGGGCTTCTGTAGATAGGCAAAGGCCCCAAGCTTCATACACTCTTCCTCATCCTTTGCAGAGCCATGACCTGTCAGGATGATAACCTCTGTCTCCGGATGGGTCTCCTTTACCCGTTTCAATGTCTCAAGACCGTCCATACCAGGCATCTTCAAATCCAGAACCATGACATCTGGCGGATCCTCGGCAACGAGTTTAACGGCTGACTGGCCGTCATGCACAACGGCAGACCCCATATCCCTCAGGGCAAGACGTTCTGACAGGGTCTGAACAAACTCCTGCTCATCGTCAACCAACAACACCTTTGTAGGCATCTCCACATCAAACTTGCGGTATACATCAGCTTCGTAAAAGCCCTCGCCGGGCCTGACCTCTACTGACTGTACCCCATTCACAATACTTGCAAGCTCCTTCAGCTCCTCAGCAAGCTTGTTGAGACGAGGGACCTTCTTGTTGATAGTTAGAATGACATGGCCCTTGTGGCAGCTCACATGGACATCATGGCCCTTCTTTGCAAGAGCCACCTCAACCCTGGCAGCCACGCCGAAATCATCCATGGCCTGGAGAGAGGCCTCGGTGGGCTCAAGGATATCCTTGCCAAGGTAATGGATGATAAGGTCTGCTGCGTCTTCAACAGACTCCTTGTTCATGGGGATGATCAGGTCATACATGGTCTTGTCAAAGGGTCTCTCAACATTACAGTTTTCAAGCAGCCACTTTGCCCGTTCCTCATCCAACTTTTTGATAAGTTTTTCCGCATCCTTGGCAGAAAGGCCCTGCTCCTGGGCCACGGTTATCCTGTACTGCTTGTCGGCAATAAGCCCTACCCGAAGTATGTGGGTGATCTCCCGTGGAATAAGCTCGGTATTATAACCGTGAAAGATGTAGTCATTACCCACGGACACAAGAAGCATCTTGGAAAGGGCCAGCTTGATATGGGCCAGTGCATAGTCTTTCTCATGGGTAAAACGATCAAATACCGACCGCTTGTTGGTAAATGCGCGGGCAATCTTCTCCTCGTCCATGTTGGCGAGCATGGCTGCCTCGCGCACCACATCACTGTCGCTTACCACCTGAAACCCTGTTTTTCGTACAAGCACGCCTACTACTTCATCCTCCCTGCAGTAATCCGCGCTAAAAATTGAAATAATTGCCATATCTCTCTACTCCTTAAAAAAATCTTATTTTTCGGTTTTCCGGCCAGGCAGGGCCCCCTGTGCCAAGGGGCTCTGCCATCTCGCAAGCCGTCACCATATCACGCCTTGGCGGTTTTACTCTGCAATTCCTATGCCTCTGTAGATGCAGGCAGATACTTTGTAAGCGGACAAGATTTGCATCCCCCTTCAGGCAGGTCGGTATGATGATGAATCCTGTAGATGATCTCCTTGACAGCAGCAGCAGTATCAGGAAACAGATTCTCCATACCTATCTTGTCAAGCAGGTGTGTACGTTCCATCACATCCATAATCTGGCCCTTTACACTACTCATGGCAAATCCAATACCAGCAGCCCTGACTCGATCAATCAGCAGGGCCAGGGCCTCTTCACCCGACGCATCCATGTCATTGATGCCGCTTGCATCAAGAAGGATGTATCTCAGATCAGGTCTCTCGATCCGGTACTTGGAAACCTGCTCATCCAAATAACTGGCATTGGCAAAGAACAGGGAGCCGTCAAAACGGATCACTGCAATATGCTGACACCCCTTGAGCCTGTAATGTTCAGCGCTCTTCAGCACCTTCTCCTCACTCATGGAGAGACTGGCGACAACCGGACGCATGGACTTGTACAGGAACACACCCATGGAGAGTGCAACACCTATCATAATGCCCTTGTCCAAGTGCGGGGCAAAGGCAAGGGTACTCACAAAGGTAATGACAGAGATGGCACCATCATACCACTGGGCCTTCCAGGCATGGATAAAACCGCTGGCATTTACAAGACCGATGACAGCCATCATAATCACAGCAGCAAGCACTGCCTGGGGAAGATGATAGAGAAGTGGGGTCAGGAACATCAAGGTGATCACCACAACCACACTGGTTATGACACTTGATATTCCGCTCACAGCCCCTGCCTGGAGGTTAACCGCAGACCTTGAGAACGAACCGGACACTGAGTAGCTGCGCCCAATGGAACCCACTATATTTCCAAGGCCCTGACCAATAAGCTCCTGGTTGGGATCAAGCCTCTGACCAGTCTTGGCAGCCATTGCCTTTGCAATGGCTATGGCCTCCATGAATCCGAGCAGTGAGATTATGACCGCTGTGGGCAGGAGCTGGAAAAATATCTTCAGGTTGAGATGCGGCACGGCAAACTGTGGCAGGCCTTCAGGTATCTTTCCAACCACAGCCCCCCCACCCATCATGGTGATGGCATTCAAGTCCAGCGGGGTGTTCTTGATCTTTATCCGCCATGTGCGACCGTCTGTCTTTATGCCAGGCGGAATGGCATCCTTTGGATAGAAACGTATCTCATCGCCATTTTCAGAGGCCTCAAATTTCAGATGCCTGATCTTGTAGCGGACCTCATGGGCACGGTGTTTGGCATGATCGATCTTGACGGTGAGCATATTCACCTTGTTCTCAAGCTCCGCAAGCCTGAGACTGATGGTATGACCTTCCAGCTTGCTCTTCTCCTCATCAACCAACTTGCCTATCTCTGCCCTCTCCTGTCCAAGCCTCTTGATCTCCAGCACTGTCTCATTGAACTCCCTGATCATGTCCTTGAGTCCAGGCATCTCTATTGTGCTGACAGGTACGGTCCTATCGTGGCTGAAACCGATAAAGTAGGAGATAAGGGTGGTTATCATCACTGCACACAGCACATTTGGGATCTTGGGATTTATCTTCTTCAGCACCACCATGATAATCACAGCCCCTACTCCAAACGCCAGGGTGGGCCAGTGTGTATAATCTGCCGCTGCCTTGGCCATTCGGATCATGGTCTCATAGTGGTGAGGTGCCTTGTCCACATACACACCGAAAAATTTGGGAAACTGGGACGAGGCAATGATAATTGCAGCCGCATTGGTAAAACCATTCACAACCGGGTGGGACAGGAAGTTTACCACCAGGCCCAGGCGCAGCACTCCGAGAGTAAACTGGAATATCCCCACCACCATTGCGAGGGTTATGGAATATGCTATGAACTCCGGACTGCCTGCAGTGGCAAGGGGCTCAAGAGAAGCTGCAGACATGAGCGATACAACCGCAACCGGACCTGTGGCAAGTTGTCGGCTGGATCCAAACAATGCAGCAACCGCCGATGGCAGAAACGCTGCATACAGACCGTAATAGGCTGGAAGACCTGCAAGCTGGGCGTAGGCCATTGATTGGGGAATCAGGACCAGGGCCACAGTGAGACCTGCTATGAAATCCGCCTTGAAATCAGACGGTTTATATCCTTTGAACCATTCGAGGAAAGGGAAAAACTTGTAAATGATATTCGTAGCCATTTAACACCTCGTCATAACGGTAGACATTGATGCCACTCCCATAAGGCAAGTGACACAACAAGACATGAAAATCCGTGAAACATACTGGATTCTCCATGACAGGCCCTTTGCCCTGGCTGAAGCAGCACACTACAGAAAAGCCAGCAGTATATGCCGGTTTATCATGGTGAGGCAGGGACACTGCTATGGGAAAAGACTCAGGGCAACTGCCCTTTTAATCCAGGATATCCACTTGGCCGCTTTCAAGGTCATAGTAGGCGGCAACCACACTGACTGCATTTTCAGCAATCAGTTTTGTCATCACAGGAGGTGAAGACTCGATTTCTGCAGCCACATTACGCGCAAGGACCTTGGCTGCATTATCAACCCAATCGCCTTCCATATCTGCAGCCTCTTTCAGGGCAGCCTGAATGGGAGGCATGATAACAGATAGATGGCCAGGCAGGGTTTCACCAGGAGCAAGCATGCTCACAGCCTTGATGGCACCACACTGGGAGTGTCCCAGAACCATTACCAGAGGTGTTTTCAGATGATTGGTGGCAAACTCAATGCTTCCAAGAAGCACATCATCCAGGACATTACCTGCCACGCGCAACACAAATATGTCTCCGAGCCCTTGATCAAAAATCATCTCGGGACACGTCCTGGAGTCTGCACAAGTTAGGATGGTACAGAAGGGATGTTGACAACCAGCCAACTTTCGGCGATACTCAACATCCTGGTGGGGATGCTCAGGTTTTCCCTGAACCGCGCGGGCATTTCCCTCTATCAAACGCTCAAGGGCCTGCCGCGCTGCCTGAGAAGTGAACTCTTTCATAGACTTCCTCCTTTATCAACGCTCCTCAATGATATGGTTACAGCCAAACATGCCAAGATGTCAAGCCCTATTGAGGAATTAGAGTGGGCAAGGAGGAAATTTCCATGGAGATAATATGGACAGATTATGGCAAATCAGTAAAAGAGGAAGAATAAAGACGAGGCCCTGATGGTAACAGGACCTCAATATGGGGTGGGAAACCGCAGGAGTTTTTAGGCTCCAGTGCAGAATTTCAAACTACTTATTATTTCAAACTATTTTAGTTAGCAGCCATACTCCCATAATTCATTCATGTCCTTACTCAAAGGACAACAACACCCGTTATGGAAGTGCCTGTGTGAAATTAAAATTTTCACCATAAAAACCTAAAAACAAAACACACATGCACAGGTTAACCTACAGGAAACCTCATCTCTTTCTGGAATCCTTACCGGACAACGGAAAGCAAAAATTCCAAACCAGCCGCTACAAAAGTCTGTCTTATCTCCTGCCGGATGAATCTTGCGGATAGCTGAACAGATGCCCAAGCCTGCTACCGTACGCCTTTGCAATCTGCAACCGCGGCACTGCACCCAGGCTAACGCCCCTGCCAGGATATTCCACAGAATCACTGTCCAGGATATAACGAATACCAGGTATCTCCCTGATAACCTCAGCCACCACTGAACGCTTCGGCCCCTGCTTCACGATGCGCATAGTCCTTATACCCATTGCACGGGCCAGACGCGCCAATACCATTGCTGCAGATGAAGGCGCATCATGCAGTGATCCGCCTGGGTTCTCGGAGATATCCACAGTGATTATCTCACAGTCCAGTAGCCACGCTGCCTTTACAGCATAATCCATAAAGGCCTCGCTATAGTCACCTGTTCCCACTACCAGCAGTTTCACAGCAGGTTTGTTCTGGTGTGATGAAGCCAAGCCAAAACCTCCATGCCGGTAACAGAGGTGCCGGACCACTGCCCGGCACCATTTGGTCCAAATATGGCCAGATGGGGTTTCCATACGGCTTATGCGGGCAAGAGCAAACTACAATGCGTATATTATTGAGGAAGCGTTAAAGGAGGAAACGCATATCTCGTTGTCTCTAGCCACTATCCCGCTGGCAACTTTATATGTATGTCGGAGAGGGGTATAAGCAATGTGTGTGCCAAAAACCTTAACAAACCTGAATTTATTGCAATATCAGATGGTTATCATAAAACATCGTATATTTTTCCCATCGCACTACACCATAAAGGGCACGAAATTATTGCATCTCGCAACAGAGCCACAATGTGGTACATAACACTATGCATCATAACCCGGAAGCTGCGGTTACCAGTTTTTCACTCCTTGCACCTTGTGCCCATGGACAAGATTTCTCATACCTGAATGAACACAACAGGGGGTGACCACAGGAACGACGCAATATAGCAGAATGTCGCAAAGAGGAGGGAAAGATGACATCACACCCCTGTAAAAAGCACAACTCTTGTTGCAACATGCAACACACCATACCAGCAGACCTTGCGGACCACGAATAGGGGGAGGCCCAAAAACAAAAAGGGCCGCAGCCTGGATGCTGCCATCCTGGCTGCGGCCCTTTGGCATCTCCCGTGCCATGACATTGCACACGGGAATAAAACGCCGTACGATATTTGGGAATCAGGCTATCATTAACCGGAACGCCCGAACCGGCATTACTCAGCCTGTAACAAGCACGATAGTCTGTTCCGGACAGTGATCAATCACCTTCTGACTCACGCTTCCAATGAACAACTCGGCAATGGCACTTATACCACGCCTACCCATGAATACAGTATCTATCTTCCGTGCCTTTACCTCTTCTTCAATGGCAGAGGCAGCATCCTTTCCATAACGTGCCACCTTGATAATGCTATCACCAGGCACACCGCTGGACTCCAACATGGAAGCAGCATCATCAAGCAGTGACAGACTCTGCTCCTCCGGAGTCTGGCCACTCTCCAGCACAGACGTATAGCTTGCGGCATCAGCCACAGATACAAGCACCACCTTTTTCAACTCAGTGCATCTTCCAAGGAGCACTGCCGCCTCTTCAAGGGCAGCCTTAGAATGTTCACTACCATCTAATGCTATGAGGATATCGGCGGTGTTGCAGTCACGGCTCTCGTCTGAGCTGCCTGTGAGATATACTGTAGCAGACAGATCCCTGTGAAGGAGGCGGGAGGTAACACTGCCCATGAACATCTCCTGCATCTTTGATACACCGCGCCTCTGCATCACAACAGTGGAATAGCCTTCCTGATTTGCCATATCCGCTATGACATCTGCAGGATTGCCATCCTCAATAACAATATTTACAGAGCGCGTAACCCCCATGTCCTTCAGAAGAGCGGCCGCCTTGTCCATGTCTGGCTGAATATTTTTTTCAATATGCTCCCTTCGAAGCTTCTGTATCAGATCACTGGAGAGTACATGCTCAACACGAATATCGATATTCTCCATGTGCTTTGCAATATAACTGCCCTCCATCACGTGCAGCAGGGTAACCTTTTCCACCCTGTCTCCAAGGACCTTTGCCATGGAACCCATCAACGCTGCCGTTCCCTGGAAAGACTCCAGGTTGTCAAGCGGCAGCAGGAAACTGGTTAAAGCTTTTTTCTGTGAACTCATGATATTTCCCCTTCAACTCTCGTAGACTTTCCCATAATACTGAATGTTTCAAATCATACTGACCGGCCGGCACAGCACAATAGACCTCCTCCCCAGAAGAGGAATATTACTGATATAACCGGTCTTTCACCATCTGTTGCCCCTGTATGACCACCTGCACTAATAGAAAAGCAGGAGCCAGACATTTGCAAGGGCAACGCTTATCATCATGTACGGGAAGGCCACCTTCATGAATCCTACGAACTTCATGGGATGTCCGGCAGACTCGGCAATACCCATTGTCACAACATTTGCACTGGCACCGATCATGGTACCGTTTCCACCAAAACAGGCACCAAATGCAAGGGCCCACCAGAGCACGCCGGATTCAGCACCAGGAATAACCTTTGTCAGATACGCGACAATGGGCAACATGGTTGCAGTGAAGGGGATGTTGTCAACAAAGGCACTCATAATGGCAGATACCCAGAGTATGAGGCATATGGCTGCCACGAGATTCCCGGCCGAGAGATGCAGAACCCAGTCTGCCACCATGTCCAGAAGGCCGGTATCCTCAACCGCCCCTACGAGTATGAACAGGAACATGAAGAAGAGCAGGGTGGTCCACTCGATATCCTTCTCAATGAGTTCCAGCAGGTCGATTTTCTTTGTTACCAGTCCGTAGGTGAACAGCAGGGCTGCACCGAACAGGGCTGCGATACACACCTCCATATGGAGTATACCGTGAGTCAGGAACATGGCAATGACCATTGACATGATTATGAGGCCCACTGCGAGGAGTGTACTGTCCGTAATCTTGTACTCCTCACGGAGCTTGTCAATAAAGGCCTGAATGTCTGTGATCTTGGCCTTGGAATACTCCTTGTTATAGACGAGCTTTGTATAAACAAACAACACGATCATGGATACTATACATACCGGTGTGAGGTTCACCACGAAATCCATGAAGGTAAGCCCTGCATAGGAACCGATCATGATGTTGGGCGGATCTCCAATCAGGGTGGCAGTCCCACCGATGTTGGATGCCAGCACCTCTGGCAGCAGCAGGGAGATGGGACTTATACCAAGGGAGAGTGCAATCTCGATACTCACTGGAGTCAACAGCAACATCGTCGTGACGTTGTCCAGAAAGGCAGAGGCCACAGCGGTAAACGCCATGAGGATCACAGCGAGCACAATCACATTCCCCTTGGCCAACTGGTAACACTTGTAGGCACACCACTGGAATACACCGGTATGTTTCAATATCCCCACAATGATCATCATGCCCATGAGCAGGAATATAACATTCATGTCAATGGCCTGTATGGCAGACTCATACGACATGATATGATACTCGGGATTAAACGTACCCAAGGTATAGCTTATCACCAGCATGGTGGCAGCACCAAGCATTGCCGCAAGTGTCCTGTGAAGCAGCTCAAAAGAGATAAGCACATATGCCAGTATGAAAACCACGGTAGCAATCCAAAAGGCAGGTCCCTTTGTGCGCTTGATCTTGAAATCGGCATTGACCACCATACCGCCTTCACTGGAAGATATATGGGCTGCCTCCACCTTGAAGGTAGCCCTGGCATAACTGGGCTTGAACGCGGTAATTTCTATCTCCGCACCAGGAAGGCTCGATGCCGGCACCTTGAAAACAGCCTGGTAGGTACCATCGGCCTCGGTCCTTACACCACCTTCACCATGACCATGGCCGCCCTTGCCTACCGGCTCAAGGGCCTCTCCGTTGTAGGACACCTCCAGATCCACATCACCCACACCGGTATCATGGGGGTTGGTTACCTTGCCAAAAACCTTCAAGAACTTGACATTGGCATCTTTCTCTGCCGCTGATCCATGCTCTGCCGCTGTGACACAGGCAGCAAGCCCCCCTATGGCCAGTACCAGTACGGCCATAACAATAATTACTGTTAGATGGCCGGAACGCCCCGGCCTGCTGTGAGTCATCTTAACTACCCTCCTGTAACGCTTTAAATTGTGAATCCCTGAAATAATTTCTCGGACCCAAAAACCATGTACCGCATTGACCCCGAGGCACCTGCACTGCCCGCACTATACCCAAGGCCAACTCACCCATTAAATTCAGACACGAAATGATATTCACCCCGCATTCCATAACAGGCCCACATCACGGCACCAAAGTTCTTGGGCAACTCCCCTGAAACATCTATGACTGAAGACAAGCCCCGCCTGTCAACAGTAAGGGAGAAGGCTGCAACAGACATGCCACCATGAGGGAGGTGTGCCGCACAGCCCAAATCGTGTTTCATAACGAAACTTTACCTTCAAGACCAGCCCCATGGGGCATGGACATTTTTCAGTTGTTGCATACTGAAATAGCTGCATAATATAATTAGATGATACGAAAGAAAAAACCCAAATTGCACCTTTTCTGATAAGAAATTTTTCCCCTTAGCAAGACGCTGGTACTGACCAAAATAGATCACGGTGTTGCTTTCTACAATGATACATTATGCAACAACCGTTGCTTTTTGTACTGTCAGGTTATACCATGCGACCCCCTGTACGGTCCAGGCCCAGCATGGATAATCCATATGGCACCACAGGGGGAAAGAGGCAAATGGGAGATAGTAACGCCCGCCTCAGTACAGGACGCCACCCAGTTGAGGCCGCACGGGCACACTACGTTCCAGCGGCCTGAAAATTGCTGTTGCTTTCTGTCACCTGTGCAGAATTTCCACATGGGAGCATATTTATACCTGATATCGAAAAAATTCAGATGATATGTTATGTCCTTGCAGACTAATGATGCACCCTTGCCATCAGACATTGCGCGTATTCCTGCATGGTTCGATTGGCCTGACAGATTGCAGCCGCAACTGTCCAGAGGATTCTTTATGGGTATTATCTGCAACAGTCTAGAATGTAACTGCCTACAGGGTGCTACAGATACAAGGCGGATGATAGGCAGGCCGTACTACCTGTACTTCAAGCGCCCAACAGGTAAGCGAGGACTCCGAGGCAGTAGATGCAATACCCTGTGAGCAGATACGTTGCCTCCCAATACCGGACCTGCTTGCAACATGGGGTGACACCGAATTAGCTAAAGCACAGATGGAAAGAGTGGGGAGAAGAGATAACTTTACCAGCCTGACCAGCACCAGGCATCCTCAAAATAGACACCCATAAAACCAGATCTGTAAACAAATGACCCTACGCCAGAAGATGATCGTCTGCTTCCTCATGCACCTTGTATTCTATGGTGTATTGGGATTCAGTTTTTACCATGACTTTCAGATCCTCAAGGAAAATGCCCGACTCTTTGCCCATGCCAGCAAGCTGGCCAACCTATGCTCAGAGATAAGGCGATACGAGGAGGACTTTATCATCCGAAGGAGCGATGAGTACCTGAAGATGACCCAGGAATACACGGCCCGAACATTACAGTACCTGCCGTTCATTGCCTCTGATATCCGCACACCTCACAACAAGCTACTTGAAAGTCTTCCCTTTCTGATGAATGCCCCGGCCCCGGCTCAACCTGACCTGAGCAAGTTTGCCCAAAAACTGAAACTGTACCAGGCTGCCCTGGACAAGATATCTGCCGTAGGCATAAAGTGCAGGGCTGGCAACGGGGATCAGCTCTGCATGCAGGCAAAGGCCATAAGCGAGGAACTGACGGCAATGAGCGAGCACTTCCTCTCCGCCGAGCAACAGAGCATGGACGAATTTGTAGAACGATTCAAGACCAAATTAGTGATCTACCTCGGTCTGATGGTACTGTTTACCCTGCTGACATCTGTAATCATGTATAACACAGTACTCACCCCCCTACAGAAGATAGAACATGCGGCGCACGCAGTGGCAATCGGCTCTTTCAGGCCCCTCCCTGTACCAGAGCGCAGGGACGAGGTCCACAGCGTAATAAGGGCATTCAACACCATGGTTGAAAACCTGGAACAAAATCAGGAACAGCTCTTTCAGGCCAAGAAGCTGTCATCCATAGGAACCCTGGCATCAGGAACGGCCCATCAGCTCAACAACCCGCTCAACAACATCTCCACCTCCTGCCAGATAGCACTTGAAGAACTGAAACCGGGAGATGAGTTCATAGAGAAGATGTTGAAGATCATAGAACAGGAATCATACAGGGCAAGCGAAATCGTAAAGGGCCTGTTAGAATTTTCCAGGGTCCAGAACTTCTCCATGGCCCCATCCAGCCTGAACAGCATTATCGACAGGGTCTTCAGCCTTGCAGAAAATGAATCCAACGGACGGGTTGAGCTGAAAAAAAATCTCCCGCATGGGGACATAATCCTGAACGTTGACCAGCACAAGATCACCGAAGCCCTGCTCAATCTGGTAATAAATGGCATTCAGGCCATGGAAGGAAAATCAGGAACCATTTGCATCTCTGCCGTTGCCAACACCGAAAGCCGCACCGGTGTAGTAACAGTCTCTGATTCAGGCAAGGGGATACCAAAAGAACATATACACAAGATATTCGACCCCTTTTTCACCACTAAAAGCGCTGGCAAGGGAACTGGCCTGGGGCTTGCAGTAGTCTACGGGATAATTCGCAAACACAGAGGCACCATCAGGGTCAAAAGCAATCCAGGCGAGGGGACCGAGTTTATAATAACGCTTCCCCTTGCAGAGCCAACTGACAAAAAGGATAATACCGAAGATTGAAATAAATGTCTGAAAACAGTGAAATATGCATCCTAGTAGTTGATGACGAGGAGATCAACCGTGACAACATAGCCCACGTACTCAGGAAGGAGGGCTATACGGTGGAAACCGCCGCAGATGGTGAGCAAGCCCTGGACAAGATCCGTGCGAACCGCTTTGATCTCATAATCACCGACCTCAAGATGGGTGATCTCGACGGGGTCCAGGTCATGGAGACCGCCAAAGAGCTGCTCCCGGATGCCGAGGTCATCATTATCACCGGTTATGCCACTGTAAACTCTGCCGTGGATGCAATGGCCAAAGGGGCATTCTACTATCTTCCCAAACCCATAAAACTCAATGAACTAAAGGCGTTGGTAAAAAAGGCCCTTGAAAAAACCGTACTGAAACGCGAGATAAGAAAACTGCGCCAGGAGATAAAGACCAAAAACGGTGCAGTAAAATTTGTAGGCCAGAACGATGCCATTCTCAGGTTAAAGGACGAGATAGCCCTCATCGCCCAGATTGACTGCAACGTACTTATCACAGGAGAGACAGGCACAGGCAAGGAGCTTGTGGCACGTACCCTGTGGGAACTCAGCGCCAGATCTGACAAACGATTCCTGCCCATAAACTGCGGGGCACTCACTGAAGAACTCATGCTTAACGAGCTGTTTGGCCACGAGAAGGACGCTTTTACAGGTGCATCCCGATCCCGCAAGGGACTGCTTGAATCTGCCAATGGAGGCGTTGTGCTCCTTGATGAAATTGGAGAGATGCCCCTGATGATGCAGGTCAGACTGCTCAGGGTATTGCAGGACAAGAAGATCATCCGGGTTGGCGGGACCCGGGAGATACCTATTGACCTGAGAATCCTGGCTGCAACCAACAGGGACCTGCAGGAGGAAGTCCAGGCAGGAAAGTTCAGGCGGGACCTCTATTACCGCCTTAACGTGGTCTCTGTCCATATCCCGCCACTAAGGGAGAGAAGAGACGACATACCTCTGCTGGTCCGCCACTTCCTGGCACGTCATCCGGCAAGCGACGGCACAATCAAATCCATCTCACCAGAGGTGATGTCCAGACTCATCGAATACGACTATCCAGGCAATGTCAGGGAACTGGAGAATATTATCGAACGTGCACTGGCCCTTTGCAGTGAGCCAGAGATAACTGTGAAGCACCTGCCTGAAAATCTCAATCCAGGCGTAAAGAATACTGCGGACAATATATCAGGGGACAGCGTGAAACCCCTGAGCCTCGAAGAACATGAGAGGAACTACATCCTCTCAATCCTAAAGAGCGTGCATGGTAACAAGACCAGGGCTGCAAAGATCATGGGCATCGACAGGGTATCCCTCTGGCGAAAACTCAAACGGTATCAGGCAAAGGGATACAACGTGGAGAAATATCTGAGAAAATAAAAAAAACTGCTATTCACAAAAGGGCACGGCCTCTCATCCGCATACAGATACTTCAGAGAGGCCGCACCATATTCCTAACCAGTCAAACCGGTTCCTACTCCTGTTTGTTATCCTGGTCCTCTGAGGCCAAGGTGCTGCAGGCCATTCCAATAATACCTGCAAGCCCTGCCCCCTTGGTCACTGTCTTTCCAAGCTTCGCAAACATGGCCCGCTTGCCAATGAGAGAGGCCTCTGGCATCTCACGGGGTGTGCATGTAGCCTTGAGCAGGTGCATATCCCTCTTGTTCCCGTAGTAGTAGACATTGGGACCTATATTCACCGCCTTGGATTCCAGGCGGCTTGCGCCCTTCTTGATATATTGGGCCACCTCACTGTTTGGATCGTCAAGCCGCCCAAATATCCTGGCCCGTGACAGGCAGGTCTGCACACATGCGGGTTCAAGCCCTGCGCTCACCCTCTCTATACAGAAGGTACACTTGTCAGCCTTGCCATCATCCCCAAGGTCAGGGTTCACATACCTTGCACCATATGGGCAGGCATCTGCACACGCACCACATCCAAGACACCTGTCCTTGTCTATAAGCACCACGCCAGTAAAGGGATCTTTATAGGTGGCAGCGACCTCCATGGTCTTCTTCTTGCCAGTCTCCGGGCAGGTAAAGGTCTTAGTGACCGTATCAGCCGGACACACCTCTACACATACTGGTGCATCACAGTGGTTGCAGAGCCCTGGGTAATATGTCTTGGCCATACCGTGGGACGTGTAAGCCGGCCCAAGCCTCTTTACCCAGTTCCGACCGTACTCTGTGGGTACCTCCCACTCTGCCTTGCAGGCCACGGCACAGGCATGACACCCCACACATCTGTTGAGATCAATTACCATTGCATATTGCATGACGGATTATCCTCCAGTCTCTTCTTGTTGTTTGAATCAGGCAGGCTATGACGGGATATCGATCACCTTGCCATCCTTTACTATGCGCACGAAGTTGATACGCATACCACAACACCCTGTCTCAGGCTCAATAACATTCCTGGTGTTCATGGACTGATCATCAATACCCTTTCCGTAACCCACTGAAAGGGCCGGATTGAATGAGCCATAGCCATGAGCCAGGTAGATGACATCCTTGCGTATACCTGGTGTCACCTTTGCGATGGAGGTGCTGGCGCTTATCTTGCCGTCCTGATTCTGCAATGCAATCCTGTCACCATCCTTGATCCCCATCTTCTTGGCAAGCTTGTCATTGATCCACACGGGGTTCTCTGGCATCTCATGGGCAAGCCATGCATTGTTCTGGGTACGGTTGAACGTGTGTACAGGGGAACGTCCGTAAACCATCCTTGCGTATCCCTTGGGGGGCTCAGGCACTGGCGTGTACACAGGGACAGGGGAGAAGCCCTCGTCTGCAAGCTCCTCTACATACAGTTCGATCTTTCCTGACTCAGTGGGAAAGGAATGGTGCCGCTGGGCAGTACAGTAACTGCATACCCCTTTCTGAATGTATATGCCATCGAGTTTTCTTATCTTTTCAAGGGTCAACCCAAGGGGTTTGAGGCAATGGTTTACATACTCCTCCTGGTCCTTCACAGGTATATCCTTTTCAAATCCCATACGCTTGGCCAGGTTGTTGATGATCCACACCGAATCCTTGCGCTCAAACATGGGGGATATCAAAGGCATGCGAGGCGCCACAAACTGCTCCGGCTTGTCACCACAGTTCCACTGGGTGCCACGCTCAATGTGATCGTACCGTTCGAGATAACATGCCTCAGGGAGCAGGATATCAGCCCACATGGTAATGTCCGTGGGGGTCACATCCGTGACCATGACAAAATCCATATTTTTAAGGGCCTTCATTGTCTCTTCCTGCACAGGGAAGGTCTTTATGGGATTGGCACCCCACACCACCATGCCCTTGATGGGGAAGGGCTTTCCCGTGATCATGGTCTCCCTGATGAGGTCGGTGGGTGTTCCAGGGGGTCTGAAGGGATACTTGTCCTCCACGTCAGCCAGCCTGTAGTCATCCGGATCATAATCGTCCTCGAACTCACGCTCTGGCCAGTGCACGTGACCAGTGGCAAGACGCTCAATCTTCTGGATACCGCCAGGCACCTCATAGCCGCCAAGCAGGGCTGCGAGACATGCGTGGGCCCTGATACGCTGGAAGTCATTGCCATACCAGGTGGAATGCCGCCCTGGGTGTATGGTCACGTTGGGCGCGTTCTCGGCCAGCACCTGTGCTACCTGAATGATCTGGATTCCAGGCACATCACATATCTTGGCGGCCTTCTCAACCGTCATGCCGCTTATGGCCTTCTTGAACTTGTCAAAACCGTTGCACCAGTTCTTGACGAACTCCTTGTTATAGGTGCCGGTTTCAATGAGGTAATTCATCACCGCAAGCAGGAATGCCGTATCTGTAGCAGGCTTTATCTTGACCCAGATGTCGGCCTTTGCTGCCGCAGACGAGAACCTTGGATCCACAACAATTATCTTGGCACCGTTCTCCATTCCGGTTATGAAATTCCTGACGTGCGACAGGTGGATATTCTCACCTATGTGTGTACCTATGAGCAGCATGGCCTTGGCGTTTGCCATGTCCACGTCCTCATTGGGCACAAACCCCAGGGTCTTGAGCATTGCCATGGCTGTCTGGCCCCTGCACTGATAGAATGCGGGCTCACACATGTTGGGCACCCCGAGATATTCGAAAAACGCAGTGGGATAATGGGCAGAAGCACCGTGATACCATACGGCAAGCCCCTGCGGACCGTACTTCTTAGTAACTGCCTGCAGCTTGGCTGCGCACTCGTCCAGGGCCTCATCCCAGGAAATCTTCTTCCACTTTGGTTTACCCCTCTCTCCCACGTTTTTCAGGGGGTACTTCAGCCTGTCCGGGTCATAGACCAACTTGATACCGGCATTTCCCCTGGCGCACAGGGCCTTGCCGTTATCAATACTCTTGGGGTTTCCCTCCAGCTTCACAAGGCGACCGTCACGCACCTTTCCAACGAGCTGACAGCGCCAGAAACACATCTCACAGACACCACCAGTAACGGTCTTGGTATCCTTGAAGCTTCCAGGCGCTGCGAAAGCTCCAGGTTTCAGACCCGGTTCGGCAGCGCCCACCACCTTTGAGAGAGGTATGGATGCCGCAGCAAGAGATGCGGTCTGAAGGAATCTCCTTCTGGTCAATTTGGGGGCCATATCAGTCTTCCTCCTGTAATGTAAAAAAGTCAATCAGCCTTACCAGGGCCACATAAAAGGGATGCCCGGCCTCAGCCACCACTATATCACGGAACTGAACAAACCACGGACGGAAGAACACAGACAAGAACTGCCCCTCCTCTTCATACCGCCCCTGGCCTGCCAGATGTCCCAGAAATTCCAGTTCAAGGGTGATCTCATCAGGCACTGCAGAGGGATCAGCAATATCAAAACCGTTCAACCTGTAAAAATCGCGCACCTTCTCAGTAGTCTTGCCAAACAGGCTACGTCCCCCTTCAAGATATACAGATCCAAAGGGTGGAGCAGGCACACGGGGAACAGCGTTGATGAACAATCTGGTGTACTCAACCTGCAGGTCCTCCACTACCTTTTTGTCAGGTTTGGCCATTGACGTCAGGGCTTCGGCGTCCTGCTCAAAACCAGATTCTTTCAAAATTGTTAAAAAATTGGAGACATAACCGTCGGTAAACCAGGATGGTTCTGGATACTTCATGGAAATGGACAGAAAGGAGTAGATATCCTGAAGATTGATTTCTGAATCGTTATTCATTTTTTGATTAAAATTTTGTATTTTCGCCAATATACATTGAGATTTTTTACATGCAAAATCGTATATTGTCCAGGGTTTTCTTCTACAAACGTTGTATATACGGTTCAGAACAGGCAGAAAACGGCGAGAAATTAACCCCTGTCTCAATAGATATTCTGGAAACAGTCAGACCCGCTTATGGGGAATAGGCAGGACATATGGCATCCGGATGACGGCCCTCCTCCCAAAAACGCCACACGGCCATGCCACGCCTGAATCAATCTCTGAAGTTGAGAGATGAATGGAACACCTAACGGCCCCTTCACCACCCTCCAAATCTCAATTGAAACTAAACATGCAAGCTGCCCCCTTGAACAGGCAACCCCATAGACATGAAAAGACAGCACGAACAGGATGCATTGTCACACTCATGCTGCAGAACCCTACAGCATGTAATGCCCTTCCCATGCTTTTAATGCTTATCAGCTTCAAAATGATCTATTTGCCCACGCTCAGCACCACAGAAAAGGACACCACCCGCCATTGTCAATTGCTTCCGGATTTCAGATATCCTGCAAGCATGTATCAGCGCAAACAAAACATATGTTGCTTATGAATATAAAATTTAGGTCACTCTGTCAACCAAGCCCCCTGCCTGTTAATCCTGCCCCAGGACCATGTCTATTTTTCCTCTATGCTTGCCCCAAAACAAAAAATGCCTAACTTATGTACACCTTGCCAAATCTGCTACAATCTCTATACGATAATGAGCAGACATAACTCCTCACAGGGTTATTTGCGGGTACTATCGTACCTCTGCTGTGGCAAGGCAAGAAGAGCTGAAAAAATAGGAGCCCAAAATTATGAACGACAATAAAATTCATGTGGTATGCCCCCACTGTGACAGCGTCAACCGGCTGCCCCAGTCAAGGATAGACGAGCAGCCGAAGTGTGGCAGGTGCGGTCAGCCCCTGTTCAATGCGCATCCTGTGGAACTTACAGACAACAACTTTCAAAAACACATACAGAGGAACGACATACCTGTCCTCGTGGATTTCTGGGCGCCGTGGTGCGGACCATGCAGGATGATGGCACCTGCCATGGAACAGGCTGCTGCCCAACTGGAACCCCGGGTTCGCGTAGCCAAGGTAAACACCGAAGAGGCGAGACAGGTAGCCACCATGTATGGTATACAGAGCATCCCAACTGTAATCATCTTCAGAAACGGGATTGAGGTGGCACGTCAGTCAGGGGCCATGGACGCAGGCAGCCTGATTGCGTGGGCAAACAGGATATGATCCGAATCCACAAAAAGCACGCTCAATCACAGACAGGGCACCATTTTCGCAAAGGTTCGTAACAGACCATGGAATACAAAGATTACTATGAGATACTTGGCGTCAAAAAAGACGCCTCTCAGGATGAGATTAAAAAGGCGTACCGGAAACTTGCCCGGAAATATCATCCAGATGTGAGCAAGGAACCTGACGCCGACAAGCGCTTCAAGGAAATCGGAGAGGCATATGAGGTACTGAAAGACCCTGAAAAAAGGGCAGCATATGACCGTCTTGGCGCAAACTGGCAGGCTGGCCAGGATTTCAGGCCACCGCCTGACTGGGATGCAGGCTTTGAGTTCAGCGGGGGGGGCTTTACAGCCGGCAATACAGAGGACTACAGTGATTTTTTTGAACTGCTCTTTGGCAAGCGTCCAGGCTCCCGCCACGCCCACAGCCAGTACACCACATTCAAATCGCGTGGTGAAGACCACCGTGCAAAGATATTCATTGATATCGAAGACAGCTACAGGGGCTCCACACGGCAGATATCCCTGCAGCATCCTGTTGTGGATCCTGATGGCCATGTGAGGCTTGAAGAACGAACCTTGCGTGTAAAGATACCCAAGGGTATTCGCCAGGGCCAGCACATACGGCTAAAGGGCCAGGGGAGCCCGGGCATTGGCGGAGGACCGCCTGGCGACCTGCTGCTTGAAGTGGCCTTTAACCCCCACCCTCTCTACAGGGTAGACGGCAATGATGTATATATAGACCTGCCAGTAGCACCATGGGAGGCGGCCCTGGGGGCAAAGGTCAAGTGCCCCACACCAGCAGGCACTGTGGATGTCAAGGTACCTCCCGGTTCGGCCCAGGGGACAAAACTGCGGCTCAGGGGCAGGGGGCTTCCGTCCAGGCCACCTGGAGACTTCTATGCCGTTCTCCAGATTGTACTGCCGCCTGCAGACACCAAACGTGCCAAAGAGCTGTACCGAAAGATGGAAAAAGAACTGGCATTTAACCCGCGAGCAGGTTTAGGGGTGTAAGCAATGGATCAAAAAAGCATACTACCTGTGATTGAAGGGGTAATCCTTGAAGAACAGAACGGTCTGAGCCTTGGGGAGCTTTGCAGGCTCTGCAGGGTTCATGCAGATTACGTTCTGGACCTTATTGACCAAGGAATACTTGAACCCGAGGGAGAAAACGTGCAGCACTACAGGTTCACCGGCAAGTGTATCATACGCACCGAAAAGGCAATGCGCCTTCAGAGGGATATGGGGATAAACCTTGCCGGGGTGGCCATGATACTCGACCTGCTGGACCAGGTGGAAGACCTGGAGAGAAGAATCAGAGAACTTGAAGCGCGTCGTAACGGCCTATCCTGACCTTACGCAGAGGATTTTATAAATGAACAGACACAAACTCGCCAATGCAATCCAGACCGTCCTCCTAATAGGCGGGATGTCCTTACTTCTTTCAGTCACGGCAGAACTCCTGTTTGGCGGAAACATCCTGCCCTGGGTCTTCTGGATGACCGTGCTCTCACTGATACTCACAGTAAAGATATCACCCGGCCTGGTGCTGCGCATGTACCGCGCAAGGCCGATAGATGAATCAGAGGCAAAAGAGCTATATGACATTGTGAGGGAACTCTCCAAGAGGGCGGGGCTTCCATCGGTGCCACACCTTTATATTGTCCACACCCCCATAATGAACGCCTTCACAGTGGGCAGCAGGTACCAGTCCGCCATTGCGGTAACCGACGGCCTGCTTAAGAATCTCACACTGAGGGAACTGACCGGGGTGCTGGCCCACGAGGTGGGTCACCTGCACAACAATGACATGCAGGTCATGGCTGTTGCAGACGCAGTGGGGCGTCTCACAGCATCTCTTTCAATGGCAGGTCAGATACTCCTGTTCATAAACCTGCCCATAGTCCTGTCCGGCCAGGCCGGTATCTCATGGACAGGAATCCTCCTGCTGATCTTTGCACCCACTGTAAGCTCCCTGCTTCAGCTTGCCATTTCGCGGGTACGGGAATTTGACGCAGACCTCGAGGCTGCCAGGCTTACTGGTGATCCCAAGGGGCTTGCATCTGCACTGGCCAAGATGGAACAGTATGAACGCAATCTGCTCAAACAGATACTCCTTCCAGGCCTCAACAACCCCAGCCCCTCTCTGCTGAGGACCCACCCGCCAACAGAAGAGCGGATCCGCAGGCTAATGGAGATGGAACAGGAAGAACAAGCAGCCAGGGCACTGGAGTATCCGGACCGCCCAGGCCACTTCCCCAATATACAGTTTTCCGAGCACTCTCCCAAAAACAGGATGTTTGGTCTGGGATATTGGTATTGAGCCACTGGACAAACCAAACCACCATGCTATAGGGTACCGGCAGGACTTTTAGATTAGATCATGAACTTCATTGACGAAGCAGAAATATCAGTCTCAGGAGGGCACGGCGGTGCAGGATGTGTCAGCTTCCGCAGGGAAAAATATGTGCCCAAGGGAGGTCCTGACGGAGGAGACGGAGGCAGGGGAGGCAGTGTGATCCTCAAGGTAGATACCGGGCTGAACACACTGCAAGCCTTTCGCAGGACAAAGAGATTTTCCGCTGGAAGAGGCCAGGCAGGAAGAGGGAAAAATCAGCATGGCAAGAGCGGCAAGGACGTAATCATCAAGGTGCCCCTTGGAACACTGGTTCGTGACGCTGACAGCGGAGCAGTGCTTGCCGACCTCACTGAGAAAGATCAGGAATGGATCGCAGCCGCAGGTGGTCTGGGAGGCAGGGGCAACGCAAGATACGTCTCATCCACAAACCAGGCGCCTACCTATGCCCAGCCTGGCCTGCCAGGTCAGGAACGCCGCCTCTTCCTTGAGCTGAAGCTCATGGCAGACGTTGGGCTGGTTGGGGCACCCAATGCAGGCAAGTCAACATTTCTCTCGCGGGTATCAGCGGCAAGGCCCAAGGTGGCAGACTATCCATTCACAACCCTGGTCCCAAGCCTCGGGGTGGTGGAGTTGAGCGACCTGCGTACCATGGTGATGGCAGATATCCCCGGCCTCATCGAAGGCGCACATGAGGGCGTGGGCATGGGCATAGAGTTCCTGAGGCACATTGAACGCACAGGGGTCCTGCTCTTTATCATCGATGCATCCACAGGGGCTGAAGAGGCCGTGGCCACCTACAGGATGCTGGATCGGGAACTCTCCCTGTACAGCACCCCGATAGCCGACAAGCAGCGGATAGTGGCTCTGAACAAGATCGACATTACGCCCCACAAGGATGTAGAGGCACTGAGACAGCTACTCTGCAAGGAGAAGGGCATAAAAGAGGAGGGCGTATTTGCAATATCAGCGGTAACCGGCAAGGGAATTAACCAGCTCATAGAGGCCCTATACCAAAAGACTATCTCTTCAACCTGAATGTTCAATCTGGGTTCAAGGAGCCAGCCACATCAAGAATGGCCTTGACATACGGCCTGCTGTGATTGTAATGGAATACGACCTTTTCCTGGGCCTTTCGGCTGAGCCCTGGCCTCCAGCCGTAATATCTGAGATAGTTGGCCATACTGCCACACGCATCTGTTTTTTGGAACAGATCGATACGCCCGTCACGGTCAAAGTCCACGCCAAACTTCAGCGCATTTGAGGGCATGAACTGGCACAGGCCTATTGCCCCAAAGATGGACCCCTTCAGGGTGTAGATATCCATCCGGTTCATCCTGCAGTATTTGAAAAGCGCCTTCAGCTCTCTGTATGCCCAGTTGGACTTTTTCTCAAGGGTCTTACGGGCCTGTGCCGCCCTCTCCCCCTTGATATAGCGTGGCGGAAGCCATCTTTTCACATCCTCCCACTCTGAACCAAGGGCCATGCTGGACAGGATGTTCACTGCAGGGCCTGCCCCAAGATAATTTCCCAGATCTGTCTCCACGAGGAGTATGGCCACCTCCAGCTCGCCAGGCACCCCGAACTCCTCCTGGATACGATCAAAGAGTTGCCTGTTCTCCCTGAGATACTTCCTGGCCCTGTTCAACCTCTCAGGCCGCAAAAACCGGCCGTAATCAAGCTTGTACTCGTTATGGGTGACCTTTCTCGGCATTACCCTTGGGTTGAACCTAACCGAAGGTGAGGCGTAGAGCCGCCTGACAAATACAGGGTCCTCTCCATCAGCAATGAGCCTGTTCACAAGGGGGAGCCATATGTCTGGCACCTTGTCCCCACCTGCTCCATGGTGCCTCTTGTCCTGCGTGGTCCTCTGTGCATGAACAGCACTGCTCACTCCAAACAGGAGCAGCACTGCCACCAGGACAGGAAGAAATGTTGCAGGATGGCATCCCCTTCTGCCAGATGCCTGTCCCTTTTGATATATCATGTTTGAAATTGCCATAAGCCTCCTGCGGCTGACCCGTTCCTGGCCTAATCCTGGAACATCCGGCCCAGGCTACCCAGCACCGAGCCCTCTCCCTGAGTGCTGTAGCCTGCGTTGTTCTCTGGAGCTGCCCGGTGCAACCTGCCTGCAAGCCTGGAGAAGGGCAAGGACTGCAGCCATACGTGGCCAGGCCCCACAAGCTGTGCGAAGAAGAACCCCTCTCCACCAAACACGGCAGACTTAACATCTCCCACATACTCAATATCATAGGTGACAGAACGGGTGAGGGCAACGAGACATCCTGTATCCACCCGCAGGGCCTCGCCAGGCCCGAGCTGCCTCTCGACAATGGTGCCTCCTGCATGGACAAAGGCAAGCCCGTCACCTTCAAGTTTCTGCATAATGAAACCCTCACCCCCAAACAGGGCAACACCTATCTTCTTCTGGAAGGCAACACCTATTGAAACACCCTTTGCACAGCACAGAAAGGCGTCCTTCTGGCAGATGATGGTATTGTCATACTCTCGCAGGTCAAGGGGAATGATCTTTCCGGGATAGGGGGCACTGAACGCCACCCTTCCCTTTCCAGGCCCTGTGTGGGTAAACACTGTACAGAACAAACTTTCCCCTGTAATGAGACGTTTTCCAGCGCCGATCAACTTGTCAAATATCCCACCGGCCTGTGACTGTGCGCTTCCGTCGCCAAACACGGTCTGCATCTCAATGCCATCAGTCATGTACATCATTGCCCCGGCCTCTGCAACAGCGCTTTCACCCGGATCCAGTTCTATCTCCACAAACTGCATCTCATGACCAAATATCTCATAGTCAATCTCATGGGCATGGGTCAGAGACGCAGACGGCGGAGGAGGCGCTGGAGAAGAAGATGAAACCGGTGCCGTAAGCCCTGTCTGCGATGCATAGACCCAATCCTGCATGCCCTCGCGCCATACCAGCGTATCCGGCGGCAAAGCGCCTGACTGCAACTGCTGTCTTATCTGTGACTCAGGATAAGGACCGCGCGACTCACCGTTTATTGCGATAAACCAGCTATCATTCATCAAACACCTCCTGTGACAGAGATTCCGGACATTGCCACTGACTTGCCCGTGTCCATCACACTTGACCGGCACACAAAAGAAAGGCGGCCAATGAAAAAGGCCCGGTTGGATTCAGGATTGATGGAGCACTCCATAAGTCAGTTAGTTTTCCGGGTTTCCAAACCCAGGTTTGTGAAAGTTGCACATATTGCAATATCGACCTGAAACGTAATAAGAGCCAAGAAAATTATTTGGCACCCCCGTAATGCAGGGCAATCCACACCGTATCCTCATGTTGTGAAGTCCACTCAACCCTGTGCCTCTCATGAGCGGGTATGATGACATAATCACCAGACTCCATGACCATATGCCGGCCATCGCTCTCAAATTCCAGCACTGCACTGCCCCTGACAACCATCACCCACTCGTCATGATCCTGATCATACCACTGTCCCATAGGAGTTGTATGGCCCCTTGAAACTATCCTCTCCAGACGCAGCGTGCCAGTCTCAACCATGACATCAAACAGTTCTTCAGGCAGCTCGGATGGTATGTCCTGATATATACTCTTTTTTTCCATGTTGTTTGACATTGATATAGATTATGTTTTACTGAAAATATCGAACCGCGACAACTTCCACAATACTGGATCATAATGCAGTAACATTAACAAAACCAACCACACGTATGGCCCCTTGCCTCAAAACGCTGATCCCTGCAGCGAGATACCTACTTATGTCATAAAAGCTCATCATAAACAATCTTTCCCGCATTTCATCTCAGGAAACATCATACTACAGGACACCTGAAATGCAGAAGCAACCGGCAAAGGCAGGGGGCTTTTTTCATGGTTTTGACTGCGGACAAATTTATCATTACCTGAATTGAGCGTTTCAAATCATGTGACGGCCAAAACATTTATGCCAACACCATTGGGTGGCGGACAATTTGGCAAAAAAACAGCATTAATCCCCTGCAATTACAGATGAAATAAAATTTCACACGATTTGAAACACTCAATTCAGGACTAACAGATCATTGTAACTGATGTAGATGTAACTGTTCACAGTGTTATTTGCGGGTATTATCGTACAACTGTCCGAACTGTATCTGCTTACAGGGTATTACAGATACAAGGCGGATGATACGCAGGCCGTACTCCCTGTACTTCAAGTGCCCCACAGTAAACGAAGACTCCGAGGCAGTAGATGTGGTACCCTGTGAACAGATATCAGATTGAGGAAATATTATGACTGTGGAACATCCTGAGGGCAATCCCAATATTGTCAAGATCCACACAGAAGCCGCTGCCTCCAACCTTCGTTCTCTGTCCATGAGGCTGGATGAGGGGGTTCAGATAATGCCTGTGGTAAAGTCTGATGCCTATGGACACGGCATTGTGGAAATAAGCCGCAGGCTGATACAGGAAAATAGTGTCTGGGGCCTGGGCATAGCCACTGTCCAGGATGCCATTTGTCTGCGAAATGCCGGCATCACAGACAGGCTATTTCTGCTTGCAGGGTGCTTTCCAGGTGACGAGGCGGCTGTGGCAGAGCTGGACGTGGTGGTTGGTGCCATCTCAACGGAAATGATAGACAGGCTTCAAAGTGCTGCACGCAGGATGAATACCCGTATCCATGTACACGTCAAGGTGGATACAGGCATGGGCAGATACGGTCTTTACCCTGACCAGGTCGCAGAGATGGCCGGGTGTCTGGACAGATGGCCAAACCTGCTCTTCCAGGGCATATACACCCACATGCCGGTTGCAGATGACAGAGACAATGATTTCAACCACCACCAGATACGCATCTTCTCATCACTGGTCAGGCAAATCAGGGAACTTGGCTGGAGACCAGACTATGTTCATATGGCAAACTCAGCAGCCATATTCAACTTTCCGGCCTCACACTTCAACCTTGTAAGGCCTGGCATAGCCATATACGGCAGCCTTCCAGACAGTCAGGACCGGTTGGGGCTGAACCCGGTCATGTCCTTTTCCAGCACTATTGCAAGCATAAAACAGATGCCGGCAGGCAGGGCCATCGGCTACGGTCATGCGGCAAGCATAGAAAAAAATTCAGTGGTCGCCGTGGTTCCCACAGGTTATGATGACGGCTACATGCGATCCCTCTCCTGCAGAGGGTTTGTACTTGTAAAGGGTACACGCTGCAATATACTGGGGCGTATCTGCATGAAGGCATTCATGGTGGATGTGAGCAATGTGCCAGAACCTGCAGTGGGAGACAGGGTCGTGCTCATTGGATCTTCTGACAGCCAGACCATTACTGTGGATGACCTTGCCTCATGGGCCAACACCATCAGCTATGAGCTTCTGTGCCTCATAGGGACAAGGAATCCACGCATAACCGTTTGATCAAAGAAGATATTGGAGGAAAAACGTGTTCGGAATAGGTGTTCCCGAGCTGATGCTGATACTGGTTCTGGCCCTTATAGTGCTTGGACCTGACAAGTTGCCACAACTTGCAAAACAGATAGCCAGGTTCGTTGGTGAACTCAAGAAGGCATCCGAGGACTTCAAGAAGCAGCTTGATATAGAGGGGCTTGAAGACATCCGTGAACTCAAGGAGATGGCTGACCTGAAAAATCCTCAGCAATGGAGAAAGAATTTTGACAGGCTCATGGATATTGACACTGTCTCAGGTACAGTTGGCCCTGCAGGAAGCGGTGAGATACCAAAGACCGACTCCGAACCTGACCTCATTGGTGGACTTGGCCCGGAGTGGAAGGTGGCCAGGGGCGGGGGGGGCACGCCAGGGAATACGGCATCAGGAGAGCCGGAAAGGGAGCTGCCATTGGACAACGTAATAAACCCTACCATTGACCCGGAGATGATAGAGGCTATAGACTCGGAACAACCGGCTGAAAAAACAGAACAACATGCTGAAGAAAAGCATGCCGCGCAGGACACAGGCTCCAAAAAAGAGAAGTGATGCACAGTGAATCCCTACCGGTAAAGGCCCACCTGAATGAGCTGAGACACAGGCTGATAATCTGTGCAGTCACACTGACAGTTTCCTTCATAGCCTGTTACGCCCTGTCCGACTACTTGGTTGACATCCTGTTCCTGCCTGTGAGAATGGGACTTCCACAGGGAAGCAAGATGGTATTTACTGCGCTGACAGAAGGCTTCATGACCTATCTGAAGGTATCGTTCTGGGCGGCAGTTATCATATCAAGTCCGGTATTCCTGTATCAGCTCTGGAAATTCATTGCACCTGGCCTCCTGCCAAACGAGCAACGTACCATGCGTATCATCCTGATTACCGGCACCACCCTGTTTGGAGCCGGCGGGATATTCGGCTACTGGGTGGTCATGCCTGTGGTCATATCCATCATGATGGGATATGCCGGACCTGATCTGCAGGCCATGCCAAGACTCCAGAACTACCTGCTATTTGCCCTCAAATCCATCTTTACGTTTGGGCTTATCTTTGAAATACCGTTCCTTATGACCATGGCCACCAAAACCGGGCTTATCTCACAGAGATATTTCCGGAAGAATCGCAAGTTTGCCTATATCGCCATGTATCTCATGTCAGTAATGATGGTACCAACCGACCTGTTCTCACAGTTACTGCTCTGTCTGCCCCTTGCAGGTGTGTACGAGGCTGGTATCCTGCTCAGTTCTCTGTTCTCTGCAGGCAGTGCCAACAGGCATGATGACAGAGAAGGAAATTGAATATATAGAAGATAAAAACTCAACAGAAGCACATAGGGAATAGGCCATGCCAGGAAACAGCTTTGGACAGAATTTTCGCATAACCACTTGGGGAGAATCCCACGGACCAGCCCTTGGGGTAGTGATAGACGGCTGCCCGCCCCGCCTACCCCTGTCTGAACAGGTCATCCAGACAGCCCTTGACAAACGGCGCCCTGGCAAGGGAGGAGTGGCAGAGACCACAAGAAAGGAACCTGATCGGGTAGAGATACTCTCAGGCGTGTTCAACGGACTGACCACAGGCACCCCCATATCTCTTGCCATCAGGAACCAGGATGCAAAGAGCAAGTCCTACTCCAAACTCGAACGGCTGTTCAGGCCTGGACATGGAGACTTTACCTACTGGAAACGCTACGGGATAAGGGACCACAGGGGAGGGGGACGCTCCTCAGGCAGGGAGACCGCGGCCCGGGTGGCTGCAGGGGCAGTTGCGCAGGTCCTCCTTGATTCAGAGGGCATTGCAGTACATGCCTATACCGTAGCCCTTGGTGGAATATGCGCCAAGGAGTTCAACCTTGCGGAAATAGATAAAAATCGTCTGTTCTGCCCTGACAGTACCGCTGCCCAGAGAATGGAAGACAGGGCCGCAGAAGCCAGACAGGCAGGAGACTCCCTTGGCGGCATTGTGGAGGTCATGGCCACCGGGGTACCGGCAGGCATCGGAGACCCGGTATTTGACAAACTGGACGCTGAAATTGCCAAGGCCCTCATGTCAATTGGGGCAGTAAAGGGGGTGGAGATAGGCTCTGGCTTCAGGGCTGCTGCAGTGACAGGTTCCGAAAACAACGATCCCATCACCCCTGAAGGTTTCGCATCCAACAACTCAGGCGGTATTCTCGCCGGGATATCCAACGGGGAACCGATTGTAGCCAGGGCTGCAGTCAAACCCATCCCTTCCATTGCCATCGAACAGGACACCATAGACATAGACGGGAATCCGGTAAAACTCAGTGTAAAGGGCAGACATGACATATCAGCTATTCCACGGATTGTACCTGTGTGCCAGGCCATGATGCGGCTGGTCATAGCCGACCATCTGCTGCGCACACGAACACTCAACGCTTGAAAACAGACAGGACCTTACCTACAAAGGAACAGTTAAGACATGGAAAAAATGGAGACAAGTCCTGCAGGAGATGCACCTACCATAGGGATCATCGGGGGAAACGGCCGGATGGGCAAATGGTTCACCCGTTTCTTCCGTGATACCGGTCTGAAAGTTACTGTCTCGGACATTGATACCGAGATCACACCAATAGATATTGCGAAACAGTGTGATATTGTCATACTGTCACTTCCAATGGAGGTGTTTCCCACTGTCGTGGAGGAAATAGGCCCATCCATACCGGAAGGATCACTTCTCACAGACTTCTGCTCCCTCAAGGAGCGTCAGGTACGGTGCATGCTTGAACACTCTTCGTGCAGTGTCATTGGCACTCACCCGCTGTTTGGCCCCATAGAGGAGAGCATCCGGGGCAGGAGAGTAGCCATATGTCCGGCAAGAGGAAAACGCTGGCTTGCCTGGTGGGAGGGTTTTTTCAGATACCACGGGGCCAAAACCACAATATTCTCTGCCACAGAGCATGACCGGAGCATGGCATGGGTCCAGGCACTGAACCACTTCATACTGCTGTGCCTCGGAAAGGCGCTGGAAGAAGACGGCATTGACCTGAACCATGTGTTTGAACTCGCCACCCCAAGTTTCGAACGGCAGCTTCACATTGTTGCAAGGCTCTGTTTCCAGGATCCTGAACTATATGCCACCATCCAGATGGCCAACCCATACACGGGAACTGCCATTGAGACATTCAGCAACTATGCACAGATACTCAAGAACATCCTGCACAACAGAGACCGGCAGGCGTTCATATCCATGTTCAAAGAGGTCCAGGAACTTGGACCACGGCTCCTGAAACACTTTGAAGAAGAAGCGGCAAAATAGAAAGGCTGGAGGTCATGATACTGACCGTGGCCTTCCCCCCTGGATCAGCAGCCATGGCAAGGGGGCGGTTCTGCACGTACACGTGGTACCAAGGGCCTCTGCCACAGCATTTTCAGGCATTCATGGCGAACGCCTGAAGATAAAGGTCCAGGCCCCGCCTGTGGAGGGTGCAGCCAACAAGAGCATAGAAAAATTTTTAGCAAAAAAATTTTCGCTTAAGCGAAAATCCGTTGTCCTTACCTCAGGGATGCGAAGCAGGCAAAAATCTTTCCTTCTTATTGGCATCACGCCTCTCGAAGTGCTCTCCATGATCAAGAGCAGCCCATAACTCCATTCTGTGGGCATACTGCCGGCAAAGGCGGTGCTCCTTCCCATGGTCTTGACCGCGGGCAAACATATCATCAACAGATAATAGCAACCCATAACCTGAATTGAGCGTTTCAAATCATGTGAAACCTTGTTTTATCTTTAATTACAGCAAATTAATGCTGTTTTTTTTGTGAAATTACCCGTCACCCAACGGATTTGCTGTAACTGTTTTGCTTTCTACATAATCTGAAACCGCTGCGGGATCCCCAATTTCGCATGATCTGCTGCCTCGGACTCTTCCCATACCTGTCGGATACTTGAAGTACAGCAGTACCTCTTCGTATCCTCCGCCTTGCACCTCACACAAACCTGGGAACCGCTCAATCCAGGCATAAGCTTTAACAGCATGATAAAAAACACCATCTGCCGTGTGGATATCCTGCAGTGTGATCATTCAGGCACCTTAAACAAACCCGCCTCAGATGCCGATATAGAATAAGGCACGAGAGTTGCGTCGAGCCTATCCGGTTTCCGAAAATACGCACTCATGCAACAACACTATCAATATCCAAAGAGGACGGTTTTATGCCAGTATATATTTGGGAATACAAGAACAAGGCGGGGATGAAGATAAAGGAGGAGATCGAGGCAAAGGATGAAAAGACCGCCCTGATGCTCCTCAGCAGGCGTAACATAAAGCCTGACAAGATCAAGCAGAAGCCCAAAGACCTTTTTGAAAACGTAGCCTTTTTCCAGCCAAAGGTTACCACCAAGGAGATCGTCATATTTACCAGACAGCTTTCCACCATGATTGATGCAGGGCTTCCCCTGATCCAGGGCCTTGAGATACTCAGCTCACAGCAGGAAAACCCAACATTCAGAAAGATGCTCAAGGAGATCAAAACGGAAGTGGAGAGCGGGCTCACCTTTGCCGATGCCCTAAAAAAATTCCCCAAGCACTTTGACAAGCTCTTCTGCAACATGGTGGCAGCAGGCGAGATGGGCGGTATCCTGGATGATGTGCTCAGGCGTCTTGCCACATACATGGAGAAGGCAGAGGCACTGAAGGCAAAGATCAAGAGCGCCATGAACTACCCCATCATTGTGCTTTCAATCTCGTTTGCCGTTATTGCCATCATCATGATCTTTGTCATACCAGTATTTTCAAAGATGTTTGAGGACTTTGGCTCCGCCCTGCCCATGCCTACCCAGGTGGTGGTGAACATGAGTAACTTCCTCAAGTCATACTTCTTTGCCCTGGCAGGAGGCATTGCCATACTGATATTTGCAATAAAAAAATTTTACAAGACGGAAAAGGGCAGATGGATCATGGACAAGATGGCGCTACGCGCCCCTGTTTTCGGCCCGCTTCTCAAAAAGGTAGCAGTGGCAAAGTTCACCAGGACCCTTGGGACCCTGATAAACAGCGGTGTACCCATAATAGAGGCACTGAATGTGGCAGCCGGCACTGCTGGAAACAAGATCGTGGAATTTGCCATAAAGGACGTAAAGACCAGTATCAGCGAGGGGCGCAGCATAGCCCAGCCACTGATGGAGAGCGGAATTTTCCCTGGCATGGTGGTGCAGATGATCTCTGTGGGAGAGACAACAGGCGCGCTTGACGCAATGCTCAACAAGATTGCCGACTTCTATGATGAAGAGGTGGATACTGCGGTAGAGGGGTTAACGGCCATGATCGAACCCCTTATGATTACATTCCTTGGCGGCTTTATAGGTGGGATAATTGTGGCCATGTACCTGCCCATATTCAAGATGGCAGGTGCTGTGGCAGGATAAGACCGGAAGAAAAAAATATGGGGCACAAAAAAAATCCCCTGCCTCCTATACGGGGCCAGGGGATTTCCATTTTCGAGTCTCGCACAACATTTGCTCAATCAGGCTGCATCAGCCCCTCTGTGACAGCACCAACACCACACACAGGGATAGACGCCGCACAGAAGCTCTACCACCAGCATACGGTCTTGTCGGCGGCAAAGATCTTTTCTAAGAGCACATCATAATCAGGATTATCCTCATATAGCTTGAACTCGTCTGCCTCACGGTCACGATTGAGGATCTCGACCAGTGTCTTAACATCGTCATTGGGCTCTGAACGATATACCTGTAATATTTTCATAGCACTTCTCCTAATCGGTTATTCAGCACATGCTGGTGGGGGTTCTTTGCTCTGCTTGGGCAGGCCATAGGGAATGATTACATCTGCCTCTCTCATCCTCTCACCAAGCTCCTTGAGATCGATCTTGGCAATATCAACACCCTCGGGAAGGTCCTCAGGGACATCTGCGCCACAACTGAAAACCTGTCCCTCCATATCAGAGATCCACCCAATGTTTTCAGAAACGTACTCATTGAACTTGGGGAACTCCCCATTCATTATTACAGGATACCCGTAATGGTTCTCAACAGCGAGACCCAGTGCTGAACGGATACCGTCATTATAAAAACGGTTGGCAATCAATATATATACCTTTAAAGATTCCATCTCTTACTCCTTACATAACTATATACTTACCACATTCATCCAATATGGCCCCGTGGAATGCCTGAGTCCTCATGCCTGATGCAGTAAGACCAGCAGGGATATCCTTTTCCACATCGTAACCTTCACAGGTGTAGCTATCAGCACAAATTCCAATGTCTTCTTCGCCACAGATTTCGCAAAGGCCCTTGAAACGTGGATCTTTGGTAAGGTGAATAGACTTAAAGGTGAAAAATATCTTGACCTTCTTTCCTGCCTTTTTGGCAGCCTCAGCAAGCCCCACAATATGGGTCATGTTCTGAGGTGAAGTTACAAAAATACCAAGTTTGTTCGGATCGGCAGCCATCTCAAGTTTCCTCCCTCAAAAAGTTTACGCGCCGTGTCACAACAGGGCCGACGCGCACGCATCGGCCCTGCATGAAAAATTACTTCTTCTTTATCCAGAAATGGATGAATCCTGAATCGTCCTTGTCGCCGAGATACTCATGACCGGCACGTGAGCACCAACCCGGGATGTCATTCTTTGAGCCAGGGTCTGTGCCCAGCACCTCAAGAATCTCGCCAGAGTTGATCTTCTCGATCTCTTTCTTGGTCCTCAGAAGAGGCATGGGGCAGCTCAGTCCCCTTGCATCCAGTGTACGTGCTACTTTGAAGTCGCTCATAATTCCTCCTTGGTTTGAGTTAACACTTTAACAATTGGTTAAAATTCCATGAAAACCCTGACAGGGTCTACATATCCACAATAAGTTTGCCGCTCTCTTCGTTCCAAACCACGATGAGATACCATAGGGCCATCATCGCAAGGATCAAGACCAGGGTTCCGGTATACCCGAGGACATCTGGCATATAGACGTACTTCCCGAGCTTGCCGCTGCTCTCCAACTCCCAGTCCCTGAAATAATTTGTCAGGATAGAGTTGGATATACCAAAAAACGGAACCACAAGCCAAAGTTTGAGCTGACCTTCACCCACACGCCACAGGGTACCTGTACCACATCCACCAGCCAACATAGCGCCAAAACCGAAGATAAGGCCTCCTACGACACCGCCCCACCCGAATGTGCCGCGAACGTAGTTCATGGGGGCAAGGACAGCCTCACCGTCAGCCCTTACAGGTACGTTATACTTGAGCACAGCGGCGCCAACTGCCACAACCGCAATACTCAGGGCAACGGACTTTGCCATCTTGCCGTTACCTGTCATGTGAGGCTCCCTGAAGCCCTGGACCATGCACCAGCGCCCGCGCTGCATGGTATATCCAAGTGCGGCAGAGATTACCAGGATACCGCTCAAGGAGGCTACATAGTCACTGTCAGCCTCTGCATACTTGTTGGCCCCCCATATTATGGCAATAAGTGTGAGAACGCCAAACAAAATTTTAAGGGCATATGGAAACTCCAGGGTCTTGGCACCTCCACTACCCCAGGTGATATGTTCCATCTCCCAGTAGATATACTTGAGTCCGAGAATAACACCGATTATCAGGCCAAGCCACATGGCAAAACCATTTGCAGCCAGGTCGCCGATTGCACTGTACATACCACCTACGTTACATCCACCGGCAAATGTTGCGCCAATACCCATGAGGATACCGGCAACCACTGCCTTGCACAGCTCCAACTTTGGTGGCATACGCAGGGCAAAGTCATTGCCCAGGCAGGCTGACAGAAAGGCACCTGCAAGAAATCCAACACCAATCACAGAACTGGAATTCATCAGGATGCCGCGCGGCGCCTCGTCGTAGAACTCTCCAAAGATGCCCCACTCGGCACCGGTGAGATGGGCAATACCGTACAGTATCCAGTCACCCCAGTTTCTAATGGCCCCTACAGCCCCCCAGGGACGCCACCATGCCATGATCAGAACACTGAACAAACCTACCAGCAGGCCGGCCACCGTAGCGTTCCATTCTGTCTGGCACAGGGTCTTGTACATTCCCTTAGCCTTGCTTACGAAAATGCTTTCTTCACTCATCAAGAAGTTCCTCCCCAAATGTAGACTCCGGTCTCCTAACTCAGCAGTGCAGACCTGTTAGTGCCATGACCCGGATGGGTCCCGGCGACAGTTGAAAGCCTGGCCTGGGTCATGCCCCACAAGCCAGTCCCCTCCACGGCCAACTCACTGCTCATGCAGGAGCGTATTCATGCAGCAGTTGCACCGCATGGGAAATAACGATATCCTGTGAATCAATATCGCCTGGCATGGCACAACCCAGTTTGAACAGGGCCATAAATCGCCATTTTCGAAATACAAAGGCACCCCTGTATCTCGGCTTGCAAAACTATAATCCGAATCGTGTGTACCAAAATTAGCCTCTTGTGTCAAGCCCTAATTGAATGCTGATTCATATTGATATTGCTACCTATCTTACTCAAATGATTAAAAAACAATTTTGATTATCAATTCACCAAGGAGTCATCTTCATGCTTTTGAGCCTAAAAACATTAATTGCACTGATTATTGCTTCAGTTTTGGCAATCCTGACAATGCCCTTTGCCAGCATGGCCCGGGAACTCCTTCCCGGTTTCTATACCCGCACACTGAACAACGGCCTTAAGGCAGTGGTAAAGGAGAGCCACAGGGCCCCTGTGGTGGCAGTCCAGGTATGGGTCAAGGCCGGCAGTGCCTATGAATCCGATACAGAGGCAGGAATAACCCACCTCATAGAGCATATGATATTCAAGGGCACCGAGACCCGCGGTCCAGGCGATATTGCAGGTGCCATCGAGGCAGTAGGCGGCTCCATCAATGCCTATACATCCCTTGACTACACCGTATATCACTGCGTGGTACCCAGGGACTATCTCGACACAGCCCTTGATGTCCTGTCCGACGCCATATTCCACTCGAAATTTGATCCTGCCGAGCTGGAAAGGGAAAAGAAGGTGGTGCTGGAAGAGATCAGGATGCGGGAAGACCAGCCCCAGTCCAGGCTTAACCGTATCCTCATGGCCACTGCATACACCAAATATCCGTACAGGCGGCCAGTAATAGGCTATCCCGAGACAGTAAGCTCCTTTACAAGGGACGACATACTGCAATACATGGCCCGCAGATACAGACCCTGTCAGATGGCAGTGGTTGTTGCAGGAGACTGTGACGGCAAGGCGGCAATGAAGGATGTGGAAAAGTTCTTTGGCACGGCCCCTGCGCAAAAACCGGACAACGTGATATTTCCTGCAGAACCTGAGCAAGAGGCCCCAAGGATGGCGTCTGATACCATGGCGATCAAGGATGGTTACATGGCCATTGCCTTCTCCGGTGCTCCGGATTTCAATGATGAAGACACACCGGCACTGGATGTACTGGCAGCCCTGCTGGGAAGCGGGGACAGCTCCAGGCTCTCCGAGGCCCTGAAGGACAGGCTGCAACTGGTCCATTCAGTGGATGCCACGGCCTTTACACCTGCAGGCCCAGGGCTCTTTGACATATTCCTGACCCTTGACCCTGACAAGGCCCAGGATGCAGTCTCTGCACTCTTCAGGGAACTGGCACTGGTACACGACAAGGCCATTCCGCAGGAGGAGGTGACACGGGCCAAGATACAGGTAGAGACCTCCTTTGTGTACAGCCAGGAGACAATGGAGGGAGAGGCAAGGAAGGTAGGGGTGTTCACCACCCTTGCCGGTGACCCAACGGCAGAAAACATCTATCTCTCCAAGATAAGGGCTGTTACTGCCCAGGACCTGAAACGTGTGGCAGAAAAGATATTCAAGAAATCCCACGTCAATGTGGTGATGGTCATGCCAGAGGGCAGGCTCCCGGAGCTTGACCTCAATGCCAGCCCTGCAGCACAGGAGCAGAAACCTGAACAGGAACCCGCGCTGCCGGTAACAGGGGTGGAGACCACATACGCCGAGGACCTGGTGCATCCTGTAAGAAAGGTCACACTTGCAAACGGACTTACACTGATCATCGAGTCTGCCCCAGAGGTGCCCACTGTGTCAGTGCGCCTGGTATGTCTTGGCGGGCTCCGCTACGAGACCCCTGAGACCAACGGCATATTCAATTTCCTTGCATCCACATGGAACAAGGGGACCACGTTCAGGAACGCCCAGACCATTGCCACAGAAATCGAAGGCATAGGGGGCCGTATCAAAGGTTTTTCCGGGCAAAACACCTATGGCCTCGAGGCGCGTTTCCTGTCACAAAATCTCGACCAGGGACTTGACCTGTTCGGAGAGATCATGCTGCGCCCCACCTTTCCGGAAGAAGAGGTGGAGAAACAGCGCACCCTCATACTGGCCCGCATCAGGCAGCAGGAAGACTATCTCCCCGGCGTGGCAATCCGGGAATTCAGAAGGCTCCTGTTCTCGCCCCATCCCTATGGCATGAATCCGCTTGGCACGCCCCAGACCGTGCGGAGCTTCCATTCCTCAGACCTGAAGGCCACCTACAGAAAGTTTACGGCCCCGGAACGTTCGGTCCTTGCCATTGTGGGAGACGTGGACCCCAACCAGATAACGGAAAAGCTTGAATCCATGCTGGGCACCTGGAGGGCAAGCGAGGAGACCGTGCTCCCCTCCCCGCCTCCTCCTGCCCCGCTGGAGTCTCCCCGTTCCATCACACTGAAACGGGAAAGTCAGCAGACACATATTGTTCTCGGTTTCCCAGGCACAACCATGAACAGCCCTGACCGGTATGCGCTGGATGTACTGGGGGCCATACTGTCAGGACAGGGAGGCCGCCTGTTCAGAAATCTCAGGGACAAGGAGAGCCTTGCCTACTCTGTAACCTCGCTGGAGTCGCCAGGGCTTGATTACGGCTCCTTCTCATTCTACATCGGCTGTGCCCCTCAGAAAAAGAACCAGGCACAGATGGCGCTATGGCGGGAGATATACCGTATCATAGCCGATCCGGTCAGCGAGGATGAACTCAAACGGGCAAGGAACTGGCTGGCAGGCCGCCATGAGATAGGGCTGCAGACCCATGGGGCAAAGGCCCTCGACATGGCACTGAACGAACTCTACGGGCTTGGTTATGACTACTCGTCGAGATATGTTCAGGAGATAAAACAGGTAAACAGGGCACAGGTACTGGATGCAGCCAGGAAGTACCTCAATACCAGTGCCTACATACTGGTCATTCTGGGGCCGTAAGGAGGGAAATGCCCTGTGAACGTAACTGTTCACAGGGTTCTTTGCAGGCATACTGCACGAGACCTGAAATGCAGGAGCAATTGACAAAGGCGGATGGTGCTTTTTCTCATGGTTTTGACCGCGAGCAAATATATCATCATCAAGTCATTGCAACTGATGAGCTTTAAAAACATGATAAAAAGCACCATCCGCCGTATAGGTGTCGTGTAGTATGCTTTGCAGGTATTCCCGTACAACTGTCCGGAATCTATCTGCTTAACTTACCGGGTGCTACAGATACAAGGGGGGTACTCAGGTGTACCCCTGTACTTCAAGTGTCCGGCAGGTAAGCGAGGCTCCGGGGCAGTAAATGTGGGACTTGTGAACAGATATACCACCTGACGAGCTTTAAAGACATGCCCAAAAGCACCATCTGCCGCATGGATATCCTGTAGCATGCAGACAGGCTAATGATAGAAAGAATCAGTCTCATCCTGAAAAAGGGGGCATCACGTCCCAAGGCAGCCGCAGAGATACTCGAGGAGTATGTCTGCGAGAAGGGAGTATCCATAACACGGGATACGGTTGACCCCAAAAGCCAGGCAGTAGTGGTCCTTGGCGGAGACGGGACCCTGCTCCACGTGGCCGGCCTTGCTTATCATCTCGGGCTTCCCCTGCTTGGAATAAACGTGGGCTCCCTTGGCTTTATAACAGAGATCAGAATAGACGAGATGAAGGCCGCCATAGACGCCCTTGTGGAAGAACGCTTTGAACTGGACAGGCGCATGATGCTTGCCGTTACCGTAAAGAGTGACAGGCACGACGACTTCCACTACTTTGCCCTCAACGACGCCGTTATCACAAAGGGGGCCATGGGGCGCATGATAACACTGCCTGCCTGGGCAGGGGATTCGTTCCTCACATCGTACCGCGGCGATGGCCTCATCATCTCCACTGCCACAGGTTCCACAGCCTACAACCTCTCTGCAGGCGGGCCTATAATCCATCCCCTCCTTGAAGCAATGGTCATAACCCCCATCTGTCCCTTTGCCCTGAGTTCCCGCCCCCTGCTGCTTCCTGCAGACCGCAAGGTCACAATAAACATAGAGTATGCGCCAGAAGAGATCAGCCTCGTGGTGGACGGCCAGATTGGAAGGGAGCTGTATGAGGGTGACAGGATAATCATTGAAAGGGCCAAGGGCTTCCTGAAACTCATCCGCTCACCCAACAGGGATTATTTTGCGATCCTGAGGGAAAAACTGGGCTGGACCAGGGGCGTAAAGGTGGAAAACAACTGACCGGACCGCTTATAGTAATTCCTCACAGGGTTCTTTACGGACATTACGGCGCAACTGTCTGAAATGTATCTGTTTAACTTACCAGGTACTACAGATACAAGGTAAAGGGTACTCAGGCGCACTCCCTGCACTTCAGGGGCACTGCAGGCAAACGAATACTCCGGGGCAGTAGATGTAATACCCTGTGAGCAGATACCTCATACAACTGCGTAATCAGCAAGCCTTCCCTTCTCCATGTACCAGGGGAGATTGAGGGCCCTGAGGACTGCTACGCCATCAGGGAACATGTCAAGCACATTGGTGCAGGCAAGCCCCTGGTCAAGGGAGAACACGTTGGAAAGGGGTATCTGCAGCACAGAGGCAATAAACACCCGGTTCACCCCGCCGTGTGCAACCACCACAACATTTTCCCCCTCACGGCCTGCCAGTGCGCCCTCTATCTCAGGCACAACCCTGTCGCAAAGATCATGCAGGCTCTCGCCACCCGGGGGACGAAATCCCTCCAGATCCTCCATGCGCCTCTGGAACATGCCCGGATATCGCTGCTCGATCTGCTCCCATGACAACCCGGTCCATTGACCGAAATCAACCTCCCTGAGCCTCTCGCTGCATACAGGTGTAACCCCAATCTGCCTGCCAATGGCCTCGGCCATGAAACGGCACCTGGAGAGGTCGCTGGACAGGATGAATGAGACATCAATGCCCTGCAGGTTTTGTGCTGCTGCAAGGCTCTGTTGCCTTCCGGCATCAGACAGGGGCACATCACTCTGACCATAATAGACCCTCTCAGGGTTTGAGACCTCGCCGTGCCGCATGAGATAAAGCCTTGCAGGGGTATGGACCATGACAATATCCTAAAAAGGCTCCTATTGTGTTTCAGGTTGATATTGCAATGCCTGTAATTTTCCTCTGGATTGAGCGTTTCAAATCATGTGAAATACAGCAAATCAATGCTGTTTTTTTGTAAAATTATCCGTCTTGCATCTCATGCAAACCCGGGAATCGCTCAATTCAGGTTTCCCGTTTTTCTGTTTCTTTTGCCCGCCCTGAAAAAACGCACAAACAGCACTCATTGGACAAGGGCTGCTGCCACAAGGAACATGGCAGTCTCTGCCAGCTCCACATGGGCACCGAGTACATCACCGGTAATACCGCCAAACCTGTACCTGCACCACGCCGCAACTGGCAGGCACCACAGGATAACACCTCCAAGCATTATCAAGCCCGGGATATCCCTGAGTATCCATGCTGCAGAAACGGCTGTTACCAGGGCAACCGGCATGTACCTCAAAGACTCCCTGCCGGTGAAAGCCTGACCCAGCCCGCCCTCAGTGCGTGCATACGACGACACTGCCCCAAGCACATTGATACCGAGGCGCGAAAGGCAGGGTATAAGCATCAGCCAGTGCCAAGCGGCATGCAGGGAAAGTTCGGACATTGCCACCACCTTGACCAGTAGCAGGGAGACCATTGACAAAATGCCCAATGCGCCATTGCTGCTGTCTCGCATTATCTCAAGTGCCCTCTGCCTGTCAGCACCACTTCCAATGGCATCGAACGTATCGGCCACACCATCGAGATGAAGCCCGCGGGTGAGCAGGGCCAGCCAGACCACATCCAGGACGCCACATATGCGCGGTGGCCATACCCCCCTGGCAGCCCAGTCGAACCCTGACAGCAGACCGCCGAGTATGAGTCCTGTAAGGGGGAAAAAGGCAAGGGAGGAAGCCAGTTCCCGCCTCGTTGCCCTGAGCCCGGGCACAATGGTAATTATTGTGAGAAACTGCAGTGAGAGCAAAAAAACCTTTATGGCAAGCCTCCTTCTATCGTCTGAATTCACCTGCCACTAAACGGGCGCAGCGAGTTTAGCAGTCAGATGGGCGACTTGTTCGGTGTCAATTCCTGGTGTATTCAACCCTACCGTCTCTCCATCTTGGTATTTTTATACTGTCCCTTTTGGCTGTTTCAGCTACCTTTTGTAATATTGCATAATCTTTATTAATTCTTTCCATAATCTTACTCCGACTTATCTACAATTACAGGTGGGACCAGCAATAATATAGCAAACTTTCGTCATTTTACTGGTTTTCTTACACCGAACATTTCCGCTACCTGCACCTCACGCGAGCCGCTCGTCCAATAACCTCCGGATCCGCACAGGAAGGAGCCTTCTTAGCCTGGAGGCAGCCCTGCGCTCATTCCTCTGCCACAGTATCCCGGCATAGATGATGGCAAGCCCCACTGCAGTAAGGGCAAAGGGAAATAACAGACTGTCCTTGAACACAGACCATGCAAGGTGTCCGAGATAAAAGGTGCAACCCACAGCACCAAACACGACGAACACCCTTCTTACAAGCACCACACCAACTGCCACAAGGAGGATATTGATGAGCAGTGACAGGAATCTCTCTGCCTCACCATGATGGAAACGGGCCATCATCCCCCCCCAGAATGCAGCCAGCCCTGACATGTAGAGCCAGAATGCGTAATCTGCAGGGCGGCTACTCCTGAACACCACGCGAAGGTCTATCGCAATGGCTGCGCATAGAATGACAAGCCCGAACCACATGGTAACCGATGCCCTCAACATGGTATCTGCATGGCCTGGCGCAATGCCTGAGGCAACATCAAGGGACATGTACCAGAGGGTAACTGCCACAGGCATGAGCAGAAACGGGTAACGGAAAAGGTAGAACACCACAGCCCCCACCACAAGGGTGCCAACCTCCATATATATCCAGTGCCACCTGATATAGTGGTGATACTCCCGGTATACCACCATATCCGGCCACCAGCCCATGGCCTTCTGGAACCCGTATATGGCAAGAGGAGTTATGGCTATGACAAAAGCGGCGCACATGGATGCAGGCAAATCATACCCCCTGTCCCTGAATCTCAGGGCAAGGTACAGACCGGCACCTGCATATGCCAGTGACAAAGAAAGGATGCCCCAGCCCCCGAACATCTCCCAGCCAAGATTCATGAACAGGGTCATTGCCCCAATGGCAATGAGCCCGCCCATATAATAAAGCACAGTACTGAAACCAAAGGGGGAAGACGGCTCTGGGACACGATTCTTCCGGGTAGTCCTGTCCAAAAATTCGTAAAGCCTCTCGGCCTGATCCTGGCTTATGATCCCGTTCCTGACCGCCTCTTCAAGCTCGTCCCTTGTGACCTTCATATGTCCTCCTGTATGATGGAGACATTACCTGTTTGAGCAGCTTTAATTTGACCAGCTTTAAATTTCTACTTCCTGAATTGAGCGGTTCCCAGGTTTGCATGAGATCCAAGACGGAGGATACCCAGACGTACTGTTGTACTTCAGGTATCCTACAGGTAAACGAAGACTCCGGGGCAGCAGATCATGCGAAATTGGGAATCCAGTAGCGGTTTCAAATTATGTAAAAAGCAAAACAGTTACAGCAAGCCCGTTGGGTGACGGATAATTTTACAAAAAAACAGCATTAATTTACTGTAATTAAAGATAAAACAACATTTTACATGTTTTGAAACGCTCAATTCAGGTACTTCAGACCGGTTACACCAGCAAAGGACCCTGTGAAAAGTCACTACAGGAGGTATAGGCCATGAAAACCAACATCATCACCACTGCAACAGCCATCGCACCACTACTCATATCACTTTGCCTCCTGGCCTGCTCCCCTGCCATGGCCCAGAAACCGGGCCGGCCTGACACGCCTTCTGCTGTCCCAACCTCATCAGGACAACTGGTCTATGTGCCGGTCTATCCCTCCATCTATTATCTGGGACAAAAGAAGAGCCTTGAGCTTACCGTGACCCTGAGCATCCACAACATATCTCCTGACAGCAACATCACACTGGAATCTGTGAAATATTTCAACAAAAAAGGGAAACTCATAAAGTCCATTCTTGCCAGCCCAAAAGTCCTTACCCCGTTTGAGACAACCAGTTTCGTGGTAACTGATAAAAAGGACCCCGGGGGAGTAGGGGCAAATTTTCTCGTTTCATGGAAGGCAGACCACAAGGTGAACCGGCCGGTAATCCAGGCAATCATGATTGCCACCACAGGCTCACAGGGCATCTCGTTCCTGACAGATGGTGTGCCGGTAAGGTCTCTCCAAACACCATGAAGAGGGCGGTATGCCCCCTGTCCATCAGGGACCAGGCATGAAGACAAACCTGTCTATCTGCCTGTAGATAGGCCCCTTTGGGGTGAGAGTACTGCTGTAGAGCGCAAAGGAATCAACGGTAAACGGGCTCCTGTCAGGCTCATAGGCCATGAACGTCTCCATGAGCTGACGGATATTTCTCCCTGACTTGACCCTGCCAACCGTAACGTGCGGTGAAAACGGCCTCTCATCTCGTGGGAGCCCCACGCCTTCAAGAGAGGTCTCCAATGCCTCCTGCAGCGTGTGAAGCGGTCTTCCGGAGGGCGACGTCAGCCCCACCCAAAGGACCCTGGGCCGTTTCATGGAAGGAAATGTGCCGGTCGTACCCATGTGCAACTCAAAGGGCCGGGACCTGCCGGCCACCTGCCGGCATGCAGAAGAGATGACAGGCAGCATATCTTCCGGTACGTCTCCCAGGAACTTCAGTGTCAGATGAAGCCTTGAGGCAGTAGTCCAGCGCACAGCAGCCCTGTACCTGCGCCACTGCTCAACAGCTTCCGAGAGCTGGTGTATCTGCCGATCAGGAAGGTTTATAGCCAGGAATGTACGAACCATCTGTCAAGTTTCTCCTGAGCCAGTCAAGGGCAGTCTCGGCAGCAGTAGTCCTGACCTTGTCCCTGCCGCCAGGGAAAAAGAATCTCAGGGCCTTGGTCTTCTCAGGGGTTGACAGTGCGATAAAGACAGTTCCCACAGGCTTTCTGTCAGTTCCTCCGGTTGGACCGGCAATGCCTGTTATGGAAAGGGCATAGGCAGAACCTGAAAGCCTCCTGATGCCTTCTGCCATCCTTACCGCCACCTCTGCACTTACAGCGCCGTGTTTCTCGATGAGTTCATGGGGTACGCCCAGCATCTCCTCCTTGGCCCTGTTGGTATAGGTGGTAACCCCCCGGTCGAACCAGGCAGAGCTGCCTGAGACATCTGTAAGCCGCTGGCCAAGGAGCCCGCCGGTACATGACTCTGCCACAGATACCATGGCCCCCCTTTCCACCAGGAGCCTTCCTGTCACAGACTCCAGGGTATCATTGTCTTCGGCTATCACATAGAGGCCAAGGGCATGCTTTATGGCCCTGCACGCATCACTGCACGCATTCCGGGTCTCCTCGCTGCTCTCCCCCTTGAGGGTCACAGTGACATGCACCTCCGGAAAGTTGGGATAGTATCCTATGGACAGGCCCTGGTAGCGTGACTCTATCATAGAGAGCCTGGCATTGACCTCGATCTCTGACAGTCCAAATATCTTGAAGGTCTTCTGGATCACGCTCTTTCCAGCCCCAAGTATCTCCCTGAGTCTGGGGATTACCTGTTTCACCACGTGATCCTCCAACTGGTTGGGTACACCTGGCAGGAAGAACAGGGGAATGCCTGCGTGCATCAGCATGTAGCCTGCGGCATGGCCTTCTGGATTGAGGACCTCGGCGCCTTCCGGCAGCATGGAAAGCTTGCGCCTGAAGGTCTCGTCATACGAGATACCGTGATGCTGCTCACACTCACTGATCTTTTTCAGTATCTGCTGGTTTTCCCTTAGTGGAAGAGACAACGCCCTGGCAACCGCCTCATTGGTGATGTCATCGGCAGTAGGCCCCAACCCGCCTGTGATTATAAGAAACCTCGCCCTTTCTATGGCCTTGTGAAGGCAGTCCTCGATGAGCGGTATATCGTCGCCCACCACAGTTATGCGCCTGATGGAATATCCTGAATCAAAGAGCTTCCTGGCAGCAAAACTGCTGGTGGTATTAACGGTCTTTCCAGAAACAAGCTCATCGCCAATGGCTATTATCTCACCATGCATGACTGATAATCACTCCTGCCTGAACCACGATCCCGGCAAGCACCCCTGCCAGCACATCGTCCATCACCACCCCCCATCCGCCAGGCAGTCCCTGCAGGCTGTCCACAGGTCCCGGCTTCCATATATCAAACAGACGGAACAGAAAAAAGCAAGCCAGCATATACTGGATGGAACAGGGGAACATGCACAGGCTTACACCCATGCCGACCACCTCGTCCAGCACGATCACAGAGGGATCTTTCTCCCCTATGACAAGCGCTGCCTGGCCTGACACCCACACTGCTCCAAGTACCATCAGCACCACCACAGCCGCCATAAGGAGCAGAGGCAGGCCGTGAAGCAGGCAGGCCACAGGTATGCCCAGCAGCGCACCAAAGGTGCCAGGGGCCCATGGAGCCTTGCCCACGTAAAATCCGCTTGCAAGAAATAGTATCAGCTTGTCACGCACTTTGTCACGCTATTGGTTGAAAAACCATGTCCTGAATTGAGCGTTTCAAATCATGTGAAATCTTGTTTTATCTTTAATTACAGCAAATTAATGCTGTTTTTGTGAAATTACCCGTAACACAACGGGCTTGCTGTAACTGTTTTACTTTCTCTATAACCTGAAACCGCTACGGGATTCCCAATTTCGCATGATCTGCTGCCTCAAAGTCTTCGCTTGCCTGTGGGATACCTGAAGTACACCAGTACGTCTGCGTATCCTCCGCCTTGCATCTCATGCAAACCTGGGAATCGCTCAATTCAGGCCTGTCTGAGATTCATACTACATGACACCTACATGGCACTGAAGGCCCACAGGGGAGCATTCCCCGCATGGACTACTACACCACACCTATACGGCGGATGGCGCTTTTGCCAATTGCTCCTGCATTTCAGGTATCGTGTAGTATGCCGCATGGATACCCCCTAAGCCGGAGACATGAAACACGGAGACAGTATGCAAGGACCATGAGACCTCTATATGAACAGTTACGGCTTCACGCCCCCTGAATCAGAACCGAGCTGTCTTACCTCCTGGTACACGAGCCACAGGGCCACACCCTGCTCCTCGGCAACACGCCTGCACTCTTCATATTCAGGCACCACCTCCCTGATACCGCCAGGCCGCTGGATCACCTTCACCTTCAACCTGCCCCAACGGGTGGAGACATATCCGGTATGTCTCGGCAACAGATATCTCCCTTGACGATCAAACCTGATACCTGTGGTGGTTGTCTCTGAAAAAATGACAGAACCAAGGCATTCTTCCTGGCCAGGGGGACATATCACCACCAACTCATGGCCAGGCCGCCCCTTTTTCATATAAACCGGCCTGATGAATACATCAAGGGCGCCTGCCTCAAAGAGCCTTTCCATCACATGGGAAAACCACTCCGGGTTCATGTCATCAATACAGGTGCTCAGGGTCACCACACGGGAGTGCAGAGGGTCAAGCCCCTTGCCCATCCACACCCTGAGCAGATCCGGTATGTCAGCACACCCTTCATCTCCTGCCCCATAGCCAACATACTTCACCTCCATAGCAGGCATGGGGCCAAAGGATGAACACAACCCCTTCATAAGGGCTGCACCAGTAGGTGTCACAAGTTCTGCCTTCACATCCAGGCCCCTAACCGGTATGCCCTCAACTATCCTGGCAACAGCAGGGGCAGGGACAGGCAGGATACCGTGACAGCATTCAACGAAACCGGAACTCATGGGAAGTGCAGAGCAGTAGCAAGTCTCCACCCCCAGGTCGTACAGCCCGGTCACGGCCCCGGCAATATCCACTACCGTATCCACGGCCCCCACCTCATGAAAGTGCACCTGCTCCACTTCACAGCCGTGCACATGGGCCTCTGCCTCTGCAATGATCGTGAATATGTCAAGTACCCTCTGTCCCACCGGCTCAGGGAGAGACGATGAAGCGACCAGGTCCTGTATCACAGGCAATGTCCTCAGCCTCTGTTCCTGCCGGCTGATCACCTGCACGGACACTGCCCTGATGCCACTTCTCACCACATGCCGGACAGCTATGTCCACGCCATCTATGCCCAGCATGGCAGGAAGCTCTCTCAACCTCTCATCAGGCCAGCCCGCATCCACCAGGGCCCCAAGCACCATATCTCCACTGACACCGGAAAAACAGTCAAACCATGCTATCACTGGCCGTTATCCTTCAGGGTGTGTCTCTCCACCCACTTATATATTGCATCCCGCCAGTACCATGCCGGACCGGCCACCACCACGGTTACAATCACCAACGCCACGATTCCAGCCACATTTCCATCGTATATCTCTGCCCCCTGGAATGACAGCATCAGGGTACCAGGAATCCTGCCCACCCCTGCAATAATGGCAAAGGCAAGCAGGGGCATACGGCTAAGCCCAAGGAACCAGCAGAGGAAATCCTTGGGAAACCCTGGCAGGAGAAACAGGAAGAAGCAGAGAAACAGGCCCTGATGCTCCAGCAGGTCCTCAAACCTTGCGTACGCGCTGGACCGCCTGAGCCACGGCAATACAAACCGCCTGAACTGCCTGGATATGAGAAACGCCAGCACAGACCCGGCGGTAAGTCCTATGGTGGAGTAAAGGAATCCTGCCCACTTCCCAAAGAGGAACCCGCCAAGCAACCCGGTAGCCTCACCGGGAATGGGAGAAAAAATGATCTGAAATATCTGCAGGCCTATGAAAAACAGCGGGCCGTAGTCTCCGAGAGACCGGACAAACTCCCTTGCCTCGTCCCGCATCTCAAACAGGGCATAGAGCCTGTGATATAGACCGACCAGGCTTTCACGCCATATCCAGCCAAGGAACACAACCCCGCCCAGGGCCAGCACCAGCACCACGATCCTCTTCCAAAACCCAAATCTATCAATCAAACCGGGCCTGTCTCCCTGCAGAGCAGCGAATCGCGTCTCCAGTTCCAGTCATCCTTGTCGGGCCAGTCCATATTGTAATGCCCACCACGGCTTTCCTTGCGCAGGGAGGCAGAGTGCACTATGAGTTCTGCAACCATTGACAGGTTACGCAGCTCCAGGAAGTCACGGGTAAGTATGTAGTCCCAGTAATGCCTGTTGATCTCCTCTATGATTGGTTTGATGCGTCTCTTTGCCAGGTTGAGCCTCTTGTCACTCCTCACTATGCCAACGTAATCCCACATGAGCCTTCGTATCACATCCCAGTTGTGGGAAATGAGAACCGCCTCGTCCATATCAACGGCCCCTCCTGTGTCCCAGGGCTGGACCGGAGGACACTTCATGGCCTTCAGCTCCTCGAAATCTTTCTGAATCCTGGTAAATGCCTGATGCGCCATTACCAGGCCCTCCAGCAGGGAGTTGGATGCAAGACGGTTTGCACCATGAAGCCCGGTACATGCGGTCTCACCCACGGCATACAGACCGCATATGTCTGTCTGACCATACCTGTCTGTCACTACTCCGCCGCACATGTAGTGGGCGGCAGGCACCACAGGGATGGGCTCCTTGGTGATATCCATACCAAACCCAAGGCATGTCTCGTATATATTTGGGAAACGCTCCTTTATAAAATCCGCCGGCCTGTGTGATATGTCCAGGAATACACTCTCGGCCCCGCTCTTCTTTAGTTCAGCGTCAATTGCCCTTGCCACAATGTCACGACAGGCAAGGTCCTGACGCTCCGGTGCATACCTCTCCATAAAGGCGTTCCCTGAGGCATCCAGCAGGCGAGCACCCTCGCCGCGAAGGGCCTCTGAAATAAGAAAGTTCTTGGCCTTGTGGTGGTAGAGGCAGGTGGGATGAAACTGGACGAACTCCAGATTTGCCACCCTTGCCCCTGCCCTGTAGGCAATGGCAATCCCATCGCCAGTGGATACGTCCGGGTTGCTGGTGTAGAGATAGACCTTGCCGGCGCCGCCTGTGGCAAGCACAGTCACTGTGGAAATAATGGTCCTCACCTCGCCGGACGCCACATCGAGCACATACATACCGAGACATCTCTCCCTGCAGGTGCCCTGTCCTGACAGGGAGGGCTGGTTGGCACAGGCCCCCCTGAGCTTGCACTCAGTGATGACATCCACTGCCACATGGTCACGAAGCAGGGTAATGGACTTGTTGTCACGCACCAGCTCGATCAGTGCCTTCTGGATGGCCCGGCCTGTAAAATCCCCTGCGTGCACCACCCTGCGGTGAGAGTGCCCCCCCTCCTTGCCAAGATCATATGTCCCGTCAGACCTGCAGGTAAACCTCACACCCCACTCCTCAAGCTCACGCACACGGTCCGGGGCCTGGCGTACGATGATATCCACGATATCCTCGTGGCAAAGTCCGTCTCCTGCCCGCAGCGTGTCATGATAGTGGGATTCAAAGGAGTCATCAGCAGAACTCACACAGGCAATCCCCCCCTGAGCCAGGTCTGTGGCAGACATGCGGGCCTCCTTCTTTGAAAGCACCAGCACCTGCCCCATACGGGAGAGCTTTGCCGCAAGGGACAGCCCTGCAATTCCCCCCCCTACTATGAGAAAATCAGTATGTATCTCCATGGCTAATCTTTAAATGGCTAATCTTTAATATGACCCGTACCTTCCAGGAAACAAAAGTATACCCCATCAAACCACATCTGTAACTCTGCCAGAAGATTTTCTCCGAAAATGAGTGCAGGGTTGTCACCTGGTTCAACTCTCAAAGATGAATCCAGCATTGATGATCTCGTAAAAAGCCTGGATTATGGTGAAAATGCATATTTGCTCCCAACATAAAGGGGCTGCCCCCTCTGTGTCAATGCAAGTGAGACACCTATCCCCTTACCCATACTGCCATGCCATACCATTCCCATCCCATGTACCATAATATTGACTCATACTACATGACACATGACATATGACATATGACACATAAGAGATAGAGCTATACGGCAGATGGTACTTTTTATCATGCTTTTAAAGCTCATCAGTTGCAATTATTCTGGTAATGATAAATTTGCCCGCGGTCAAAACCATGAGAAAAAGCACCATCTGCCTTTGCCAATTGCTTCTGCATTTCAGGTATCGTTTATCATGCCCCTTATTTAAAAGGGGGGGAAGAACATATATCAAACCGGCTTTTGGAAAGGGAACAGAAGCTACAAGCGACCAGGATAGAACGAAAGAAGACATGGAGAAAAGCAGCATAAAAACAATAGCCCCAGAACCTGAGCCCCGTCGCCACCTTCAGATTCAACCAGCCCGGTTCTGGCTAGCTACTAAAGGCAGCCACATGGAGTCAAAATGCCTTGCAGTGCCAAAACCCAAAATCTCATTTTCGCTGAACCAACACAATATCACAGATATTAACCGATGCTGCTGACTCACTTGCGGAAAAGAATGTCCCCCATGGAAAATGTGAAGAGTTAAGAATCCTGTTGGAAGATTTCGAAAAAGTAATGAAGGATTTTATTGTTGGGGATAAATTGAGTGACTTATCAAAAAAACTTGTTAATGCGTGGGAAATAGAGCGTGCATTTTATGAACTGGAACAACTTCGGTTCGACGAAAATGCTGATGAGAAAATTATCTACCTAAGAAAAGCCGCAGGCTATTTCAGAGGTGTTTCAGCAAAAATGTTGCTTGATAGCTAAGAAGGCAAATTCAGGTTATGCCTTTTTCTTCTCACTCTCCCGTCCTCCTGATTGACTTAATGGCCCATATCATATAAAAGAGACTTATGGGGTCTGATATATATTATGCTTTATCACTATTGATGCCTGCAGTTATCATTGTCCTGAGACAGCACAAAACGACCAAAACATAATCAGCCAGGGAGGACTTATGGATGGACACAAAGTAGACAAACACCGTAGCAACAGGGCGCTTGAAGAAACGAAAAAACAGGTCCTGTCTTCAGAAAAACGGGAGGATATCTGGGCAATAGTTATTGCAGGGATCATCCTGTTGCTCTGTTCAGTTAACCCCGATGCAATTCATACCTTTTTCAAAAAGACACTTTTCATTTTCTGAAGCATCACCCCCTGGGATTTGCCGGATTTTTCTCAGCCCAAACCTCACAAACCTGACATGAAAAGATCAGAGGTGCTTTTCAAACACACACAGGCCGATCCCGATACAACGGCGCAAAACCTCACCTGCCCTGCTGGCAAAAGCAGGTACTTAACATCAATTTGGCCCTGAACCCTGCATTTCGGGCACCATACCACATGACACCTGATGTGTCTGATATTTTTAGTTAATTTTTCACCACATCGCTACATAAGACATAGTGACAAAATTTTTCTCCACACCAGGGAGATGCCTGTCTGAAGAAAACCTTTCAGTAGCCTCTGGCTATCACTCATGTAGATATCACCATGGGTGACAGACATTAATTATCTCTGTGTCTCGAGCGGGCAAAGCGGACAGGTGGTGGGATAACAAGCGTCGCGTGGCATGGACCGCAAACGGATCTGACAGTTAGCAGGGTTTGGGATTTAATTCAAAGGGAGGAAACATGTCCTGGATCAGACAGATGGTGGCCGACGACTGGCAGAAATACGTACCTGGGCTTCTTCTATGCCTGCTATTTGCATTTGTAGTGATGAATATCCATCATGTGCTTGCCAAGTACCACAAGGCAGACGTTGCCTCTGTGGAGATACCGAAGCTACAGGCGCAACTGGTTGAGCTTGCCGCTGTTGGTGTGCCGCAAACCGAGATTGAAACCATACAAAATGCCATCAGCAAACACCGCAAGGCACTTGAAAAGGTTGGGGGACAGGTGGGGCAGAGGTGGAAATGGGCCACTCTGCTCTATCAGGACCTGCAGTTCAAATATGTTGCAATGCTGCTGATTGGCGGGATTATCATCAGAAACACCATAGGAGTGGCAAAAATTTTCCTGCCAGGTGTTGGCCTGGCCCGCCCGCTTATCAAACCTGGCATCATAATACTCGGGGTGCACTACATATGGTCTGACGTGGCAAAGGTTGGCGGGACTGGCCTTATACTCACAGCGCTGTTCATCTTTGGCACAGCACTGTCCGTAATGTATTTGTGCAGGCGGTATAATGTCTCAGACGGGCTCGGTGGTATCATGGGGGCAGGAACCGGCGTATGTGGGGTCTCGGCCATCATTGCCACAGCGCCTGTGGTCAAGGCAAAACCCCGTGACATGGCCTATGCCATTGGAACCATCCTACTGTTCGGCACACTCATGCTCTTTGTCATGCCCTATCTGGGTCAGAGCCTCGACGTGTCACAGTCACAATTTGGGGCATGGGCAGCACTCGCCATCCTGAACACCGCCCAGCTCATTGCAGCCGCCGAATGGTACGGAGAAGACGCCAGAAATACGGCAGTGCTCATAAACGCAGCCAGGATCATGCTCATACCCTTTATTGTGATGTATACTGTCTGGTTCTATGATCTCAAAGAGAGTGTGGCCCATGAACACAGGGGCATATGGAACACCATAAAGGACAAGTTTCCGGTTTTCATCATAGGCTTCTTTATCCTGGTACTCCTAAACAGCCTGGACCTGCCATTTCTTGGCGGACCAAACGAGGCCCACACCCCATTCTGGGCCATGAATGCCGTTTACAAATGGTTCTTTGCCGTGGGTTTTGCAGGTATAGGACTATCAATAGGCATTGACGACATGAAGAAGGCAGGCGGTGTGGCATTTCTGGTAGGCTCAGGAGCAGCCATGGCAAAGATGCTCATAGGGCTTGCGGCAGTGCTCATGCTTGGCACAGAACTGCTGAAGGTAACCGGAGGACATTGACATACACAGTGTCTAAACACTCCATGCACCCGGGTTCCATACTATTTGCCACTGACGGCAAACCGCACTCCTGCAGGGCCGAAGAGTGGACCTTTGGCATGGCCAGGGCGTTTGATATACCTCTGACAGTGCTCCATGTCAGGGACCCGTACCTGAAACAGTTTTACAATGAGATATATGCGCAGGGCAGGCAGCAATATCTGGATCACATAGATGTTGAACTTGAAAAAGCCTGCGAGCAAATACGGGCAAGGATTGACAGACGTGCCCAATCATACGGCATAGGGTACAGATTCATGGAGCGCTATGGAGACCCTGCTGAAGAGATAATTGCCGAGGTCAGTGAAGGTGACTATGATCTCCTTGTGGTTGGCGGAAAGAAGCTGTCCGGGTTAAGGGCATTCTGCTCATGGAATCTTCCGGCGAGGCTGTCGGCCCGGCTGGGTTCTGTCTCCCTGCTGATAGTGAGGGAACATACTGCATGACACCTGTACAGCAAATCGCCTCTGCCAATTGCTTATGCGTTTAGGGTATCGTGTAGTATGGTAAGGGAAACAAACGGTTGCCATGACAGACAGCCATATTAAACTTACACCACACAACAGGGTACCTGAAATTATCATTAACCCAAGTCTCTGACTTGAGTTAGCTATTTACAAAAATATTACCACCCGGATTATCCAAGATATAACTGAACAAACATGGGAAATGCTCTGCGAAATTGAAGTAACCATACAAAACAGACTTGGGCTGCACGCAAGGCCGGCATCCCGTTTTGCTCAGCTTGCCGGTGAATTCCAGTCGGACATCTATCTTGTCAAGGGCAACGAGACAGTGGATGGCAAGAGTATCCTTGAAATACTGACCATAGCATGTCCCAAAGGCTCGGTCCTTACCCTCAGGGCAGAAGGAGACGACGCCGAGGAGGCAGTTGAGGCGCTGAGAAAGCTTGTGGCAGACTGTTTTGGAAATATTGATTAGACAGAGGTTAAGGTGTTGAAACTCAAAGGGACAGGTGCATCTCCTGGCATTGCCATAGGGCCAGCACAGATACTGGAGTCAGGCAAGGCCAAGACGGTCAAACGTCGTATCTCAAGAAGAGATATTGTCAGTGAACAGGAGCGTTTCATCCAGGCGGTGAGCACTGCCGAGGCCGAAATAAGCGCCATACTCGAGGACATCCCGGAAGAACTCAAGGAACACAGCGGGGTGCTCAAGTCCCATCTGATGATGCTCAAGGACCGCATGGTTTTTGAACGCACCCTGGAGACCATCAAAAAGGACCAGATCAATGCCGAATGGGCCCTGGACAAGGCAGTCCAGCACATCCACTCCCTGTTTGCTCAGGTAAAGGACAGGTATATCAGGGAACGCATGGAAGATATAGAGTATGTTGTGAAGCGTGTCCAGGCCCTGCTCTCCCACTCTACCGAGGCACTGAACCTGCAGGAGCTGGAAGAGCCCTGTGTGATAGTTGCGCATGAACTCTCACCTGCAGACACGGTACAGATGTTCAAGCAGAACATCCTGGCCTTTGTAACAGTCACAGGAAGCCGCACCTCCCATACCGCCATTCTTGCCAGGGCCCTGGGCATCCCTGCGGTGGTTGGGGTGGAACACGGGATAGACAGCATCTCGCAGGACGATACCCTGATTGTGGATGGGCTTACCGGAGATATCCTGGTATCGCCTGACGAACAGACCATAACAAAGTACAGGGAGAAACAGCAGAGTTACATCAGGTACCGCCTGGAGGTCATCCACAACAGCAGCCTTCCTGCTGAGACAAGAGATGGATACAGGGTAAAGATAAAGGCCAACATGGAGCTGCTGGACGAAATTCCCTCTGCCATATCTCACGGGGCAGAGGGTGTGGGCCTGTTCAGGACCGAATTTCTGTACCTTGCCTCCAAGGAACTCCCCTCTGAAGAGACGCTTTACAATGCCTACCGGGAGGTCATAGAACGCCTCTCTCCCTACCCTGTCACCATCAGGACCCTGGACATCGGCGGGGACAAGTTCGTATCCTCCGTATCCCTTGACGATGAGATCAATCCTGCCCTTGGCCTGCGGGCCATACGCCTGTGCCTGAAAGAAAAGGGGCTGTTCTGGGATCAGCTCCGGGCAATCCTCAGGGCAAGTGCCCACGGGGAGGTGAGGATGCTCTTTCCGCTTGTATCCGGCAGGACCGAGATCATGCAGGTCAAGGCCCTTCTCGAACAGGTAAAGGAGGAACTCAGGGACAGCAACGTGCCTTTTGATGAAAACATGAAGCTCGGCATCATGATCGAGGTCCCGTCTGCCGTCATGGTTGCGGACATACTGGCCAGAGAGGTGGACTTCTTCAGCATAGGGACAAACGACCTGATACAGTATGCCCTGGCCATTGACAGGATAAACGAGTCAGTGGCCCACATGTACCAGCCCCTGCACCCGGGGGTCATAAGGATGATACACTCCACTGTTACTGCCGCACATAACGCCGGCATTGAGGCTGCCATGTGCGGGGAGATGGCCGGAGAACCCATATATGCGCCAATTCTCCTTGGAATGGGCATAGATGAGTTCAGCATGAATGCCATGGTGATCCCAAAGGTAAAACGAATCATTCGCCGGTGCGTCTATGACGACTGTGTGCAGCTCGTACAGCGTATTCTTGAGGCATCGAGTGGCTCAGAGATCAGGTACCTGCTGGATGAATTCCTCAGGGCCAACTGCCCGGAGGAGTTTGAGCCTGCAGATGCCAGATATCCCGAATTTGCCGAGACGGGAAGTCCCCTGCTGAACTGAATGCCTAATGGCAGGAATCTATGTTCACCTCCCCTTTTGCGTAAGAAAATGCCCCTACTGTGACTTTGTATCCTATACGAATCCATCCGTCTCATTTGCCGCATATGTAGATGCCATATGCACTGAGGCACGAAACAGGAGACATGAGGCAAGAGGTATCACATTTGATACCATATACATAGGAGGAGGCACTCCAAGCCTGCTGCCTGCCCCGCTGATAGACATGCTGCTATCCTGTATTGCAGGCGCATTCAGCTTTTCAGATGCATGGGAGTCCCTGGAAATATCCATTGAGGCCAATCCCGAATCCGTATCAGCCCCATGGCTCGATTCAATACGCAGATCAGGTGTCAACAGGATTAGCATAGGGGTCCAGGACCTTTCAGAAGCCGGGCTTGAAACCCTCAGGAGACCGCACGGCACAGAAGATGCGTTGAAGGCATTATCCCTTGCAGATGGCATAGGGTTTCCTTCAGTAAACATGGATATGATCTTTGGCATACCGGGCCAGACAGTAAAGGACCTTGAGACAAGCATTGAAGCTGCCTGTGCCACAGGGGTTGATCATATCTCATATTATGAACTCACTGCAGAACCGCAAACAGGACTGTACCGGGATGTGGAATCAGGCAGCACCGTCATGCCTGATCAGGAACTTCTGACACAGATGACTGATCTGGTGGAATCCATGCTGGAGGCGCATGGATTCCACCAGTATGAGATATCCAACTTTGCCAGGCCTGGCCATGAGTGCAGGCACAACCTTAACTACTGGGACAACGGGCCGTACCTGGGCCTTGGCGTCTCGGCTGTCTCTTATCTGAACGGGTTCAGGTGCAGGAATACTGAATCACTGGAAGAGTATGTTGGTCTCGTATCCAAGGGACAAAGCCCTGTGACATTTACCGAGCACCTTGATACCGAGGCATCGTTCAGGGAGACGGTAATCCTTGGACTGCGCACCAACAGGGGCATCTCAATAGAGAGGATACAGGAGAGATTCGGCATTGATCCACTCCAGTACTACAAAGACAGAGGGGTAATAATAGAAGACCTCGTGGATGGAGGCCTGATCATGACTGACCATAACATGATCAGGCTTACGAAAAGGGGAAGGCGCATTGCCAACAGGGTTCTTGGCCTGCTGGTATGATCCTGTAATCCCCAGGCACCTATGCACCCAACACCTGCTCGATATATAGCCGAACAAATATGGCATGAAGGGGGAATTAAACGGCAAAAAACCATTTATGCATGGACGCAAACTTGGCAATTCAGGCAATTAAGTAGTATATACCTGAATTGAGCGATTCCCATTGAAACGCCCAATTCAATAAATTCTCAAATGGGCCGCAAGGCATATCATACAGGTTATAATCTTAATCAGATATCAACAGGCAAATATTGAATATGAAACCTCTTATACCCCATGCCCAAAACGGATCGTCCCTGCCACCCTTTGAGGAACTGCTGAAGGAATCAGTCAGGCTTCACGGGCATCTCTGCCCTGGCCAGGTGGTGGGGGTGCGACTTGCCATGCTTGGCCTCAAGCTCACCGGTATCTCTGACCCCAAGGGCAGGGACAGGAAATCCCTTATCGTATATGTGGAGATAGATCGCTGCGCCACAGATGCCATACAGTCTGTTACCGGATGCAGCCTTGGAAAGCGCTCACTGAAGTGGATCGACTATGGCATAATGGCTGCCACATTCGTAAACCTGAGGACAGGCAAGGCATTTCGCATAGTTGGCCGTGAATCTGCCAGGGAGCTTGCCAAGAACTACCGCCCTGATATCGAAGACAAGTACAAACGGCAGACCGAGGCGTACAAAGTGATGTCTGATGAGGAGCTGTTTGACGTAATGGAGGTCAGGGTGGATATCCCCAAGGAATCCATGCCAGGCCCACCCCTGCGCCGAGTGCCATGTGAGCAGTGCGGGGAGTATGTCCAGAACTGCCGGGAGGTGGAACTGGACGGCAGGACACTCTGCAGGAAATGTGCATATGGCGCATACTTTCAGCCTGTTGGCAAGAAGGACAGGACACAACAAGGGACCTCAGAAGAGACACACTGATGAAACCGACGTACAGAACCATTCCTGTGGAAGATGCAGTGGGCATGATCCTGCCTCATGACATGACGGAGATCATCCCTGACATGCGCAAAGGGCCTGCGTTCAAAAAGGGGCACGTGGTAAGACAGGAGGACATTGAACGCCTCAAATCAATGGGCAAGAACCGGATTTACGTACTCCACGTTGCAGAGGACCAGATGCACGAGGATCAGGCCGCCCTTGCCATGGCCCCGGCATTTGCCGGCCAGGGCATTGTCTATGACCAGAGTCCTTCTGAAGGCAAGATCACCATGAAGGCAGCCCATGACGGGCTGTTTGTGGTAAGGAAGCAGGCCCTTCAGGCAGTCAACATGCTTGGAGACGTGATGATGGCAACCCTTCACACTGACACCCCGGTTCGCAGGGGTGATGTTGTGGCAGGCCTGCGTGCCATACCACTGGTAATTGAAAAGGCAACTGTGGACAGGGCTGTGGGGACGGCCCTACAGGCCGGACACCTTGTTGAGGTAGTCCCGTATCAGATTACAAGGGCTGCCATTGTGGTCACCGGACAGGAGGTCTATGAGGGGCGGGTAAAGGATGCCTTTGAACCCATCATCTCCAAGAAACTGAAAAAATTTGGCATTGACATATGTTATTCTACTGTTGCACCTGATAATATTGAAAAGATACGGAACCACATACTTGCAGGCATAAAATCAGGGGCTGAACTTGTAATATGCACAGGGGGAATGTCTGTTGATCCTGACGACATCACCAGAACGGCCATCTCCGAGGCTGGGGCCACGGATGTGGTGTACGGAAGCCCGGTGCTGCCTGGTGCCATGTTCCTTGCAGGATATATTGACGGCAAGCTGCCGGTCCTTGGTATTCCAGCATGTGGAATGTACTATAAGACCACCATATTTGATCTGATCCTCCCTATGGTACTTGCAGGGATACGAGTAAACAGGGAGAAGATCGCATCACTGGGGCATGGTGGGCTGTGTCTGAACTGCAAGCAGTGCAGGTATCCTGTATGCCCCTTTGGTAAAGGCTGATTCTGGCTTGGAAGTGGCAAAGGGGGCTTAAATTGTAACTGGCGAGTTTTAAAAGTATGGCAGAAAGCACCATATGCCCTGTAGCAACAAATCCGGCCAAACAAGAACCAACTATTTATAGGAGCGTCATATGTTCGTACTTGGAAATTTTATCAATGCTGTTGCAACCATCATAGATATTGCCCTTAACCTCTACATATGGGCATTTATCATCAGCGCACTCCTTTCATGGGTAAATCCGGATCCGTACAATCCCATTGTAAGATTTCTTTACAACATCACAGAACCGGTACTGGCAAGGGTGAGACGGCTGATTCCGCTGCAGTTTGGCGGTTTTGACCTCTCCCCTGTGGTTGTAATCCTTGGGATAATATTCCTGCAGAACTTTCTTGTCCCCACCCTGCGCCAGATGGCAATGGCCCTGTCCTGAGGATGTATCTTCACATGGAGGCATTGCTCCCCAACAGGAGCATATGAAGGACTTGCAAAACACAACCAGGCAAGACCTGAATTGGACGATTCCCACGTGGTCCCAAACACGGCAACTCTTTATACCTGAAACGCCCAATTTAGGCAAAAAACATTCGTCCGAGCAAAGGGAGGTTACTCTATGTCTATTACGCCCAATGATATTCTGGACAAGCAGTTTTCTGTATCATTCAGAGGTTACAACAGGGAAGAGGTGGACAAGTTCCTTGAGGCTGTGGCCCAGTCTCTTACAGCAGTGATCAAGGAGCTTAATGCCGTCAAGGACCAGGCCGCAGGCTACAGGGCCAAGCTCGACTCCCTGCAGGAAAGGGAAGAGGAGTTCCGAAGGGCACTGACCACAGCCCACACCTTTGCCGAAGAGATGAAGACACAGGCCAAAAGGGATGCGGACCTCATGCTGGAGCAGGCCAGGATGGATGCAGAACGCATCATTACAGACGCCCACCAGGAGGCCATACAGCTTGAGGACAGTATCCGCGGCCTGAGACGTATCCAGCGGGAGGCAGTGTTCAAGATTCGCTCTTCCATAGAGGGATATCTCCACATGCTGGATGACGCCATGCTCCCTCCTGAGGAACTGGACAACCTGCTCAGTGCCGCAGCCCAGGACGTGAGGGCCATCCAGGGACGGTCCAGAGAGCTGAAGGGCACCACACCCTCAGCGGCCGAGATTGAGGAGAGCCTTGCAGAGACATCTTCAGAAGTGCGGGACCTCAACGGATTTGAACAACCCAAGGAGGATACCCCTGAAGACGAAAATGAGGATATATCATTTGAAGAAGAGACCTCGGACACCATGAACAAGAAGGCTGCCAACCTCTGATACGCTCCCCTGTTTCCAAGCCCCGGCATGGAGCCGAATCTTTTGGGTGAAGGCCTGATTGAAAAAGAGGTCCGCAACTATCCAATCACCAATTATCAGGGAGAATGAAGTTCTCTCGTTGCTCCTGTTGCTGGCATTATGAATGGTTGTTCAAGTTGATTGACTATTGAGCTTCAGAAGCAACGAGAGAACCTCACCCCTGCCTCCCACCTCTTGCAAAACCACTGCCATTTATGGTATGTGAGCTGGCATTGTTATTTGACAACAATTACGACAAGATAACAAAACAATACTACCACCTCACTGACCACTGCCTCCCATTATCCGGCCATTTTCTGTAGGTCAATTCCTGCACGCCCATATATCATAGACCTGATCTGCAACAGTGGGCAAAAAATTCACTTCATGCCTCTCCAACAGGGAAGGATTGGCATGTCATGTCTGGACACCAGCATTGCTCACACAATTATTTCCAAACAATTTCCAATTGTTAACAAAACCAAACCGGGCGCATCAAGCCAAGGCATATTTTTTGCTCATTCTCTTTGCCAGTGGAGGAACAACGTATGAATATCAGTACTGGCATACATCCATATACACGCCTTGGCCACATGGAGGCCCTGGAAGGCGCCATAATGACGGAAAGACGCCTTGATATTGCCGCAAACAACCTGGCAAATGCGGACACACCCGGTTTCAGGAAACAGGGCATCACCTTCGAGGAGTACATGCTCAAGCAGCAGGATGGTACCAGCAGAACAGCCAAGGGAGAGGTGATATGGCAGGACATGTCAATGGGAAGTGTCCATTTCACCAAGAACCAGTGGGATTTTGCCATTAACGGCAAGGGCTTTTTCGCGGTCCAGACCCCTGCAGGTACAAGGTACACCAGGGCAGGAAACTTCATGCTCGACGGCCAGTCCAGGCTCATAACCCAGGACGGTTACCCTGTGCTCGGAGACGGGGCTCCCATAGTCCTGGAGGATACCACAGGCAAGTATGTGACTGTGAGCCCTGATGGACACTTCTTTGTGGATGAGACCGATGCAGGCAAGTTGGACGTGGTAACGTTTGAGGCGCCGGAAAAACTGGAGAGGATGGGCCGCAACTACTACAAGGCCACACCTGCTGCCGGCGCTCCAACCCCTGTGGATACAGTCAACATCGCCCAGGGCTATCTGGAGCTTTCAAATGTGAACACACTTGAAGACATGATCAACCTGATAGACCTGCACCGGGCCTATGAGCTGCAGCAGAAGACTCTCCAGGCCGTTGATCACATGGACGACAAGGCCGTCAACAGCATAGGCAGACTGGCATAAAAGGGAGGAAACAAAACGATGATACGCGCATTATGGACAGGTGCCTCAGGCATGAACAGCATGCAGTTCAACATGGATGTCATAGCCAATAACCTGGCCAATGCAAACACCACCGGATACAAACGCAGCAGGGCAAGTTTTGAAGACCTGATATACCAGACCACCAGGCTCCCCGGAGCACAGAATGCCGACGGCACCCAGCTACCAACCGGTATGCAGGTTGGCATGGGGTCAAGGCCTGCGGCAGTACAGCGCATCTTCACCCAGGGAGACTATGTAACCACAGGCAACCAGCTCGACCTTGCCATTGAGGGCAAGGGCATGTTCAAGATACTCAGCAACGGCATGGAGTATTACACCAGGGACGGATCCTTCAAGACAGACCGGGACGGATACATCGTAACATCCAACGGCGACAGGCTTCAGCCCGAATTTGCCATTCCACAGGGCACAGTGGACATCACAGTGGACCCTTACGGTCTGCTCACCGCATCAGACGCGGACGGGAACGTACTGGGCCAGGTGCAGCTCACACTCTACACATTCACCAACCCGGCAGGGCTGAGCGCCAAGGGGAGAAACCTCTTTGAACAGACAGAGGCAAGCGGAGACCCCATAGAGGGCAACCCTGGTTCAGACAGCCTGGGCACCATTGCCCAGGGTTTTCTGGAACAGTCCAATGTGGATGCAGTCAAGGAGATGGTGGACATGATTGTTACACAAAGGACCTATGAGCTGAACTCCAAGACCGTGCAGACATCTGACGAGATGATGGGCATAGCAGCCAATCTCAAACGTTAATGCGGACAATCCTGAAGGAGTATGAACATGTCTTCTTTCAATAGCTTTCACTCAGAAAGAATGCTTATGATCGCAGCCCTATCTGTTGCCTGCATGCTGATCCTACCCGGGCTATCCCGTGCCGACACCAGGGGACAACTCATCACTGCCGCTGACCTTGAACCACTTTACCGCTCTACCATTGAGGAAAAGGCCCCCTGGCCCAGGGAAAGCATGGAGATAACAGAGGTCAAGGCATATCCCCCAAAGGTATGGGTACCTGCAGGCAACATCAGTTATGAGACCGGCAGGGTATCGAGCAGCAGGTATCTCGGCAGGGTGGCAATGGAGATAACCATAAGGGTCAACGATGTGGCTGTACGCACAGTACGGGTATGCGGCAGGATCGAGGCATACCGGAATGTACTGTGTGCGGCAAGGGATCTCAGAAGGGGGGACATAATACGGGCCTCCAGCCTCACCACTGCAAGGATGCCTGTATCACGGATCAGAAACCAGATGGTTGACTCACCCTCGGACATCATTGGCATGGCAATAAAGCACTCCATACGGGCTGGCCAGCCCTTTACCCGGAACATAGTAGCTCCCCCTGTGCTGGTAAGAAGAGGGGCACGGGTCACCATACTCGCCCAGTCCCCCACCATTACCATACGGGTACCGGGCAGGGCTGTGGAACCGGGGGCTGCCGGAGATTTCATCAGGGTAAAGAACCTGCAGAGCAGAAAGGAAATCCTTGCTCAGGTCAGGGACAGCAGGACCGTAACCGTGATGTTTTGATCAAAGCGGCAGGAAGGCCGTGGCTGCAAAAAAGTAAAGCAGGTGAAGAAGGTAAAGCAGGTGAAGATAGTGAAGACATACAAGATATTACTCTTTTTGACCTCAGCCCTGATGGCTGTCACAGGTTGTGCCCCAACGGTTCAGCAGCAGGCACAGATCATCCCGCCTGCTCCGCGCCACATACCCAAGATCACCAGTGCCCCTCCGCCAGGCGCGATCTTTGACCCCAATGCCCAGGGAAACATGCTTGTTTCCGACTTCAGGGCAAGGAACATAGGCGATGTGCTCACCATCCTCATCGAGGAGAACCTGAATGCATCAAAGGATGTCAAGACCAAGACCGACAGGAAATCGGACTATAGCCTTGGGCTTTCCGGAATCCTTGGTCTTCAGTTCGAAAAGACCATGCAGCCGCACTTTGACAACGGGACTGTGAGTGCCAGCAAGGCCATTGGAGGAAACGTGCAGGACAAGTTTGACGGCTCAGGCGCCACCTCCAGCGGCACAAAGCTAAGCGGCACAGTGTCAGCAAGGGTGGTGCAGGTACTTCCAGGGGGCAACCTGCTTATAGAGGCCAGCAGGGAGCTGAATGTGAACAACGAGACCCAGTACATAATCCTTACCGGTATCGTACGGCCAAAGGACATATCACGGGACAACACCATCTCGTCCACCAAGATAGCGGACGCACGCCTCTCCTACACAGGCGCAGGCCAGTTGAGTGAAAAGCAGCATCAGGGCTGGATGCAGCGCATACTGGGCATGGTTGCCCCGTTTTAAGTGCCAATATACAGGCAGGGACATAACTCCTCAGAGGGTTCTTTGCAGGGATTATCTCTTCACCCTGTCAGTGCTTATTCTCACAGGCAGTGTCACTATGAATGAGCTTCCCTCCCCCACCTTGCTCTGTAGTTCAATTTGCCCGCCCAGCTCCTGAATCAGCCCATATATGATCGCAAGTCCCAGGCCGGTATTGCCTTTGTCACTGCTGGTGGAGAAGAAGGGCTCAAATATGAGCTTGATGTTCTCCTCTGGTATACCGCAGCCAGTATCCCTCACTGTTATTGATACCTTTTCTGCCCCCTGAACCTTGTTTACGATTATGTCAAGCCTGCCTCCCTCACCAAGGGCGGCAAACGCATTGGTTATGAGGTTCAGCAATATCTGCTGAAGCTTGCCATGGTCTGTTACAAGAGGCGGAACGTCTGGCGCTACCTCTATGTGAATGTCTATACCCTTGTAATTTGCCTCTTTTTTTACAAATACCAGCACCTCGTCAATGACCTTCCGTATATCCAGCTCTTCAATGGTCACATCCATATGACGGGCAAAACCAAGGAGGCGGTGTGTGATTGTACCTGCACGATGCACTGCATCCTCAATGGCATTCACCTGCTTGATGATCCTGGGATCCTCACTGTACTGCTCTGTAAAGGTGAAGAGGTCCTTGAGGAAACCTGCCTTCTCATTGATTATTGCAAGCGGATTGTTAATCTCATGGGCAACGCCTGTGGCAAGCCTGCCAAGGGATGCCAGCTTGTTGGACTGTTCTGCCTCTTCAAGATACTGCTTCTTTATCTTGTCCTCTTCATAAAGCCTGCTGATAAGAATGGTAACCAGCACCACTATGGTAAAGAGGATAAAGAAACCGGCTGGCGTGGCAAACTCCACAATCAGGTTCCGGGTATACCTCATGAACTTCTCAAGATTGCTCTCACTTATGATCATTCCAAGATACATCGAGCTGTCTGTGACAGGTGCAATACCCACGTACAGGAGGCGTTTCTCCCCGTCCTGTCCCTGTCTTGCAATGGGGAATACGTCAACAGTGCTGCCAAGCGACGGGATATCCATCCTGTCCCCTGGAGAGCCAAAGTACTTGGAGGGGGTGAGCAGCTTGCCTGTTTCAGTAATAAGGAAAATGTCATCCACGTCCTTAGAGGCCAACTGGCGCACCAACTGCTGGGTAAGTATCACCTTTAGAGAAGCACGCAGGATGAGTGATGAGGTTCCCCTGTAGATGTTTTTTATACCAATGAAAAAGATTGGTCTGTTCTTGGCCCCGGCAAAGATGGGTTTGATGAAAAAATTATGCTCCTTAACATCTCTAAGCCACTGGTCCTGGGCGTCGGTATGGGGAATGTGGCAGCGTCCCCACCGGCAGGTGAATGACAGGAGCTTCCCGTTGGCATCAATGATGTCAAGGTCCGTGAATCCAGGATAAAGGATGTTCAGATTGCGAAGTATCTTGTCCAGAGCCTTCTGGTTACGGAGTTGTGATTCGTCATGTTCGAGAAATATCAGGGCCAGGGCCTTCCTGTACTGGTCAAAAAAGGCCCCAAGGCCCAGGGCAGTATCCCGCGTGAGGATCCTGGTCTCCTGCTTCAGTTCAGATATGGCCCTTTTTTTGCTGGTTTGATAAAAAAGATAGGTGGTGATGGCAAGAGGAATGAAGGTGATGAGTGTCATGGTGAGGATGAGCATTGCCCATTTATGACGAAAGGAATAATGCCTCTTGTGTCTATCAGGTGGCTTTTCCTCATCATTCCAGAAGTTGAGATTGAAATAGCGTAAGAAGTCCATTTTCTCCCCCCACCTTTCGAGTATGATACTCTTGATTATCCTCCTGCATACTACACGACACCTATACGGCAGATGGTATTTTTATCATGCCTTTAAAGCCCATCAGTTTGCAATAACCTGGTGATGATATATTTGCCCGTGGTCAAAACTTTGAGAAATAGCACCATCCGCCTTTGCCAACTGCGCCTGCATTTCAGGTGTAGTGCAGCATGATCACTCCTGATCCGTACAGGACCGTGGGGCTGGATACCCCCCTTCATACAACCTGATGACTATCTCCCTGCAACAGGTGCACGGGACAGAAAACAGTGATTCAGCGACAGGCAGGACCCTTCATATTCAAACGGGAAGCAGTGAAGATTTGTACTCTACTAAATTGTGCATTTCAAACCATATGGAATTTGTTCCCTCTTTAATTACAGTAAATTATTGCTGTTTTATGTAGAGTTACCTGCCATCCAGCGGGCTTTGCCTAACTGTATCGCTGAGTACATATATTTGAAACCGCTGCGGGGTTCCCAATTCGCATGATCTGCCTTGCATATCATGCAAACCTGAGAATCGCTCATTTTAGGACTATAATAGTGCATTTTGAAAAAAATTGCCACATAAAGACGGTTTTGAGCACATGACACCCAATTCCGCCCATATGCAAGTATAGCCAGTGTAACCACAGAGCCATACTATACGGACACATGAAATATACGGACCATACTACACGACACCTATACGGCGGATGGTACTTTTTATCATGCTTTTAAAGCTCATCAGTTGCAATGCCTTGTTAATGATATATTTGCTCGCGGTCAAAACCATGAGAAAAAGCACCATCCGCCTTTGCCAATTGCTT
>CAZXAK010000019.1:0-73912 GCA_964638145.1 uncultured Desulfobacterales bacterium | reverse complement strand
AACGTATGCTTCACATGAATTCTCTGGCCCTTGAGCAAGGACCTGCCATTGAGGAGAGGCTGATCTCTCTGCTTGGCATGGATCAGATACTCTCTTTTGATCCCGGTGAGCTGTATGCCGCAAGGGGCATGGAAGGGCTTTGTCTCCTGTTTGCCCGTACAGATCTGCTGTTCATAACATTTCAGGAACTCAGGATGCTTGACAGCAGGCACGCTGGGCATGATGTGTACAGGGTCATGAGGCAGGACAGGGGCGTGCCTGTGATGGTGATCAAGCAGGGCAGGTATGGTGCATCGGTGTACATTCGCGGTCAGGAGTGGTCTCAGGCCGCTGTTTATGCCGTTGATGTGGTGGACAATACAGGCGCAGGTGATGCGTTCGGTGCGGGATATATCCATAAATTCCTGCAGAACAGGCCAGTTGCCGAGTGTCTGCAGGAGGCTGTTGAGGTGGCCGCCCTCTCCCTTCAGGATTATGGCCGCAACTGGCTCTCCATGTTGTGATTCTTTCTCTTCAGTTCCTCTGCCGGATCTCTATGGAGATGTAGGGCAATTATCTTTTTTCTGTGTACCGTCCCGGTTGCAACTGTACGCATCCTGATACCCTGGGGGTGGGGGAGTTCATCGAGTTCGTTCCCATACATGATCACCACGAGGTCATCACTGTCCACCAGTCCAAGTTCGTCGGGTGTGCGTGGAAATTTAAGCCTGTCTGTGCCCCTGTCACTATACAGGGCGAGTTTGATCCCGTTTCCGTCAGGGTTGATCCTGTATATCACCATTGGCACGTCCGGTGGGGTGTTGGCATCTACCTCCTGCATGAAGCGGCGTCCTGATTCAGCAGCGGAGATGCCAGGTTCTATGAACAGGGAGTACAATACCAGTCCGGCAGACATTGCCGCTGCCGTTAGGGAGACAGTCAGTGCCAGGGAGTGAAATGTGTGCAAGGCAGCCCTTGGGTTTGGAGTTATATGGCCATACCGCCGCAGGTTGCACGTGCCAATGGCCCTGATGCCTGCAGCAATCAGGACCGCGATGAGAGGGAAGGCAGGAAGCAGGTATCTTCCGTGTCTTGAGCTTGCCATCATAAATATGGACAGGGTAACAGACGTTCCAGCAGCGCATATCCTGACAGTGTCCATGCAGGCAGCTCTGTCTGATGGTGCCAGGAAATGTGCTGCTTGGGTTGGGACACAGGATTTGGCACCTGTCCATGCCTTTCGCCCCATGAGTTTCGGCAAAAGTGCAATGAGCAGCCACCATGGCAGGAATGATGTGAACAGATACACGGCATAGTAATAGAAGGGCCTGTTGGGCTCAGTGCCGATACGCGTGGTTATCTGGCTTGTTATCACCCTTGACACGAGTGGCCAGCCGCCCTGAAGGTAAATGAACATGAAATAGATGCCCGTGAGCAGAATGCCGCAGGCAGTGGCAAACAGCGAGAACCTCAGCATGCGGTTCCATTTCCTTTCCGTGAGCAGGTAAAGGCCAAAGCCTCCCAAGGGTATTACTATGCCAACCGGGCCTTTTGTAAAAAAGGCTGCCAGCAGCGTCAGGACAGTGGCTGTCATCAGGACGAACCGTCTGTTTATGTCATCATCACCTTTCCACAGCCTGCTTAGAAGATAGAGAGCAAGGGTTGCCTCAAATGTGAGCAACATGTCCACAGTGGCGTGGCTGGCCTTTAGATAGAAGCCAGGGGATAGGGCAAGTACCATGCACGCCATGGCAGCAAGATATTCATACGTGCCTGACATCCATCTCCAAAGCAGGTATACAGTGCCCGCGGCAGACAGGGCAGAGGGGAGCACTGCACTCAGTGTTGTTACCCTGCCCGCAGGAAGGGAGAAGAGATATTCCAGGATGAAGTAGAGCGGCGGATAGTCAGGGTAGGGCCTGCCCATGAGCTGGGGTACGAATGATATCCCGTTTTCCAGCATCTCCCTTGCGAACAGGGCGTTTCTTGCCTCAATGCCGTAGAGGTCACGAAGTGGTGCCATGCCTGAGTAGAGTATCAGTGGAGTGAGGAAGAAGAGGACAAGGGATATCCTGCTCTCTGTATGGCAGTTGAATATGCAAGAGAGAAAGTTTCCGAAACGGGTGGTCATTATCAGGGGCGGTGTTTTTTGTGTTTGTTTGTCTTTTTATTTATTGACCATGCCCTCAGGGCAGAGTGAGCCCGGGCAGGGGTATGGGGTGAGAAGACCGGTTCATGAGCATTTGCCTGTGAACCGGTACTGTGCTGGAATTTCCTGCTTTCCCTGTATGCGTAGCCAAACGGCCTGCACGGTCAGGGTCAGGTTGGTGCCTCATATGTCATCAGGGTGTCCAAGCTCGCTTATACCCCCAGAGTTCACATAGGACGCAATGGTCCGTCTGAGTGCATCCTTTAAAGATATCTTGGGCTCCCAGCCAAGCACCTCTTTTGCGAGTGATATGTCAGGCACCCTGTAACCAACATCCTGGTAGTCTGGTCCATAGTATGTGGCCGCATCGATCTCTGTCAGTGTGGCCTGTTCCGCCTTGTCCGCAAGTTCCGGAAACTCCTTGCACACCTCGATCATCATCTCGGCAAGATCCCTTATGGAGTAGTCATTGTCAGGATTTCCGATGTTGAAGATGCGTCCGTCGCAGCGTCGTCCCTCGTTTTTCAGGATGGAGAACAGACAGTCCAGCCCGTCATCCACGTATGTGAAGCAGCGTCTCTGTTTGCCGCCATCCACCAGGGTTATTGGCTCTCCTCTGAGTATGTGGCCCAGAAACTGTGTGACCACCCTTGAGCTTCCCTCTTTGGGTGTGGCAAGACTGTCCAGGCCGGAACCGATCCAGTTGAAGGGACGTATGAGGGTAAACTGCAGGTCCCGGTGGATGCCCATTGCCCATATGACACGATCCATCATCTGTTTGGCACACGCGTATATCCAGCGCTGTTTGTGAATGGGGCCGTAGACCAGCAGGCTTGTGTCCTCATTGAACACAGGGTCCTGGCACATGCCGTAGACCTCACTGGTAGAGGGAAATATCACGCGGGTGCCGTACCTTGCGCACTGTCTCACGATACGGAGGTTCTGTTCAAAATCCAGTTCGAATACCTTCAGAGGGTCCTTTACATAACTTGCAGGTGTAGCGATTGCCACAAGGGGCAGACACACGTCACACTTTTTCACGTGGTACTCTATCCACTCCTTGTTGATGGATATGTCCCCTTCTATGAAGTGGATGTTTGGGTGATTGATCCTCTCACCGAGTCTGTCTGATGCCAGGTCCATGCCGAAGATCTCCCAGTCGGTTTCCTGAGAGACCCTGCGCACAAGGTGGCTGCCAATAAAACCGTTAACTCCCAGTACAAGAATTTTCATATTTGATTTACTCCAGATGGTTAGAATTGTAGGTACTTGTTCTGTTCTGTGTTTGTAACGCGATGTATGTGATTTCCCCAAGTTGAAGCCTGGGCGGAAAGGGTTACTGATCCATGTAGCGCTCCATCAGCCTGGAATTCGGCGAGAGCCCATCTGTTTCCTGCCTGAAAAAATAATGTTGCATGGGTCCTGCGGTGCGAAACAGGGCACACAGACAGTGTGTCAGGCACTAAAACAGTGCGATTGTAGCACAGATGATCCCTGTAAACCAATGTTTTAATTTTGGTCATTTAGCCATTAAGTTATTGTTTAGGGGACAGCCTGTACTGTAGACGCAAACTATACTGGGAGACAGAGATGTTTCAAGAATCTGAATTGAGCGATTCCCAGGTTTGCATGAGATCCAAGGCGGAGGATACACAGATGTACTGTTGCACTTCAAGTATCCGACAGGTAAGCGAAGACTCAGACGCAGCAGATCATGCGAAGTGGGAAATCCCGTAGCGGTTTCAAATTATGCAGAAAGCAAAACAGTTATCGCAAACCCGTTGGGTGACGGATAATTTTGCAAAAAAACAGCATTATTTTGCTGTAATTAAAGATAAAATAATATTTCACATGATTTGAAACGCCCAATTCAGGAAGAAGGCAGCCACGCAGGCAAAGGTATCATGGACGTGGCAGAGGTTATGTCATGGTGGTGCCCAATAAAAAAGGCCTGCTGTGAGGCAGGCCGTGATCAGGAGGGATTAAAGGGATGGGTTGGGAATCGGAACGTAATGATCTATTCTTTTCGGTCAAAGTTCAGTTTTTTCCTGGTATAGCACGCCATGGTGAACAGCCCTATGCCCATGAGTACGATGGTGGCAGGCTCAGGTACCGGGGCAGTTCCCTGACCCATGAGGTTGTCGTTGCCGCATTCCATGGTGAAGTGTGCTGTAAAGGCAATCTCTGAGACGTTGAGGTCGGTGAGTATGGGCATCAGATCAAAACCGGTTGCCAGATATCTCGTGGTATCACCTTCATAGCCAGTGTTGTTGTTGGAGAGGTCTGATAGTGAGACGCTCGATGTGGTCGTAAAGGTGGCTGTTTCTATGAGATCGGAATCTCCGAGTAAAGCTACCTTCCAGGGTTTTGAAGAAGTGATGTCCAGGGGAGAGGTGTATGAGGCATTATCAGCCAGCCTGTACAGTGAATATGCAGATGATGCCCAGTCGATGTCAAAGACATAGTCATACTCGTTGGTGGTATAACCGTCATTGTTAATGTCTATGAACAGGTCTCCTGATGTATAAAGATGGCCACCATAGGTGTAACCATTGGAAAAGTTCCAGCCGCCCATCATGCTGATAGTGGTGTCTTTGATGAACATGGCCTCCAGGTCCCAGACATTGCTCTGTACCGTGCCCGGTTCTGTTTCCTGATCTTCGTACCCTGGTCCAGAGCCATAGTACCAGCTGCCAGATGTACCTGACTGGTTTCCGTCAGGTATTGTGATGTTTGTGCCGAGTTCCAGGGCCTGTGCGCTGCCCATCCACAGGAAGATACCTGACATTATGGAAATGGTGATGTTGAGGGCCTTTTTCATTGAGTATGTCTCCTTGAGAGGTCCTGGTTGTAGTCGTTGTTGCATCGGATTTGGAATACTGCAGGAATTGTGCCAGTGGATATTGCTGTAAAAGCATACGATAACCTTGGTAAAATGGAGTTTTTTTGTATTTTGGGGCTTGTTGTGTAAATTTTTCTATAAATTGAATGTGGCAGTTTTTTTCTCTTGGTGATGTGGTAATGGTTTTGCGCAGCCCATGACACATGGAGGTGTGGGGGCAATGCCATTTTTAACCTGTTCTTTCCTTGACATTCTGTGTCTTAATCATTTAATATAGCCAATCTCTGGAAAGGGCGGTTTCCATGGTGGAACCGCCGCGAGTCAGGGTAACAAGGCGGGTGTAGCTCAGCTGGCAGAGTACAAGCTTCCCAAGCTTGGGGTCGCGGGTTCGATCCCCGTCGCCCGCTCCATCCCTTTTTGAGGTTTTAACTGTATGGCCTCTGTCTGTTTTGCAGGGCTGTGCAGGGCTTACTTCGATTAGTGGAGATGTCAAAACATATGCAGGTGCTCCCTATGGGGCGTCTGTTGACCTCTACTGATGAAGGGTGGGCAGCTTAATGCCCACTTTTTTATTGTCCTTGTAGGCCGTTATTTCTACCGACTTTACAGGTGAAGAGTTTCTGCTGCAGTGGCTCAGGCCAGGCAGGGGAATAGGGCAAGCCGGTGCGTTCTGCCGGGACTGTGATGCTGTTACGCCTCTCCCTCATAAGAGGCTAAAGGCAGGATGCATCACGCCTGTTGTGGTCAGGTGCACGTGTGGATTTTATTCCATATTGTCCTGGGCTTGATGCAGCTTTTTCATGTTCATGAATGCAAGACCTATTTGAAAGGCCGCTGGGAGCAGGTTCTGTTATTGTCCGGACTTTTCCTGCTTGTCCATTTTGCCTGTTATCCATCTCGTTGTGGATAGCACTTGCCGGAAATGAAGATCAATGTGAATGGTGTACACCTTCACCATAAGCTGATAATTAAATTGTTGTAAATTGGAACAGAAGATACGGGAAATAGTGGAACCTCTCATTATCCATGCCGGTATGGAGCTGGTAAATGTTGAGTATTTGCGTGGTTCTGCTGGAATGACTCTCCGGATCACCATTGACAAGGAGGGCGGAGTTAGCATAGACGACTGCGCCAGGGTCAGCCGTCTTGTCAGTGATGTGCTGGATGTAAAAGATCCCATTCCGGGGCGTTATAACCTTGAGGTATCATCCCCGGGCATAAACAGGCCCCTGATCACCAGGCGTGATTTCCTGCGATTTTCCGGTGAGAAGGTCTACGTCAAGACCAAGACAATGATAGACGGACGCCGGCGTTACAGGGGTGTGCTTGAGAGGGTAGATGGCGATACGGTTTATGTCAGGGCAGCAGATGGACTCTATCCCATTCGTATAGAAGATATTTCCCGTGCCCGTCTCGATATTATCTAAAGGAAATTTGACAGTATGGATGCAGAACTCAAGAGAATAATTGAACAGGTCGCCAGGGAGAAGGGACTTGAGACCAGGGTGCTGATTGAGGCCCTGGAGGAGGCCATAAAGTCAGCAGTGAGAAAACGTTACGGAGCCAGGTTGGAGTTGGAAGTGGCCTATAACGAAAATACCGGCGAGGTAGAGGTTTATCAGTACAGAGACGTTGTAGAGAAGGTAACCGACCCGGAGACTGAGATTTCTCTTGAGGAGGCCCTGGACCTTGATCCGGAGACCGAGCTGGGGGATAGTATTGGCACCCTGATGGATATAAGCAATCTTGGTAGGATTGCGGCCCAGTCTGCAAGGCAGGTCATAATCCAGAAGATGAAGAGCGCTGAGCGCGATCTCATCTATGAGGAGTTCAAGGACCGGGAGTTTGAGCTTGTCAACGGTATTGTGCAGCGTTTTGAGCGGGGAGGCGTAATTGTCAACATAGGACGCACTGAGGCCCTGTTGCCATCATCAGAGCAGATACCGACTGAGAGCTACCGGAGATCCGACAGGATCAGGGCCCTTATTATAGAGGTGCGGAAGGGAGTAAGGGACACCCAGGTCATACTCTCCCGCACACATCCACAGTTTCTTATCAAGCTTTTTGAGCTTGAGGTGCCAGAGATTTCAGATGGTATAGTCAAGATAATGGGCGTGGCCCGCGAGCCAGGCAGCCGTGCAAAGATAGCTGTAAGTTCCAGTGACTCATACGTTGATCCCGTGGGGGCATGCGTGGGCATGAGAGGTTCCAGGGTCCAGGCAGTGGTCCAGGAGCTGCGGGGCGAAAAGATAGATATCATTCCCTGGAGCCCGGACCCGGCAAAGTATGTGTACAATGCCCTTGCGCCTGCAGAGTGCAGTCAGGTCATAGTGGACGAGGCCAACGAGGCCCTTGAGGTGATTGTGCCGGATGATCAGCTATCTCTTGCCATTGGACGCCAGGGACAGAACGTCAGGCTTGCTGCCCGTCTGCTGGACTGGAAGATAGATGTCAAGAGTGAGACGCGGTACTCCCACTATCAGGATCCCGATTATGTAGAGATGCTCAAGCTGGATAACATGACCGAGAATATAGCAGACCGGCTCTACAAGAATGGCATCACATCTGTACTGAAACTTGCAAGGAGCAATCCAGAGGATCTCAGGCATGATGCAGCAGCGTTCGTGGAGCCTGCCAGGGCCTACCTTGAAGAAAAGGGTATTGACTGGCAGTCAGAGATCCCTGATGAGCATACAGAGGATGAGGCTGCGGAAGAAGAGAATCAGCAGACAGATGGCGGGGACGCAGGCATGGGCCAGGCCGTCGGGACAGATTCGGCAGAGCCGGCCGCTGGATCTGATCAGGGTGATCAGGCCCCTTCCATGCAGGATGAGTCTGATGAGTCCGGGAGTGACGGGCCTGAAGAGGATGATGTGGCTGATGCTGAAGCCTCTGGTGATGATACCCGTGGGCTCAAGCCGGCTCTTGCCTCAAAAGAGTAGCTATGTCCCGTGGAAGCGGGCATGAGCCTACAAGGACATGTATTGTCTGTGGCGCCAGGCGGTTTAAAAGAGACCTGTTGCGAATGGTACTCCAGAACGGTTTTGTTATGCTTGACCGTAGAATGAAACTGCCAGGCCGTGGCGCCTATTGCTGTAATAATGACAGATGTCCTGGACTGGTGCTTGATAATTACAGGCACTGTCTGAACAGGGCCTTCAGGACGAAGAGGGTGGATACTGTCAGGTTGAAATTCGTGGCAGACAGGCCTTCAGGGTGATGTTCCTGGGGGTGCCTGTCATGATGGGCATGGATGCAGGGTCTGCAGGCGTGGACGTTATTTTAAAGAGTTTATAAAAAGATAGAAATATAAATATATTACCGTGAAGAAGCATGGTCTCCAGGTCATGGGACAGGATATCTGACCAGGAGTGCTGCGCTGTGTCAGGCAGGGCGGCAAAAAGTTTCGGGGGTTAATTGCAGGAATGGCTAAAGTAAGAGTCCATGAACTGGCCAAGGAGTTTGGTGTAGCCAGTAAAGAGATGGAAGCCCGCATCAAGGATATGGGTTTTCCCATTAAGAACTATATGAGTACTCTTGAAGATTACGAGGTTCAGGAGATACGACGAAGGTTCAGGGCAGAGTCTGACAGGAAGGAGAAGAAGGAGGCACCTCCAAAGAAGGTAGTGCGCCGGAGACATAAGGTGGTGCGTATCAAGAAGGTGGTTCGTCTCAAAAAGACGGCTCCAAACGAGGCTGGCGCTGCTGAGTCTCAGGAGGAGAAGAAGACCGTTGCACCTTCATCCGAGGCCCTTCAGAAAGAGGCAGGGCCACAACTGCCCGAATCACCCGAAACTGCTGTTCAGCCGCAGGATCAGGCTGGTCCTGTGGAAAAAGGCCAGGAAGAAAAGGCACCCAAAGAGCAAGAGGAATCTGCAATCCCCCCCGTTGCCCAAGAGGCTGTTTCAGAGGAATCCAAGGCAGAGGCTGATGAAAGGGCAGGTGAATCCCCTCAGAAGGAGGCAGTCACGCCTGAGGAGCAGCCGGAATCCCCGTCAGAGGAAGTAAAGGCAGAAGAGCAAGAGGTCCAGGGCCTTGAGGAGGAAAAGGGGCCGGCAGAAGAGCCTGCCAAAGAGGCTCCCCAGCAAGAAGAGATGAAGGCTGAAGGCGAGCAGCCAGCAGAGGCTGTGGAGAAGAAGGCAGTGCCGGAATCCCAAGGTGAGGTTGATGCAGGGCCTCCTGAGGTGACAGAGAAGGTGCAGACAGAGGCGGAGAGTGTTGAGGCCAGGGGTAAGGGTGCTCCTGCTGAGGAGCAGCCCCCTGTGCATGGACCTGAAGAGGGGCCTTCAAAGGAACAGGCAGAAGAACCCCCGGTGGACAAAGGAAAGGCACGTCCTGCCAAGCGAGAGGAGAAGACGGACAAGCAGCCCTCTGCTCAGGATAAGAGAAAGAAGGAGAACAGGCCGGCAGGGCCAGAGAAGGCCAAGGGTAAGGAGGCACCAAGGCCTGAGGCCAAGAAAAAACCAAAGCAGTTTGTGAAGATTGTGGACAGGGTGAAGATAGACCTGTCGAAGACCGCCAAGCCTGTGCGTCAAACTAGGCCCAAACAGGATCGTGCCAAGAAAGGCGGTGGTGGACAGCGTCCTGCAGGAGGTCCGCCTTCGATCGGATCTGCAGTGGAGGCCGCTTCAGGTATGCCCAAGGGCGGTAAGGGCCGCAAGAAAGGTAAACGTGTTGTACAGGGCAGTGAGCTTGGCGGTGGAAAGCGTCACAAGAGTGTCAAGCAGCGCTGGGGCAAGCACAAGTCCATTGACCGCATCCTCGCAGAGGAAGAGGGCGTGATCAAGGGCAAGAAGGGCGGCAAGGGGAAGCAGCATTCCCAGCCCCAGGGGACGGCACCCATCAAGGCTGAAAAACGCAAGTTCGCCATTTATGAGACGATTCAGCCTGTGGAGATGGCAAAGAAGATGGGTGTGAAGGTGAGTGATATCATAATGAAGCTCATGACTTTGGGTGTTATGGTCACTGCCAACCAGTCCATTGATTATGAGACAGCGGCCCTTATTGCCGACGAGTTTGGTTATGAGATCGAGAAAAAGGCCGTTGCCGAAGACCTGGTTCAGATGGAAGATGACAAGGGAGGCGGAGTAGAGGAGCCGAGGCCCCCTGTCATTACGGTCATGGGCCATGTTGACCACGGCAAGACCTCTCTGCTCGATGCCATTCGCAGGGCAGACGTCGCTGCCAAAGAGGCAGGCGGCATTACACAGCATATCGGGGCATACCGCGTAAAACTTGCCTCTGGCAATGATGTGGTATTCCTCGATACGCCAGGCCATGAGGCATTCACCTCCATGAGGGCCAGGGGGGCAAGCATAACAGACATAGTTGTCCTTGTGGTGGCTGCTGATGACGGTGTCATGGCCCAGACGAGAGAGGCCATTGACCATTCCAGGGCAGCCGGCGTGCCAATCATCGTGGCAGTAAACAAGATTGACAAGCCTGGCGCAGAGCCTGACAGGGTAAAGCGCGAGCTTGCGGAACTTGGTCTGGTCCCGGAAGACTGGGGTGGTGATACCATATTTGTAAATGTCTCTGCCAAGCAGGGTACAGGGATAGACGAACTCCTTGACATGATGGTGCTTCAGGCCGAGGTGCTGGAGCTCAAGGCCGATCCAACACGCCGGGCCAGGGGGCATGTCATTGAATCCAGGCTCGACAGGGGACGTGGGCCTGTTGCCACCCTGCTGGTGGAGGAAGGCACCCTTCGTGTAGGCGAGGCAATGGTCGCAGGTCTGTATCACGGCAAGGTGCGGGCCATGATGAACGATCATGGGGAGCAGATCAGGGAGGCGGGGCCTGCCACGCCTGTTGAGATACAGGGGCTCTCCGGTGTGCCTGAACCAGGCAGCGAGTTCATAGTCCTTGAGGACGAGAAGAAGGCCAGGGAGGTGGCGGAGTACCGTCAGCGCAAGAGCCGCGAGGCCGAACTGGTCAAGGGTACAGGAGTTAGCCTTGAGAACATGTTCCAGAAGATGGAGCAGGACAAGCTCAAGGTATTTAACATCGTTCTCAAGGCCGATGTGCAGGGTTCCCTTGAGGCAATAACAGACTCCCTCAAGAAACTTGCTACCGACAAGATACGGCTGGACGTGGTCAGGGGAGGAATCGGTGCCATTACCGAATCAGACGTGCTCCTTGCCGCGGCCTCCCATGCCATTATCCTTGGTTTCAACGTGAAGCCCGTTCCCAAGGCAAAGGCCCTTGCTGAACAGGAGGGCGTGGAGATCCGCTTCTACGACGTAATCTACCATGCCATAGACGAGATAAAGGCCGCCATGGTGGGTATGCTTGAGCCTGTTTACCGCGAGGTTGACCTGGGCCGTGCCGAGGTGCGCGAGACATTCCATATCAGCAAGGTAGGCACCATCGCAGGCTGCAAGGTGATCGACGGTGTGATCAGAAGAAATGCAGAGGCAAGGCTCCTCAGGGACAACGTGGTGGTCTACAAGGGCAAGATCGCCTCTCTCAAACGCTTCAAGGACGATGTAAAGGAGGTCCAGGCAGGATACGAGTGCGGTATCGGTTTTGACAAGTTCAACGACATAAAGGTAGGGGATGTGATCGAGGCGTACGAGATGGAAGAGATGACCCCTGATCTTGGCGTATCTGTGGCTGACCAGAAAGAGGCAGGGGATAAGAACGGCGAGTGAATTCCTGCTGCCTGATATACATATGAGCGAACACCTGAAATGCGGAAACAATTGACAGGGGCTGATGGCGTTTTATCTCATGGTTTTGACTGTGAGCAAATATATCATTAACAAATCGTTTCAACTGATGAGTTTTAAATACATGATAAAAACGCCATTGGCTGTATAGGTGTATTGTAACATGACATGTAGCAAAACTGTCTGTCCGGAATCCACAAGAGGGCTGCCTCACTAATGATAGTTGGAACAGTGAGATTCAGACTTAGGCTTGCAGGGAATCATTCACTCAAGGGCAAGCGAAAGGTCATAAAGAGCCTAATGGCACAGGTGAGAAACAGATTCAATGTCTCTGTGGCAGAGGTGGCCCTGAATGATGTGTGGCAGGAGGCAGAGCTTGGCATTGCCGCAGTGGGCAACAGTGAGCCATTTATAAATTCTGTCCTTGACAAGGTTATGGATTTTGTGGAACGTACCACGCCGGCCGAGGTAGGAGAGTGTGACATGGAACTTATACACCTCGGGACCGGGATGCTGTAGGCCGCATGTGTTTGTATTGTCTCATCCATGTCATGGAGAAAGAGTATGCCTGAGTATTATCCACGTTCTGCAAGGGTAGCTGACCTCATCAAGGAGGAGGTGGCCTCCATAATATCCAATGAGCTCAAGGACCCTGGTATTCAGGGGGTTGTGACCCTGGTGAATGTGGAGCTTACCCGTGACCTACATTACGCCACCCTCTGGGTCTCTGTGCTGGGAAGTGATGATGAGAAGGAATCCACCATGCACAGCCTAAGGCGTGCCAGGGGGTTCATAAGGACAGTGCTTGGCCGCAGGATCAAGATCAGAAAGATGCCTGACTTGAGGTTCCGGCTTGACCGTTCCCTTGATGCCCAGGAAGAGATTGAGAGGCTCCTGGCTGATGTTTGAGCTCAAGTCTCCTGACCTGCTGAAACAGGTTGCCTCTGCATTGGTGGTGCCGGAAAGGCTGGTGCTCACCTGTCATGTAAGGCCTGACGGGGATGCCATAGGCTCCATGCTGGGGCTTGGGGAGGCACTGGAGTCTGTGGGCAAGGAGGTGATCTGTTACTGCCAGGACGAGCCCAATCAGACCTTGAGCTTCCTCCCTGGCTTTGAGAAGCTGGTTCATGAACCACCAAGGCCGTTTCCAGCAGGAGCCGCCCTTGTGGTGCTTGACTGCAGTGAGGCAGACCGGATTGGAAGGCATGGCCAGGAGCTGGTAGACCAGGCCCACAGACTGATAGTGATCGACCATCATCTCGGGCAGGACATGTGTGGCAACATGCAGGACAAGGCAGGGATGCACTGTGTTCAGTATATCAACCCTGATATCTTTGCTACAGCCGCCATCTGTTTTGCCATTGTGGAACAACTTGGCTGGCATGTGTCCCCTGAGATAGCGACAAATTTTTATGCAGCCATACTGACCGATACCGGCTGCTTCAGACATAGCAATACCACCTCCCTTGCCTTCAGGATGGCTGCAAGGCTTGTGGAGTATGGGGCAGACCCCTACATGATATCAGACATGCTCTATGAGAGAGTGCCTTACAGAAAGCTTGCGCTTCTGAGTCGTGCCCTGCGCACACTCTCACTTGAGCTTGACGGCAAAGTGGCCCTGATCCATGTCACCCCTGCCATGCTCGAGCAGACCGGTGGCACAGTGCAGGATACCGATGATTTCGTGAGATATGCCAGGTGTATTGACGGTGTTGAGGTGTCTGCCTTTATAAAAGAGGTAAGGGCAGGACAGGTTTCAGTGAGCATGCGTTCCCGTTCGTGGTTCAATGTTGCAGAGGTGGCAAAGGGGCTTGGTGGAGGGGGACACTTCCACGCCGCAGGTTTCAGACAGCCTGGCAGTGCTGAACAGTGGCGTTCCAGGCTGCTTGACATAATCGCTCCCCTGCTTGAGGCGCATGAAACAGGAGACAGGACAGATGCATGACGGGGTCCTGCTGATTGACAAGCCGGCAGGTCTCTCCTCGTTCAAGACGGTAAGGGCTGTGTCACGCATCCTTGGAGTTAAAAAGGCAGGACATGCCGGAACCCTTGATCCCATGGCCACGGGGCTTCTTGTGATCTGTTTGGGCAGGGCGACCAGGATATCGCGTTTCATCATGTATGGTCTCAAACAGTATCAGGGTGTAATGAGGCTTGGGGCTGCTACAGACACATACGACGCTGAGGGAAGGATAACTGAGCAACGCCCCCTGCCTGATGGGCTATGCATTGAGGATGTGGAAACGGCGGCAAAGGAGTTCACTGGGAGCTTGCTGCAGTCCCCGCCCCCATTTTCGGCGGCAAAGTACAGGGGGGTACCCCTGTACAAATTGGCCCGAAAGGGACAGGTGGTTCACAAGGAGCCCAAGGAGATTGAGGTCAGGGAGTTTGCTGTACACGATGCAGGTATACCGGATATAGGGTTCAGTATCATCTGCTCATCCGGGACATATATCCGTTCCCTGTGTCATGATCTGGGACAGAGACTGGGCTGCGGTGCCTATTTGACAGAGCTGCGCCGCACGAGGTGTGGTGACCTTACCCTTGAAAGGGCCATCACCCTTGACGGTTTGAGGGATGCTGTGCGCAAGGGAGGGTATGAGACATTTATCCTCGGGGTCTCTGAGGCCCTTTCCCATATTCCTGCTGTGGGTATAGACCCGGAAGATGCCAGGAGGCTGAGACTCGGACAGGGAATGGATTGCTCCAGATTTCTGCAGGCCCTGCGTTCAGACAGGATGGCGCAGTCAGTGCTTTGCTCCCCTCTTGTACGTCTCGTAACTATGGGAGATGCGGGGGAAGAGCTTGTGGCTGTGGCCAGGCCTCCTGAACAGGCCAGGGCAGGCAACAGGATCAGGACCGAGAAGGTCTGGGTATGAATCAGAGCAGTATCTTCATTCAGTTGAGGATCGTAACTTATGAAAAAACGGTACTGTAATTGGTACCTTCTTACAGGGTATCACCAATAAATTTATTGTACTTCAAGAAACAGGCATTTTTTAAGGAGGAACACGAAAGTGGCTTTAGATGCTGAAAGCAAAAGAGAGATAATCGAAAAGTTCAAGACACATCCTACAGATACAGGGTCGCCAGAGGTGCAGATTGCACTTCTCAGCTCCCGTATCGCATACCTTACCGATCACTTCAAGGTGCACAAGAAGGATCACGGTTCACGCAGGGGCCTGCTCAAACTGGTAGGCCAGAGACGCAGACTTCTCGATTATCTCAAGGCGCAGGATATAGAGAGATACAGGACCATTATCAAGGAGCTTGGCATACGTAAATAGGTACATGAGGGCTGCAGGACAGGCGGTAACTGTCCTGATCGTACCTTCGGCATGTGTAAGGGGCGGAAAGGTCTCGGGTTTATACCAGGGGGCCTGAAGGTCGGACAGACAGGGCATGTCAGTGTCAGTGGATAGTGTCAGTTCCCAGTATCAGTGTTGAGAAGGCAATTTAAAGAAGAAAAGAGGAAAACTGGTTAATGATCAAGTTAGAGACAAAGCTGAACGATATAACAATAGCCTTTGAAACAGGCAGGCTTGCCAAGCAGGCCAACGGTGCGGTGCTTGCATCATGTGGCGATACGCGGGTGCTGGTTACAGCAACGGCATCATCAGAACCGAGAGAAGGTGCTGATTTTCTGCCACTCATGGTGGATTACCAGGAGATGTTCTACGGTTCAGGGAGGATTCCGGGAAACTACTTCAGACGTGAGATAGGGCGGCCCAGTGAGAAGGCAACCCTTACCTCCCGCCTCATAGACAGGCCCTTGAGGCCCCGTTTCCCTGACGGCTATACCTATGACACACAGATTATCGCAACGGTCCTTTCCGTGGACCCTGAAATAGACCCTGACGTGATTGCCATAACAGCCGCATCTGCAGCCCTGACTGTATCTGATATCCCGTTTGACGGGCCGCTTGCAGGGGTTAGGGTTGGCCGTATTGATGGCAAGTTTGTTCCAAATCCCTCTCTCAACCAACTTGCGCATTCGGATATTGACATAGTGGTTGCAGGCTCTCGTGAAAATATCGTCATGGTGGAGGGCTGGGCTGCAGTGCTCCCTGAGGAGGATATTCTTGATGCGATTATGTTCGCGCAGGGGGTGTTGAGCCCGCTCATAGAGATACAGGATGAGCTTGCGGAAAAGGCAGGAAAGCCAAAGTTCAGCGTGCCTGTACCAGAGGTTGATGACTCCCTGATAGAGGCAGTCCATGCAAAGGCCGCGGAGCGCATGCGTGAGGTGATTTCCATACCTGAGAAGGTGCTCCGCAACAGTAAAAAACGGGTGGTCAAGCAGGAGGTGATCCAGGAGCTTTCCGAGGCTTTTCCGGACAGGGACAGGGAGATAGCCTTGGCCCTCAAGGAGATGGAGAAGGATATGATGCGCCAGCTCATAGTAAAGGAGCGGCGCAGGCTTGATGGACGGAAATTTGATGAGGTAAGGCCTGTAACCTGTTCCATTGGCGAGTTGCCCAGGGCCCATGGGTCAGCAGTATTCACCAGGGGTGAGACCCAGGTGCTTGCAGTGGCTACGCTTGGAAGTGCTGATGATGAGCAGCGTATAGATACACCACTTGGAGACCGCTACAAGCATTTCATGCTCCATTACAACTTTACACCGTACAGTGTGGGCGAGGTGCGCATGATGCGCGGGCCGGCACGAAGGGATATTGGTCATGGCGCACTGGCAGAGCGTGCTGTGGCAGCGGTCATCCCTCTGGCAGAAGACTTCCTCTATACCATCAGGGTGGTGGCCGAGGTGCTTGAGTCCAACGGTTCCTCCTCAATGGCATCTGTGTGCGGTGCAACCCTTGCCCTTATGGATGCAGGTGTCCCTATTCGTGACATGGTGAGTGGTGTTGCCATGGGCCTCATAAAGGACGAGGAGTCTGGTGAGTCCATCATCCTGACAGATATCCTCGGTGATGAGGACCACCTTGGAGACATGGACTTCAAGGTAACTGGTACAGAGGAGGGGGTGACAGCCCTTCAGATGGACATCAAGATTTCCGAGATCGACGAGGAGATACTCAGGAATGCCCTTCAGCAGGCACGCAAGGCCCGGATTCACATACTTGACAGGATGCGTGAGGCGATCAGCGAGCCAAGAAAGAGCCTTTCAGAGTTTGCCCCAAGGATCACTTCCATCAAGATCAATCCTGAGAAGATAAAGGATGTGATCGGTCCCGGCGGCAAGGTGATCAAGGGGATCATTGCCGATACCGGTGTGAAGATGGATGTGGACGATTCCGGTACGGTAAACATATTCTCTGCAGATGCCGCGTCTGCTGACCGGGCCCTGCAGATAGTAAAGGAGATCACAAGAGAGCCTGAGATCGGTGAGGTGTACACTGGCACAGTAAAGAAGATAATGGACTTCGGGGCCTTTGTTGAGATTCTTCCAAGGGTTGACGGCCTTGTCCATATCTCACAGCTTGACAGACGCCGGGTAGAAAACGTCAGGGATATCCTTAAAGAGGGTGATACGGTCAAGGTCAAGGTCATTGACATTGACCGGCAGGGCAGGATAAAGCTCAGCCGCAAGGCCCTTCTGGATTAGATGCCTATGCATATCAAGAGTGTGTTCAACAGGACCATACTCCCAAGCGGGCTCAGGATTGTCACTGAGAGCGTGCCAGGGGCCCGTTCGGTGGCCCTTGGTGTATGGGTGACAGTGGGTTCGCGTGACGAGATGCCAGAGGCCTCAGGCGTGTCCCATTTCATAGAGCACATGATCTTCAAGGGCACTGAGCGCCGCACTGCCTTTGACATTGCCAAGGCATTTGATCGCATGGGCGGTTTCTCCAATGCCTTTACCTCAAGAGAGACAACATGCTTCCATGCCAGGGTCCTGGATATTCACATAGATACCATTACTGATCTGCTTTCTGACATAGTGCTCAACTCCCGGTTCGATGAGGTGGAGGTGGAGCGTGAACGCCAGGTGATCCTCCAGGAGATCAGCATGGTGGAGGATACGCCTGATGACCACGTTCACGAGCTGTTCAACAGTTTCATATGGGGTGACAACCCCCTTGGTCGTTCCATCCTTGGGACCAGGGAGACGGTTTCTATGGTTGATTCCGCCTTTCTGAAATCCTTTGTGTCCCAGGCGTATGTGGCCTCAAGGGTAGTTGTGGCCGCTTCGGGCAATGTGCAACACGACCCTTTTGTGGAACGTATCAGCAAGCTGTTTGAGCCCCTGCCGTCTGCTGAGGCAAAGTTGCCGGACAGGACCACCCCTGTTGCCATGTCCGGTACCATGTTCCACCAGAGGGAATGTGAGCAGGTGCATATGCTCATGGGCTACAGGGGCATGTCTGTTGTGGATGAGACGCGTTATGCCGCAACGCTCCTCAATGTGATCCTGGGCGGTTCGATGAGTTCCCGCCTGTTTCAGGAGATACGTGAGAAGCGCGGCCTTGCATATTCTGTCTACTCTTTTCTCACCTCCTATCAGGACAGTGGCGTAATGGGCATGTATGCAGGGGTTGCCCCTGAGTCTGCCTCTACGGTGGCTGCCCTTATGCAGGCCGAGTTTGAAAAGATGGCCCGTGAACCTGTGCCTGAGGCAGAGCTTGATGCAGCCCGTGATCAGGTTAAGGGGGCCATTCTGCTTGGCTCTGAGGGCATGGATTCCCGTATGTCGCGTCTTGCAAAGAATGAGATCAACCTCGGGTATCAGATAAGCTATGAGGAGGTGGAGGAGCGTTTCGACGCAGTAACGCCTGACGAGATCATGCAGGTGGCCGCAACCTGCATGGAATCACGGCCTGCAATGGTTACGCTGGGGCCACTGCCTGATAAAGAGGCCGCGAGGTGTGAGGCATTGGTCAGCGGCTGACGTTGCCTGCCGTGCTTCCATATAACATCTGTGCCTACTGATATAGGGGATCATACTGGTTTCATGAGTGTTACAGTCAGGATAACACGTTTGCCCCACGGAGAGGGCCTTGAGCTTCCCTGTTACATGTCTGATATGGCAGCGGGCATGGATATATCTGCTGCACTGACCCGGCCTGTTACCATTCAGCCAGGTGAGATTGTCCTCATTCCATCAGGTATTGCTGTGGCCCTGCCACAGGGCTATGAGTTCCAGATCAGACCAAGGAGCGGGCTTGCCATCAACAAGGGCCTTACGGTGATTAATGCGCCAGGCACCATTGATGCTGACTATCGTGGAGAGATAAAGGTAGGGCTCATAAACCTTGGGACAGCGCCTGTTACCATAGGCCCTGGCGATCGAATTGCCCAGATGGTGCTGTCAAGGGTGTGGCAGGTTGAATGGGATGAGGTATCAGGGCTTGATGATACGCAGAGGGGGGAGGGCGGTTTTGGCCATACAGGCACTTGAGAGCCTATCCTGAAGCTTTTTTCATATTCCCGATTATGCACTCCTGAATTGAGCGATTCCCCAAGTTTGCATGAGATCCAAATGATTTGAAACGCTCAATTCAGGAATAAATTAATACCACCAAAAACCCTCTGAGGGGTTACGTGTTGTGTAGTGCGGTCTGCTTAATCAACCTGAAATTGCGTCAAGTATCTCCTGATCTTCAGGAAAGCGGCCGGCCTTTGCCTTGGAAAAGATGGTCTTTCCATCAACAACCACCTCGTAAACCCCGCCGGAACCACCTATGAGTTCCACATCAGCTCCAAATTTTTCCTTGAGCAGATCCCCCAGCCTGGAGGCCCTGGGTTTATAGTTTCACTTCATGCAGTAAGTGATTTCGACCTTCATCGTCTTGCTTCCTCCTTGGTTGTTGGTTTGCCTTCAAAATCCAGTGTCAGAAAGATTCAGATGACCTGTTCCCATGTCCCTGATCTTGCTGATTTCAGGCATGCCTCACATGCCCTGACCGCTGACAGGCCTTCAAGCCCGTCGATAGGGTTCTTTTCACTGTTGCACAGAAAATTATACCAGTCCTCAAGCAGATTTACAATTGTGGGGCCTGGTGTGGCACATGGCAGGGGCGTGCGTTCTGTGCCATGGAGCCACTCAAGGCTGCCGTGTATCTGGTCACCTGAAAGAATGCCGTTCTGGCCAATGAATTCGAATCGGCCTGTGCGTGCCGGGGATATCTTGCTGGTATCCAGCAGTCCTGTCACACCCTGATCGCATTCCACTTCAGCCAGCACCATGTCTTCTAAGTATGGGTTGTGGATCATACGGCTCATTGCCCTTACACGTCTTATCTCAAGGCCGGTGATAAATCTGAGTGCATCGAAGAGGTGTACTGCCGTATGCAGGATTACCCCTGCGCCTGCCTGTTTCGGGTCCTGGAGCCAGGCCAGTGTGGAGGGCTCGAGGCGCTGGTTAATGACAAACGAGTAGCATGTGCCAAGACGCGGATAGTTGCGTACCAGTCCCTGAATCACGGTGTTGTAGCGAAGAGTCTGGGCAACTGTGAGAGGGGTATTGGTCTTGTCACACATGGAGACAATGGCCTTGGCGTCAGAGACAGTGGTGGCAAGGGGCTTTTCCATGAGCAGTGCCTTGCCATGATTGCAGCAGACCTCTGCTATGTCGCGGTTCAGGGCAGGGGGGACTACTGAGATGACAGCATCTATCCGGCTGTCAGCCACCAGGTCCTGCCACGTACTGTAATAAGCGCACTGCCACCTGTCTGCCTGCTGCCTCCCCGCAGGGCTGCGTCTTGAAATGGCTTTGAGACGCATGTTTGGCAGGTCATTGATTATGTGGTTGGCATAGCGTGTGCCGTGCTTTCCTGTGCCTATTATTCCAACATTTATACAGGTCATGGCAAGACTGTCCGGATTAGATTATGGCACGTTGATTCCATGGCCTTGTACACGTGTGCCAGCCCAGGCAAATACGTTCAGGGGGCCTGCACCGCTTCCTATTGCAAATGCCCTGTCTATGGCGATTCGGGTGAGTCTGATCGCCTCTGCGCAGGCATCCCTTATGGAAAGGCCAGAGGAGAGCAGGGCAGTGATGGCACTCGAGAGCGTACAGCCAGTGCCGTGGGTATGGTGGGTTTTTATGCGTTTGGCAGGAAACAGCTCACACCCCTCGGCCGTACACAGGCAGTCAATTGTTTCAGGTCCGGCCATGTGTCCCCCCTTGAGCAGTACGGCAGGGCTGTCACCTGCCGTGCGCCGCAGGAGGCCTGCCGCCTCTTTCATCTCGTCAACAGTGCGTATCTTTGTGTTCAGCAACTTCTCTGCCTCAGGTATGTTGGGGGTGATCAGGGTCGCAATGGGGAACAGCAGCTCTCTCATTGCTTCCACGCCTGCGTCATCCATCAGTACAGTCCCGTTTTTGGACAGCATTACCGTGTCGATTACCAGGCGTATGTCAGGATAGCGCCGGAGAACCTCGTGTACTGCCCTCACAGTGTCTGCTCCAACCAGCATGCCTGTCTTGATAAAACCTGGCCTGATGTCCTCCATTACAACTCTGAGCTGTTTTGCCACAAAACGGCTGTTCACCGGCTCTACCGCATGTACTCCAAGAGAATTTTGGGCTGTTAGAGCGGTTATTACCGCAGAGGCATAGACCCCGAGTGCAGTGAAGACACGGATATCCTGCTGGATACCTGCGCCCCCGCCTGAATCAGAACCCGCAATGGTAAGCGCAACGGTCCTGTACTTAGTATTCACAGTGAATCTCCTGTGGTTATGCTATTTGGGTCAGATGGTCCCATATTGCATGGCAACCCACTGTCTGTAACTGCCGTCAAGTATCTCTTTCCACCACTCCATGTGTTCGAGGTACCACTTTACAGTGAGCCTTATACCCCTGTTAAAGTCTGTTTCTGCCCGGTATCCCAGCTCTCTTTCGCACTTTTCAGGGTCTATTGCATAGCGGCGGTCATGGCCAGGTCTGTCCTTTACATAGGTTATGAGGTCCTGGGATGACCTGCCAGTTGCCGCAGGTGTGTTGGGAAAGGCATGGACAAGCTCAGGATTTTCTTTCACTGCCATGTCAACATGTTTGCAGATCAGCCGTACTATTTCAATATTGGTCCACTCGTTTCCGCCACCTATGTTATAGACCTCACCGCTTTTCCCCTTGCAGATTACCAGGTCGATGCCCCTGCAGTGGTCGTCTACATAGAGCCAGTCCCTTACATTGAGGCCGTCTCCGTAGATGGGCAGGGGGGAGGCATTTAAGATATTGATGATCACAAGCGGGATGAGCTTTTCTGGAAACTGGAACGGGCCATAGTTGTTGGAACAGTTGCTGGTGGTGACATCCAGGCCATAGGTGTGATGAAATGCCCTTACGAGGTGGTCAGATGCGGCCTTGCTGGCTGAGTAGGGTGAGTTGGGCGCATATGGTGTGGTCTCTGTGAAGGGTGGATCATCCGGGCCAAGGGAGCCGTATACCTCGTCGGTGGAAACGTGGTGAAACCGGTGAGGTATGGGTTCACGGCTGCTGTCTGTACCTATCCACACCTGGCGTGCTGCCTGGAGCAGTGCATGGGTACCCTGGATATTGGTCTTGATGAATGCATCAGGCCCGATGATTGACCTGTCCACATGGGATTCTGCCGCAAAGTTTACAATGGTATCTATGTTAAATTCTCTCAGCAGGTACTCAACCAGCTCCCTGTTGCAGATGTTGCCGTGAACAAACTTGAAATTTGGCCTTTTCTCTGCCTCCCGTAGATTGGAGAGATTGCCAGCGTAGGTCAGTGCGTCCAGCACGACCACGAGGTCTTCAGGATAGTGATTCAGCCAGTAATAGACAAAGTTTGTCCCGATGAAGCCTGCCCCCCCTGTGACAAGTACCCTTCTCATGATTGTGTCTCCCTGTCTGATTCCATCAGCATGTAGAGAAGATTGTCTTCCCAGTGCATGGGGATGATTCCCAGTGCATCTGATGTGTTACTCTTGTCCAGTACGCTGTAATAGGGCCTGCGCGCAGGCGTGGGATATTCATGGGTGTTGATGGGAAGGATGGTGGAAGGCGAAGACAGTATGCCAAGGTTGGTGGCTATCCTCGATATGGAACAGGCAAAGTCGTACCATGAGGCGATTCCGCTGTCAGACCAGTGGAACGTACCATTGATCTCAGGCCGCAGGGCCGTCTTCCATACCACCTCGGCAAGACTCCTTGCCCACGTAGGTGTGCCTGCCTGATCTGCGACTACTTTGAGTTCTTTCCTTTCAGACATGAGAGAGAGCATGGTCCTGACGAAGTTGTGCCTGTGGGCAGAGTAGACCCATGAGGTCCTGATGATTACACTGCGCTGGCCAAGTATGCGCGCCACCTCAATCTCTCCCTGGAGTTTGCTCTTGCCATAGACGTTAAGGGGGGCTGGGGGATCAGAAGGCACATAGGGCCGCGATTTTTTTCCGTCAAACACAAAGTCAGTGGAGATATGGATGAGTCTTGCCTCTGTGGCAGCGGCAGCAGACGCAAGGTTTGCTGCCCCCTCACTGTTTAATGCAAATGCCCGCTCAGGTTCTGACTCGGCCCTGTCCACAGCCGTGTATGCGGCAGCATTGATAATCACGTCGGGCCGTAGCCTGTCCACCGCCTTGCCTGTCTGTTCCCGGTCAGTGATGTCAAGTTCTGATGACCCAGGCGCGGTCAGTTTCACATTGGCAGGACAGAGCCTCTGAAGTTCAATTCCTACCTGCCCTGTACCACCAGCTATGAGAACCTTCATGGATAACACTCTGCCTTTCTGAGCCTGGTGCCCATGCTGTCCTTTTTCGATAACAGCGGGGCAACTCCATCTGCAAGTGGCCAGTCAATACCAATGTCCGGGTCATTCCATATGATGCACCGTTCGTGTTCAGGTGCCCAGTAGTCTGTGACCTTGTAGAGGAACTCTGCCTCCTGACTGACCACATAGAAACCGTGTGCAAATCCAGGGGGTATCCAGAGCATCTGTTTGTTTTCCGCAGAGATGATGCGTCCAACCCATTTTCCAAAGGTGGGGGACCCCAGTCTGATGTCTACGGCCACATCGAATACCGAACCTGATACCACACGCACCAGTTTGCCCTGTGGCCGCTTGATCTGGTAGTGGAGCCCCCTGAGGATGTTCCTGCCTGACAGGGAGTGGTTGTCCTGTACGAAATCCGCGTGGATGCCTGCCTCGGCAAACCTCTCTCTCTGCCATGTCTCCATGAAGAATCCCCGTTCATCTCCGAATACCTTTGGGGTGATGAGGATGACATCTGGTATTTCAAGGGGTTCAAACTGCATCTCTGTCTCCGTGTCCTGTTACACCTCTCAGATCTCAGATGGTCTCGCATCATAACTACACGACACCTGAAATACAGAAGCAATTGGCAGAGACATTCGCCGTATAGGTGTCATGGAGTATGGGGCTATCGTTATTCCAACAGGTTGAGAAGATATTCGCCGTAGGTGTTGTTGCACAGGGGCAGGGCAAGTTTTCTTAGCTGATCCGCATCTATGTATCCCATTCTGTAGGCGATTTCCTCAAGGCATGCAATCTTCTGTCCCTGTCTTTCCTCAATTACCCGGATGAAGTTTCCAGCATCGAGGAGTGAGGTATGGGTCCCTGTGTCGAGCCAGGCATAACCCCTGCCAAGAAGCTCCACCCTGAGCCTTTTCTGTTCAAGATACACCTGGTTGACAGACGTTATTTCAAGTTCCCCCCGGTCCGACGGCCTGATCTGCTTGGCGATTTTCACCACGTCGTTGTCGTAGAAGTACAGGCCTGTGACTGCATATTTTGACCTTGGCTGGGCGGGTTTTTCCTCAATGCTTCTGACATTTCCGCTGCTGTCAAACTCTACCACACCGTAACGTTCCGGGTCCTTGACGGCATAGCCAAAGATGATGGCACCGTTTTCCAGGTTTTTGACACACGTCTGCAGCCTCTCTGCGAGTCCGTGTCCAAAGAAGATGTTGTCTCCGAGTACCAGACTCACACTGTCCGGGCCAATGAACTCCTCTCCGATGATAAATGCCTGCGCAAGGCCCTCAGGCCTGGGCTGTATGGCATATGAGAGGGTGATGCCCCACTGGGTGCCATCTCCAAGCAGGCGCTGGAATTGTTGGAGGTCATCGGGTGTGGTGATGACCAGGATGTCCCTTATCCCAGCAAGCATCAGTGTGGATAGCGGGTAGTACACCATGGGTTTGTCATAGACAGCCATGAGCTGTTTGCTCACAGAGAGTGTGAGAGGATAGAGACGGGTCCCTGAGCCCCCTGCCAGTACGATTCCCTTCATGCCTTCAAACCCTGTCGGTAGGTTGGTATCCATGCATGACTGCCGTTACCACCACCTGTCATCTCAGCCGTGGTATAGGCATAGGCCGAGTGGTTGTGGATGGATTCGAAGTTTTCAGCCTCCACCGCAAACCATGTTATCTCATCCATCTTCTTGAGCCGTACACATACAGCCCGTACGATATCTTCCACAAACATGGGCCGGTCATAGGCGGCCTCTGTCACATACTTTTCGTCAGGACGTTTGAGCACAGAGTAGACCTCAGAGGATGCGGCGCTCTCAACGCACTCTATCACATCCTCGAGCCACACAAATTTGCGAAACCGCACCCATACCCTGACCTGGCCACGCTGGTTGTGCGCCCCGTATTCTGATATCTCTTTTGAGCATGGACACACTGTGGTGACAGGTACAGTGGCAAGAAGCATCATGTCCAGCCTGTCAGTCATGGTGCCGTATAGTCCGCAGCCATACTCCATGAGGCCCGGGGTGCCAGTCACCGGTGCGTGCTTGCGTATGAAGTAGGGGAAATCCACTTCAAGGTGGGCCTCCCTGGATGACAGGCGTCTCTTCATCTCGTTGAGTATGTCCTGGAATTTGCGGATATTGATCTCGCACCTGTACTGGTTCAGTATCTCCACGAACCGGCTCATGTGTGTGCCCTTGAAATGTTCAGGGAGATAGACATACATGTTGACGTTTGCCACAGTCTGCTGCGATCCACGTTCCCTGTCGAGCACTGTTATGGGATAGCGAATGTTCTTTATGCCTACCCTTTGCAGGGCTATCTGCCTGTGGTCTGTACGATTTTGAACGTCTGCAAGTCTGCAGCTCTTGTTACTGCCGTGCATGAATCTCTTCCAGTCTTCTCACGAGTTTTGCTGCAGTATGACTGAACTCTCCCTGTATCTCTGTGAGAGGCTGTGCCTTCCTTTCCGCCATCCGAACCTGGTCTGAGGTGTGAAAGGCCACAATGGGTCTAATGCCAGTCTCCTGTTCTATAAACTCCACGTCATCCTGGCCCTGGACGTTGTTGGCTACTATGTGCAGGCTCCGTATCCCAAGGTCTGCGGCAAGGTCTTTTATCTTTGCCGCAGTCTCTATGCTGCCTCGATAGGGCTGTACCACCACCAGTATGTGATCAGTGGCTGCAATGGTGCCGCGTCCAAGGTGTTCCACCCCTGCCTCCATGTCAAGAATTACGTCTTCGTCAGGCGCAAGGAGCAGTGTGTTCAGCAGGTTTCGAAGCACTGCGTTTTCTGCGCAGGCACATCCTGCACCGCCCTGCTGTATGGCCCCAAGCACCATGAGACTGACGTTTTCCTGCCTGACGAGGAACTTTTCAGGCAGGTCAGATACCTTGGGGTTCATGTTGTAAAATGGACCGTCCCTGCCGGACCGTTCCTGCAGAAGTTCTGTCATCTCGGCAATGGGTTCAGGTACCTGTTCAGGCCTGAATCCAAGGAGCCGCGCAAGGTGCGGGCTGGGATCTGCGTCTATGGCAAGTACCTTTCGGCCCTGTGTCGCAAGGCAGTTTATGAGAAAGGCGCTTATGGTGCTCTTCCCAACTCCGCCTTTGCCGCATATGGCTGTTTTCATGAATCTGTCCTGTTATGTATGGGGGGCGGTCAGGAATTTATTCCTGGGCGCACGTTCCGCCCCGCCTGGGGTCTCCTGCGCACCCTCCCATTGGTTCCACTGCGTGTACCCCGCCAAAATAGACATCTATGTCCTGCCATATATTCAGGGGGCCAAGACCCTTTATGGCCTCAATGGCAATGTCAGGGTAACCTGGTTCTACCTGGAACATGGATGAATCCCAGTGTATACGCGGCGCATTGACTGCTTCTCCTATGGACATGCCAAAGTCGATATAGTTTACCATGACCTGCATGATGGCAGTACGTATGCGTTTGCTGCCCCCGCTTCCAAGCACAAGTTCCACCCCATGCGGACCTGTTACAAGAGAGGGAGACATCATGGAAGAGACCCTGATGCCTGGCGGAGAGCTGTGGAATCCTTCCGGGTGAAGGTCATCCTCTCCCATCATGTTGTTTAGCATGATACCTGTACCTGGCGCAATATATCCGGAGCCCTCTCCATTGGAACAGGTCATTGAGGCAGCGTTGCCATGCCTGTCGCACACACTCATGTGTGTGGTGCCCTTGGAGAACACGGGATGTTGATCCGCTGATATCCGGTCCATTAGGGACCCTATCCTTTTTGCAGTCTCCCCATACCACTCTGGCCTGATCCGGTCCGGCGAGTCCATGCCCTGTTCCCTGGCCATGGCCACCTCCTTCATGCAGGAGCATATGGCAGAAACATGTCCCGGACAGCCCCATCCTGGCCTGTGAAAGTGCAGTTTCTCAAGAAGGGTCATGGCAATGGTAATGAGAGGGCCTCCAAGGGAGGGCGGACAGTTTGTAACTATTCTCCTTCCCCTGTATGAGGTAACCAATGGTTGCCTTTCGATGACACGGTATGAGGCAAGGTCTTCAGTAGTGAGAAGGCCGTGCTGTTCCCTCATCTCCTCTGCTATCATCTCTGCTATCCTGCCTGAGTAGAAGGGTTCTATTCCTGTTTCAGGAAGTTTTTTAAGGAATCCGGCAAGTTCCGGGTTGCGCAGCGTATCACCTGCCTTGAGGTAGGTGTCGTTGTCCCCAAAGATGGCCCTGCTCCTCTCTGTAAGGGTCATTATGGGGCGTAGCAGGTCAAGAAAATAGCCCTGATGATGGTTTAGCCTAACACCGTTTTCCGCAAGTCTTACTGCAGGGTCGAGAATTTTCTCGAGCGGCATGGTGCAGAGCCGTTCATGTATGTACATGAGCCCCATGAGGTTGCCTGGCACTGCAACAGAACCCATGCCCACGTTGAATACCTGCTCTGATCCGGGAAAGTTTACTGTTACCGGAAAGAAGTGCGGCTCGCGCGGAAAGTCGCCCCTGATACCCTTGCCTGGTGTGTCCACAAAGAAGTCGTAGAGTATCTCCTCCCCCTCTGCTGTTCGGGCCAGCAGAAAACCTCCTCCCCCAAGGCTGTTGAGCGCAGGTTCGGATACTGCACTGGCAAAACCTGCTGCCACTATTGCATCAAATGCGTTTCCACCACTTTCCAATATTTCCATTGCGGCATCAGTCACGGCCTGGTGTCCTGATGCAGCAGAGTTGCGATATGTCATGTCCAGAACTTGTCTCTCTCCTTGCGAATTATCTCTTTGAAACTGCCTGTCTGAAGGTATATGCGCCTCTGTCTGTTGGCGCTGCACCCCCGTTCCAGCATCTCTTCGATGGTATCTGCCTGATCTGATGCGTTGAACACATCGAGATATGCTTGGAGCCTCTCCACAAGCTCCCTTATGGCATCAGGTGCCGGTATCTTGGTGTGGGTGAACGGGTCAACGAAGCTGCCTTCAAGGCCGTAACGTGTTGCCTGCCACTTGTTGCTGTTTATGATGGCTCGGTTCTCTATGGCAATGTCATCAGCCCTTTCATTGAGGAACATGGCGGCAGCCTGGATAAGTGCAGCCATTGCCGTTATGTACCTGAATTTGGATGGCACGTCACATATCCTGATCTCTACTGTACCAAGCTCCGGGTGAGGTCGCACGTCCCACCATATGTCCCTTGTGGTCTTGATGACACCGGCAGAGGTGAGGAGGTCCACGAATGAACAGTAGTCAGACCATGAGCCAAGGGCCTCTGGCATGCCGGATCTCGGCAGTGCCTCGAAGAGCTTGGAACGGTATGAGCACAGGCCCGTATCCTCTGACTGGTAAAAGGGGGAAGAGGCGGTGAGTGCCAGAAAGTGAGGAAGCAGGGAGCGCATGCGGTCAAATACCCTGATGGCTGTCTCCCCGTCTGTCATTCCCACATGTACGTGGAGCCCCTGTGTTATAAGCCTCCTGCCAACTATCTGAAGCTCTTCTAAGATGTCCCTGTATCGTTCCTCATCGCTTACTGTCTGTTTGCAGGCCATAGCAAATGGGTGAAGGCTGGCGGCATGGATCAAACAACCTGCCTTGAGGGCTGTCTGTTCCAGGAGCCTGACAGAAGCCTCCATATCCATGCAGACCCCTCTGGAATCTCTGCATATGCCTGTGGTTACCTCCACCATGGACTGGATGAACTCCTTCTTGATCTTGTCTCCATGGTACCTGTCAGTCATGGCCAGTATCTCAGGGGCCTTTGACGTCAGGTCAAGGGTGTGGGGATCAAGGAGTTGGAATTCGACCTCAACACCTATGGTGAAGGGTTCACTGGTGTGGAATTCAGGGAAAAAATCCATGGCCTGTCCCCCTATACGTCTGAAACCCGGAAGTTATTGGCAAGGCCCTGTCTGGTATGGGTGTCCTGTAGCATGCGGGAAAGGTTATTCAGCCTGTCCCAGTGCCTCAAGGGCCACGCAGGCCAGAAATGCCGCGCCGGTACGCATTACCTCCTCATCAAAGTCAAACCTGGAGCTGTGGGCCGGAATAAACTCATGTCCCTTTTTGCACGCCCCAAAACGTACAAAACAACCAGGTATCTTTTCAAGATAAAAGGAAAAGTCTTCACCTCCAAGGCTTGGGTGGGTCTGGGTGAGTACATGGTCCTTGCCCACCACGAGCCGTGCGGCCCTGCGGGCAGTCTCGGCGGCGTCAGTATCGTTTATCACCGGGGGATATCCCTTGACAAAGGTGATGGAGGTGGATGCGTTGAACAGATCGCCAGTTGCCCTGACCATACGTCTGATGCCCTCGATCACCTTGTCCCGTATGTCCGTGTGGGTGGTACGAATGGTGCCCATGAGCACTGCCTTTTCAGCAATGATGTTGGGAGCGCTTCCGCCTGATATGCTGCCTATGGTGATCACAGATGGGTACGCAGGGTTCAGTTCCCTTGATACCAGTGACTGAAGGCTGATCACAAGGTGGCTTGCCACCACCACGCTGTCAACCGCCTCATGTGGCCTTGCAGCATGTCCTCCCCTTCCCAGTATATCTATCCTGAAGGTGTCTGTATAGGCACATATGAGTCCGGGCTGTACAGAGAGTGTGCCGGTTGGGAAATGGCGGTCTATGTGCCCGCCAAATATCTGGTCCACATCGTCCAGGGCCCCTTCTGCGATCATGCGGGTGGCACCGCCCTCTCCTTCTTCTGCTGGTTGAAATATGAATTTTATCTTCCCGTTAAACGGTATTTTTTTTAGTATAGAGGCTGCTCCGAGCAGCATGGCCACATGCCCGTCGTGTCCGCACGCATGCATCATCCCGGGTATCTCTGAGGCAAAGTCCAGTCCTGTCTCCTCGTTGAGCGGCAGTGCATCCATGTCGGCCCTAAGGGCAACGCATCTGTCATTGGTTCCGGTTCTGCGGTCAATATGGGCTATGACACCTGTCTCTGCCACCCTGTCAGTGAAAGGTATGTGGAGTTCGTCGAGTTTTGCCTTTATCAGTGCAGAGGTCTCGAATTCCTGAAAGCCTGCCTCAGGCCGTCTGTGGATGGTGCGTCTGATGTGGCGCATCCACTCCATACGCTCTGCCGCCTCTTTTTTGATCTGTTCTATGTCCATGCCGTCAACTCTCGGTCCTAAAATGGTGATGCTTGAAAAAACAGTGACAATAACTCATAATAAATTTTCAGCCTTGCATTGTTGCATTGTGCTTGCATACATGGTGAACTACTCTTCATCAGGTAATGAACGGTTTTAGTGCATGCATCTGTTATTCATGCCGTGCATCATAAGTGCTGCTGAATAGGAACATACATTAAGATCGAAATCCTGCAATTGCCAGGTCGGTTATTGAGATGAATCGAAAAGAATAGGACATCTGCAAGTTTCATCTCCGGAATGCAGGATCTCGGCTATAAATACATACTCACCAAGTTGACAGAAAAAAAGAATAGAAAAAAGAAACGCTCCGGCCGGGCTGACCCCTCATCTGTCCCCACTGGAGCCCGCAGTCACAATGGAGAGGGGCATTGGCCCGATCCCATGAGGCAGTTGGCAGCCCTTGGGCTTGGGGCAGTTGCCATCTTCCTTGCCATCTCCCTTGCCACTTACTGTCCTGAGGACCCGTCACTGAGCCACTATGCTGAAGGTATGGTTAAGAACTGGATGGGGCCAGTGGGTGCCAATCTGTCAGGTTTTCTGCGGGACATGGTGGGGCTTCCTGCATGGCTAACAGTGTTCTGGACAGCACTTGGTGCAGTGCGCATCCTGTCTCCCTGCAGGGAGAGACATGTCCCCCGGTTTCTGACGGTTACAGGCTGGGGCCTGATACTGTTTGCGCTCTCTACCCTGCTGACCCTTGCATCGCGGTGGATACATCAGGGGTTTCTACTTGGGGCCGGAGGGCTTGCAGGCAGGTTCCTTGCGGATTTTTTTGTCTCCTGGACTGGCGTGGCAGGTGCTCTTCTGATCTCCTCTGTCATGCTGCTCTCAGGCCTGCTGATTGCCGCCCCTGGTGTCATGCGGTCTGTTGTCCGCCTGTTCTGTTCCATGGTCTCTGTCTTTGGCCTTTTCCCAACCGGCCGTGATGGAAGCCGGGGAGACAAACCTGAAACAGATCGTTCCAAGAGGAAGAATGGACCTGCCATTGCTGACTTCAAATCTGGGGCAGGTGGTGGATCCGACCATGCTGAGACCCATGATGTCCCGAGGATCACTGCGCCTGTGAGAAACAGCAGTAAACAGGGCAGGGGGGGGAAGGACATGTCTGCAGCACCTGAAGGCGCTCCTGATGCCTCAGACAGCGGTGAGTCGTCGGGTTTTGCGATCAAACCCCTGAGAGGTGAGTACAAACTGCCGCCCCTTTCCTTCCTGAAGGACCCGCCTGACCAGGAGATTGCCATAGACCGGGATGTCTATCTTGAGAATGCCAGGATACTGGAGCAGAAGCTTCGTGACTTCAGTGTGGCCGGCAAGGTGGTGGAGATATGTCCAGGGCCTGTGGTCACCATGTACGAGTTTGCTCCTGCGCCTGGTATCAAGATAAACAAGGTGGCCTCTCTCTCCGATGACCTGGCCCTTGCCCTCAAGACCCACAGCGTCCGCATAGTTGCACCTATTCCCGGCAAGGCTGTCATTGGCATTGAGCTTGCCAACAGTGTACGTCAGGGCGTGTGGCTCAAGGAGATACTTGCAAGTGATGTCTTTCAGAAGAACAGTGGCAAGCTGCTCCTTGCCCTTGGCAATGATATCGTGGGCCAGCCTGTGGTGACAGACCTTGCCAAGATGCCTCACCTGCTCATAGCAGGTGCCACAGGTACGGGCAAGAGTGTTGGGCTTAATGCCATGATATGCTCTCTCCTGTACCGCCTTGGTCCTGAGCGTCTGAGGATGCTCATGGTGGACCCCAAGAGGATAGAGCTGTCACTTTATGACGGCATTCCCCATCTGATACATCCGGTGGTGAGCGAGCCAAAGGAGGCAACCCGTGCGCTCAAGTGGGCGGTCATGGAGATGGAACGCCGCTACCAGCTCCTGGAAGAGGCCCATGCCAGGAACCTCGACGGATACAACGCAAATGCAGAGGAAAAACTGCCCTATCTCCTGGTGATAATAGACGAGCTTGCAGACCTGATGATGGTATCCTCAAAGGAGGTGGAGGCAGCCATTGCAAGGCTTGCCCAGATGGCCCGTGCCGCAGGGATACATCTGCTCATAGCCACCCAGAGACCTTCTGTTGATGTGCTGACAGGGCTCATCAAGGCAAACTTTCCTGCCCGCCTTTCGTTCAAGGTCTCATCCAAGGTGGATTCCCGTACCATACTTGATGTAATGGGTGCTGAAAGGCTACTTGGCATGGGAGATATGCTGTTTCTGCCCCCTGGATCATCTGCCCTTGAGCGCATTCACGGTGCATATGTTTCCGAGTCCGAGATAATGAAGGTGGTGGAGTTCCTGAAGGCGCAGGGTGAGCCCGATTATGATCCCACGGTCACGGAGCCTGTGCCTGGGGAAGGAGACAGCGGCTCTGGGGGCAGCGCGGAGTTTGAGGATGAGAAGTACGACGAGGCGGTCGAGATAGTGACTTCCACAGGTCTTGCCTCAATCTCTGGCCTGCAGCGGCGCATGCGTATAGGCTACAACCGGGCGGCACGCATGATCGAGCAGATGGAGCGTGACGGTGTTGTTACACCCACTGACTCCATGGGCAGGAGGCAGGTTATTGCAAGGAAGTACGAAGATGACTGAGCTTCTTGCACCGGCAGGAAATCTGGAGAAGCTGAAGATTGCCGTGCACTACGGCGCTGATGCCGTATATTTCGGGGGGAGGGAGTTTGGTCTCAGGGCGCAGGCAGGAAACTTTTCTGAACAGGATATCCGGGAGGCCGTTGGTTTTGCCCATGAACGGGGCGCAAAGGTATATGTTACAGTTAATATCTTTGCGCATAACAGAGATCTGAAGGGCCTTCCTGATTATCTTTCCTTTCTGAACCGGACCGGAGTGGATGCAATAATAGTTTCAGACCCTGGGATATTTCGTACTGCGCGCAGGACATGTCCCGGCCTGCCTATCCATGTCTCTACCCAGGCAAATACCACCAATCTGGAATCAGCGCTCTTCTGGAAGGATATGGGTGCATCCAGGGTCAATCTGGCACGGGAACTGTCCATACAGGAGATAGGGGAGATAGCCCTGCATGCGGATATTGACACAGAGGTGTTTGTGCACGGTGCCCTGTGCATATCATATTCGGGCCGCTGCATGCTGAGTCTCTATCTCACAGGCAGGGATGCCAACAAGGGGGCCTGTGCCCATCCGTGCAGATACCGTTATGCCCTGCAGGAGGAGAAACGGCCTGGAGAGTATTTCCCTGTGGAAGAGGATGCCAGGGGTGTTTATATTTTCAACAGCCGTGATCTGTGCCTGATGAGACGGCTTCCTGAACTGGTGCAGGCAGGGGTGCATAGCCTGAAGATAGAGGGGCGGATGAAGGGTATATTCTATGTGGCCGGGGTGGTGCGTGCATATCGTGCAGCCCTGGACTATCTGTCTGCAAAGGGTGATCCTGCCGGATGGGGGGAGGAATTGCCCGTGATCCCTGAGCGTTTTATGGAAGAGTTGCAGATTTTGGGCTCAAGGGGGTACACAGAAAATTTTTTTGACAGTGCGCCAGGAAGGGACGATATGCTCTACAGTGGAGGCAGTGTGGATCAGACATTCTCCCCTGCGGCAGTGGTGGTGAGGGCAGGTGTGGAGCCTGCTGTGAGGGTAGGGCACATTTTAAGGCCTGGAGACCAGCTTGAGTACATGGACAGGGGGCTTGATGTGATCCCGTTTACCGTTACTGCTGTGAGGAGTGAGGATGGCAGAGAGGTGAACCAGGCCCTTGGAGGCGAGATTGTAACCGTGTCAACAGCCCCGTGTCTCCGTTTTGAGGAGTGGGCAGTGATAAGGAGAAGAAAGGTTCATACCGTATGATAACCAAGGACTGTTCCGGGCTTGCCTGTCCTAAACCTGTTCTTGATGCGCGGGACATTATAGCCGAGAGGCCAGGCGAGTCACTGGAGATTATCGTGGATAATGAGGCAGCGAGGCAGAATGTAGCCAGGTTTCTTGAAAGCCAGGGATATGAAGTGAGCGTTTCTGTCCTGGGCCAGGACCGTTTTTCTGTGAAGGGTGTGCCATGTGCCTGTGCTGTGGCCCTGTCTCAGGGCAGGGAAGAGGGCAGGGCAGAGAAGATACTGGTATTCATCCCCTCAGATGCGATAGGCCAGGGAGATCCTGAGCTTGGCCAGCGCCTCATGCTCAACTTCATCAGCACACTTGATGAGCTTGGCAGTGATCTGTGGCGCATAGTGCTTGTAAACAGCGGCGTAAGGCTGTCCGTAGAGGGGGCAGATGCGCTTGATCCCCTGAAGGCACTGGAGCAACGGGGGGTTTCAATACTTGTGTGTGGTACCTGTCTGGAATTTTATGATCTTTTGCAACAGAAGGGTGTGGGGGAGACCACCAACATGCTGGACATAGTAACTTCCATGCACCTGGCAACAAAGGTGATCAGGATATAGATCATGGCTGAGTCGGAGAGGGCAAGGGACAAGGGAGCAGGCAAGGCTGCCGCGGGCAAGGGGAGTAAGAGGCCATCACGGGCCAGGTCAGCGATCCGGCCTGTAAAAAAGAAGAAACTGTCCGAGATTCCCGCTACTGCAATCTGCGGCAATGACATTACCTCGTCGGTCCTGTACGTATCGGCCCTGTCCATTATCTCTGCAGGCCAGTACGCGTGGGTGGCGCTGCTCATCGTGGCCTTTGTACTTTATCTCTTCAGGAAGATATACGGCGAGGTGGTAGGTGCCCTGCCCCTGAACGGTGGGGCATACAACGCACTGCTGAATACTACGAGCAAGTCCATGGCCTCTCTTGCAGCCACCCTCACCCTGCTGTCTTATATGGCAACGGCTGTTATATCCGCCTCAGAGGCCATGCACTATTTGCACAACATGATACCGTCACTGCCTGTGATCTCAGCTACGGTGGTCCTTCTTTCATGCTTCATGGCCCTTACCATAATGGGTATTGGCGAGTCGGCAGCAGTGGCAGTGGTAATATTTACCTTTCATATCGTCTCTCTGTTCATGCTCTCAGGCACGGTGATATTCTATCTCTTTCATCATGGCCTGGGGGTGTTTTTCCAGAACAACAGCTTTCCTGTAAAACACGGGTCTGTGCAGATGGCGGTGTTCTGGGGCTTTTCCGCCGCAATGCTTGGGATATCCGGTTTTGAAAGCTCTGCCAACTTCGTTGAGGAGCAGCAGCCAGGCGTGTTTCCAAAGACCCTGAGGAACATGTGGGTGGTGGTGAGTATATTCAATCCACTAATGGCATTTCTTGCCCTTGCCATAATACCGCTTCCTGAAGTGGCAAATCACGAGGCAGATCTGCTCTCCTATATGGGAGAGATCACCGGCGGGAGGTGGCTCGCAGGTATGGTCTCAGTGGATGCCGCCCTTGTTCTTAGTGGAGCGGTGCTGACCTCCTATGTGGGCGTGAGCGGACTCATTGAACGAATCACTCTGGACCGGATACTACCCCAGTTCCTGCTCAAGAAGAATTCAAGGGGCAGCTCCTACCGGATAATCGTTATGTTCTTCCTGATGTGCGTCTCCATACTGTTCATCACCGAGGGAGAGGTGGAGGTGCTGGCAGGGGTCTATACCATATCCTTTCTCTCCGTGATGGCACTCTTTGCCCTGGGGAACATACTGTTGAAGATCAAACGGGCAAAGCTTCCGCGTCCGGAACGGGCAGGGTGGTGGAGTGTCTTTGTTGCCCTGGTGGCCGTCATGTTGGCGCTTGTTGGTAACATCGTCAGGGAGCCTGCCCCGGGTGCGCCTGCCAATATAATAGTTTTTCTTGAATATTTTATTCCTGCCATCTTTGTCACAGGCATAATGCTCAACAGGGTGGCACTGCTTGATGCCCTGCTCCACTTTATAGAGTTGCTCTATGTGCCAATCATGAAGATGGTACAGCGTATTGATCAGAAGATACTTGCCACCATTGATGCCATTCAGTCCCAGGAGTTTGTATTCTTCACCCGTGGAGACAATCTCGCAAACCTCAACAGGGTACTCCTTTACATCAAGAACAACGAGCATACCAGGCGTTTGAAGATTGTGCATGTAACTGGTAGCGGGAAGGAAGACAAGGAGCTTCTGGAGAAGCTGGAGAAAGACCTTGAGTTCCTGGACAGGGAGTATCCTGAGATTGATATCGAGTTTGTAAAGATCAAGGGAAGGTTCGGGCCTGAACTCATCCAGAAGCTATCCAGGAAGTGGGGCATACCTGTAAACTTTATGTTTATCGGTTCTCCAGGAGACAGGTTCCCGTATCGTATAGAGGAGCTTGGAGGGGTAAGGCTGATTATTTAAGGGCCCACTATACACCACAACTGGGGCGTGGGGGGCTTCGCTTGTCTATCAGGTGTCTGGAGTAGGGAGTACGCCTATCGTGCCTGCCGCTGTGCAGTGTGACACCCTGTGATCAGTTACGCGTCCCTTCTTTCGTGGATTTGGATTTGGTCTCATGGTTAATATGCAGGACGGTGGCGCGGTGTCTGTCTTAAGGGCTGGACATTGACTAAGCGTCAGCTTTCCTGTATTTAAAGCGTGAGGCAGGCTACGGCCTTGCTTCTTACTGCCCGGGTGGTGGAATTGGTAGACACAAGGGATTTAAAATCCCTCGGCGTCTGACGCTGTGCGGGTTCGACTCCCGCCCCGGGCACCACTTTCCTTATTTTATGAGTGCTGTGATAATGCACATAAATCCCCTGACTCTCCATTTTACTGGCCCAGATCAGGGCCTTGAACCCGGATTCAGAGATTATTTTTTTAAACTGTCATTGCCTGTCTTCCGCTGGGGTTTTTTGCTTGGCATAGTACTTTACGGCCTATTTGGTTTTCTTGATGCCCTGTCCATGCCAGAGGTCAAATATCAGCTCTGGAATATCCGTTTTGGCCTGGTCATACCTGTCATGGCAGGCGGGATACTCTTCTCGTTTTATTCAGGCTTCAAGAGGTACTGGCAGTCATCCATTGCTTTAATTATCCTTGTATGTGCATTCGGGATATTCTGGATGATAGTTATTGGCCCGTCTCCAGAGAACAATTCCTACTACGTAGGCAACATACTGGTCATGTTTTTCTGTTTCACCTTCATAAGGGCGCGTTTCGTATGGGCTGTGGCAATTGGGCTCATCATTCTTTTGATGTTTGAGATCACTTCCCTATTGTTGACTGAGACCCCGCTGTGTATCGTTCTGAGGAACAATTTTTTCTTCATATCCGCTGCGATAATCGGAATGATTGCCTGTTACAGTATGGAGTACTTTGCCAGGGAAAATTTTTTCCATATGGTGATGCTTGGAGAAAAAAAGGCGAAACTTGCCAGGATAAACAGTGAGCTTCAGTCTCACATCCAGGAGCTTGAGCAGGCCCAGAGGGAGATCAGGGTACTTAGCGGACTCATTCCCATATGCGCAAAGTGCAAGAAGATAAGGGATGACAGGGGGTTCTGGAACCAGATAGAGAGTTATATATCAGAGCATTCAGATGCGGTATTCAGTCATGCCCTGTGTCCTGAGTGTATTGAAGAACTTTATGGTAAGGAGGACTGGTACAGGAAAAGACAGTAAATGGCGTGCTGTGGCAGCCAAGAAGATGCGTTGTGCCTAACATACAGTGAGGGGAGATGGATAACGAAGCCAACAAGCTGACTCAATATTTGGATATGTTCAGTCCTTATTTTTAAACGTTACTTATCCCAGGGGCTTTTCACCCCATCATTACGCATGTCAGTCCAAAACCAAAAACGGCATCTTCGGGTATGAAGATGCCGTTCGTCGCTGGTTTGTAGAATTTTTATTTGGCCTTTGATTTGCTCACCATTACATGGGAGCGTATCTTTTCAAGTTTTTTCTTTCCAATTCCCTTGACGTTAAGCAGGTCATCCACCGTGTGAAAGACACCGTTATCTCTACGGTACTTGACAATGGCATCTGCTGTCTTTTCTCCAACACCAGGAAGTTCCTGAAGTTGAGTCGATGTAGCTGTGTTGATGTCTATTTTCCCTCCGGAACTGGCAAAGGCTGCAGGTGAGGCCAGTAGACTCAAAATGGCCATGAGTATCAGTACGGTCTTGAGAGTATCGGTTCTCTGTACCATTTAGGTATCTCCTTTCGGAATGTAGTTTACCCTCCTTATCGGTGTGTTAGCATTGCATCAATAATATTTATTCCGGAAAGGGAAAGGGGGGATTGTTCCCTGTCAGGTTGTTATTGCAGTGATATCTGATCTTGGGGCATCTTCCTCTGCTACTGCCAGATCAGGCTCAGCCGCGGCTTGTTTGCATGAGGTCATGTGTGCAGGTATTTCCTTAATGTAAATGTCTTGCTGCGGAAAGGGTATGCCTATGTCAGCATCCTTTAGGGCGTCCCATATGGCAAACATCACATTTGATTTGGCTTCCAGCTTGCTGTGTTGGCTGTCCAGTTCAGAGTAGAACACAACCTTGAAGTTTACAGAGGAGTCGGCAAATTCAGTAAGATATACCTTAGGTTTTTTCTGAAGAGAGACCTCTGGTACCATAGACACCGCATCCATGATCACCTCCTGGGCCTTGTGAGGATCATCCTGGTAACGTATACCCACCTGGAGCACTGTCCTTATCAGGTTGTCGGAAAGAGTCCAGTTCGTGACAGGCGTGGTTATCACATCGGCATTGGGAATTATGACGTCCTGATTGTCCCATGTCTTAAGCATAAGGGAGCGCATACCAATATGCGATATTATGCCCTGGTTTTCGCCAATGCTTATCCAGTCATCAACCCTCACAGGCCGTTCCGCAAGGAGGATAAGGCCGCTGATGAGGTTGTTTGCGATATTTTGCAGCCCAAATCCAATACCAACGCCCAGTGCACCTGCAAACACGGTGAGGCTTGTGAGGTTAAGGCCCATGGAGTTAAGTGCAATCATGGCACCTATGATGAGTACAGCATACTGGGTAAATATCGAAAGGCTGTTTCTGAGTCCGCGGTCACTGACGTTTTTCTTCATGAGCATGTAAGTGACATTGCGTGCAAGAGAACTCAGGTGCATGAAGAAGAGAAACAGAAAGAGGCTTATTAAGATATTGATCAGGGTAATTGTCTGCTTGCCTATGTGAAACAGCGGATAGTCGAGCCAGCTCTTCAGAAATGTGTCTACGGCATTTCCTGTATTCCAGCCATAGATCCTTGCCAGGGTATATAGTACGCCGGCGAATAGCAGCAGATCCAGTAACCGCTGCAGGGATGCCATGAATGAGGAACGGCTGGTATCTGATTGTATGTTTGCACTTTCAAGCTTGAGTTTGCGGTACCTTATAAGGTCCCGTGCAACATCTCTTATCAATATCCATGTGATGATCACTCCCAGTACTATGACGAGCTGGCTTGCAACGAAACGTGCCAGATTTATATATCCGGCCAGTCCCACAATGGCCGCGCATAGTGCTGTAAGGGGGATTGACAGGCTGGCGAGTCCTATGATGTGAATCCAGAACCTGCTCTTGTGGTCCGGGCCCAGACGCGCGATGAGCATGGCCCTGAGCCGCATGAAGAAGTATACGGATAGCAGGAGCAGCACCATGAAGAGGCGGTCTACCACATCTTTCAGTGTATCAGAAAGTATGCCAGCATTTCCAAGCCCCATGAGAATGGCCAGAACAGCGCTGATGACAGAGCCAAAGATGATCATATGATGCATCTTTGGCTGTCTCTGTGCCGCAGGAACGATTTTTGACGTAAATATGAGGTAGCTCAAGTTAATGGCTGCCCACAGCGCGAACAATACCAGTACGAACAGTAGCAGTATGGTGAATCGCATGGGCTCTACATTAAACAGCCATGCGGCCACTATGACCTCTCCCCCGATTAGCATTGCCATGCGGCACTGTCTGAGCAGTGCATAGGCAGTGGCCTTTACACGTGCAGAAAAACGCAGTTCCAGTGATGGTGGTATCTGGTTTATGTCCGGAAGCCGTCCCAGAAGAAGGGTAATAATAAGGAGCAATATGGAAATACCTATGAAGAGGAGCCGGTGGCCCGTATCCGCCTGCTTCCAGCCGCAGACAATATCCTTTCCTATGTCAAGGAATATGCCCTTGAGCCTTGAAGGAAGTTTATACAGCTCTGTTAGTATGCCCTTCCATGCATTGATGTCTCTGGGCAGGTTTTCATGGGCAGTCAGGCTCTGTTGGACACTCCTTGCATAGGCTGATTCTACCTTCTGGATGTCCTGCTGAATCTGGGTCTGGAAGGCCTTCATGGTGTTCAGTAAAGAGCTGAACTGGTCAATAAGCCCGGTTACTATCTTTTTCTCTCTGGTAAACAGGCTGCTGGATATATTTTTGAGTGCATACTGTTTTTGCAGGAGTGCCCACTGCTTTTGCAGGACTTCGAGTTTGCCTCTTGTCACACCGATCATTGGCGCAAGCTGGGATCTGATATCCTTCAGGACCTCTATGGTGTTTTTCAGTTTTTCAGCAGGTACGTTTGCCAGGCCGGTAAGGACAAGGCTGTCATGCCTGCTCTTCATGGACTGGATTCTGATCTTGGTGCGAAGGATATTCAGAGATTCGTCAATAAACTCAAGCTGTCTTTTAAGGAACTGTTTCTTTGCCGTACTGCCCGGGTCATCCCCCTTAATTTCGGATAGCTCCTTCTCGATGCGCATGGTGTCGATACGCGCCTTGTCCTCCATGTGTTCAAGGCGCCTTTTCATGTCCTCTATGGATTCCTGGTGACGGCGTTGCTGTTGTTTCTTGAAGACTGCCTGTACGCTTTGCCACCATGAGGCTGCCAGGTCGGCCTTTTGTTCAAGGAGAGATACACGTTGTGCGAGAAGATTTGAGTACTGCTGTTCTATATTGATTAGGGCCTGCAGCTCTTTTAATTTTTCTTCCAGTTTGGTGGCCTGTGCCTGATTTCCCTGTTTGTGGCCAGGGGATGGCAGCCTGTTCTGTATGTTTTCCAGTTGGGACTGAAGGGCCTGTATCCTGTGCTTTTCGCTGCCAAGGTCAAGCCTTGCAGATTCAACATTTACCTTGGCGGCCTCCATGGATAGCCGTGCCTCTTCAAGCAGGGCATCTGTGACAGGGGTGGCCTGCAGTGCGGCAAGTTTCTTGTCCCTGTTTCTCTTCTGTGCCTCAATATCTTTTTTGATCTTTTCAAGGGACTCTTTTTCCCGGTCTATGATGGTCTTTCGGAGGACAAGCTCATCAGATACCTTTCCCGGGATGATTAATGTGGCAGTATCAGCCTTGATGCCTGTGGGGCCACACAGTAAGAGAAATACTGTGCATAGTACAGTGATTAGGGTCGAACAGGCTGTTTTCATGGCAATTTTATCCAAGTCCAGGAAACAGTTGGATCATACCATCTGCTATCATCTGTACGCCTATTGCCGCAAGCAGCAGTCCCATGATACGGGTGGCTATGTTGAGCCCGGTTACGCCGAGGCGTTCCCCTATGGGTTCTGCAAGACGAAGGGTAATCCATACAGCAAGGGCTACTCCGATTATGCACAGGCTTATCACGATATTGTGGGTTATGCTTGATGACTGTTGGGCATCAACCACTACGAGGCTTATGGAGCCAGGGCCGGCAAGAAGGGGGATGGCAAGGGGGACCACGGCAACATCTTCCTTCTCTGTGTCTGCGTTTTCCTCTTCAGGACTGCGTTTCACATGACTTTGTCTTGCGTGCATCATGGCAATGGCCATAAGCAGTATGAGAAGGCCGCCTCCTGTCCGAAAGGCAGGAATTCCAATGCCAAAAAAGGACAGCAGGGTTTCGCCTGTCCAGGCAGCAATGATCAGCACCACGGCAACCGCCGCAGCGGTTATTCTCGCAATGGACTTTACCTCTGATACCGGACGGTCACCACAGAGGGAGAGGAAGACAGGTATGGCACCAAGTGGATTTACAATGGCAATTATACCTACAAATGTCTTGATGTACGGGGTATATTCCACGGGCATTTTCATAGTTGCATGTTTTCGTGTATTATCTATTTCTGATTAGTGAAGGATCAAGTATTCGAACAGGTTGCTGTATTCTATTATTTATTGACAATAAACGAAAGGAAATATAACAGTGAGCCAACTCTCCGGGCCTGATTTTATAGTACTCTGTACCCTTGTTGTCACTGCCAGTGTGTTGCTGTTCTATAAGCCGCTTGGTACCTCAGCAGCATGGCGTGCCACCATTACCCCACTTGCCTCCATCATGGGTAGTGGCTTCCTTGTGTGTGCCCCGCTGCTCTATGCAAACGCCGGAAACTATGCCGTGGTGGTCATGGCATGCCTGCTTCTAATGGCCTACGCTGTGGGAGGTGTCATACGGTTCAACATCCGTTATGGTGAACCCATGCTTGAAACCATACCGCTTCCCTCCACGTTTAAAAGGACAGAACACAGGCTGCATATAGGGCACCGTAATGCAGCCCGACAGGTAGCTGCAGTGGAGACCGCGGAAATCGTTGAGAGAGTCTCACACATCGCTCTTGCAGGTGCCTACTGTGTCTCTGTCTCTTACTATCTTCAGTTACTTGCAAGTTTTGCTCTCCACGCCCTGTCCATTCACAACGCGTTTTATGGTCGTATCCTGGTTACAGTAATACTTACAGGTATTGCACTCATAGGGTTCTGGCGAGGCCTCAGGGGAATAGAGCGCGTTGAGCGTGTGGCAGTAGGGATAAATCTGGCCATGATTGCGGCCCTTATTGCAGGTCTCACCTCGTTCAATGCAGTTGCATATATTCAGGGTGATTGGCACATTAAGGCCATCCCCATAAGTGAGGACAAAATTCATCTGGCACGGCTCATAATGGGTATGCTGATAGTGGTTCAGGGGTTTGAGACCTCCCGTTTCCTTGGTTCAGAACATCCCCGCGAGGTACGAATTCGTACCATGCGCTGGGCCCAGCTCATCTCTTCAGCCATCTATCTTGTCTTTCTCGCCCTGATGGCCCTGGTGGTAAGCAGGGCAGGGAACCTCCATGATACGGGAATAACGGCAATTATAGAGTTGTCCAGTATCGTTGCCTCGGTGCTGCCTCTGCTCATCACGGTAACTGCCATATGTAGCCAGTTTGCCGCCGCCACGGCAGATGACGCAGGTTGCTCCGGACTAATAGAGTCGATCATCAAGGGGCATTTTGATACCAGATATGCCTATGCCATAGTTTCAGTGGCGGCCATCTGTCTTACCTGGCTGACAAATGTGTACGAGATCATAAGTTTTGCCTCTCGTGCCTTTGCCCTCTACTACGCATTGCAGTGTCTTGTGGCAATATTTGTGGTGCGCAGTGATCCGTCCATACCTAATCCCTACAGGCGCATGATATGCTATTTCATGGTACTGCTCCTCTGTACCGGAGTGACTATATTTGGTCTGCCTGCCGAGTAATTACAGATAAAATCTCACATGATTGGAAACGCTCGATTCAGGATGGAGTAGAAAAAAATCATACTACACGACACCTATACGTCGGATGGTGCTTTTATCATGCTTTTAAAGCTCATCAGTTGCAATGCCTTGTTAATGATATATTTGCCCGCGGTCAAAACCATGAGAAAAAGCACCATCCGCCTCTGCCAATTGCTTCTGCATTTCAGGTGTCGTGTAGTATGAGAAAAAAATAAGCGCAGGACGAATGTCCTGCGCTTAATGGAGGAGGAGAAGGAGGAGAGATGTTAACATACGTTGCGCATGTTAAACAAATTATGGCATCTGCTTATGGCAACTGTCTGTGGCACCCGTGCTGTCTTGGCAGCTTTTTATTTTTTCATTTTTAATGTTTTTTTCCGTTTTCCCGCTTTTTCACACTTACGCCTGCAGTTGTTGCAAATGGCTGGTTCCGTGGGTCTGCGGGGATTTTTAAGGCATTTCATTTTTCTTGCTCCCGCTTTTTCTGGTTATTATGATTAGCTGTTTGATTATATTAACATGCAACCTGTGTGCCAATATTGTCAGGCTCTGTAAAAAATGTTGAATATTGAGGGCTGGGTGATGAGCAGGAGAGGGAGGGATGGTTTGGTCGTGTCTATTCCTTGTTTTCTTTAAATACGATATCTGTCTCGCACATGCTTGCATATGCAGTGATTTCATCTTTCAGATATCTCACATAAGGGCAGTCCAGGACGGCGAGCAGGCTGTTTCTCAGTATGTACTCATTATGTCCGGTACGTTCCAACACATCTGAAAAAATTTGCGGTTTGCGGCATACCTGTGGTCTGTCCGCATATATGGTACAGGTGCCATTTACTGAAAGTGCCGGGCATGTACTACCCCTTGTGAGAATCATGCTCCAGCCTTCTGACCACCTGTAAAGTGCTGTAGGATTGTGATAAAAGGGCTTTTTATTGATTAGAATTGGAGGGTCGCTGTACGGGTCGGTCTTTCTGGTCTGTTCAGAGTCCACACTTGGCAGTTCAAAGAGGTGCCTCTCCATGTCCATGAGCGGGATTTCAAAAAAGTCCTGTATGGCTTCCCAGTCAGGGCCAACACAGCACAGTGTGCAGTTGCACGGAGAACATAGCAGGGAATTTATGGACTCAAGTTCTCTGTCTATGATGTTGTGTTTTGCCCTGGCCATTGCAGCTTCAAAGGCATCAACCCTGTTGCCTGATGTATCCACAACTTTTATAGGGGAATGGTTGGGATGTGCTGATTCAGGGGCGTTGTTTTTGGGTGTGTTTGAAGTTGGATTCGACCATTCATCTGTCTTGAATGTTTCAAAAATATTAAGAATGTCTATGAAATTCGTCAATATTTTGGCGGGCATCCGGTAAGTTATTGACGCAACTTCAAGCGCTTCCGGCATGTCAGGAAGCATATCCGCAACACGCTGATACGGCCCTGTAAAATATATCATTGCGCCCATGTTGCAGAGAGGCCATGCCGGATTCTGCAGCATGGCCACGCCCCTCCTCCATGAGTGGGATAGAGGGGCATCTTTGGGCAGTTCAGGATATCTCACAGGTGTACTTTGCAGGTCTGGATTATAATTTCTAACAGCGGACCAGGCAGGCTATACCCGCAAACTGTGTACCTTGGTTATTGGCCGCGGTTCGGCCTGGTCAGGATTGACCAGCTCTTTAGCCGCTTTGACCACTGAGTCAATGTCAAGACCAACAGACTTGCGCAAGATATCCTGTGCGCCCTGGTCTATAAACCTGTCAGGCAGGCCAAGACGTTTTACCTTGACGTGACTCATGCCTTCGTCTGCAAGGCATTCAAGAACGGCAGAACCAAAGCCGCCGGCAAGGGCGTTTTCCTCAATGGTAATGATCTTGCCAGTGTCACGGGCAAATTTGGTTATGGTCTCACTGTCAATGGGCTTGATGAAACGTGCATTGATCACTGCTGCCCTTATGCCGCTTTCCTCCTTCAACTGTTCAGCGGCCCTGAGAGCTGTCTGCACATGCTGTCCTACGGCAATTATTGCAAGGTCGTCACCCTCCATCAGGATCTCCGCCTTGCCTATGGGCAGCTCGCAGAACTGCCAGTCAAGGCTTACTCCCACACCTGTTCCCCTGGGATAGCGTACAGCAGCAGGCCCATTGTGCTGTATGCCTGTATAGATCATGTGCTGCAGCTCGTTTTCATCCTTTGGGGCCATGACCACCATGTTGGGGATGCTTCTGAGGAATGAGAGGTCAAAGACCCCGTGGTGTGTAGGGCCGTCGTCACCCACAAGCCCTCCGCGGTCAATGGCAAACAGGACAGGCTGTCTGGTGAGGCATACGTCATGAATGATCTGGTCGTAGGCCCTCTGCAGGAACGTGGAATAGATTGCCACAACCGGTTTAAGACCCTCCAGTGCCATACCTGCAGCAAATGTCACAGCGTGCTGTTCTGCAATGCCCACATCAAAAAATCGATCAGGAAACTCCTTCTGGAACGCATCCAGGCCTGTGCCTGACGGCATTGCCGCAGTTACTGCAACTACCGTGGGGTTGTCCTGGGCTATTCTGGTAATGGTCTGGCTGAATATCTGGGTATAGGTAGGGGGCTTGGGGGTCTTGGACTGTATGGGTGCCCCTGTCTCTATATCAAATGGCCCAAGTCCGTGGAACTTTGAGGGATTTTTCTCCGCAGGCTCATAGCCCTTGCCCTTTTTGGTGAGTACGTGCACCAGGACCGGTCCTGGAATATTCTGGACGTTGTTGATGGTCTCGATGAGCGCGTCTATCTCGTGGCCTGGAATGGGGCCTACATATTCGAACTGCAGGGCTTCAAAGAGCATGCCAGGGGTAAACAGGCTCTTGAGGGAGTCTTCGCCCCTCTTCATGGCAGCCCATATGTTTTCACCAAGGTCAGACCGTTTCAGAAATGCCTCTACCTCACGTTTTATCTTGGTTGCAAAACGGCTGGTGAGCTTTCTGCTCAAAAATGAGGAAAGTGCCCCCACATTGGGCGATATGGACATCTCATTATCATTGAGAATGACGATGAGGTCTTTTCGCAGGCTCCCTGCGTTGTTCAGGCCCTCAAAGGCAAGACCTGCAGTCATGGAGCCGTCGCCAATGACTGCTATCACCTTGCCATCTTTGTTTTCAAGGTCCTTGGCAGTGGTCATGCCCAGGGCCGCGGATATGGAGGTGCTGCTGTGGCCAGTGTCCAGGGCGTCGTGAATGCTCTCTTCAATCTTGGGGAAACCGCTGATACCCCCCTGCTGCCTCAATGTGTGGAACTGCTTGCGCCGGCCTGTGAGGAGTTTGTGCGCATAGGACTGGTGCCCAACATCCCATACAATCTTGTCCTTAGGGGTGTCGAACAGGTAGTGCAGTGCTATGGTCAGTTCAACCACACCGAGGCTTGGGGCAAGATGTCCCCCGCTCTTTGCCACTGTGGTGACAATCCTTTCCCTTATCTCCTGGGCAAGCTGGTTAAGCTCGTTGAGGTTGAAGTCCTTTATATCCTGTGGTGAGTTAATAGTATCAAGCAGGCATGCCATACCGGTTATCAGCTCCTTATCTATATTTTCATCTATTACGTTCTACCACATAGCGTGCAATGGCCCTGAGGGGATCGGCTTTGTGATCAAAATCCGACAGTGCGGCAAGGGCCTGGTCAAGCAGGTCTTCTGCCTTGCTGCGTGCGGCCTCGAGCCCAAACAGGGCCGGATAGGTGGCCTTTTTGTTCTTTGTGTCAGAACCTATCGGCTTTCCAATTATTTTTTCATCTCCAACAATATCAAGGATATCATCAACTATCTGAAATGTAAGGCCAAGGGCCTTTCCAAATTCTTTGAGGGCCTGGCGCTGCTCAGGGTCCGCATTGCCAAGCACTGCCCCCATCTCCACAGACACTGCGAGGAGTGCGCCGGTCTTGTGGCTATGAATGAAGGCAAGCGTTTCTGCGTCAATGGGTTTGCCTTCAAAGAGGATGTCTGCAGTTTGGCCCCCTATCATACCAAATACACCTGCTGCCCTGCCAAAGATTGATATGGTCTCGTTGAGCAGCGCAGGGTCAACTGCCTCTCTCATCTCCATTGATGAGAGCAGCTCAAAGGAGTAGTTCAGCAGGCCGTCACCTGCGAGAATGGCTATGGCCTCCCCGTAGACCTTGTGACAGGTAGCCCTGCCACGGCGCAGGTCATCGTCATCCATTGCAGGCAGGTCGTCATGTATCAGGGAGTATGTGTGGAGGCATTCCAGGGCACAGGCAGCAGGCAGGAGCCTGTCTGCATGGCCTCCAACCGCCTCTGCCCCTGCCATCAGGAGTATTGGTCTGACACGTTTGCCCCCTGCCATTATGCTGTAACGCATGGCCTCCATCACAGGGGCGGAGGGATCATTGGTTACTGGTAGAAGACGGTCCAGCGCGGCCTCTACCTTCTCTCTTCGTTCCTTCAGATATGTTTTGAGATGGAATTCCGACACGTCTCTGTCCTGTGGTTGATGGTGCCGGTATTGCGGCCCAGTGATCTTCTGTGAAACTCTCTGTAATGTCAGGTTGCAGGACGTAACCTTGTCTTAAAATCTATCTGAAACCTGAATTGGGTGATTTCCAAGTTTGCATGAGATGCAAGGCGGAAGATACGCAGACGTACTGTTTGTACTTCAAGTGCCCTACAGGCAAGCGAAGACTCCGGCGCAGCAGATCATGCGAAACTGGGAACCCCGCAGTCGTTTCAAATTATGTGGTCAGCAAAAACTGTTAGGCCAAACCCGTTGGGTGGCAGACAATTCCCTATAAAATAGCAATAATCTATTGTAATTAAGGACAAAACAAAACTTCATGTAATTTAAAACATTCAATTTAGGATGAAAGTTTAGACCCACCATACTACTCCTCGCCAGACTGTTAAGTCAATAGTCTGATTGTGGTTTTTTTCTGGGGACAGGGGCACTGAGACAGCATGGCGTACAGTCCTGCATCGTTATTTGGGCAGCCATTGACTAAGCCTTGTTGCGTACATAGAGTTTATGGCAAATGGAATAAAATATAGGTCCATTGATGTGTAGTGTAATGAGCTGATTTTATTGTTTTCTGTTATTTGGTGTTAATGGGATTTTCCCGTTCGCATCAGTGACACAGGTCTTATCTGAAGGAGGTTAAGTATCATGATGGAAACTATTGCCAAATCACAGTGGAAGGATTATCTCGACGATTTTTCCAAGGCCATAAAGGATGTCCCTGTTGAGGTAGAAGTGGAGGCCCTGGGTATTTTTGATAAGAAGGAGGTGGAGTGGCTGCCTCTGTTGGGCGTTTCATATGATCCCAAGGACGATGTGGTGTCCATACTGTTTGAAAAGCTCGATCATATTGTGGAGGATCCGCAACAGATCGCTGTGGAAAAGGACAACGGCACCATTAAGGGTATAGAGATAACATCCGGCCAGGATGCGGCCAAGAATGTCCTCAGGTTCAAGGTGCCGGTAAAGGTATGATAGTGAAGGGGGTATGTTCATGTGCCAGGCATCCGTAGGATTGAATCTGCGTACGGGTGCCTGCACCCTTATTCAGTTGGATGTCTTGTGCTGGATGGAGGAGGGGCAAGGATGAAGGCTGAGCTTGAAAAGATAGTGGCGTGTGACGAGCATGCCAGGTCCTTGGTAAAAGAGGCTGAGGACAAGGCCAACGGCATCCTCCGAAGCGCTGAGCAGGAGGCAGCCGATCTTGAGGCAGGTCTTGAAGCACGTATTGAACAACTGAGGAGAGATGAGATCGAACCCATGATCCAGGCAGCACATGACAGGGCCAGCAGGATAGAATCTGACGCTCAAGACTATATCCAAAGGCTGAAACAGAGGGTTGATGACCACAAAGAGGAGCTGTTGGATAGGTTTTTGCACACCATATTCTCTAATTACACGATGACGCAGGAGACATCACGGTAATCCCTCTATGCTGGGGCCGTTCATCTACTCATATGCCAATGCCAAGGCACGGGCAATACGTGCCTGGCGGCTCACCCCTGAAGACTGGCACATCCTTGCGAACATGCCGGATCTCGGAAGGGTGATCCAGTATCTTTCCACCACCTCATACTCCCCTTTTATCGCTTCCCATACCAGTTCGGTTTACGATTCCCAGCAGACCTCCCTGGCCAAGAATGAATATGGAGGTTTATTCAAAAAGAGATTGGAAAGGGTATTGTATACCCGTCTAATGGAGGATTATGCCAAGATTTTCCGGGCACTGGGCAGCAGGAGACGCAAGGAGCTCATCCTTTCCCTCTACTCTCGATTTGATGGGCAAAACCTCAAGATTCTCCTCAGGGCGCTCTTTTCCATGCGTACCCGTGAGGAGGTGGAACATCTGCTCTTTCCCCAATGCGGGTTAAGCCGCATACCATGGAGTGACCTCTGGGCACTTGATGATATATCACAGGTAGAGGCCAGGCTTGGCCGTTCCGTCTTTGCCCAGGCACTTAGGTTCGCATATCCCCAGTTTCAGGCCCAGGGTATCCTGTTTCCCCTTGAGATCGCGGTGGATCATGCATGTTTTCATTGGCTCAGGCGTTCTGTGGCAGCCCTGTCCCGTGGTGATTACAGGGCGGTGCATATGGTGGTGGGACCATTTATTGATTTTGTCAACATATCATGGATAATAAGATTGAGATGGAGTTATGGCCTTCAACCTGAACAGGTGGTGAATTATTCGCTTGCAGGCGGTAGCCTCATCAAACTGAAGCAGATAGGCCCTTTGTCCCAGGCAAAGGACAGAGAGGAGTTTATAAGCCGCCTTCCAGCACGGGTGCGACAGCACATTCAGGATGCTACTTCCCTGGAGGAGGTTACAGGGTATTTCAGGCAGTTGCTTGCTGATCGGGTGCGCAGGGCATTTGCAGGTCCACCGTTTAACCTTGGTATAGAGGTGGCGTGCCTTTTGGAAGAGGAGGCTGAGATCGAACGGCTCGTCAGCCTTGTGGAGTCAAAACATGATGCAGGAGACCTGAAATACAGGAGCAACTGACAAGGCCCATGTAACTGTTTACAGGATTCCTTGCGGGTATTGTTGCACAACTGTCTGAAATGTCGCTGCTTCCAGGGTGCTACAGATACAAGGCTGAGGCTACGCAGGCGTGAGGAGATCGGATGTGAAGGGATCAGGCATAGTGTCAGGGGGGCACGGTGATGTTCAGACCGGTTAGGCTTGCCAGGGTGACCATACAGGTGCCTGAGGCAGATGTGCCTGCTGTGTTGCAGGTACTTGGCCAGATGCGTATGCTCCATCTAATAAATCTGCAGGAGACCCACATGGGGCGTCTGGGTTACAGGGCCAGTGTGGACAGTGACCTGCTGGGCCGCTACCAATCCATTCTCAGACAGGCCAATCGTCTGCTTGCCGTGCTGCCTGATACCTTGAATCAATCGTCAGGTCGGTCTGCACACTCAGTTACCCAAACGCCTGTACACGATGTGGCCGGCCTTCGTATTGACAGGGATGTGTTTATCCTGGAGGAGAGGATAGGAGAGGTGTCGGCACGGGTGTCTCCCCTGTTGGAACAGATTGAAAGTATAAGGCAGGAGATTGACAGACACAGATTCCTTGTTGACAGGCTCTCCCTGATGGAACCGGCCCACATCAACTTTGACCGACTTTCAGGCCTGAGATACGTGTGTTGGCATGCAGGCCTTGTTCCCCGTGACAATATGGAACGGCTTGAGGCAAGCCTCGCAGATATTCATCACGCCCTTGTGGCTGTAAACAAGAAGGACAGGCGTGTTATCTTGGTGGCCTTTTCTCTGCGTGAGGATGAGGATGTGCTCATGCGGGCATTGAAGAGTGCCCTTTGGGATCCGATTGATCTGCCGGAACAGGTGCACGGTACGGTTACAGAGTTCCTTGATCATGTCACAGAGGAGCTGACCGGGCTTGAAAAGCGTCTTGCCACATTGCAGAAGACCATGCGGCAGATGTCCGAAGAGTATGGCCCGGTACTCAGGGAGATGCGAGATCAGGCAGAGCTTGCCATATCCCTTGTAAGGGCGGCAGCCAAGTTTGGTCAGATACATCAGACCTATCTCATATCCGGCTGGATCCCGCTCTCCCTCTTTGAAACACTCAGGACCCGAATCCTTGAGATTACCTCTGACAGGGCCATTGTGGACATGGCTGATCCGGATGATATACGCGAGGTGCGTTCCGGTATAGTGAATCTTCCCATACTCTTTAACAATCCCCTGCTGATCAGGCCGTTTGAGCGCTTGGTAACCATGTACGGCACTCCATCCTATCATGAGGTGGAACCTACTGCCTTCTTCGCAATTACCTTTATCCTGCTATTTGGCATGATGTTTGGGGATGTGGGACATGGGGCACTGTTGTGCCTTACAGGCTGGTACATCTTCAGAAAGCTGTTTCGTTTCATGGATTACGGCATAATACTCATGGAGTGCGGTGTATCTTCCATGCTGTTTGGCATGCTTTATGGCAGTGTGTTTGGCATGGAAGACCTCATTCCTGCCATGTGGATACATCCCATGGACAGCATTGATTATTTCATGAAGATGGCTGCCGGAGTCGGGGTGTTCATGATAAGTGCAGGGCTGATATTCAACATCATAAATGTAATGCGCATGAGGCGATATGCAGAGCTTCTTTCTGCATCCGGGCTTGCCGGCGCACTGTTCTACTGGTTGGGGATAGGGCTTGGGGTACGTTGGCTGCTCAATGGAGAGCTGTCTCCTGAAGAGATACTCATCGCCAAGTGGACAGCGGCTGTCCTCGTGGCCATAATGGTCCTTCAGAAACCGGTGCGTCTCTTTATCCTCAGAAAGACAGGAGGATATCTTCCGGATGCCGTGCAGAAGGGTACAGGGGTGAGTCTGCTGGAATCTGTTATTGAGGTGGCTGATGATCTGCTGCGTTATGCAGGGAATACCGTATCCTTTGTCCGGGTGGCTGCCTTTGCCCTGGCCCACGCAGGGCTATTTGTGGCAGTGTTCACCTTGGCAGATATGGTGCGCCAGGTCCACGGCAGTGGGCTGCTCTATTTTCTTACCATAGTAGCAGGCAATCTGATAATCGTGGGGCTTGAGGGCCTCGTAGTATCCATCCAGACCGTAAGACTTGAGTATTATGAGTTTTTCAGCAAGTTTTTCAGGGGAGGCGGAGAGGCATTCAAGCCGTTTGCATCAGGGGTACACCATGCTGGATCACACTGAATCAAAGGAGCAGAGAGAGACCATGACTTCAAGGAATAGTCCTTCATGTGGCAAGGCTCGCAGATCAGTCTTTAATATGAATATGGGAAACGGTCCGCATGGACCAAATCCAAACTGGAAATTTATTTTTATGCTCGTATCCAATTTCTGTGTCCTTTTTGCCCCGGCAGTGGTACTGGCCCAGAGGGCAGCAACCATGCCTGTATCTGCAGAGGCGGCGAAGTGGGGTTACATGGGGGCTGCCGTGGCAGTAGGTGCATCGTCCCTTGCAGCAGGGATAGCCGTTGCCATGGTGGGGTCTGCTGCAATGGGTGCCCTTAGCGAAAGGCCTGAGATGGCCGGACGCGCCCTGATCTTTATGGGGCTTGCCGAGGGTATAGCGATTTATGGTCTCATAATTGCCATCATGATCCTTGGCAAGATTTGAACAGGGCCTGTGGCGCACATTACGGTTATAGCAGATCCGGAGACCTGTCTTGCCTTTTCCCTTGCGGGTTTCAGTACAGTGCCGGTGCAGGGTGCGGATGAGGCGGCCAGGGCCTTTGAGAAGGCAAGCAGTGACAGTGATACAGGGCTTGTGCTAATAACTCAGCGCATAGCCCAGGAGATCCGGGACCGGATCGACCAGGTGATTTATGTCACAAAGCATCCGCTGGTGATTGAGATACCTGATACCAAGGGGCCTGTGCAGAAGCGGGCCTCTGTCAGCGAGATGATGGTTTCACTTATGAGATCATGAGACAGCCTGAGGAGATAGGATCATGCCCATTCCTGACCAGATAGCACTGTTATGCACTGCCATTGAAGACGCAGCCCGCAAGGAGGTGGAGGGCATACTGGAAAAGGCCAGGGCCAGGGCAGATGAACAGATAGAAAAGGTGCGCAGTGAGGTAAACTCCAGGCTGCACGCGCGTATTGACAGGGAGAGACAGGAGGCTGCGGTAGAGGCGAGGCGTATTACTGACGCGGCAGAGTTGAGGGCAAGGCAGCTTGTGCTCAAAGAGAAAAAGCGGATACTTTCCAGCCTGAAGGAGAGTGCTGTACGCAGGCTCCGGTCCATACGTAGTGAACCAGGGTATAAGGGGCTTCTGATATCCCTTGCCGCAGGCGGCATCCGGCAGTTGCAGTCAGATACCTGTATAGTTCAGGTAAATTCCCAGGATATGGGGGTTATGGATAGCGGGGTGCTGGCCTCCATTGCCTCTGAGACAGGCAGGAAGGTCAGGCTTGCTGACAAGCCGGCCTCCATGAGTGGAGGCTGTCGTGTGTTCAGTGAGGATATGAGGCAGATGGTGGACTGTTCCTTTGAGACCTTGCTGAACAGTGCAGAGCCTCTGTTGATGGAGCTTTTGTCAGAACATTTTTTATGATTTGTGTACATGAGGCAACAGGGAATTTTGTTCCATGACAAGGTGCAAAGAGGTGAAAGAACAGTGGGTAATGGGCCTGCATGAATTTTTCTTTAACGAGCAGCCAGGCCATGGGGCAAAGGGGCCATTTTATGGATGGATACCTATGCATACGGTATACGGTACATGACACCACAGGATCGGATGCAGATTGAGCAGTCAGGGCTTGTGTCAACCCGCAGGCATGATGAGTGTGCCTTTGTCAAAATGGTGAGCGGGCCAGTAGTAAAGGCAGGGCCTGCAGCCCTTTTCTCCATGAACGAACTGGTAGAGGTGGGCCACCAGCGGCTCGTAGGTGAGGTTATCAGCCTTGAGGCCGACAGTGCCACCATACAGGTCTATGAAGATACCACAGGTATAAGGCCTGGAGACAGGGTCGCAGGCCAGGGGCTGCCTCTTTACGTTGAGCTTGGGCCCGGACTCATGGGAGGTATCTTTGACGGGATTCAGCGTCCTCTCACTATGCTCAGGGAGCAGTGGGGAGATTTTATCCATCGCGGCAGGACCGGTGCCTCCCTGTCCAAAGACAGGGTATGGGAGTTCAGACCTGAGGTCCAACAGGGGGATAGTGTAAGTCCTGGCACCTGTCTTGGAGTGGTGCCTGAGACCCAGAGCGTGGCTCACCGTATACTTGTCCCGCCACACCTCTCCGGTATCATTGAAAGCGTGGTGCCAGAGGGGACCTACACACTTGAGGATGTCATTGCCGTGGTGCTCACCGATTCAGGCCGGAGACAGGAGGTAACGCTATGTCAGAGGTGGCCGGTGCGAAAGGTGCGTCCATCTGCTGAAAGGTTGGTGCCATCAGAACCCCTTGTAACCGGACAGCGGGTGATCGATACATTTTTCCCGCTTGCAAGGGGGGGCACAGCAGCCATTCCTGGCGGTTTTGGTACAGGAAAGACGGTCACGCAGCATCAGCTCACCAAATGGACTGATGCAGATATCATCGTATACATAGGTTGCGGAGAGCGTGGAAATGAAATGACAGGCGTGCTGGTTGATCTGCCCCAGCTTGTGGATCCCAGGACAGGCCGTCCGCTCATAGAGCGTACCATACTTATTGCCAACACCTCTGACATGCCTGTGGCAGCGCGTGAGGCCAGCATCTATACAGGCATTACAATCGCTGAGTATTACCGGGATATGGGGTATGATATAGCCCTTATGGCAGATTCCACCTCGAGGTGGGCTGAGGCCCTCAGGGAGATATCAGGAAGGCTCGAGGAGATGCCTGCAGAGGAGGGCTTTCCTGCCTATCTCGCAAGCCGCCTTGCCGCATTCTACGAGCGGGCAGGCCAGGTCCGTACCCTTGGCGGCAAGATGGGTTCAGTTACCCTCATTGGTGCCGTTTCTCCGCCAGGAGGAGATTTTTCCGAACCAGTCACCATGCACACCAAACGTTTTGTGGAGTGTTTTTGGGCGCTTGACAAAGAACTTGCCAGCGCACGTTACTTTCCGGCCATAAATTATCTGCAGAGCTATTCAGGTTATGCCACAGACGTCAGGGCGTGGTGGGAGCAGAGGGTGGGAGACAGGTGGAGTGAGCTGCGTGACAGGGCCATGGCCATATTGCAGGAGGATGCAAGGTTGCAGAACATCGTAAAGCTTCTTGGTGAGGAGGCCCTGCCGGACGATCAGAAACGGATCATATATGCGGCAAGGCTGCTAAAAGAGGATTTTTTGCAGCAAAGCGCATTCGACCCTGTTGATACATATGCCAGCCCTGAGAAACAGTACCTGCTCCTTGATCTGATCATGCACTTTATTGAGAGACTTGAGGATGTTGTGCACGCCCGTATACCACTGTTCCGGGCCATGGAGACAGACGTGCTGGTTGATATCCATCGTATAAAATTCAGGGAAAAGGGTGATGATTCTGCACCGTTCATGGCGTTGGGCAAGAGGATTGATGAGGAGATGGACCGGCTCATAAGGGGGGCATGAGAAAAAACACCATCAGCCCTTGCCAATTGTTTATGCATTTCAGGTGCCTGTGGTACAGGGTTACTGGTCAACCATTTCAGAGATCATGTCAATGGCCATCCTGACCTTTTTCTGCAGCCTGTGTCTTTTTCTCTTGTCCTTCTCCAACTCCACTGCCTTTCTGTATATCTTCAGTGCCTTGTAGTATTTCTGGCTTTTTATCAGGGCGTCTCCGAGGTGTTCGGCAATGGTGGGGTCGTTTGGGACGAGTTTGTGCGCCTTTTCCAACTCCTGTACCGCCTCTCTGTACCTGCCCTGGGCATAGTAAACCCAGCCAAGGCTGTCTATGATATACCCGTCCTCTTTCTGATGGGACAGGGCCTTTTTTATCATCTCCTCGGCCTTTTTGAGGTTTTTCCCCTGTTCTGCCCAGGTATAGCCAATGAAGTTCAGGGCCGGGACATACTCATTGTCAATCTCCAGCGCCTTCTGTGCCCATCCCAGTGCCTTGTCAATCTCATGGAGTTTTTCACAGAGCATGGCAAGCTGCATGTAGATTTCCTTGTTGGCCACGCCCTTTTTGACTGAATCTTCGAGCAGTGTAATGGCTGTGGACGTCTGACCCGTCTGGTCGTATATCCTTGAGAGTGCAAGCAGTATCTGCGGATTTCCCGGTCTTTCCTCAAGGCGTTTTTTCAGGAAGGTGACCGCTTCCCAGTTCCTGTCCTCCTTGCTCAACAGAAAGGCGATGCGTACCGTAGCCTCAGTCCCTATCATATCATTGCCCTTTATGGCCTTGAGTGTCTTTATGGCCTGGTCGATCTCGCCGTTTTCCTCCTGGGCAAGGGCGGTATAGAACAGAATGCGGCTGTCATCAGGATGTTTTTCTGACAGGGGAAGCAGGATGTCAAGGGCCATGTCCGGTTTGTTGTTCTGCATGTAGATGAGCGCTACCTTGAAACGCAGGGCAGTAAGGTCGGCCTTGGTCATGTTGAGTCTGTCAAGCAGGGTGGAAGCCTGGTCTATCTGGCCTGTCTTTATCAGTAGTTCAATGGTCCTTATGGCTGCTCTGGAGTTTCCTGGGTCGTTTTGCAGCACCCTTTGCCACATCCTCAAGGCGTTTTCCGTGTCATGCCTCTGTTCGTATATCTCAGCAAGATCCACAAATACTGGCGTGAATCTCGGGTTGGCAGCGGCGGCCTTTGAAAATTCCTCAAGGGCCTTGTCCTGTTCCCCTTTTGCCTGATATATCTTGCCAAGGTAGTAGTGCGCCATAAAGGAGCGTGTCCCCTTCTGGCTGGCTGCCTTCTCAAGCGTTGGAATGGCCTTCTGGAATTTCTGGGACTGGGCGTAAAGGGAGCCCATGAGAAACAGCGCCTCCTCATTGTCAGGGTCGTCCTTGAGGATGTCGTCCAGGACCTCGATGGCAGCAGCCGTATTGCCTGCAGATGCATATATGCGGCCCAGCATTAGCTTCAGACGGATATTCTTGGGTGCTATCACCAGTGCCTGTTCGATCCACTGCTCGGCCTCTTCCGTCTTGCCTATCCTTGCAGCCACCTGCGCAAGCTCCATGAGCACTGGTATGGCCTCAGGGTCAAGTTCAGATGCAGTTTCAAGACAGTGATAGGCTCCAGCCAGATCTCCCTTCATCTCCTTTATAAGTCCCTGGAGATACCAGGAGTATGGAGCGGCCTTGGAAATCTGGTAACGATTTCCAGCCGCTGCCTCTGTTGCAAATGGGGGGGTTACCAAAAACGTAATTACCACGAGTAGAGCAGGTAGCAGGTGGAGATGTGCTGTTTTTCCCGTTTTCATTTATTGTGTTGATGAGTGTATATGAGCGTTTCTCTATGGTTTGTGTGTCGCAAACGGAAGGCCCTCCATGGGTATCTGGCATGAAGGGGAGGCGTTATTCCACTGCCTCGTTATAGGTCTCGATGTCATGGACCCTGCTTTCAAGGAATTTGCGCAGTTTTTTCTTGAGTCTCACCTCTATCTGTCTCACCCTCTCCCTGGAGACACCAAACTCCTTGCCCAGCTCCTGCAGGGTGAGGGGATCTTCAGCAATGAGGCGTTTTTCAAAGATGACCTTTTCCTTGTCCTTCAGTTCCTTTCTGAACTCTTCGAGATAGTGACGCAACTGGTGGCCTATCTCCTTGCGCGCCACTGAAGATTCCAGGGATGTCTCCCCGCTTGCCAGGAAGTCCATGTAGTTTTCATCTGAATCATCCCTTACAGGGGTATTGAGAGATACCTCCCATGAGCCCATTCGCTGATCCATGTTTATCACGTCTTTTTCACGGACATTCAGAGATTCGGATATGCGTTTGGGCGTGGGATCATAGCCCAGGGCCTTTATGCGTTCCTTCTCCTTGTTGAGATTGTAGAAGAGTTTCCTCTGGGCCTGTGTGGTGCCGATCTTGACCAGGCGCCAGTTGTCCATGATAAACTTCATTATGTATGCCTTGATCCAGAATGATGCATAGTAGGAGAACTTGACCCCCTTGTACGGGTCAAATTTTTTGGCAGCATGCATCAGCCCTACATTGCCCTCCTGGATCAGGTCGAGGAAGTTCTGCATCCAGAATTTCTGGAAATCAAGGGCAATCTTGACCACCAGCCTCAGGTTGGATGTCACTATCTTGGAGGCCAGTGCCGGATCCTTGGTCCTGTAATACTCTTTGGTGATTTTTTCTTCCTCTTCCGGTGTGAGAAGTGGATACTTGCTGATCTCTGCAAGGTATTGGCGTACCGGATCGGTTTCTGCAACCGGCAGCGTTTCACCGCTGGCGGGCGAGAGTACAGGTAAGTTTTCGATATTTTTATCGGATGTTTTATCCGTAGCCATGAACTCCCTCTGGTCTGTGTTGGTTCTCGGTGGGCCCCGCAAGGGGCGCGGCTCTGAGAAACGAGGGACGGATCGACCCCCTTTATAAATCTTCAATGCCTATTTGATGTATGCACTGGACCTGTATGAGCAGCAGGTCCTGTGTCCAAGTGATAAGGCGGGCCTGGTGTGTATTGTATAAGATTAGATTCTTGTGTCTATATCCTGGCAAGAACGCCTTTGTTGACCTCTTCCATCTTCTCTTTACCAAGCAGAAACTCCACCAGTCTCAGCCCGAATTCTACAGCAGTACCTGCACACTGGCTGGTGATGAACTGGCCGTCCTGTACCACCCGTTCCTGAGAGATGGAAGAGTTCTTTACAGATGCCTGGCACACAGGGTGACACGTGATGGTCTTGCCTGATGATATCCCGAGCCGGTCGAGTATGGCAGGGGCTGCACATATGGCACCTATATACCGGCCAGACTCCAGTTGGTCCTGCAGCATCTTGATGACCCTCTGGTCCTTTGCAAGGTTCTCTGTGCCGTCTATACCACCTGGAAGCACGATAAGGTCAAAGGTCTGGTCAGTGACCTGATCGAGTTCGGCATCTGGTACGATTTTGACGTTACGGGCAGAGGGTACAGGCCCTGGAACGGTACCGGCCATAACTACCTCCAGCCCGGCCCTTCTGAGCATATCAACAACTGCGATGGCCTCGAGTTCTTCATATCCAGGGGCAAGAAGAAGCAGTATCCTTTTTCCCATAGTATCCTCCGTTGGTCAGATGAGTTGTCGTTCTCCTGTTGGGTCCAAAAACTTTTTCCATCTTCTCATGTCTCAGTTCTTGAATAAAATCTTTTCTAAATGGACATGATGGTCACATATCAGGCCCAACATACCTCTCATTGCCTCTTATGTGTATATGTTTTTTGAAATTCGTCAATAAACCTCTTAACATCACCTTCAGGCAAGAAATTTATGCCTGCTGCCGCTGCCCTGCCCCCGCCTGTAGGAAATTTCATACATAGGCTGTGGGCGTCACGCCGGTCAGACAGCGGCGCCCTGACACTGACCACATAGCCTCCAGAGGGAAGGCCGGTGAGAACGGCATGCGCTCCATCCGGATTCTGTCGTGAGAGTCTGTTTGCAAACACCCCGCTCACCCTTCTGGCCCATGATTCATTGGGAAGGATATAGACCTCATTACCATTGCAGGAGAATTCGGGTCTGGTCCCTGATGCCATTTCCATGTCCGAGTTGTATCCTGTCTTCAGGTGGGTAAATATGGTGGTGGATTGGATAAAGTCAACAGGATCGGCAAATTCCCTCATGGAACGGTAGATGTCTGCAGGGTGGAAGTAGAGATCGTCTACAGATACGCCGTAACTGTTATAGTTAAGAAGCACACCGAGTTCTTTCAATACCCCGGTGGTTTTCTGGTCGATCCCTGCGGATCTGGCCATGCGTCTTGCTGTTTCATCAAAGTTGTCACCAAAGGTGCCAACCACAGCCCACGCCCTGGATCTGCCGCCTGTGTGCTGGTCAACTATGAAACTGGTACCCCTGTCGGGCTGTGCGTCGATATGCACGGATAGGCGGGCATGGTTGGGAACTTCCCCTGCGAAGTGGTGGTCAAAATATTCAATTGCAGCACCTTGCTCCAGCAGTCGGATCACGTCGTCCCTGTTCTTGTCAAAGGAGATATCAAGCACTGTTACGCAGCAGTCTTTGGAACACTCTACGCGAGATAACAGTTTGATGTCCCGCTTTACCCCTGTGATGAGTAGTGATTCAGATGGCTCTGAGAGTCTTAGTTGGTGAAGGGAGCACAGGCCGTCTGCGTCCCCGTTGAAAACGTCATGTGATTGCAAGTAGTTGCCTCCTAACCGTTTGTTTCCAGACAGAAAGTTGGATAATCTGATGGGTTTATATCCTTATTACTATAAATATTTTTCTATTGAACAGGAACTCATTTTTTTGTATTATCAGTTTTTAATGAAATGTAACGGTTCATTAGGAATAAAAAATGGATCTCTGGGAAAGGAGGATTTATGAGTTTTTTGTACTTTCTGGCGCTGCTTGCCCTGGGCCTGAGTCTTTTTGGCATCTTGGCGCACCGGCAGGTTTCACAGATCAAAGAGGAGATGCAGGATTTGAAAAACGCTCTAGAAAAGGGTGAACTTCGGGGAGAAAAGGGGGATCCCGGTGCGCCTGGACCTCCTGGCCCTCCAGGGCCTCCAGGTCCGCAGGGCGAGGCTGGACCTCCTGGGCCTCAGGGTCCGCAGGGAGAGCCAGGGCCTCCAGGGCCAAAGGGTGATCAGGGCGAGCCAGGGCCACAGGGTGAACCAGGGCCTCCAGGTCCACAGGGCGAACCTGGGCCTCAAGGACCTCCAGGGCCTGAAGGGCCTCAGGGTCCCAAGGGCGAGCCAGGGCCTCCAGGTCCGCAGGGTGAACCAGGACCTCAAGGACCTCCAGGGCCAGAAGGGCCTCCAGGACCCAAGGGTGACAAGGGCGAGCCTGGTCCACAGGGAGAGCCCGGACCTCCAGGTCCGCAGGGCGAACCTGGGCCTCCAGGGCCTGAAGGACCTCCAGGGCCCAAGGGTGACAAGGGTGATCCAGGTGAGCGGGGACCAAGAGGACCGAGAGGTCCAAAGGGGACTGCTGCCAAGGCCACCACAAAGGCCAAGAAAGAGAAATAGATTGGTCAACAGGGGCAGGCTGAGTTTTCGGCCTGCCCCAAGTTTTTTCCTTCCTTTTTGTTGAAATCCCCGATATTCTTTTAAGCGTAAGTTGCAGCCCTGTTCAGGTGATGCAGGGCCAGCGATTTGATCATGCATTGAGGCCACGTGTCTCCCTGCCTGGCAGGTAATATGTTTTGTAATTATTGAGCCATCTTTATCTCAAGATAAGACACTGAAGAGAACCCCATGAGACATTATTATTCCGCTTCCATTTCTATTCTTATACCATTGCTCCTCCTGCTTTCTGCCTGTTCCCCCATCTCGGTGGATACTGCATATGACCCTTCAGCCGATTTCAGAGGGCTGAAGACCTATTCATGGGCCAGCATTGATTCTCCTGATGACCGCCTCGAGAGCTATCCAGAGATCAAGAAGATGGTGCATGAGGCCGTGGATATGGTTTTGAGACTCAAGGGATTCGAGCTTAGAGATAGCGGTGATGTTGATTTCAAGGTAACTGCATATGCAGGTGTAAAACAGGCCATGAAGCTTACCCAGTCAGGAAGGGTGCCTGATACATCTTGGCTTGGGCCGGCTGGGATATATGACTATTCGCGTGCAGGTAAGGCCACGTTGTTTATTGACATATTCGATGGTCGTACTGGCAGACTGATCTGGCGTGGCGATGGAATAGGATTCATCAAAAACTATTCCAGAGGCAAAAAGATGCGTCAGGGCATAAATACATGGGTGGCCAACATCCTGAAATCCTTTCCCCCTACCTGATACGCTGCAGGATGGTATTGGTTCAGGGATGCCCGTGGGCCGGCCCTGAGCGCTTCATGCCGTTGGCTGACAGGCAATTTTACAAAAACAACCTTGATTTTGTGGAATTACAGACAATACAAGATTCCACATGATCTGAAACGTTCAACTTGGGTCTTATATTTTTTGATAGACCTGTCGAGACAGAGGTGTTTCCTGTTTGTCCTGTGCTGTTATGCTGCGGCAGGCTTTCCCTGCCTTGCGACATGGTCATTCCTGGCTGATCCGTCATGCTGGCTCTATCTGTTTCGCTTTCCCTGGTGCCGTGTGGCCTGCGGCTGAATTTTCACAGTAACATTGTCCATAGAATGAGGTAAATGTGGAAAAAACTCTTACCCTTAATGTGAGGAGTAGTATGAAAACAGGTCGTATTACGCCTGGGAACAGGTTTCCCATGGGCGCGGTTGCTGATGAAACCGGCACTAATTTCTGCATATTCTCAAGGCATGCACGTGCTGTTGAGCTGTTGCTGTATGAGAGTCATGATGCACCGTCCCCGTTTGCTGTAATAGGACTTGATCCTGAGGTCAACAGGACCTTTTATTTCTGGCACGTCCATGTGGAGGGGGTGGGGCCTGGCATCAGCTATACTTGGCGTGTGGACGGGCCTGGGGATACAGAGAGGACCGGTTTTCGCTTCGACAGGACAAAAGAGCTTCTTGATCCGTGGGCAAAGATCGTGACCAGCACCCTGTGGGATCGCGTATTGGCCATGAAGCCCGGGGCGCGTAACGTGCCAGGTATGAGGGCAATGGTGCCGCCTGTGGATACCTATGACTGGGAGGGTGATACCCCCCTTGACAGGGGCTCGGGGGACGCGATCATCTATGAGATGCACGTGGGGGGCTTTACCCGTCATCCATCTTCTGGTGTCAGGCATCCTGGTACATATTCTGGTATAATAGAGAAGATCCCGTATCTGAAAGATCTGGGCATAACCGATGTGGAACTCCTGCCAATAATGGCCTTTGATGAACAGGATGTGCCCGAAGGGGCAAGGAGGCGGGGGCTCAGGAATTTCTGGGGATACAGTCCACACAGTTTCTTTGCCCCGCACCCCGGTTATTGCAGGACCCCTGAGCTTGGTACCCATATCGACGAGTTCCGTGATATGGTCAAGGCATTTCACAGGGCAGGGATAGGCGTGATTCTTGATGTGGTGTTCAACCATACTGCCGAGGGGGGAGAGGACGGGCCGGTAATCAACTTCAAGGGCCTTGGCAACCGTGCATTCTACCACCTTGACCCTTCGGACCGGCGGAAGTATCTGGATTTTACAGGTTGTGGCAACACCATCAACTGCAATCATCCACTTGTTACCGCATTTATCCTTGAATGTCTGGAGTACTGGGTGCGTGACATGCACGTAGACGGTTTCAGATTTGATCTTGCCAGTGTCATGGCCAGGGGAGAGGATACAAGGCCCATGTACCACGCCCCTGTGGTGTGGAGCATTGAGTTTTCAGCACAGCTTGCAGGCAGCCGCCTTGTTGCCGAGGCGTGGGATGCAGGCGGGCTTTACCAGGTAGGCGGTTTTCCCGGCTTCAGGTGGCAGGAGTGGAACGGTCTGTACCGGGATGTGATAAGGCGCTTCGTTAGAGGGGATAGAGGCGTGGTGGACGAGGTGGCCACAAGGATTGCCGGTAGCAGTGATCTTTATGAGCACTCTGGCAGGTTTCCGAGAAACAGCATCAACTTTGTCACCTGCCATGACGGCTTCACCATGCATGACCTTGTCAGTTACAATCGCAAGCATAATGAGGCCAATGGTGAGGACAACCGGGATGGAAGTGATGCCAACTACAGTTGGAACTGCGGAGTGGAGGGTGAGACAGACGATCCACGAATACTGTCCCTGCGGCGCAGGCAGGTGAAGAATTTCATGGCAATCATGATGTTGAGCCAGGGTATTCCCATGCTGCTTGCAGGCGATGAGGTGCTCAGGACCCAGAAGGGGAACAACAACTGCTACTGTCAGGACAACGAGCTTGGGTGGTTCGACTGGAGACTTGTTGAGGAGAATGTGGATATGCTCCGTTTTGTCCGTGAGATCATAGCATTCAGAAGGCGTCATCCGTGTCTGAGGAGGAAGCATTTTCTCACAGGTACCAGGACCAACTCCAGGGGCATTTTGGACATTGTATGGCATGGGCAGGAGCCTGGGACCAAACCATGGGATGACCCCGAATCCAGATTCATTGCCTTTACCATGGGGGGGATTGATGAACAGGAGCCGGATATCCATGTGATCTGCAATATGGAGGAGTTTGGGGCAAAGGTGCTGCTGCCAGCCAATCCGGTATTCAGGTGGCATCTTGCAGTGGATACCATGAGGCCAGGGCCTGAAGACATTATCAGACCTGAGGATCAGCAGTTGTGGAAGGGCAGCGAATTTGTTGCAGGTCCAAGGAGTGTGGTGGTTTTTGAGAGCAGGCCTGCCTGATTGTAGCCTGAATTGGGTGTAACTTACCACCTGGTGCGCGGTGTTTTGCTGTCTGAGTCTCCAAATTGGCAACTTTGGCATTTGGTTGTAACTTGGGACCATGATCCGTGCACATTAACACCTGAATTGAGCGTTTCAAATCATGTGAAATATTGTTTTGTCTTTAATTACAGCAAATTAATGCTGTTTTTTGTGAAATTATCCGTCATCCAACGGGTTTGCTGTAACTGTTTTGCTTTCTACATAATTTGAAACCGCTACGGGATTCCCAATTTCGCGTGATCTGCAGCGTTGTCAGATACTTGAAGTACAACAGTACGTCTGCGTATCCTCCGCCTTGCATCTCATGCAAACTTGGGAATCGCTCAATTCAGGTAACAGTTTTCCCTGTCAAAACCATGAGGAAAAGTGTCATCTGCCTTTACCAATTGTCTCTGCATTGCAGATGTGCTGCAGCATGGTTTATGGTCTTGATAGGGATGTATGTAAACGGGTTCTTTATATCTTTGGTCGTGCAGGGTGCAGCCTGCATGGTGGTTTATAAATAAACAGACAGGAGACTGGCTATGAAGTATGCGTCTAATGTGGAGTCAATGTGCAGGGTTGCGCTTGGCACCAATCATGGACCTGCTCCCATACCTGAAGAGGGTGCGTGGGTTCAGGCAAGAAGGATAGAGGATATCAGTGGACTTACCCACGGCGTAGGGTGGTGTGCCCCGCAACAGGGTGCATGCAAACTGACACTAAACGTGAAGAACGGTGTCATCGAGGAGGCACTGGTGGAGACCATAGGATGTACGGGCATGACCCATTCTGCAGCCATGGCCTCTGAGATACTGCCTACCAAGACTGTACTCGAGGCCCTGAATACAGATCTCGTGTGTGATGCCATAAACACTGCCATGCGTGAACTGTTTCTCCAGATAGCCTACGGCAGGAGCCAGTCGGCATTTTCTGACAGCGGTCTGCCGGTGGGAGCCGGTTTTGAGGACCTTGGCAAGGGTTCCCGCAGTGTTATTGGTACCACTTATGGGACAGCCCTCAAGGGGCCCCGCTATCTTGAGACTGCAGAGGGATATATAATGGAGCTTGGTCTTGACAGTAATGACGAGATCATCGGGTACAGATATGTAAATCTTGGTGTCATGATGGAGTTCATAAAACAGGGGATATCACCTGATCAGGCCTTTGAAAAGGCATCAGGTGTGTACGGCAGGTTCAGTGAAGCAGTAAAAACCATAGATCCACGCAAGGAGTAGGAGGATATATCATGGCCTTATTTGAAGGATATGAGCAGAGGATGGCGCAGATCAGGCCGGTACTTGAGAAGTACGGTATTGCCAGCTTGGAAGATGCCAGGGAGATGAGCCTCTCTATGGGCGTGGATGTATATAAGATAGTTAAGGATGTCCAGCCTATCTGCTTTGAAAATGCATGCTGGGCCTACATTCTTGGGGCCGCCATTGCAATAAAGAAGGGTAACAGTGGTGCAGAGGAGATAGCCTCAACACTCGGAGAGGGTCTGCAGGCCTTCTGCATACCCGGGTCCGTGGCAGATCAGAGGAAGGTGGGCATTGGGCACGGTAACCTGGCATCCCGCCTGCTTAATGAAGATACCCGGTGCTTTGCCTTTATCGCAGGGCATGAGTCTTTTGCCGCTGCAGAGGGTGCCATTGGTCTTGCCAACTCTGCAAACAGGGTGCGCAAAAATCCCCTGAAGGTAATCCTGAACGGTCTTGGCAAGGATGCAGCCTATATCATTGCCAGGGTAAATGGCTTCACCCATGTGGAGACAAAGTTCAATTACAAGACAGGTGAGCTGACGGTTGTGAAGGAGACTTCGTTTTCGTCTGGTGACAGGGCAAAGGTGCGCTGCTACGGGGCAGATGACGTGCGTGAAGGCGTTGCAATAAACCATCTCGAGGGAGTGGACGTATCCATTACCGGTAACTCCACCAACCCCACCAGGTTTCAGCACCCTGTGGCAGGTACCTACAAGAAGGAGTGCTTTGAGCAGGGCAAGCACTACTTTTCCGTGGCCTCTGGCGGTGGAACGGGCCGTACGCTTCACCCGGACAACATGGCAGCCGGACCTGCTTCATACGGTATGACAGATACCATGGGACGCATGCACTGTGACGCACAGTTTGCAGGGAGTTCTTCCGTGCCAGCCCATGTGGAGATGATGGGTTTTATCGGTATGGGTAACAATCCCATGGTTGGGGCGTCTGTTGCCGTTTCAGTGGCCCTGTCCCAGGCACTACACTCCTGAACTTTCATGTTACTCCGCTATACCGTTGGTAACACCCCCGGTCATGAAAATCTCCGGCCACGGTCTCTATTTTATTTTCACGGTAAATTGGGTGTTTCAAGTCATGTGGAATTTTGTTTTGCCTGTAATTAAGGCCGATGGGGGTTGCGGTTGATGTCGCAACCCCTTGTTACGTTCTGAGTGGAACATTTTGTTATGGTGTGATCCGGTGCTGCTTGAGATATGGATGTAGAGGTCATGAGATGAAACGTCTCTTTTGGGTTTTTGTCCTGTGTACAGGATATTTTTTGTTATTTTCTGTTGCTGCATACGCACTGGATGCCAATGAACTGGTCAGAAAGGTGGAGGACAACTTCAGGGGCAGGGATGTGCATATGAAGATGGAGATGCGCATAACATCTGCCAGGCATCAACGCACCATAAGGATCGAGAGCTGGTCTGTTGGCAAGAAAAAGGCATTTATGAAGATTCTCTATCCCCCAAGGGACCGGGGCATAACCTTTCTGAAGCTTGGAAACCAGCTATATCAGTATGTTCCAAGGATTGAACGTATTGTGAAGATACCTCCCTCCATGATGCTTCAGAGCTGGATGGGGAGCGATTTCACCAATGATGACATGGTGAAGGAGAGTTCCCTTGCTGATGATTATACTGCCCGGGTCATAAGGCAGGACGGTCCTATGGTGACCCTGGAGCTTGTCCCCAAACCTGATGCAGCCGTGGTTTGGGGAAAGATCATCTCTGTGGTTGATACACGGACACTGACCCAGGTTACTGATATCTTTTACGATGACTCAGGCCAGAAGGTGCGTGAGATGTTCTACTCCAGGGTCAGGAGATTTGGGAATCATCAGATACCCACGGTGATGCGTCTGAAACCCCTTGAAAAGGGCAAGGAGAAGAATGAGACCGTGGTGAGGCTCTTGGATGTGGTATATGACCAAGGTATCAGTCCAAGTTACTTCACCAGGGAGGCGCTCAGACGTTTTTCCCGTTGAAGAGGGGGCTGTGCTCTATCTTGCCCTGAAAAATATCCTGCATTACAGAGGAAGGACCATCGTGACCTTCCTGCTTTCTTTTTTGAGCGCCCTGTTATTTATTGCCTACGTGGCCCTTATGGACGGGTCTCACGAGCATTCTCTAAGGACAGCGCTTGGGGTCTATAACAGTGCCCTGCACGTCTATGAGAGGGGTTATCGGGAACAGGGTGGTTATGATTATCTTATAGAAGACGTTCAATCGGTTGAGTCTCTTCTGAAACGAGTAGCAGGGATCAGGGCATACGCGCCCAGGCTTGAGACTTATGTGTTGCTGTCAATGCCATCGGATTCAGCAGGTGCCATGGTGGTGGGTATAGACCCTGCCCGTGAACGCAGGATATCAAGTATTGCCTCTGCGCTGAAGCAGGGCAGATACCTCAGCGAGGATGATACCAATGCCATATACATGGGAGAAGAGCTGGCGCTTCGGCTCTCCTGCAGGGTAGGGGATACAGTTGCCCTTATCGGTACTGCCACAGACGGTTCCTTTGCGGCAGAAAATTTCAAGGTGGTGGGGCTTTTCAGGACAGGGCTTTTTCAGTTTGACAGTGTTGCTGCGTTTGTAAACAAACCCTTTTTTGATACGGTGATGCTTAGCAGGGACATGGCCTCATATATAGTGGTCTCCGTGGATGATCTGGACCATATGGACAGGGTAAAATCCTGTATAGAGAGGCTGCTGCCTGGAGATCTTGAGGTAGTTCCCTGGACCACACTGATGCATGCGCAGGTTCAGGCCATGGAGGTTGACAGTGTGTTTGGATATATCTCGATGGCCGTCTTTTTTGTGGTCATATTCTTTGTCATCATGATCTTCAGTTTCCTGAACATCTCCGGACGCACACGTGAGCTGGGGATGCTTCGCGCTATAGGTCTGGGCCCCTGGGACATATTCAGGCTTCTGTACATTGAGGTTCTGATCATCGCAGTGCCTGCCGTGTCACTTGCCATACTGACAGGAGTGCCCGTCACGTGGTATTTCGAGGTGCATCCCATTGTCATAAAAGGAATCGCTGAGACCTACAGGCAGTACGGTATCATATCAGACCAGCTCCCCATGAGATGTGATCTCGTTACCATTCTGTGGAATGGCGGGGTGGTGTTTGTCATAAATCTCCTTGCAGTGATCTATCCTGTGATGCTGGTCAACAGGCTCAGTCCGGTTGAGGCAATGAGGCATGTTTGATCCTGTCCATACTGCAGGACCACTGAAATGCAGAGGCAAGGGCAGATGGCGTTTTTCCCCATGTTATTGGCAGCAGACAAATATATCATTGACAAATCATCGCAACCGGTGAGCTTTGAACGTATGATAAAAAGCACCATCAGTCGTGGAGGTGTCCTGTAACATGGATATTGCCATAAAGATGGCATGGCTCAATCTGTGGCGCAGGGCCAGTCGTTCACTGCTCGTGATACTGATGATTGCCGTGAGTATGGCTGCAATGCTTGCAATCGAGGGCCTGTATGACGGAATGGCTGCAGACATGATACTGCGCACCATACGCAGCGATTGTGGTGAAATATCTGTCTATAAACCCGGGTACAGACTATACCAACGGCTCGATTACGCCATGACTGACACCTCAAGGCTTCAGGCCGTTCTGTCAGAGATGGCAGGTGTGCGGTGTTTTGTGGTGCGTCTTGCCCTTACAGGGCTTGCCTCTACAGCGAGAAAGTCATCAATGGCACGGGTTGTTGGCATAGATGCCGCAAGAGAGCAACGGTTCGGGCAGTTGGGGACGTTTGTTCAGGAGGGTAAGCTGGACTGGGGAGAGAGGCTGAATGGGTGTGTAATAGGAAGTCAACTTGAAAAAGACCTGCATGTGAAGGTGGGGGATCGTATTGTCTTCTCTTCACAGACCATGCAGGGTGATATCAGTGCAATGGCCCTTAGAGTCCGTGGGGTGATACAGACGTCAAATCCGGCCATTGACAATACGGCAATATTTGTATCGCTGCGGCGCAGTCGAAGTTTTGCACAGTGTCCGCCACATGCAGCCACCCAGGTGGCAGTCAGACTTTTTCCCGATGTCCCTGTATCGGTTGTGGCTGAACGTATCAAGGCCCTGTTTCCCGGTCTTGAGGTCAGGACCTGGAAACAGCTATATCCGGTGCTTGAGCAGATGCAGGATATGATGCGTGTATTCAATGCCATCAGTTTTGCTATAGTGATGACCATGGTGCTCATAGGTATCTTTGGGGTCATGCTGGTGTCCATACTGGAACGTACGCGGGAGTTCGGCATCCTCATGGCGCTTGGCACCCCCAATTCAATGCTTGGCGTGCAGGTATTCTCAGAGGCAGTGGTGTTGGGTTGTCTCGGTTTCTTGTGTGGTGCAGTGCTGAGTTACGGTGCGCTTTACTATCTCTCTCATTATGGTCTTGATCTGAGGGCATTCGCAGAGGGTCTTGAGGCCTTTGGGCTCAATGCCGTTGTTCATGCTGATATGAAATGGGGCTACTTTATCCAGAGCTTCTTTGCCATCCTGCTTGCCTCCATGGTATCTGTGGTACTACCACTTTACCGTATCTTTCGCCTCAATCCGGTTGATGTCATACAGGAGGAGTGATTGATAGAACTTGGCGGAGTCAATAAATATTTCTACAGGGGCACGGAGAGACAGGTGCATGCACTGCGGAACATTGATCTTGTGGTGGACCATGGTGAATTCAGCGTGATTACCGGGCCGTCAGGTTGTGGAAAGACCACCCTGTTGAATGTGATAGGGGCCTTGGATACCGTGGACAGTGGCACCATCATGCTTGACGGGACAGACATTACAGAGATGGCTGAATCAGATCGTTCACGTTTGCGACTTGAACGTGTGGGGTTTGTATTCCAGGCCTACAATCTGATTCCTGTGCTGAATGTCAGGGAAAATATAGGTTTCATAATGAAGTTGAGGGGCTTTTCTGCTGATAGCATTGAGGAGCGGGTGGAGGAGTTGGCAGACATCCTTGAGATCAGGGATAAACTGGACTCCCTGCCAAACCATTTGAGTGGTGGACAGCAGCAGCGTGTGGCAGTTGCAAGGGCAGTGGCAGCAAGGCCAAGACTGATACTGGCAGATGAGCCAACTGCAAATCTTGACTCAAAGAATTCATGCCATCTCATGCAGATGATGAGGCAGTTGAATGAGATGGAGGATATCACCATCCTCTTCTCTTCCCATGATGATTATGTGGTGGAGGAGGCAAGACGGGTCATAAAGCTGCATGACGGCAAGATCGTTTGTTCATAGTGGTGTGATCCTTCTCCTGCTGGTATCAGGGGTTCATGCTGCAGAGGGTTCTTCTGGCATTGAAAATACCAACTTTATCCTGCGCCAGCCTGATATTTTCAATTCCGCAGACTATGTTTACGATTACAACCGGCTTCGTCTTGACAGTGAGGGGTCAGCAGGGGATTTTTTCTGGACGTTCACAGGAGACGCCGTAAATTTTTTGGGGCAAGGTTATGTGGACAGCAGGGATTTCCATTATCTGAAGGCCAGCAAGGCTGATATCCCATTTGATGTCCGCACCACCGTATATGACTATGGCTGCGGGGCCGTCTTTTTCAGGCTTCACCGACTGTATGGCGGTTACCAGGATGAAAGTCAGGTCCTTTCAGTAGGAATCCAGAAGATCAGTATGGGCGTGGGGCGGATATGGACCCCCACTGATCTGTACAACCCGAGAAACGCCTATGCCTTGGAGCCTGACGAGGTCTCAGGTGTGCTCGCCGCCGACTATACCTACTCTGTCTCTGATATGAGTACACTGAGCAGTGTTATATCCATGCGTCGGGATCATACACTGAAGTATGCCGCACGTTTCAAGGGGTATCTGCGTGTTGCAGATGTTGGTGTGGATTTCATAGTGAGTCATGATACCCTGATGATAGGGTATGAGCTTGAGGGAAACCTCTTTGATACAGGTGCAGAGTGGCGTTCCGAAGGTGGATATTTCCGTAATTACCCTATGAACGCAGGTTTTTTTCAGGGAATAATTGGTGCTGACTATGGGTTTGAAAACGGGCTTACCGTTGCGGTCGAGATGCTCTACAGTTCGCAGACATTTTCATATGTGAACCTGCTTGAGAATTATGATTGTGAGATAGCAAACAACATGGTCATGTCACCTCTGTATGCAGGCCTCACCTTTCAGTACGATTTCAACCTGGTATTTTCTGGTTCACTGCTCCTCATAGAGAGTTTTGATGGTCCGGCCAGCAGCTTTATTGCCCCTGTAATCACATATACACTCAACGATCACCATACATTTTCAGCAGGAGCCCAGTTCAACGTGGGGGCCGGTGATAGCGAGTTTGGCATGTTGGGAGATATCTATTACCTGAAATGGAAGGCCGCATTCTGATACTGTGTTGGGGGATCTGAAGTCCTGGGGTTATGGCTATGCATGCCTTTCGTATTGGATCTGCAGCACCCATCAAGCATTTTTTTGCTCTATGTGATGTATCCATTCCCTGATCGCTGCTGCCAGCAGCTTGCAATATGTATGCGGCCCGCCAAGCCCTGTGTATCTGAAAAAGTAGTTTATCTCCAGGAATAGAGGTTCAGGCTCACATGTCTCTGTACAGAAGAGAAAATCCAGCCCGATCAGGTTGAGTCCCGTCCTTTGGGAGAAGTCCTTGGCAGCCTCCTTGCCCATGTGTCTTAGGTGTGGGAATGAGTGCCTTTCAATTACAGCCCCTTTGGACAGGTTGGAATAAAACTTGTTGGTCTGTTTCTGTACCCGCCAGTATGTGAAGATATGGGGACCTATTACGACTGCCCTTAGGCTGCGTCCTCCACAGGGGATGAATTCCTGAAACAGGAACCCTTGTAACCCCTTTTCCTGCCAGGACTTTGCATCCTTCATGCAGTTCAGCAGGTCCTTGTCTGATTCCAGGAGATATACATATCGTCCCTCTCCGCCCCATGAAAATTTGAAGACACATGGATATGGGAATGGGGTGCTGCCATAGGTGTCCCAAAATTCTTGGCAGTGGTCAAAGGTCAGGGTCTTGGGGTGCGGCAGGCTGTTCTTTCTGAACAGGCGAATCTGGTCTGTCTTGCCAGTGTGGCTGTAGTAGAGATCGTAGTTGGGAAATACGTTGGGGCAGTGGTTGCGGGCCATGAGGTAAAGTTCCCTTTTGCAGCCCCTTGGCACTATTACGGCATCCGCCTGCTTGATGGCGGCGAGATCGGCAGACGAGGGATGGTTGCCCGGAGACGGACGATTCATGTCTGCTTCAATGCCCGAGTCAAAAGAGAGAGTTCTCATGCCACCTCGAATAGATTACGGAAGTGCATACTACACGACACCTGAAATGCAGGAGCAATTGGCAAAGGCACCATCCGCCGTATAGGTGTCGTGTAGTATAACGGAAGTGAACCACCCTCCATGAGAGTTGTTGCCAACGGCCTTGCCCCTTTGGAATAAATTTTATACCGGTGGAAACCCCATGTCAAAAAAACATGACGCATCTCTATCAGGAAAAGGCAA
>CAZXAK010000018.1:0-4724 GCA_964638145.1 uncultured Desulfobacterales bacterium | reverse complement strand
CTTAGGACAAAAGCAGAATATCTCCTCGAAATATTAAGGGAAAATCCATATCAGACTCCACCGCCTTATGAAAAACTGGTTGGAAGGCTTTCAGGGGCCTGCTCAAGAAGAATCAACATTCAGCACAGACTGGTATATCAGGTTTTGGATGATGTTAAGACTGTCAAAGTGATTCGTATGTGGACATATTACGAATAAATTCCATCATCATTGACAAAATATCACCATTCAAGGAGCAGGCTGTTTGTCATGGCCATGCAGGATTTTATCAAAAAAACAGATCAGGAATCTTGGTGAGGAATCATGGTAAGGCAGGGTGAAATTTACTGGATTGATCTCGGATCACCCGATGGCTCCGAGCCTGGCTACAGGCATCCTCACATTGTCATTCAAAACAATATCTTCAATGCAAGCAGGATCAATACAGTAGTGGTCTGTGCGCTGACCTCCAACCTCAAAAGAGGCATGTCGCCGGGAAATGTTATACTGAAAAAGGGAGAAGCAAACCTGCCTAAAAAAAGCGTAGTCAATATAACCCAGATCTATACCGTGAACAAAGCTGACCTGGCTGAAAAAATCGGTATTGTCTCCCAGGAAAGGATGAAAGAGATTCTTCAGGGGCTACACCTGCTGACAGAACCACGGGAGCCTTGAGGATTGTTCTTCATATGTAAAGGTGAAAACCAAAAAAACTGTGTCCTTTTATGATTCCGCTTCCACCACAGTCATCTCGCCTTTTTCTATCAATTTCAGAATATCTCCATAGGGAATGACACCATTTTTATAATGAATCATGCCTGAATTTTCTACTGTGTAGATTTTCCCATGAAATTTCACCCGCATTCCATCCCTTATCATTATTTTTGCCCGCATTCGATTTGGCGGATGAAATCTTTCCAGGTATCTCAGCGGAAATCTGATGGTTTCAGGCCTGACATGACCACGCCTGATCTCTTCAAGCAAGGCACTTGCCTTCTGCTCCATACCTTCGGGTAAAGGCTGCCTGAAAATCCTGGACCATTCCCGTTTTATGTGATCTGCAGGTATATCCTCATTGGGAGGTGCTGTACTTTTTTCGATGAGACAGCCCCTTGCGGATTCTTGAACACACTTTTTACGACATGAATCCTCTTTTTCAGAGCACGATTTCAGCCCACCAAACCATTCATGCTCAATATTGATTGACAGAACAGCACCCTGGGTACTCTTTTTCTGCAACACCAGCTTCTTATCTATCAGAAGTCGCAGGGCAGGAAAAATTTTCTTGTGGGGTATTGCGAGCATCATGTCAAGCCTTCTCAACGACAGACGGGCCTCCATCCTGTTTTCTTCCAGAGTATGCCTCCAGATAGCAAGCAGTACCAGAAGCTCCCGCTTGCTAAGTTTGCTGGCATTTTGAAGTATTGTATCAAGCACCATGGCTGGTAATACAATCTGCAACCTCTAACCCGTCCCCTTCCTCTCTTCTGCACTGTAGCTACGGACAGAAGCCCTACTATTTACATAAGGGCATCCTCCATTCCCTCAACCCAGTAGCCAAAGCGGTCGAGCTGGCATATCTGATTCACAGTAAGTCCGGTCAGCATGGCAATTTCATCAGCAGTGGCACCTGTTGCCAGCAGGGCGTGGGCATTATCCAGGACTTCCTTCGTTATTGATCTTAGCCTGCGATAACGCCGCAGCTTCCTTACAGATGTCTGGCGCTTTTCAAGAATATACCGTCCCTGGTGATATGAAATGCCAAGCATGTCACACCCCCTTTGAAGGGCACAGCCTGCTCTTATCAGGTCAATGAGAAAATATTCGAGATGATGTCGGTCTATGGTGATCAGCATGCGATCCTCCCCTCGAGCAGATAGAACGGACACAGCATGTCAATCGTCTGCCTGAACCTTGAGGGTTCAACCCCTGTGAGTTTCAGTGCCGTCTGCCGGACCTTGCTGTCATCCATGACGCTTATGGAAAGACATAACTGATGATATGCGTAGATTGTATCCGATACAGCAGTTGCGATAGCACTAATACACTGGCAGAACTGTTCACGTTGTTCCATTGTATAATAAAGAAGCTGGTTCCTGATTTGACATTCCGAGTATGGCCTGGATGTGCGTGGTGAGAATGAAAAGGCAAGCTGAAAACCCAGGCAGTTTTCTTTTTTGACCTTCAGGACCACTGTCATCAGCTTCTCCGTTGCCCGGATAATATCCCTGCGTTTCGCGTCAGGGATATTCATGGAACTGTCATTGGCGAGAAGATGGCAGCAGAGTTCGGGTTCTATTCCAAGCATTGAGAGCACAGCATATCTGTCCTGGCCGTCCAGCAGTCTCATGCATGAACAGAGATGGCAAAATCGTCCAATTACCGCATGATGCCAGCTGATGATACTATCTACCGCGCAAAAAAGTTCTTGAAGACTGTTTTCTCCTCTCGACATGGAGGAAAGCAGCCTGTACCTGAGATTTGATCTGTGTTCAGTATCATGAATAATCATGCCGTCCCCCCCCATTATCTACGTCTGTTGGTCTGTACGGAAACAGCGAAATCGAGCTGTGACAAAATCTGCCATTTCACCGTCTCTGATGCGGCTGTGATCATGCTCTTTGCCGGATCAACCGGCACTATAGGACATGCGTTTATGGCGGTGTGTACCGTCCATATCCTGTCCTCGGGCACGTCACACATGATTGTCTTCACCCGCCATCCCGGACCATATATTTTTTGGAGCACATACCATCTGCGGTTGCCATCTATTATCTTCCTGTCCAGGGTGATCACAAGCGGCACGATCAGACCTAGCGTCCGTATTGAATGTTCTATGCCTGCAAGCCTTGCATCTTCCTCAACTGGCGGCCTGATGGGATAAAGTTTTGAAATGATCTGGTTACTGAGGATCATGACAATACCTCCCTGATGCCTGTCCTTGCCTTCCGCTGTTCCGTACACACAGTGGTGTCCATACCAAGACGATCCAGGCACCACTGGTCCAGTCCTGACGAAAATAGCAAACCACTTATCTCTTTTCTCTGCGTAGTCATACCGTCCTCCTTCTTTCTGTAACTTGCCCTTTCCTGAAACAGCACGCCGAAAAAGTTGATAACCATATGGTTATGGCAAAATTATCACGTATAAAGAGATCAAACCTGTCCCAAAATGCGGAAAATGAAATTTTTTTGAGCCATTTTTCCAGTTTTACGACAAAGGATTTGCCATGATGAACACTGGCGTTACGGATTTTGTCCGCAAGACAAGCAACACAAGTACCATAAATTTCTATTAAAATTTGATGATTGGAAAAAGATACGTTGGGATGGAAGACAAACCTGTACGCATGCCAAAAATGTCATGACAACATATGGCAGAGGATGTGCAGACGGCATCAAAGCCAAAATTTTCCAGAAAACAAAATGATTTTTTTGACTATTTTATCTATATAATTTTTTATAAAAAAATTTATGTTTCATTATAAATAATGAAGTATCAAGCGATTGTCAAAAGAGGTGTATGTCATTGACCACCTTTGCTGTATGATTGATCCGTCACCATTGTCCACTATTCTTCTCCTTCCATAATATGTCTTATCCCATACTGCGTTGCAGTGATTTTGAGACAAATTAAGGAAAACAAACCGGAAAAAAATTATTTTTCCGATATTTTGTCATGGATTCATTCTTTAATATCGGTTTATTCTGCTTGCAGAATGTATTTGGGGCCTGCTGATATTATTGGAACACAAACGCCTCTGTACAAAGGCAGTACCAGAGATGAATAACAGGTTAAGATACATACTCCACGTGGACATGGATGCCTTTTTTGCATCTGTTGAACAGGCTGACAATCCTGACCTCAGGGGAAAACCTGTGATAATAGGTGGTGGAAAAAGGGGCGTGGTCTCTGCGGCCTCCTATGAGGCAAGGAAATTCGGAGTCCACTCTGCCATGCCCATGTTTCAGGCAAGGCGGCTCTGCCCCAATGGAATATTTCTGCCAGTTAGGATGAAGCGGTACAGGGAGGTGTCACGTCTGGTCATGGCTATTCTTGGAAGCTTCACTCCGCTTCTTGAAAAGGCATCTGTGGATGAGGCGTATCTTGATGTGACAGGGACAGAAAGGCTGTTCGGCCCGGCGGTCCGGGTTGCGGAAAAGATAAAGGTCCAGGTCAGGCAGGAGACCGGCCTTACCTGCTCCATAGGGGTTGCACCCAACAAGTTTCTGGCAAAGATCGCATCGGATATGGACAAGCCAGACGGACTTACGGTGATTTCACATGATAAGGTACAGGATTTTTTGAAATCTCTTCCTGTCCAGAAGATACCCGGGGTAGGCAAGAGAACCCTTGAAGTGCTGAAGAGCCTTGGAGTGCGTAACGTCTCAGACATCCTTGGCGTACCGGAAGATTTTCTCACAAGAAAACTGGGTAAGGCAGGCATGGAACTGACAGAACGGGCCAGAGGAATAGACAACTCTCCCGTGGTGCCGTTTTCAGAGCCAAAATCGTTCAGTGCAGAACATACCCTCCCTGAAGATACAGGGGATATGGAAGAGATAAGAAAACATCTCCTTGTCCAGTCAGAGCGTGTTGGCCATGATCTTAGAATTCATGGCTATACTGGCAGGACCATCACTCTGAAACTCAAGTTTGCCGACTTCAGGACCATTACCCGCAGCAGGACATTTCCAGATACCATCTCCACCACATCGGAAATATACAGAAGGGCCCTGGAGCTG
>CAZXAK010000017.1:0-34728 GCA_964638145.1 uncultured Desulfobacterales bacterium | reverse complement strand
ATAGTCCTTTGAGCCGGTGTGACACGCTATGCATGGTATGGACTCAAGATGCAGCTTGGTCCTTGGAAGCCACGTGGCATGCTGGTCTATGGTCTCCTGGGCATCGTGGCACTGGGCGCAGGGACGGTTCTCGTCCACACCGGACACCACATTGGGGTTTCTGACCTTGTGCGGGTTGTGGCACGACGTACAGGTGGCGCACTCACAGTGTCCGCTCTTCTTGTACTCGGCAGCTATGTCATCGTGACATTCGCCGCACTGGGCACGGGACGGTTTTACTCCATCGTCTGGGTGGTCGTCTGATACAGACTCATGACAGGATGTGCATCCCACTGCGGCATGGGTGGTGGCAGCAAAGGTGGCAGGGTCTATATAGAGGTTGTCACCGCTGTCAAGGATGGACTTGTCACCGTGACACCCGAGACAGTCCTCGTCCTCCATGGCCATAGCAGCGGGTTGCACCATGAAACTCATGGCAGATATTATTGCAACAGACAGGATGCCTGTTAACCAAGGTACATATCTCATAGTATTTCTCCTTAGGCGCAACTCTCCTTTGATGTTCTCCTTCTTTTGTTCATACGGTGTTTTACTGTCTGATTCCGGGCAGATTCAGCAAAAACAGATACGCTCCGTCGGTTACGCTGCCCGGTTACGGGAGGTTGATGTATCGAACTCCAGCTTCCCAGGTGTCCTGAGTTCTGTTGCACGCTGTATCATCTTGGCCATGATAGGCAGCAACTGGGCCAGGGCAATCAGGGCACACAGGGCCAGAAAGCCCCACACGAAGACTGCACTGTTATCGTACCGTCCACCTGCGGCCAAAGTTTCTGCAGCGGCTCCAAGCAACATGATTAGAGAGATAGTAAGAATTTGTGTTAAGCTGCACTTCATGACTACACCTCCTTTTAAATTGTTACGTGTTGGGAGATCATGCTCCCCCTTCCACGTTTTCTATACCTCGCAGTTTCAAAGGCGCAGGTCACTGCCTGCCTGATCTCCTCCCAGTCCTCCTCACTCACCGGAGTCAGGGCATGATAAAATATCCCTGCCTGTCTCACCTTACGCAGAAACGAGAGGGTGTGCTGGTCAGAGAGAAGTATCACCGGGAGGTCACCCTTCAGCTTTTTCAATACCGGAATCAGTGCGTCCACGGCCATGTCGTCAAAATCAACTCCCAGCATCACTACCTGGGGGTCCTCAGTGACCATCTTTACAATGGCCGTGACCGCAGAGCTGGTGGAACTCACACGGTATCCAGCCTGGGAAAACAGTTTAACCATCTGTTCGCGCAGATCGTTGTGCCGGTCAGCGATCAGCAGTCTGTTGTGTATATCCTGTCCTCCACCTGAACCAAAGCCAATATGGCTGGAACTGTTTACGTACGGGGCATTAGTGCCAAGCACGCCAGGCAGAGATATTATGCGTGATGCCTCATCCCCTGATGGTGATGTGGCTGCATTCTGGTGGACAACTGTGCAAGTGTCAGGCATTTGAACCAAATCTCTCCTGTAACGGTGGCCTTTTGAAATTAGTTTTCAACGCCTTTATTAAGTGCACTTAACGTGCCAGTATGGCTTCATCAGTTTTCAATTTTAACTAATTGAATTATTGGGAAAAATTTAGAACAAATTGGCAAAAGGAACATTTTGCTATCCCCCGGTGTATAAATCCGTTATACATCATACGACAATATAAACTCGCCTTCCGAAAAGAAGTCACCTTATAACAGTTTGAAATTAATCATATATATAGAGAGACTATGGGTGTATAATTCCTTTTGCGTGTCTCGGCGGGCCGCACGGCGTGGGGCTTGACTTGAGGGGTGGTTTACTCTAATCTTCTGAGAATTGTTCCAGGCTGTTCATCCTTTTATTTGTCTTGTGGTAAAAATGCATATTGTGTGTGTATGATGTTTATATCCGGCTGGTGGAATTTTGCCAGCTAATTGTAGTTATGTGTTGCAGTAGCTGCCTTTCAGGCCACAAAATGGCACCCTGCTGATGAGTTGGACCAGAAAACATGAAGTGTAGTGGTTAGGCCCTGAAGCCGGGTGGACAGGCTTGAGACCAAGGATATTTATGCTATGGAAAAGAACTCCGTATTGGTCGTCGATGATGAGGCCGTGGTCCGCAAGGCTATGGAGCGCATCCTTGAGAAAGAAGGCATGGAGGTAGAGACCAGCTCCAGTGGCTATCTCGCCATTCAGCGCATGCAGGAGAAAGAGTTTGATCTGGTCATCACCGACCTGAAGATGCCTGGAATGAGCGGGATGGAGGTGCTCCGTACGGTCAAGATACTTCAGCCCGATGTGCCTGTAATCATCATTACCGGCTATGCCACTGTGGATACTGCCGTAGAGGCCATACAGAACGGGGCGTTTGACTATCTCGCCAAGCCATTTACACCTGAACAGATCACTGAGAAGGTGAGAAAGGCCCTGGCTCAGAAGGCTGTACTTCTGAAGGACGTATACGTATCAAGAAATCTTGGTGAGTTCCCGGGCCTTGATATGTTCGTTGGCGAAAGCAAGCAGATGCAGAAGGTGTACAGGCGTATTATCCAGGTGGCCCCTACCGACAGCACGGTGTTGATAACTGGTGAGAGCGGGACTGGAAAGGAACTGGTAGCACGGGCTGTGCATCTCAACAGCCACAGACGAAATCAGCCCTTTGTTGCAGTTGATTGTACTGCACTTGCGGAAAATCTGCTGGAGAGCGAACTCTTCGGCCATGTGAAGGGGTCATTTACCGGTGCCATCCAGACAAAGACCGGCCTTTTCAAGGTAGCAGACAAGGGGACCCTCTTTTTGGATGAGGTGGCCAACATGAGCCTTGCCACTCAGGCCAAGCTCCTTCGGGTGGTGCAGGAGCGAGAGGTCATACCTATTGGAGGTACCACTCCCATTCCCATTGATATCCGGCTTGTGGCAGCCACAAACCGCAACCTGAGAGATATGGTATCAGAGGGCAAGTTTAGGGAAGACCTGTTTTTCCGCCTGAACATCATACCCATTGATCTCCCCCCCCTGCGGGAACGCACAGGTGATCTCCCGCTGTTGGTGGCACATTTCGTGAAGAAGTACTCAGAGGAGGTGGGCAAGGAGATCCGGGGTCTAAGCCCTGACGCAATGGCCGTGCTGGAGGCCTATGATTTCCCTGGCAATGTGCGGGAGCTGGAGAACATCATCGAGAGGGCAGTGGTGCTGGCTAAGGATGATCTGATCCAGAAGGAGGACCTGGAGCTTGATGTACCTGGTGCTGAACCAAAGAAGGCATTGGACCTTACGCCCAGGACCGCAGAGGAACTCAAACAGTTGAAAAGGACCATCCGGTCCCAGGCCGTAGAGCCAATCGAAAAGGCGTTTGTCCTCAGTGCACTGGAACGCAACGACTGGAATATCACCCGTGCTGCCGAAGATACAGGCATGCTGAGGCCCAACTTTCAGGCACTTATGAAAAAACTGGGTATATCCCTCAAGGACAGGGACAAGATAAAGGTATAACTTAACTAAACGGACCTTACTGTGCTTTTTCCTGACCCGCCATTGTGATTCCCGGCTGCCTCCTGGTCTGATATAGGCAGACGCATGATGAATGTAGTCCCTTTTCCCACCTCACTCCATACGTCCAGGCTGCCACCATGATTTCTCACTATACCGTAGGATACCGCCAGGCCCAGGCCCGTGCCCTGCGACTTGGTGGTAAAGAACGGATCGAAGATGCGGGATAGGTTTTCATCGGATATACCGCATCCTGTATCTGATATCTCTGCAAATACAGAATCCTCATCATGGTCAACACCTGTCTTTATGGTGATGCGCCCACCTTCAGGGGTAGCATGGCTGGCGTTGATGATGATGTTCATCAGGACCTGGGATAGCTGGTTAGGGTCAGCATAAAGTTTGGGTATGTTGGGGTCCAGGTCCTTGACCAGTTCAATATTAAAGAAAGAGGACTGCTGCTCCAGGATAAAGGTGACAGACTCGATCAGTTCATTCAGATTGACCTCTTTTTTCTGTGGTACACTGGCCCGGGAGAATTCCAGCAGGCCCTTGACTATCTTGGCGCACCTCTGTGTCTCATCTATTATGACTTGCAGGTCTTCCTTTAGTTCTTCTGGCAGTTTGGGGTCATCGTGGACCAGGTATGCAAAGGAGAGTACTCCGGTCAGAGGGTTGTTGATCTCATGGGCAATGCCTGCCGCCATTTCGCCGAGAGATGCCATCTTCTCTGCCCGGATGAGCTGGACCTGCATCTTCTCCACCTCTTTGGTCCTCTCCTCAACCCTCAACTCCAAGGTCCTGCCCCACTCCTCCAACTCCTCCCTGGCCTTTTTCAGATTGTGTGTCATGCGGTTGAACGCCTGAGCCAATTCGCCGAGTTCATCGTTGGATCTGATGTCAAGATAGGTATCTAACGAACCCTGTGCGACCCGTTCTGTATGTTCCAATAGCTGCTTGAGCGGACGACTTACGAGTTTGTTAGTGAGAAAGGTTATGGCAATGATCACTGCCACCACCAGCACTATACCAATGAATGCCACCCGGTTTCGGTAGGATGCCACCTTGAGAGTCATGTCTTCAAGGGATAACTCCACGTCCAGCACACCCAGTATCCGCTGGTCGGTAGGGTGCTGATGGCAGGCGGCATTTGAGCAGCTCGGCTGGTTGTAAATGGCCTTTGCAATGGCAAGTATCTTGTGGCCGTGGGGGCTCGTAAATATTCTGCTCCGGCTCATGGAGGAGGTTTTGAGCAGTACCCTGTGGTCAAAGTGGCACATATTACAGGCTGCTGCCTTCTTGTCCAGTTTCGTACCTATTTCAAAGGGGGAGGTTGAAAAGGTGATCTTGCCGTTTTTGTTGATGATTCTTATTACTTCTACATGTTTTTGAGCGCTTATCGAGGTGAGTTCCTGGGACAGTCTCTCCTTGTTGTTCTCCATCATGCTGTAGAAGGTAGTGCGTATGATGGTTTCTCCAAGTCTGTCTGCCTCTGCAATGGCCTCCTCAATGGAAACCGATTTCATGGCCTCGGTCCCTGTGTAGCCGAGTATGATCACGGTCACAATCAGTACAGTGACAACAGATGCTATAATCTTGGCGGTGAGGCTGATGCGCAAAAATCCGTCCCCTGGTTGGCAGGCGCTTGAAAATAAGGAAAGTGGGTCAAGTATCAGACAGGAATTTTATGTTTCATGTCTATATGAAGCAACTCCTTATGTCAAGCCCTGTGCCAGGTCCTATATGGTGGCATCATGACTGCAGGCCACCTGTCTGCTGTTTCTGCATTTCAGGCGTTGCGTAGCTATGATACCTTGAAAATTCCCAATAGTAATCCCTGCCCCACCTGCGAGGTGTGAGAATTCCTGCGGGCATATTGTACAGGCATGGGGGCAAGGGAATTTACAGGTCAGATACAAGGTGTGTTTTCAGACAGGAAACGTACAGTGGAGAGTAAAGAAACAGCACCATCCAAATCAGAAAATCAGGTGCCTGTAATGGCAGAAAGCCACATACTTCCCATGTCGATAAGGTCTTCACATGTCTGGCTGCCGCTGATAAGGCAGGCAAGCCCCCATATTCCAAGAAGGGCAGCGCACACCCCGGATACCACGAGAAGTATCCTTGATGTTTCAGCTTCCTGATCGCTGGTCTTCAGATCGTAAAGTCTCAGTTCTATCCTTGCAGGATGTGATGAGGGTATAAAACGTTTCATGGCGTCCCTCCTTCAGGTGCAGTTTTGACCTCTGCATGGGTACAGCGTAAAGGTTCTCTGCTTCACGACAGGGACTGTTACCGCCACTTGATCATAACAACGGATCAACCTTCATGCTGGCAAATACAGGGTGTGATGGTGCGGGTAGTCTGCTACTTACCCTCTTTGGTATTCTGCATTTTCCATACCACGGCCGGCACGGCTTACTCTGACATAACAGGTTGATTTAATGGATATTTAGGTTGGCAGGGCGTTTCCATATCGCCATTTATTCAGGAGTGGTATATTAAAGCGATACGTTTATTGAAAAGGCGTGGTTTCTCTCAGGAAAGAGAAGACATAACTAAGTGAAATAAAATTATATTTACAGCAAAAACCACCTTTCTTGATGTATAAAAAATATATACACCTGCGACAATTCCGTCCTTTCCCTGTTGCTGACTTGACCGCTGCGCATTGCTGCGCGCGCTCTGCATCAGGCCCGGTGTTTAGGGGCTGTTCCTTTCAGGGAGAGTTGTCTATTATCGCAGAGGCCACAACTGGTCCTTCAGAATTTCCACGCATGCACTGTTTGGTCCTCTCTTCCAGTTCTCTGCGTGTCCGTCTCGCATCACACTTGAAGATGATGTCCAGCTCCTCGGCGTCTATGGTCTCGTCCATAAGGAGAATCTCTGCAAGCATATGAAGGAGCCTCACCTTTTTGCGCAGGAGTTGCACCGTCTCCTTGTAACACCCCTCCACAAGTTTTTTTATCTCCCTGTCAATTGCCTTTCCTGTCTCCTCACTGAAGGTCTTGTGGATGAGGTGCCCTCCAAGGAATCCGCCCTCCTCCTGTGCATAGGTCAGAGGGCCAACCTCATCACTCATGCCCCATTCACACACCATCTTGGTTGCGATCTCTGTAGCCATGTGCAGGTCGTTTACAGCGCCGGTTGTCCGCTGGTTAAGCACTATCTCCTCTGCTGCCCTTCCTCCAAGGAGTATCTTTATACGATTGACAAGATACCTTCTGGAGTATGTGCGCCTTTCGTCCAGGGGGAGTTGCTGGGTGACACCCATGGCGCTACCCCTTGGAATGATGGTCACCTTGTGTACAGGGTCTGTGTCCGGAAGGAGTTTGGCCACAATGGCATGTCCTGCCTCGTGATAAGCAGTGGTTTCACGCTCCTTGGCGCTTACCACGAGTGAGCGGCGTTCCGCCCCCATCAGTATCTTATCCTTGGCCTCTTCAAAGTCCCGGAAATCCACCGCATCCTTTCCCTGTCTCGCAGCCATCAGGGCTGCTTCATTGACAAGGTTTGCAAGCTCTGCCCCGCTGAACCCCGGAGTCCCCCTGGCAACCCTTTCCAGATCCAGGTTTTCAGCCGTGACTATGGTCTTGGCATGAACCTTGAGAATGGCAAGCCTGCCCATTACATCCGGCACAGGCAGGGTCACCTGGCGGTCAAAACGTCCTGGACGCATAAGGGCAGGATCGAGCACGTCGGGCCGGTTGGTGGCCGCAACTATTACCACAGTATCCCCTGATGCAAAGCCGTCCATCTCCACCAGCAGGGCGTTGAGGGTCTGTTCGCGTTCGTCCTGTCCTCCAACGGATTCAGCACCGCGTTTGCGCCCCACCGCATCTATCTCATCTATGAATATGATACACGGGGCGTGTTTCTTTGCCTCTGCAAACAGGTCCCTCACCCTGGAGGCCCCTACACCAACGAACATCTCCACAAAGTCAGAGCCGCTTATGCTGAAGAACGGGACATCAGCTTCTCCTGCGATTGCCTTGGCAAGGAGTGTCTTGCCTGTGCCAGGAGGTCCCTGCAGCAGGACGCCTTTGGGGATGCGTCCGCCAAGTTTGCTGAACTTGCCGGGGTTTTTCAGGAATTCCACGATCTCCTTGAGTTCCTGCTTAACCTCCGGGATGCCGGCAACGTCTTCAAACGTGACTTTTTTGTCCCCTCCAGAACTCAAGACCCTGGCCTTGCTCTTGGTGAATCCCGATGTGTGCACCCCGCCCCGTTCGCGCCTTTTGGACATGATGTACCACATGATACTGATAAAGATCACTGACAGCAGGGAGGCAAAGATGCCCACTGTCACAAACGGTCGGTCAGGTTCTGCGGTTATGGTGATCTTTTTTTCGAGCAGTTTGGGGACCAGGTTGTCCACATCTGGCGAATAGGTGGTGAAACGGTTGTTATCAGAATCAATCCCCGTGATCTTTCCTCCCTTTAGCTGGACACGGACGACATCTCCAGACTCCAGCATTTCGATAAACTCACTGTAGGGGATCCGGGGAATGGTGTTGGCCAGGTTCCAGATGCTGTAGAACATGGCCCCGGCAACCGAGAGAAACAGAACGATCAAGATCGCTCGAATGCGTTTATCCATAAAGCACTCACAAAATCAGAGGTGACAAAAAGATGAACACTGTCCGGGTCCAGATGTAAACACAGACAGCAACAACTGCGCTGCACACGAAGACCCGCCACCTGCGGCTGTATCTTCATGCTTAGCAAACGTATGTTTCCGCAGGTATGTATCTGCCAGTCAGCTATACCTTGCGGCCTGTGGGCTGGACAAAGATCATTAAAGGAAATGGCTTGATTAAACAGAAAAATATTTTCATGCGCCAACTGATCCAATTTATCAGTTAGCAGATTTGATTGTCAAGGATGCTAGCCCGCAGGCCAGGATAATCAGCAGACAATGGCCTGTTTCATGACATAATCCTGAATTGAGCGTTTCAAATCATGTGAAATCTTGTTTTATTTTAATTACAGTAAATTGATACTATTTTTTGTAAAATTACCCGTCACCCAACGGGTTTGCGGTAACTGTTTTGCTTTCTACATAATTTGAAACCGCTGCGGGATTCCCAATTTCGCATGATCTGCTGCCTCGGAGTCTTCGCTTACCTGTCGGATACTTGAAGTACAACAGTACGTCTGCCGTATCCTCCGCCTTGCATCTCATGCAACCTTGGGAATCGCTCAATTCAGGATAATGGAAGTCTGCCTGCGAGTCGCTATCCAGCCACCTTCTCTATTATTGCCTTTGCCTCGTCAACAGAGAGGAGTTTGCCTGCACTTACCACCTTGCCATCTATTACCACTCCGGGTGTTGACATGACACCGCGTGCCACTATCTGCCCCATCTCTGTTACCTTATTAACATCGGCCTCCATGCCAAGTTGCTCAAGTGCCTGTTTAATGTTTTCCATGAGTGATTCGCACCGTGGACACCCAGGCCCGAGAATCTCTATTTTCATTTTTTTTACTCCTTGAAGATAGTGTAGTAATGAGGCAACATCATACCATATGATATGATGGGAGGCATTCTCCGGTTTGATTATTTATACACGGCAGTATCGAAAACTTACCATGTTGCCGCATGGCCAGTATGATGCAGGACAAACAGGAAATGCTCCGTCGCTATCAGTTGACAGGTGCAAGGCACAGTGGCCCGTATGAATATATTACTCATAGAAGATGATCCTGTAATCACGGAATTTTTATGCACTGGCCTGAAATATGAAGGCTACGATGTGTCATCCGAGGCCACTGGGCGCCAGGGCATCAGTACCCTTGAACATTCCACCTTTGATCTGGTCATCCTTGATATCATGCTCCCTGATATCGACGGTTTTCAGGTGTGTCAGCGGATACGTCAGCGCGGTATGGATATCCCCATCCTTATGCTGACAGTGAAAAAGGACATATCCGACAGGGTAAAGGGGCTGGACAGCGGGGCAGACGACTACCTCACCAAGCCCTTCAGTTTTGATGAACTCCTTGCCAGGATACGGGCCCTGTTGCGCCGCAGTGGCAGGATAAAAAAGAAAAAAAAGTTGAGGGCTGGCACCATAGAACTCGACACCCAGACACGTGAGGTGTGCAGGGCAGGCAGGCGTATAGATCTTACACCCACGGAGTTTGCCCTGCTTGAACTCTTCCTGCGCCATCCCCGTCAGGTCTTTACCAGAGAGACCCTGCTGAACCGGGTTCTTGGTTATGATTACGATGGTGGCACCAATATCATCGACGTTCACATAAGTCATCTCAGAAACAAACTCGGTGACAGGCCCCCCAGCCTCATACGCACGGTATATGGTGTAGGCTACTCCTTTGACCCCGGGGAGTCTGATTGATGAAGCTCTTGGACAGGCTATCACTCAAGGCCAGACTATGTTTCCTGTATGCCGTGCTTCTGATCTGCTCTGTCGTGCTGGTTGGATTCTGTTCCTACTGGAATATCTGGCAACTGTTCATAAACAACAAGAGCACCCAGTTACGCGCCAGGGCAAAGCCAATCATTGAACACTGGCTGGAGGACAACGCCCTGTCAGGCGGAAAACCTCCAGGCATTGAGCTTGATTCGGAAAAGGCATTGGAGTTGGCAAGGGATCTTACCTCCAAGGATGCAGTGGCAATAATATTGGGCCTGGGAGGTGAGGTAATTGCCAATGGCAGGCGTCTTCCTGAAGAGCCGGAGGCCCCTGCCCCTGACAGACAGGCCCTGTTCCGGGCCTTGTCAGGGGAAAATGAGGTTACATACTGCAGCGAGGTGGATGGCAGGCCTGTCCTGGTAGTACTGATTCCTCTGCGCCCCGGTCCTGGCAGCCCGCATGTTATTGGTATCATACAGATAAGCGCCACCCTTTCAGACCTTTACAGGATACTCTTTCGTCATGGGGCAATGCTTTTCAGCCTGGTTTCCCTGATCCTTGTGGTGGGAATACTTGGAGGATTCTATCTCATCGGTGTAAGCCTCAGGGACATGCGTGTACTGCTTGATACATGCAACAGGATCAGCAGGGGGGATTTTTTTCAGAAGGTGCCTGTACGCAATGGACGTGATGAGATTGGGCAGCTTGCCATTGCCTTCAACGAGATGATCCAGCGTATAGAGGCCACCTTCGCATCCCAGCAGCGTTTTGTGGCAAATGCTGCCCATGAACTTCTTACCCCGCTTACAGGCCTCAGGGGGTCTCTTGAGGTACTGCTACGAGGTGCCCAGGACGATCCTCAGGCAACAGCCAGGCTGCTCAAGGGGATGTACAGGGAGGTGAAACGGCTTATCAGGCTCTGTGAGCAGTTGCTGGGCCTGTCCATGCTTGAAAGCTCGGCAAACGTGCACAAACAGCAAGTGATCCTGTCGGAGTTCTTCAGGGATTTTGAGCCACAGGCCCGGTTGCTGGCGCGTCCGAGACAGGTGGTGATTCGTCCCGGGCCATATGTGCGCATGTCCGCAGACCCTGATATACTCAGGCAGATATTGCTGAATCTGCTCTCAAATGCCCTGCGCTACTCACCTGTACACACACCTGTAATCATGGGGTGGAGACTGCTTCCTGAACAGGTGGAGATTTACGTGTCCGATCAGGGTGAGGGTATGGATGCCGAGACCATGTCCAGGGCATTTGAGCCCTTTTATCAGGGGAAGGTACAGCCTCGCTCTGGGAGCAAAAGCATAGGTCTTGGGCTTTCCCTGTCAAAGTCCATGGTAGAGGCCCATAACGGCACCATTCGTGTGGAAAGCCAGAGGGGCAAGGGTACAACAGTTACCTTCACCCTGCCTATCCGATAAGTCCTGTCAGGCGGCAAAGTCCTTTTCCTCCAATCTTAATCTTTTCTTAATCCTTTCTTTGAGACTTCTTAATCTTTGATGATTATAGTCAAATCAACACTAATTCAATAACCCTCTGACCTGGTCCGTTGTGGGCCTGGTATGGGCCGGGGGCTGTATCCGTGTTTGAAAATGGTCCTGCGCCAAAGATGGTCCATCCATGCAGTGTGTATCTGGCACAGGACATATTGGAAAGGTTTAAGGAGATTGAGCTGATGGATCTAACAAAAGTGGCCTGGCTGTTAATTGTCCTCTCAGCAGTGATGCTTATAACCGGTTGTGCCCCAGGGCCTCCTCCGCCCTTGCCCCCGTGGTTGTTTGGTGCAGGGACCAACTGGATAGCAATGATACTCCTGGTGTGGATAAGCCTGCTGCTATGGAAGAACCTGAATATCAACAGGTCTCATAATCAGGACCATCTTACAGAGGCCCTTAACGCCATCAATGACAGACTTACTGTCCTGGAAGAGAAGATCCAACAGTTGGAGAGGTACATATCCAGCTAATGCATACCAGGATGGTTGCGTTGCCACTTCAGGCAACTCTGTTTTTTAACAGAAGGTGCAGTAAGTAGATGTGTTTGTACTGTATCTTCACAGCAAACAGGAAAGGAGGAACGTATGAAAACCGCACTTTTGCTCCTCATGCTCATGACCTTTGCCGTCTTCTGCTGCAGCATCCATGTATCAGAGGCCCAATCCACAGGGACGCCGCCGCTTCTTGTACAGCATGCCCCTGTACAGCCCTCCTCTTATCAGGCACCTCCACCTCCAGCGCCTGCTGCGCCACCTGTGCCTGGCGTGACCCCAGGTCCTCCGGGAGCCCCACCACCTCCACCGCCCCAGCCATTTGTTGACATGGCCCGTTCCTCGTCAGTACAGGAGCTGTTGAGCAATCTCCGCACAGCCGTTGACACAGCAGGCAGGATGAACGGCCAGCTTTCCGTGGGCAAGGTATGGACCATGGCGTTGCCCCGTGGAGAGATAGATATGAAGGCAGGCCTGATTTACAGGGGGACAGTGGTGGCAGTGTTGCACCTTAACCCTGAAGATGGCACAGTGCTGCCCCTTGGCATGCCGCCCCGCATCTGCAGCAACGTAATGGATATGGCCTCAATCAAGGCCCGCCTTTCTGGCATGGCAGAACAGCTCAAGGTCATGGATGTGGCAGAGTTCATAGGGCCTGAAGGCTGCTGGTCTTTTCCTGTGGTTTTGGGAAATACAATAGTCTCTCACCTGAAAGTGTATTACGATGGCATCCATATTGTACCTGACTATCCGGCCGACCAGGAAATGACACGTTATGGACAGTAGTTTTTGGACAACAGCAGGCGGAATATTAAAGAAGAATATCCTGACGCTGCTCCTGCTTGTGATCGCCCTGTGGCTTGCACTGTGGTTGAAGCAGCCTGTAATGAGCTTTCCGTCCATGGTGGACTGGAACACTATTGTAACCCTCAGTGGCCTGCTGTTGATTACAACAGGGATCAAGGAGAGTGGGCTTTTCTCCTTTCTGTCCTACCGTATTGCACGGCGGATAGACAACCAGCGTCTTCTCTCCCTGTTCCTTGTATTTGGTGCAGCTCTGCTGTCCATGTTTCTCACCAATGATATTGCCCTGTTCATTGTGGTGCCTCTGACCCTGCATTTGCAGGAGATCGCTGAAGACGATTACAGCAGAATCATCATATTCGAGGCCATTGCAGTAAACGTGGGCTCGTCACTCACCCCCATTGGGAATCCGCAGAATATCTTTCTGTGGCACCAGTGGGGGCTCTCCTTCCCGGTCTTTGTGAGGGAGATGGCCCCACTTGTCCTTGTTATGGCAGTGGTGCTGTTTGGTATGACCTTCCTCTGTTTTGCCAGAAAGGAGATCAGGGTCTCAAACAGTGAGAGGCAGCCTGTTGACCGGGTGCTCTTCGTCATGTCCTCAATACTGCTGGTGGCATTTATACTGTCAGTGGAGTTTGGATATGAGAGATATTTTCTGCCCGTTGTGTTTATGTTCATGCTGATTACACGTACAGGAGTGATATTCAAGGCAGACTGGGGACTGATACTTCTGTTTGTGGTAATATTTGTGGATCTGAATATGGTCTCAAGGCTTGGGGCCGTACAGTCACTGTTTTCCATGTTGAACTTTCATGACCCTCAGACCGTATTCTTTTCAGGTGCACTGTTTTCCCAGGTTATCAGCAATGTCCCGTCGGCAATACTGCTTGCCCACCACTCTGCAGACTACAAGATGATTGCCTATGGGGTGAATATTGGTGGCAACGGGTTCTTGATAGGCTCCTTTGCCAACCTCATTGCCCTGCGTTTCTGTAACAGGGCGCATAACTACCTTTCATTTCATGTCTATTCCATGCCCTATTTTATAGTCACGATTGCCCTGAGCTGGTACCTTCTATTTTAGGGCGTTTTCACTGACATATTTCTTGATGATCTCCACGTCTGCAGGCAGTATGCGGCACCGGGACGGCAGGTTCTCCAGCCCCCTCATTGCCACCGGGCGTTCAGGTTCCCTGCCTGTTGCCTTCCTTACTGCATCAGGGAATTTGGCAGGGTGCGCAGTGGCAAGACAGACCACTGGCTGGCCGTCCATGCTGGCTGAGAGTTTTTCAGCAGCGGCTACACCTACCGCGCTGTGGGGATCAAGCACGTACCCGGTGCTCTTGTAACACTCCCTGATGGTGTTTATGGTCTGGTCCTGATCAATGGAGGCAGACGCAAAGTCCTTTCGTACCTGCTGGCGTTCCTGGCGTGAAAAGACAATCTCTCCTGTCTTCTGGAACTGCGCCATGGTCCTGCGTACCCGCTCGGCATCCCTGTCATAGAGGTAATAGAGATAGCGTTCAAAGTTGCTGGCTACCTGTATGTCCATTGAAGGGCTTATGGTGGAGACCACCTTGCTCTTGGCGTACCTGCCCTCAAGAACAAACCTGGTAAGGATGTTGTTTTCATTGGTGGCAAGTATGAGCCTGCCTATGGCAGGCCTTATCAACTGCTTGGCCACATATCCGGCAAATATGTCACCGAAATTCCCTGTAGGAACAGAGAAATGTACATGTTCTGCCCCTGCATTTAGTTGCAGGTTCAAGGTGGCATAGACATAGTAGACCACCTGGGCCAGTACCCTGGCCCAGTTTATGGAGTTTATGGAACCCAGCCTGAATGCGGTCTTGAACTCCAGGTCGTTGAATATCTCCTTTACAATGGCCTGGCAGTCGTCAAAGGTACCCTCCACCGCTATGTTGAACACGTTGAGGTCAGGAACCGTGGTCATCTGAAGTGCCTGGACCTGGCTCACCCTCCCCCTGGGATGCAGGATGAAGATATTTATGTTTTCCTTACCCTTGACGCCGTAGATGGCCGCACTGCCGGTATCTCCAGACGTGGCTCCAAGTATGTTCATTGACTGGCCACGTTCTTCGAGAAGGTATGAGAACAGGTTGCCGAGGAACTGGAGCGCAATATCCTTGAAGGCAAAAGTGGGGCCGTGAAAGAGTTCCAGTATGTAGTGCTGGCCAGTAAAAACCAGGGGGGTTACCTCTTTGGTATCAAAGGAGGAGTAGGCCTTGCTGATGAGTTCGTTCAAGACCTGCCCTGGCAGATCATTGGCAAATATGGTCATGATCTCAAGACACAGGGACTGGTAATCAAGACCACGCCATGAGTCCAGGGTGGCTGCATCAACGGATGGGAGGGGATTTGGCAGCAGGAGCCCACCGTCCTCGGCAAGCCCCATCATTACTGCGTCCTTAAATGAGATTGGGGCTATCTGCCCCCTTGTGCTAATATATTCCATTAGTCATGCAGGTAATCTAAATGTCTTGCGCTGAGTTGGTGATCTTAATGGTGATGGGAATGGGCATGCGCATGGGAATGATCCAGAGGGCCACCTGCAAGTTCCATTGCCTTTTCAAGTGCCTCGGTCACCTCATGACATGCGGAGACAGCCCTGGAGAGCTGGGCTGCAATGTCGTCTGCCGCCTCGTGGTCACATGTGCGCACCTTTTCGGCCCATGTCGCAAATTCACTGCCGTGTTCTTTGTTGTGGATCACCCAGTGGGGGAGCAGGACACGAAGTTTGTCTATGTCATTCATGATAATTCCTTAATTTTTACCTTGAAAATACATTACTACAGGATACCTGTATGGCCTAGCCCCGCGGCCTGTGCAGCAATATGCAATGGACAACATGATAGCCGACTAACCGGAATCTATGCCTCTTCGAGCACTACCCTGTGCTTGAGCAGGTCAATCAGTGCAATTCTGGCAGGGATTACCCGCGGTGCCTCAAAGAAACCCTGTATTTTAACACCATCATCAACTGGTTCAACCAGTATGGCATCTTTCAGTATCTCTTCTTCTGTATCACCTCTGCGAAGATAGACTGTGGACTGACACATCTGTTTTCTCCTTTGTTACTCGCCTGACATGGCCTGCATCATGGCACGTACTGCCTCTATATCTTCGGCAGTGTCCACATCCAGGGGGGAATCATCCACTATGGCAACACCGATGCGGAATCCGTTTTCAAGAGCGCGTAACTGTTCCAGTTTTTCCATCTGCTCCAGCCACGATACGGGAAGGGTTACCAGCTCCTGCAGAAAGCTGTTGCGGTAGGCATAAATGCCTATGTGGCGCAGATAACAGCAAGAGCCGTGGGGCCGGTACGTGCCGTCCCGGTCAAAGGGGATGGGGGCACGCGAGAAGTAGAGTGCACGGTAATTTGAGTCAAGTACCACCTTGACCCGGTTGGGGTTTGTAATCTCGTCGGCTTGCAGGGGACAGGCTGCTGTGGCCATGTGTATCTCGCTGTCACCTGCCAGCAGTTCGATCATCTTCTGCACCGGCTCCCGGGATATGAGCGGCTGGTCCCCCTGGATGTTTACAACTACTGCATCAGCTTCCAGTTCCATCTGCCTGGCAACCTCGGCAATGCGGTCGGTCCCGGAGCTGTGGTTCGTGTCAGTCAGGAATGCGGTTCCTCCAATATCCCTGATGCATGAGGCAATACGCTGGTCATCAGTTGCCACAGCTACGGTATCTATGCCCGCAATGGCGCTGGCCCTGCGGTAGACATGACAGATCATGGGCTCACCGCAGATATCCAGCAGGGGTTTGCCCGCAAGGCGTGTGGACGCAAACCTGGCCGGTATGATGATAACCTTGCGTGTCACAGGCCCCTCAATCTTTCAGAACCAGGAATACGCAGTATTCGGCGCACATGGTACATGCTCCGCCGCCAGAACGTTCCTGGCGCACCTTTGCCGCATGTTCAGGGTCAATGGAGAGCTCTATCTGTTTGTCCCAGTCAAGGGCCTTTCTGGCAGTTGATATCTCGTTGTCCCACTCCTGTGCGCCCTGGATGCCCTTGGCGATGTCAGCGGCATGCGCCGCAATACGGGCAGCGATCACGCCTTGATGGACATCTTCAGCGCGTGGCAGGCCGAGATGTTCGGAAGGGGTGACATAGCAGATGAAGTCTGCTCCTGCCATGCCTGCATGGGCCGCACCAATCGCACTTGTGATGTGATCGTATCCCGGGGCAACGTCTGTGACAATAGGACCAAGCAAATAGAGCGGGGCGTCGTGGGTGAGTTTCTTGATACGCCTTACAGACTCCCCTACCATATGCAGGGGTACATGACCAGGCCCCTCGATCATGGCCATGACCCCACGTTCGAATGCCCGTTCCTGGAGCTCACCCAGTACCTCCTGTTCACCAACCTCGAAGAAGTCCGATGCGTCTTTTATGGCGCCTGGCCTCATACCATCACCCAGGCTCAGTACACAGTCATACTTTTCTGCAAGATCTAACAGCCTGTCATACTGCTGGTAAAGGGGATTTTCCTCGCCAGTCTTCCTGATGTAAGCTGCTGTAATGGCACCTCCCCTGGACACAATACCCTCAAGTCTGGAGTCATTGCTGTACTTGTCCACCAGCTTCTTTATCACACCGGCATGCACAGTTACAAAATCAACACCCTCTGCCATCTGGCGTTCAAGGACCTCAAAGAACTCCTCTGCATCTATGTTTATCACAGCCCCTCTTCGGAGCCTTGCAAGGGTGGCGGCCTCATAAATGGGGACTGTGCCAATCGGAACGGTGCATTCGGAAAGCATCATCTCCCTTATCTCTACGATGTTATCTGCAAGGGAGAGGTCCATGACAGCATCGGCCTTTGCCCTTAGCGCAGCGGCAAGCTTGCCTCGTTCCTCCTCAATGGAGGAGCATAGGGTGCTGGCCCCTATGTTTGCGTTTACCTTGGTGGTAACACCCTTTCCAACCACCATTGTGCCACGGCCGGTCCTGTAACCCAACACCACGGCCTTGCCGGAAAGTATGTTGTCTTTCAGTTCCTCTATCTGGATTTTTTCTTTTTCAGCTATTTTTTGCAGGTCGCCAGGGGTCTTGCCAGCCCTGAGTGCCTGAAGCAATGTCATGTCCACTGCGAGTCCTCCGGAAAGATAAATTTATGGCTTGTCGTGGCGGAAAAGTCACTCCACGGTGGTTTTGATACGTCCAAAGACAAAAAAACCGCCCGGCTTAGGGGCGGCATCTGCAATCTTTCAATATGCAAACATCGTTTCCCTGCGCTGGCATTATCCAGTTCAGGTCAGTAAGGGTCACCATCGGTGGAAAAACATTCATGGATGGTATCTCAGCCCGTCTCCCTGGGCTCCCCTAACGATTTTGGTCCTGCCGTGAAGGTAGTGCCTGATCACGGCGTGTACATTTATAAATTTACAACGGCCAGACCTGCCATGGTAAACCGCGGCCTACGGATGGGTACAAACTTGAACTTCCATGAGACCTTGGGGACCTTGGACCAAGGCCCTGATACCGTATGTTGGCTAAATCTGGTACTTCCCTCGGATGGGGAGTGTTTAACCTTTCACCTGTACTTTAACTGAGACATCCTGAATATCGGTGTCTATGATGTGGGATTGGAGAATACAGGTGTTGTATGTCCATAAGGATAATGACCTGGAGTCTTAAACATACTGTCTTATTTTTTATCAGTCAATATGGTGGCCTTCTCTATTATCACCGGCTCAATGGGCACATCCCTGTGAAATCCCTTTGCCCCTGTTTTTACATGGCCGATGTTCTCCACCACATCCATACCCTTGATCACCTTTCCGAATACCGCATAGCCAAATCCGCGCGGACTGTCATCGCGGTGGTCAAGGAAATCGTTGTCTTTGAGATTTATGAAGAACTGGGACGTGGCGCTGTCAACTACCTGGGTCCGTGCCATGGCAATGGTGCCTTTCTCGTTTTTCAATCCGTTTCCAGCCTCATTCTTTATGGGTGCATAGGTCTGTCTTTCATGCATATCCGGGGTCATTCCTCCACCCTGGATCATGAAGCCGTCTATCACCCTGTGGAAGATGGTGCCGTCATACTTGCCCTCTTCCACGTACCTGAGAAAGTTTTTTACCGTGACCGGTGCCTTGTCCCTGTACAGTTCTATTATGATATCTCCCATGCTGGTCTTGAGAAGTACCTGGGGGTTGGTGTTTTCTGACATTGACGTCCCTTTCATAAAAGTTAACAAACAGAAAAGTGATACCAGGGTGATGATGCCTTTTGCTGTAGCGTGTCTCATGGCAGTCCTTTCCCATGGGCAATCACAGGCTTTCGTTGCTGCTCATGCCTGGCCTGTTATGATAGACAGTAACACCAAATACGAAAAAGTGTTACTTTTTTTGTTCAGTTTCAGAGGAGAGCTTGTAGTGTCCGCCCTCGATCCTGAGCCCCAGGCCTTCAACAATGGACCTTGCCACCGTATTGCGGGCCTTGGAAAGTATCCTACCAAATGTCTGTCGGGAAATGCCCATCCTCCGTGCAGCAGCGTCCTGGTCAAGGCCATTTACATCTGAAAGCCTTATGGCCTCGAGCCCTTCTACGGTCAGCGTGATCTCCTCTAACTTGCGAAGCGGGATCCCCCTTGGCTTGAAGTAGGTTACTGAAGGTTCCTGATCAACTATACGACATTTGGGTGGTCTTGCCATGATTAATTTTACCTCCGTAAAAACTTTCCTGTGTAGCCTGATCAGATGGTCTGACAATTGGATGCTGCACTATAGGATTTGTGGCCGAAAAACTGAATCTCTTGCAGCAGCCAGTATCACCATATGCTGTAAAATTAGTATTATGGGTCATTTTGTACCTGCTCACAGGGTGCCACATCTGCTGCTTCAGGGGCTTCGCTTACCTGTGGAGCACTTGAAGCACAGGGAGTACACCTGCATACCCTCTGCCTTGTATCTGTACCCCCTGCAAGCAGATACATTTCGGGCAGTTGTACGATAATACCCGTAAAAAAAACCTGTGAACAGTTACGTCATCTTTGTGTGCGCCACCGCACCGCAAGATACCTGAAACCGGCAGCGATTGACAGAAGCACCATCTGGCGTGGATGTGCCACCGCATGTACGCTGTCACGCAGCCATGATTTCTGAAAATGCCTGCAGGAAACGGCTGTTTTCTTCTGGCAGCCCCACTGTGATCCGGATGTGAGATGGGAAACCGTAAGAGCCCATGGCCCTTACTATCACCCCTTTTCTCAGCATTGCCTCATAAACCTGCCTGGCATCCCGGTTGGTATCTACCAGCATGAAGTTAGTGTGCCCCGGCATTACCCGACATCCCATTGACCTGAGTTCCTCAGCCAGCCTGTCAAGTTCATCCCAGGTAAGGTTAAGCGTTTTTTCTATATGCTCCGTATCGTCCAGGGCTGCCTCAGCCGCAGCAAGGGCAACGCTGTTGACGTTGAACGGCTGTCTCACCCTGTCCAACATGGAGGCAACTTCAGGGTCCATTATCCCATACCCTACCCTGAGCCCTGCGAGGCCGTAAGCCTTTGAAAAGGTCCTGAGGCCTATGACCCTGCGGTCTTTTTGGGCATACTCATGGCCTTTGGGAAAATCGGCGTCCCTTACAAACTCTTCATAGGCCCCGTCAAGGATTACCAGTACATGGTCTGGCAACCTGTCCAGCATGGAGTCGAAATCCTGTTGCCGTATCACACTGCCACAGGGATTGTTGGGGTTGTCCATGAATATCAGCCTTGTCGCAGGTGTTACCGCATCTGCAATGGCTGCAAGGTCATGGCTGAAGTCCTTGAGGGGGATCACCACGTTTTCTCCGCCTGCCACCTGCACCATCTTTCTGTAAACGAGGAAGCTTGGCTCGCTGCTGATCACCTGCATGCCTGGCCTGACAAAGACCCGGATGAGGAAGTCAATGATGTCATTGGAGCCGTTTCCAAGGACTATCTGTTCCGGCCTGATTCCCAGCCTTTGCGACAGTTTCTGCTTGAGATAGAAACCGCTGCCGTCCGGATACCTGTGGAGCCGGTTCAGGACCTGCTGGGCAGCCTCCACGGCCTTTGGCGATGGGCCTAACGGGTTCTCGTTGGATGCAAGTTTTATGGGATCTTTAACGCCATATTCCCTCTCAAGCTCCTCAATGGGTTTGCCTGGAGGATACGGGACCAGTGTGGATATGTATTCCGGAACGTCAAGCATGTCTTGATTCTTTCTATTGATCTCGTGGGCTCATTCCCCGTTTGCTGCAAGCCAAATCTGAATAAAAGACACACAGGGAATGCTCCTGATCTATCTGCAGTATGTGCCTTTTGCTACTGCCCGACCACTGGGTCAGGTATTTCAGACGCAATGTAACATCTAAATCCATGAATTGCCACTTGCGTTATGGGTGTAATTTGGGTCCATACCATGGCAAAGGTGCCTGTGCATGCTGCTGAATGATGTCTGCCGATATCCTTTTGAGCGGTTCAGATTAGAGGGGTTGACTTACCATTTGGTGTCACCCAAGACCGTGGACATGATCTCATCTGATGTCAAAGCATGTCCATGGGAACAGTGATGGAGCAGGGGCATGGACAGCCATGTACTGCCTTTTCACAGGGTGTTTCAGCCTTAGCTCTGATGCATGAAGGGCGATGGAGGCATCTTCAAGAGGGCTTCTGTCTCCGTATTTGAGGTCTCCTGCAAGTACGCATCCCATGTAGGCACAGTGGACACGTAACTGGTGAGGCCGCCCTGTTTCAGGAAACAGGCGGAGCAGATGAAAATCAGCCTTCTGCTCCAAATATTCCCATACAGTACGTGCCAGCCGTGCATTTTGCGGCCTGTGCCTGTTACAGGATATTGCACTTACACGATTCCTCTTCCTGTCTTTAAGAAGATAGGTCTCTATCACGCCCCTGTCATGCCCAGGAGAAAAACGTGATATGCCGAGATATATCTTTTTCATGGCCTTCTTTCGTAGTTGATCAGAGAGCCTTGATGCCGCCTTTGAGGTAATGGCAAAACAGACCACGCCTGAGACAGGCCGGTCTATCCTGTGTACCACACCGAGAAATACGTTGCCAGGTTTGTGCCTGGTGCGTTTCAGGTACTGTTTCCCCCAGTCAAGCAGACTAAAATCTTTGCTGGAATCAGGTACGCAGGGCATTCCGGCAGGTTTTGAAACGATGAGCAGATGGTTGTCCTCATAAAGTACAGGGATATTATATGTCTCTGTTTTGTCAATGCATTCGCAGCTACTTGATTTTTTTAAAACGTGCCTTCGCTTTTGATCAGGGTGCTGGCTCATGAGACATTGTCCGTGGTGTTTATTTGCAGTAGTTGTGTTATTGTCTTGATTGGATATTGGTTGATGAACCTGGAGGCCCCTCTGTGCTGCCCATTTTTTTTGCTGGTCGTGTTTTTGGTTAAGAGGTAAGATATTTGGGAGACAACTGATTATTTCTCCTGAGTGATTGTGAAAGTTTCCTTCAATTTTTCCAACGATTAAGCAATATTTTCATATGACCGATAATTACAGTAAGGTCCGGAGCCCCTGAATCTTGTAGCGCTGGGGCAAACATGAATATGCACTTCAACTGATCTGATCTTTGGCTATCTGTCAATGATATACTTGCCCGCGGTCAATATCATGAGAAAAAGCACCCTATGCCTTTGCCAATTGCTTCTGAACTTCAGGTACCGTGGAGTATGACGTTACGGTTTATGGCAGGCCGTCTTAAATGGTCGTCAGGCACACTCCCTGTTTGTCCCACACCACTGGTAAAGGACCTGCCCCATACAGAAAAGTCTGTGAACGCACTAACGGGTGTTCATTTTGAGGTCTTATTCATGGCACAGGACACTTATATGCCACCTGTCCCTGTCAATGTTTTGGTGGTGCATGTGTACTGGAGCACAGATTCTACTGAAGGGTGTACAGGTTGCCAAATATCATACTGGTACTGGGGGAAATATGTCTCGATTTTTGTTTCTGATCGTATTTATCGTTTTGATGCATAGTGTTTGGTCGCCAAGAATCACATTTGCAGAAAATGTTTTTATCCTCATGAGCTATGCCAAGAATGATCCGTGTGGAGGTCCACAGTACAGGGGTACTATTGCTGCCCTGAAGCGTGAGGGGTTCAGCGAGGCCAAGATCACCAGCTATTTTTTGAATTCCAGGACCATTGACAGAAAGAGGCTTCAGAAGAGAATAGATGATGCCAGACGACTGCGCATGGATGTCAGGCCAGACGTGACCATTGCCATTGACGATCTCGCATTTCAGGTACTTGCTCCGGATTATGTTGATGATTCCGGCAAGGGTTATCTCGTATTTTCCGGTCTGAACATCACACCAGAAGAGTATAACAAGCGTTTCCTGTTTCACGTGGACAGGGTACCTGTAAAGCGGATCACTGGTGTGTATGAAAAGCTGTTCATACAGAAGCAGCTAAAGTTCTTCTCTCTTTTGATGGGAAAGAAGCAGGGCAAGGTAGTACTCCTCTATTCGGATGATCCTGTAGGCCATATAGTGAAAAACCAGATTGTCAGGGAGATAAAGGGCAGTGCCTATGAACACATGGTGGATCCGGTCAAGGTATCCACCATAGACGATCTGATGGCTGCTGCCCGTGCCTTGCAGGATGATCCCAAGGTAAGTGCCTACTTTCCCATTGTCCTGTCTGTGAAGGGCAGGGGGCCTGGCAAGACCCTGACCATGAGGGAGATCGCCCCCCTGCTCGCAAGCATGATCAAAAAACCTGATCTGACAATCAACTCCTCCTTTGTGGACCTTGGACTGTGGGGCGGAGTTAGCATAGACTTCTATCATATGGGGTATGAGGCAGGAGAGCTTGCCGCGCTGCTTCTAAAAGGATACGAGATCAGAAAGATCAAGATAAAGGATGCGGAAAAGGCCATGGTAGTCATAAATCTTAACAGGAACAGGGAGTTGGACATCAAACTGCCACCGGTCATCATGGGGATGGTCGATAGATTTGTACAGTGATACAGCTATTTCCATTAATAGTAAATGTCATTGTTGTTGGTCTGTCCTTCTTTGTGGCAGGTCTGGTGCAGGGAGTGGACCGGTTTGTCCGAAACGAGGCATTCCAGTATGGGGGCAGGCTCTTTGTGCTCACAATGGCACTGTTTGGCCTTATCAAGGCGGTAAGGCTTTTTGTGCCCTATTATCACTTTTCAGGTTGGCTACTGGGCGCTGTACTTGCCTCTGGGGTTGCCCTGGTCCACATAGTCATCCGTCGGAACTCCCCCCTTGCCTACAGGATCGTCATGTTCCTTGCCCTGGCCCTGCCAGTTGTGGATATGGTGGGGCAAGTGCCTGTGGCCACAGCCCTTTCTCTGGGTATTACAGGGGTGACCTGGTTTCTGTACGGCGACAGGCGGTCACAGGGAGAGAATAAGCGTATCTCCTACATCATAGCCCTGCTGGGGTGCACGCTCCTTCTGCTTGCAGGGGGTGAGCTGCTGGTCCCGTTGCAGGACACTAAAATATTCATATGTATCGGCCTGGCCCAGATCGTTTCTTTGTTCCTCGGTGCATTTTTCATCTTTCGTGCCCTTTACAGCATCAGCCTCAAGAGAGAGTTCTTTTCCTTTGCATGTTTTTTTCTGTCCGTTGCAGCACTTGCGATATTTTTGCTGAACTGCCTCCTTGAACAGAGCGAGGAGCAGTACATAAAAAATTCAAGGGATGAACTCCTGGTATTCGGAGAGGTGGTCAAGGAGTTTGAGGCCCGCTGTCTCAAGGAACTGAAGCTGATAACATCCCATCCTCTGGTTCAGGACGCTCTTTCAGGTGGAGGTGTGGCCCAGGGGCTGTCGTTGCTCTCAATGGAACTTGGGGCCTCTGCCATATATATCATGGACAGGGACGGTATGGTGACCGCGTCGTCAGATGAGACTATGGTTGGCACCAGCAACAGCTCCATGCCCTTTTTCCAGAGGGCCATTAAGGGACAGTCCAACATCTTTTTTGCTGCGGGCAAGGAGACAGGCAGTGTGGGGGTATACTTTGCAAGGCCTGTCATAGACCAGTACGGACAGATTTCCCATGTCCTGGTGATGAAAATGCCCTTTGAGCGTATTGTAAAATCCGGATTCAATGCCCTTGGGGCCATATTCATGAATAGGGACGGGGCAGTGCTCGCCGGTCCGTCCGAGATGGTAGGGCACACCCTTTTCCGCATACCTGAGAAGAGGCTCAGACAGTTGCGGGCAAGCAAGATATTTGCAAATGCCTCGCTTCAACCATTGGGATACAGAAGGATCGGGCCAGATTTGGTGATTTCTCCCAAAGGCATCAAGTATCTCTATGTAAATCTGCCTGTTTCATCAGGCGAGTGGTCCCTGTCAAGGCTCATACCGTACAGCGATGTAATACAGGAGGTGGTGATCTACATATGGGCATTTCTGCTTCTGCTGCTCGGTATAGTAATCCTTTCCCTGAAGTGTTTCCAGACGAGGGAGTGGGTGATTCATCTCGAAAGGGAGGTATCACAGAGAAAGAGGGCAGAAGAGCTTCAGCACCTGCTCACCTCCATAATCGAGGAGGGAAGTGAAGGGGTGCTTATAACGGATCAGAACGGAACCATCGAGTATGCAAACCTTGCCCTGTCCAGGATCACTGGCTACTCCGCAGATGAACTCATTGGCAGCACCCCAAGGCTGCTCAAGAGTGGGCGGCACGACAGCACGTTTTACAAGAGCATGTGGGGAGAACTTGTGAGTGGCAACTCCTGGCATGGAAGGGTTACGAACAGACGCAAGGACGGCTCCCTGTATGAGGCAGACCTAACGGTGTTCTCTGTACTTGATGAGAAGGATGAGTTCAAGTATGTGGGTATCCAGCGGGATGTAACCAATGAGGTTCAGCTTGAGCGGCAGTTGTTCCAGGCCCAGAAGATGGAGGCAATAGGCACACTTGCAGGTGGGGTGGCCCATGATTTCAACAACCTCCTCACTGCAATGAACGGTTATGCAGAGATCGGCATGATGAAGCTTGATCCCGAGGAGCCTGCCAGGAAGTTTTTTTCTCAGATACTGGAGGTATGTCAGCGCGCCAGCAGGCTGGTCAAGCAGCTTCTCATCTTCAGCAGGCAGGAGATGTCAGAGAAGGTGCGCATGAATCTCAACTCAGCCATTGACGACCTCATGAAGATGCTGAAGCGCCTAATAGGTGAAAATATAACCATACGGTTGCTGCTCGCAACACAACTTCCTGATATCATGGCTGATCCCATCAACATTGAACAGGTTATGGTGAATCTGGTGGTAAATGCAAGGGATGCCATGCCCCAGGGTGGGGAGATCACCATAAGGACGGCCATGGTTGAGATTGATGAGGAGCAGGCAGGCCGCATACCGAGCGCCAGTGCGGGTCGGTACGTGAAACTAAGTGTGGAAGATACAGGAGTTGGCATCCCAGGAGACATCATAGACAAGATATTTGACCCCTTCTTCTCCACAAAGGGTCCTGGCAAGGGTACAGGCCTTGGCCTCAGTGTGGTTTATAGTATTGTAACTCAGCACGATGGATGGATAAATGTCTATTCAGAGGCTGGAAACGGCACAGAATTCAGAATATATTTTCCTGTACCAGAGGATAATGAACTGCCAGTTCCTGAGGATGACGAGGAAGTGCCTGATGAGTTTGACGGCAGGGGCAGGTCTGTGCTCTTCATAGAGGATGAGCTTACAGTCAGGGAGATAGGAACTGAGTATCTTCGGAGGCTGAATTTCAATGTGGTATCTGCAAAGGATCTGGACGAGGCACGGAGACTGTATGACAGCAACAGGGGTGATATCTCTGTCATCGTGTCTGACATAATCCTTCCGGACGGAAATGGCTTTGAGTTTATAAAGGGGCTTAACCCTGAATGTCCGGTAATCTTCTGTACCGGATATATTGACGAGTGGGACATCAAGACCGAGATAAAGGCAAAGGGGTATATGTTTATACAAAAACCATATGGGGAGAAGGACCTTATCGAGGCACTCTCAATGGTGCTGCCATGAGCAGGGGCAATATGGCCTAAATGTGTATGTGTGGCCCTTCCTTACCTTTTGGTTCCTGTTGCCATTGGCTTCTGCATTTCAGGTGTGCTGCAGTATGATTCGGTGCCATGAATGCAGGAGTGCGGTGTTTACCCTCAATGAGGTGGAGGACTATCCATGAGTGACAAAATTTTCCGTGTTAACATGACAGACCTTTCCGTTAATATTGAAGACGTACCGCCAGAATGGGCAGGGCTTGGAGGGCGTGGGCTCACCTCAACCATAGTTGCCGCAGAGGTTGAGCCAAAATGCCATCCCCTTGGGCCGGGCAACAAGCTGATCTTTGCCCCTGGCCTGCTCTCAGGCACCTCTGCCGCCAACTCCGGCCGTCTGTCCTGTGGTGCCAAGAGTCCTCTCACCGGCACCATCAAGGAGTCGAATGCAGGCGGAAGCGCCGCCCAGATGCTTGCACGTATTGGCTGCAAGGCCCTGGTGATCGAGGGAATGCCTGCAGGTGACCAGTGGTACTCCCTGCATCTCACTCAGGAAGGGGTTAGCATAAACGAGGAGAGTGAGCTGATAGGCAAGGGAAACTTTGCTGTGGTAGAAGGGGTGTCAGAACGGATGGGCAAGGATCTTGGGGTGATCACCATAGGCCCGGTGGGAGAGATGCGGCTGCTCTCAGCCAATATCTCCGTCAAGGACCCGGACGGCAAGCTCAGGTCTCACGGTCGCGGCGGACTTGGGGCAGTGATGGGCTCAAAGAGAATCAAATTCATAACCATAGACCCTGCTGATTCCAAGGTCACCCTGCATGATCCTGACAGTTTCACCCAGGCCAACCGGGTGTTTACAAAGGCCCTTGCAGACAATCCAATCAGTCAGGCCCTTGGCCAGTATGGCACTGATATCCTGGTCAATATCGTGAACGAGGCAGGCGCACTTCCCACCCGCAACTTTACCTCCGGCCAGTTCGATGGACATGAAAAGATATCCGGTGAGCATATGCATGAACTCATAAAGGCCAGGGGTGGCAAAGTGAGACATGGCTGTCACAAGGGGTGCGTGATCCAGTGCTCCCAAGTCTATAATGACAAGAACGGGAGATATCTTACCTCTGGTTTTGAGTACGAATCCATCTGGGCAATGGGTGCTGACTGCTGTGTGGACAATTTGGATATCATAGCAGAGGCCGATCACATCATGGATGATATCGGCATTGACACCATAGAGACCTCTGTTGCCATTGGCGTCGCAATGGAGGCCGGAGTCCTTGATTTTGGTGACGGCAAGGAGATACTCAGGATTCTCAGGGAAGAGATAGGCAGGGGCACACCGCTTGGCCGTATCATAGGCTGCGGGGCTGCCTCAACCGGCAGGGCCTTTGGTATAACCAGGGTGCCTGTGGTGAAGAATCAGGCCATACCTGCCTATGATCCAAGGGCAGTCAAGGGAATCGGCATTACATACGCTACGTCCACCATGGGAGCGGACCATACCATTGGTTATACCATTGCTACCAATCTGCTGAACTCAGGAGGCCAGGTGGACCCGCTCTCCAAACAGGGCCAGGTGGAGCTGTCCAGGAATCTGCAGATCGCCACTGCGGCAGTTGACTCCACTGGCATGTGCATCTTTGTGGCCTTTGCAGCCCTTGATGACGAGAGGTGTCTGCCCGCACTGGTTGACATGATAAATGCCCGTTTTGGCACAAAACTCTCCGTGGACGATGTGACTTCCCTTGGTGCCAGGATATTAAAGACCGAACGGGACTTCAATCTCAGGGCAGGGTTCACGCCGGCGCATGACCGTCTGCCTGATTTCTTTTCCTCTGAGCCTGTGCCTCCCCACAATGTGACGTGGGACTTTACTGATGAAGAGATCGATGAATTCTGGAACTTCTGATGTCACATGACATGAAGGTGCGGGTCCGGCTCTTTGCAATGTTCAGGCACGGTAGATTCAGGGAGAGGGATATTGAATTGCCTCCTGGTGTCACGGTGAGGCAGATTGTGGAGTCCCTTGATATTGATCCTGAAGAGGTAGGCGTCACCATGATAAATTCGCGCCACTGTTCCCTTAATGACACACCTTCAGATGGAGACGTGGTTGCAATTTTCCCCATGATTGGAGGAGGGTGAGTAGCGGCAATGCGTCATGGGGTGAAAGCTGGGGTGTGGCCGGTCCAGGGCTATATCCATAGCTCGGTGCTTTCACGCAGATATGCAACTGGAGATATAGACACGTGACGTAACTATCATGAATCTTGAATCCCGTATCCATGAGGCATCTGAGGAGGGAAGACTTTCTCTGGGCGCTGCTGAAGACATGGCAGCTCTGTTCCACATATCCCTCCATGATGTGGAGAGGGCAGCCCTTGACCTGGGAGTATGGCCCTGCCGTTACCACAGACAGTCCTCTTTGCTGACTTCGCGTGAACAGTTGATTTTGCTTGACTCCACCGTGGTGGTTGCAGGTTGCGGGGGCCTTGGTGGATATGCTGCCGCTCTGCTGGCGCGTCTTGGCATAGGTCGTCTGATCCTCATTGATCCTGACCAATTTGAGGAGTCAAATCTCAACAGACAGCTCTTCTGCACTGTGGAGACCTTGGGCATGAACAAGGCTGTGGCCGCTGCAGATGCGCTCTCCAAGATCAATCCGGCAGTATCAACAGAGCCTGTGGAATACGATTTGCGCCAGTCGGAATATATGGTTGCCATGACAGATGCCGCTTTGGACTGCCTGGATAACGTGCCAGCAAGGAGGCTGCTTGCCGGTATCTGCCGCAGGCACGCTATCCCTCTTGTCCACGGGGCAGTGAGCAGCACCTTCGGGCAACTGGGTGTGGATGTTTCGGGCTCTTCCATAATTGACCGCCTCTACCCTGCCCGCAGCAGTGGCAGTGCAGTAAGAGATACCAATGTACTGTCCTTTTCGGTTGCAGCAGTGGCAGCCTTACAGTGCTCAGAGGTATTGAAACTTCTGTTGCACCGGCCCTCCTTACTGCAGGATTCCTATCTGTTTTTTGATATTGACGGGTTGGAATTTGAGTATGGTCTGTCGGCGTAAAATGGAATTTTCCTGTGGGTATGGCGCAGGCTATCTTGAGGCAGGTCATTTTATGCCTGTTGCCAAGACATCATGCCGGTATGTCCTGAGTGCCCGGACCCGTAAGGAGACCGGCGTTTATTTTACTTCATGAATATTAAATGGAAGGCTACAGGCGCTGTAATGGCGCTCATAACCGTCATATGTATTATCTATGTCTTCTTTTATCTTGAACATATTTCAGGGGATATGGAGGAGTCCATCTCCATTTACTCCAAAAGTATATCCAGTATCGTAGAGTTCATCGACAGGCACAATAGACGAAAGTTCTGCAATCGCATCAAAAGTTTTGTCAACTACCGGCTTTCAGAGGCACGGGAGAAAATGATCCTTGCCTTTAAGCACAGGGATAGAAAGGCCCTGATGGAGGCAAGCCGTCCCTTTCTTGAAACTTTCAGGGCCGAATCCCCCTACTTTGCCTCCATGGCATGGATATTGCCCGACAATACCGTCTTTCTGCGGGTGCACAAACCCTATCTTTACGGAGATAACGTAGGGGACATGAGGCAGGATATCGATACGGTAAACCTTACCCACAGACAGGTCTCCGGGTTTGCTGTGGGATATCTGGGTATCCAGTTCAGGGTGGTCCAGCCTGTATTTTACCATAATGAGTATCTTGGGGTGGTCCAGTTTGGTATTGATGCGCGCGAGCTGCTGGATATCATCAGGCACGAGATTGGAGTGGCAGCAGGCATTGCCATAAGAAATGACAGGTATGTCTTTGTGACCCATCCGCTCATGCCTGCAGTCTCGTGCAATGAGTGCACACTCCAGTCCTTGGATATAGATCTGTTCAGGGGCTTGGGTAGTGAGATCTGCCATAGTAATGCCCAGGTGGAGTCCACCTTCCAGGGCAGGTACTATGTTATCAGGAATATACTGGGGCTTCCTGACTTCAGAGGAAAGAACATTGGCGCAGTAGTTGTGGCAATGGATGTAACAAGATTTCACAAGTCAGTGAAAAAAGCGGTGTTATGGTCCATACTCTTTGCCGCTACTGTTCTTGTGATCTCTTTTTTCATCATGAATGCCAGTTTTGAAAAGATCTTGCGGCGCATAGTGGCCCTTAACAGGTCATTGTCTGAAGAGAAGGAGAAATTGAGCCAACGTGTCAAAGAACGCACTGCCGAGCTTGAGAAAAAGGCAGCAGAGTACAAGCTGGTGGCCCACGCAGTGGAGAACTCCATTGATGCATTTGTATTTGCTGACCTGTCAGGCAGGGTTACCTATCCAAACAGGGCAACCTGCACGCTTTTTGGCTACACGCCTGAAGAGTTGATAGGACGGCACGTGGATATCTTTTTTGCAGAGCAGGGGATATCCGGCAGGAGCATATACATTGCCTTGAAGAGAGATGGCCGCTGGAGTGCAAATGTGGTCTGCGTGAAGCGTTCGGGGCAGGAGTTCGAATGCATGCTCTCGTGCAGTATGATCAGAGATGCAGCCGGAATGCCCGTAGGAATGCTTGGGATACTGCGTGACCTCTCCGAACTGAGAAAGATGGAAGAGGAGAAGGCGGTAATGGAGGCACAGCTCCATCAGGCCATGAAGATGGAGTCCATTGGCCGTCTTGCAGGTGGCGTGGCCCATGATTTTAACAACATCCTCAATGTGATAAACGGTTACTCTGAGTTGTGTCTCATGGAGACCGAACCGGATCATCCCATTCATGAAAAGATAATCAGCATACTCAAGGCTGGCAGAAGGGCAGCGCAGCTCACTCAGCAGCTCCTTGCCTTCAGCCGGAGACAGATCATAAGCATGGAGCCTGTAGATATTCCCAGGCTGCTCAATGATCTGAACATGATGCTGAGCCGTATTCTTGGGGAGGATATAGAGTTAAGACTCAACACCAACTCACATCTGTGGCCGGTCCTGTCTGATCGTTCCCAGCTTGAGCAGGTGGTAATGAACCTTGCTGTTAACGCCCGTGATGCCATGCCAGACGGGGGCACCTTTACCATAGAGACCGCCAATGTAACCATTAATGACAGGAAGGCGCGGCAGTGCGATATAGAGCCAGGCGATTATGTGATGATCACCTTTTCTGACAGCGGTCATGGCATCCCTGCAGAGATAAGGGACAAGATATTTGAGCCCTTTTTTACCACAAAGGAACAGGGCAAAGGCACAGGATTGGGGCTGGCCACAGTCTATGGGATAATAAAGCAGAACAACGGCACTGTTGAGGTCTCCAGCAGTCCGGACAGGGGCACCACCTTCAGGATACTTCTGCCCCGCACCACAGAGGATATGGAGCCCCCATCTGTGATGTCAGAAGACCTGGATGCTCTTTGTGGCGGTACTGAGACCATCCTGTTGGCAGAGGATGACGCCGAGGTCAGCGAGCTTACCACAGGCGTGCTGTCAGAGCTTGGATATTCAGTGATTGCCGCTACCAATGGTATCGAGGCCCTCGAACTGTTTGAACAGTATCATGGCAGGATAGATCTTCTCGTAACAGACGTGGTCATGCCAAAGATGAAGGGCACTGAGCTTGCCAGGCGTATCATGGAGAGAGAGCCTTCAATCAGGGTGATCTATATCTCAGGATATACGGATGATTCCAGGCTTGGAGACGACGTGGAAGGAAAGAACATAGCCCTGCTTCGCAAACCCGTCTCAATCCATAGACTTGCCGAGATGATAAGAGATGTGCTTGACCGGGATATCAGCGCAAGCACCTGAATCAAGGTATCAGCGCAGTGTTATGTCGTCTATGAATATCCTTACCTTGTGATCCGGCCTGTGCATGAACATGAGAAAACAACGGATGTCCTTGAGGTTCAGTCTCCTGCCTGTACCTGATGTTTTTAGCTTTTTCAGGTCAAAGGTGATGTTGTTGGGGCCAGGCCGCAGGCTTATCCTGCCGTTTACCCGATCTGCAAAGGAGGGGCACGTGCGGTCGTCAATCCTGTAAGACATGGCTATTGGTCTGGAGTAGGGGTTGTAGACATGGAGTGAGAGCAGGTTATAACCCTGCCATCCATCTTTGACCCTTATTCCAAACCCTGGCCACTCTATCCCTGGATACATCTCCACCATCAGGCTGTACCTGCCTGAAGACGAATGTTTCTGGACCCTCTTGTACAGAGTCCCACATTTCCAGCTCAGCGTGTCCAACTGACCGTTGTCCTCAAAGTCATAGAGTACCCTTGGCCTTTTGGGGCCATCTTCAAGGTTGGTGCATGCTGGCAAGGCTGTGCCAATCAGGATTAGGGAGCAAAACACCAGTGATCTGTACAGGCATGTCTTCATCTCGCCTCCACACTTGTCATTGCTGCTATTTTTATCATTGCTCCTGTCCCTGGAATGTGATGAGTGTAATTTCAGGGGGAACCCCAATGCGTAACGGTAGATTCTTTGTCATGCCTATGCCTGAATTTACATACAACCATTTGTGTAGTCCTCCCCTGAACAGACCTGCCATATGCACAGGATCAGGCTTGATCCTTACCATTTGCCAAAAGGAACTTGGCAGCAATACCTGCCCACCATGGGTATCACCGGAGAGCCAGAGCACAGGCCGTTTTGTCACAAGGCCTGACCACTCCTGAGAAAAATGGCTCAATACGAGTATTGCATGGCCATGCTGGCCAAGTATTTCCTGCAGAAAATCGTCGTCTCCTCCCCAGTCACCACCTGGAGTCACGCCGGCAATTAGCATGGACCCACCGTTTTTGAGTTTGGTCTTGATTACCGTATTCCTCAGGATAACAGGACTTTTCCGTAATCTGTGCACATTGCCTGAAGGGTGGCAAAACAGGCAGTGATTCCTTCTGCTGGAGTAGTCAGCATCACCCATGACACAGTATACCCCCTCAGGGGCATGGAGCTGCTTGATAAAATGTATCGCACCCTGTGGCTGTGCATCCCATTGGGCCATATCGCCTGTAATTACTATGATGTCCGGCTTGAGCCTGCCCAACTCATCAAGCACTCGACGTTCATGCCCGCCTTCCCGTGTAATGTGCAGGTCTGATATCTGGGCGATCCTGACATTGCCCCACTCTGCATATAGTTCAGGATCGTGGATAATCACATGTTTTACTGTGATGCGCTGGGGTTCTATCCATATGCCATAGACAAGCATCATCAGGATCAGAAGCAGGGCAATTATGGCAATATTAGATGGTTTTCGTTCCATTGACTCGACAAATTCATGTTCATGTCTTTACAAACAACCTCCACCCATAAGTGTTACTTGTCTATCGAGTGTGGCATGAAAAATCCGTGCCAATATAGTCATCATGTTAATCGGCATTTATGATTTCATACCATAGCAGAGTAATTTTCTATAGATTCACTTGATAATTACCCTCTTGTCCAACATACTTGAATCAAAAAATCGATCTACCTGGGCATATAAGGCATTTTCAAGCCCCATTGTGTGTAGGTAACCGGGTACTCTTGCCTGACAAGTGCAGGATTTTACCGACTTGCTGGCTGGCAGCCATCAATTGACACACACCCATTGACATTCTCATGTTATGGTCTTATTTTTCCATCAGCTTCGTGGGATATTCTGATTTACAATATCCCAACCCTTCCCTATAGCATGTCATGTCTTAGGGGGCGAACTGGATTCGACGGGGGTATGGAAGCTCAAGTTGCGTGCCGGGGGCCTGCAACCCCGTAAAAATGCAGAACAAAACACAAACGCCGACTCTGAATACGAGTACGCAATGGCAGCTTAGCGCTGCCACGCCCGCCCGTGCCTGCCTGTAGGCCGGATCCGGGTGTCATCCTTACAGGCTCGCTTCTCCGGGGAGCCCGCCTCTGGAGGAGTTAAAATTCAGCAGGCTAGCCTTGGCACTCCCTGTCTGGTTGGGATTGGCAAGGCGAAACATTGAAAACCAGACTACGCACGTAGAAGCTTGAGTGGAATGCTTCCGGACGCGGGTTCGATTCCCGCCGCCTCCACCATT
>CAZXAK010000016.1:0-60457 GCA_964638145.1 uncultured Desulfobacterales bacterium | reverse complement strand
TGGAGATGGTGATGCCTGGTGACAACGTGGCGATTGAGGCACATCTGATCCAGCCCATTGCAATGGAAGAGGGTCTCCGTTTTGCTATCCGTGAGGGTGGGCGTACTGTTGGCGCAGGAGTTGTCTCGGAGATCATTGAGTAGTAAGCCATTCAGGAGGTTGTGTGTCCCTTTTGGTGCTCATTGTATAGAGGGCTGTGAAAGGGATATATAACTTGTGCGGAGAGAATCGTGAGAGAAATAATATCACTGCGGTGTACTGTCTGTAAGAGGCGTAATTACACTACCACAAAGAACAAGAGGACAATGCCTGATAAGCTTGAACTCAAGAAGTACTGTCCTTTTGATAGAAAACATACCTTACATAGGGAACATAAGAAATAAAGTCATGCACGGGTTGAAATAGTGACAACCGTGTATTAAGGCATATATCATACATTGTGATGCAGGCCAGTAGCTCTAATGGTAGAGCACCGGACTCCAAATCCGGGTGCTGGGGGTTCGAGTCCCTCCTGGCCTGCCATTTTGTCTGCAATTTGCTGGTGCAAGGCAGAAGAGGCAATGACTCTTTCTGACAAGCCGTAGCATGGGGTTATCCCGCGTATTTCAAGGCATAAAGTAATCTGCCTGTGTCCATAAGCGAAAAACAGCAACTCTTGGTATAGACAGCAGGTTTTAATTGTAGCTTAGATAATGTGAAGCCCGCCCCTCTTGTGCTGGATAATTTTTAAGTAGGGTTACCGGATGGTGGGCAGGCGCCGAGCCCTTTCATAGATATTTATCTATCGGAGCAGGAAGTGACAAAGAAACAGGTCAGGAGTCTAAAAAAAGGTACTAGGCCCATAGGTAGTGGCAAGGCTGCAGACAAGACGTCAGCAGACAAGAAACCAGTTACTGTGTCGCCAGTACAGGAAAAGGTAGCAGAGAGTGTTCCTGCCCGCTTTATTCAGTTTCTCAAGGATGTAAGGATAGAGTTTGACAAGGTGTCCTGGGCCAACAAGAAGGAAACAGTTACTCTCACAGTGGCCACCTTGTCCCTTACCTTTTTTATTGCCAGTTACCTTGGCCTTGTTGACATGATCCTTTCAAAGGTAGTTGGCCTCCTGATAAAATAGATAGCCCTCTTATTGCAGGGAGCAGGTGTGATGTGCATGCATCATTAACTCAACAGTACGTTGTGTGATGTATGGTCTGTGACTGTGGGCTATTGGGAGATGGGAGATCAGATTACAGTCAGAGACTGTGGCCGGATGGCAAATAAATGGCAAAGAAGTGGTACATAGTTCATACATACTCTGGATTTGAGAACAGGGTGAAGCAAGCTCTTGAGGAGAGGATAAAGCAGTATAACCTTCAGGAGTACTTTGGCGACATCGTGCTGCCCATGGAAAAGGTGGTGGAGGTGGTCAAGGGAGAAAAAAAGACCTCTTCGCACAAGGTTTACCCCGGCTATATTCTCATACATATGGAGCTTAACAAAAGGTCCTGGCATCTCGTCCAGGATACGCCTAAGGTCACTGGTTTTATTGGCGGGCAGAATGATCCTGTTCCCCTGCCTGACGCAGAGGCCCAGAAGATCATCCAGCAGATGGAGGAACGTTCCATCAAGCCGGTACCCAAGTATCATTATGAGAAGGATGACAGGGTCATAGTAACTGAGGGGCCTTTTGCCAACTTCCACGGTGTGATAGATGAGGTGAAGCCTGAAAAGGGCAAGGTCAGGGTGCTTGTCTCCATTTTTGGCAGGTCAACACCAGTTGAGCTGGAATTCGGACATGTTCAGAAGGTGGGCTGACAGGAGAAGTTTATAAGGGAGTTCCCAGGGTTGCGCTGCTGTTTCCCTGTGGCCCTGGTTTCGTAAGGAGAGATTCATGGCTAAGAAGATTTCATCATATATAAAACTACAGATACCTGCAGGTCAGGCCAATCCATCACCGCCTGTAGGTCCTGCCCTTGGTCAGCATGGCGTCAATATCATGGAGTTTGTGAAGGCCTTTAATGCAAAGACTGCTGATCAGGCAGGAATGATCATTCCTGTTGTCATAACAGTTTATGCGGACAGGTCTTTCAGCTTTATACTCAAGACCCCCCCTGCAGCGGTGCTGCTGAAAAAGGCTGCCAAGATCGACAAGGGTTCCGGTGTTCCAAATGTGGACAAGGTAGGCAAGGTTACCAGGGAGCAGGTCAAGGAGATAGCGACTCTGAAAATGCCTGACCTTACTGCTGCCAATATTGAGGCAGCTATGAAGACAATTGAAGGTACTGCAAGAAGCATGGGTATCGAGGTAGTAGGTTAGAGGTGATAGACCATGGCACGTCATGGAAAAAAATATATTCAGGTTAAGGAGAAGGTAGACTCTACCCGGAAGTACACTCTTGATGAGGCTATATCCCTTGCCCTTGATACTCACTATGCGAATTTTGATGAGAGTGTCGATGTGGCAGTGAAACTTGGTGTTGATCCGAGAAAGGCAGATCAGAACATAAGGGGTTCTGTGGTCCTGCCGCATGGTACTGGCAGGACTGTGAAAGTCCTTGCACTTGCCAAGGGAGAGAAGGCCACTGAGGCAAAGGAGGCTGGGGCCGACTTCGTAGGTGCCGAGGATATGATCGAGAAGATCCAGAAAGAGGGCTGGCTTGAGTTTGACAAGGTGGTTGCCACGCCTGACATGATGGCACTTGTTGGCCGGATCGGCCGGATCCTTGGTCCAAGGGGGCTGATGCCAAATGCCAAGACCGGGACTGTCACCATGGATATTGCTAAGGCTGTAAAGGATATAAAGGCCGGAAAGGTGGATTTCAGGGTGGACCGGGCTGGCGTTGTCCATGTGCCCATAGGTCGGGTATCTTTTGGTCAGGACAAGATAAGAGAGAATTTTGCAGCCTTTGCAGATACCATTCTCAGGATGAAGCCTTCCACGGCAAAGGGTGCATATGTGAAGAGTCTTGCCATTTCTACCACCATGGGGCCTGGGGTTCGCATGGATACAGGTGAAATGAAGGCTGCCGCAAGTGCCTGATCTCTTTGTCCGATTAGTTGATGTATCCATTGATGGATACATGAATTGATGGATACAGGAGATGTAACGAGGATATTTTTTCGCCCCTGGATGGGGCGAATTTTTATATTGGGCTGGCTCTCTGATGTCCATTTGAAGATGAAGGGTTTTGTTCGGAGCAATGTGTGAGAGGTGAGAAAGCGCAGTGCACTTGCGTGCTGGCTTTTTCACAAACGGACCGCATAGCCATTGGGCAAAACATTCATAAAGGGCATTGTCCAGCCTTTGGTCAAAGACAGTAGGTACCCTGTGGTTTAATGGACAGGTGCCGTTCCTGTTCACCTACCGAGACGGGCGTCGCCTATGCCTTTGGCAGTCAACTAACTGCCTCGGCAGAAAGGGGGGATACATTTGGCAATTTCAAGAGACAAAAAAGAAGCCATAGTTGCTGAACTCAAAGAAAAGTTTAGGAACGCATCCATTGTGATTGTGGCTCAGTCTCCGGGATTAACCGTTGCGGCAGCAGACGAGCTGCGCAAAAAGATCAGAGAGGCTGGCGCTGACTACAAGGTCGCCAAGAACACGCTGGTCAGGCTTGCGGCAAAGGGCACGGACGTGGAAATTTTGACTGACATGATGACTGGTCCCAATGCCTTTGCCATCGGTTATGATGACCCTGTGGCACTTGCGAAGGTGCTGGTGGATTTCCGGAAAGACAATGAAGTAATGGAATTCAAGGGCGGTATGCTCAATGGTACACCTATTGATCTGGCCGGCATTGAGGCACTGGCCAAGCTGCCAAGCCGGGAGGTGCTGCTGGCTCAGATGCTGTCTGTGCTTGTTGCAACACCTACCAAGTTGGTTCAGGCCCTTTCAGGAATTCCAAGAAAGTTGCTCTATGCACTGCGTGCCATTGAGGATTCCAAGAAATAGCAGGGTCAGCTTGGACTAATTCGTTACCGGGACTGTTTTTCGCTAAAATAAAAAAGTTTTTTCATATTTTCAGGAGGCATTTTAAAAATGGCTGTTACCAAGGAAGATGTAATTGAATTCATTTCAAATATGACTGTTCTTGAACTCTCTGAGTTCATCTCTGATCTTGAGGAGAAGTTTGGTGTTACTGCTGCAGCTCCCGTAGCTGTTGCTGCCGCTGGGGCCGCCCCTGGGGCTGAGGCCGGAGGGGCAGCTGAGGAGGAGAAGACCGAGTTTGATGTAATCCTCAAGGACTTTGGTAGCCAGAAGATCAAGGTCATCAAGGAAGTTCGTGCAGTTACAGGTCTTGGACTCAAGGAGGCCAAGGAACTGGTTGAGGGTGCTCCCTCCACGGTCAAGGAGGCTGTCTCCAAGGATGAGGCCGAGAAGATCAAAGAGCAGATCGAAAAGGTCGGTGCTACTGTGGAGATCAAATAGTATCAGTAGCATAAATACATATGCCGTTTATCGGCTTTATACCTGCCTGAAAGGTGTTGTTAGAGTGATAATGTACCTCTTTCCGGCAGGGATGCTGCACAGAATCGCTGGTGCAGCATAGATGCTTCAATTTTAGCGGAAAGCGCCTGGTATAGTTGCCTGGCGCTTTCCGTCGTGATGAACTTCCTACTTTTAACTTCTAACTTTCCCTGAGAAATCCATATGTTAAAACTCCAGACGCTTCCTGTTAGAAAGAGCTTCAGCCGGGTAAAAAAGGTCATAGATACGCCGCATCTCATTGAGCTGCAGCAGAAATCCTACATGCATTTCCTGCAGAAAGACGTGGCCCCAGAGGCCAGGGAGGACAAGGGCCTGCAGGCGGCCTTTCAGAGCGTGTTTCCCATCACAGATTTTACAGGGGCATCCTCTCTTGAGTTTGTCCAGTACAGCATTGGGGAACCCAAGTATACAGAATGGGAGTGCCTTGCCAAGGGAGTCACCTATGAGGCCCCAATGAAGATTGTGGTGAGACTGCTCTCCTATGACGTTGACAAGGAGAGCGGTGTCCAGAGTATCCGGGATATCAAGGAACAGGAGATATACTTTGGCGCCCTGCCATTGATGACCCGTACAGGTACATTCATTGTGAATGGTACAGAGAGGGTCGTGGTAAGCCAGCTCCAGAGGTCTCCTGGTGTATTCTTTGACCATGACAAGGGCAAGAGTCACGCGAGCGGCAAGCTCCTCTATTCTGCCAGGATCATCCCTGTGCGTGGATCGTGGATTGATTTTGAGTTTGATGCCAAGGACATCCTGCATGTCAGGATTGATCGCAGACGCAAGTTTCCTGCCACTGTGGTACTCAAGGCCCTTGGATATACCAACAGGGATATCCTCAAGACCTTTTACAAGTGGGACGTCTATGAGTTTGACGGCCGTCTGCTTTACAGGGTGGTAAATCCTGAGACCTTTGTGGGACAACGTGCCACTTTGGACGTTATCAATCCTCAGACAGGTGACGTACTGGTCAAGGCCAACAGGAAGTTCTCCCGCACCATGATGAGGAAGTTTGAAGACCTCGGGGTGACAAGGGTTCCTGTTGACGAGGATAGTTTGGTGGGGCAGGTCACTGCGGAAGATATCATCAACCCTGAGACTGGTGAGGTTATACTGCCTGAAAATACACAGCTTACCGCAGATGATCTTATAAAGATCAGGGAGGCTGGTATAACCAGGTTCTCCACCCTTTTCATCGATGGTATTACCGTAAGCTCCTCTGTAAGGGATACGTTGCTTCTTGACAAGGTCAAGGATCAGGAGGAGGCCATATTAGAGATATACCGGAGGCTTAGGCCCAGCAGTCCGCTGATAATGGAGGTGGCCGAGAAGTTCTTCCATGGCCTGTTCTTCAATCCAGATACCTATGACCTCTCTGAAGTCGGGCGCTACAAGATGAATCAGCGCATCAATGTCAATGAGCCCCTGTCCCAGCGTGTGCTTACCAAGGAGGATATCCTTGAGACTGTCAAGGAGCTGGTCTTCCTCAAGGATACGCGCGGGCCTGTGGATGACATCGACCATTTGGGCAACCGTCGTGTCCGTTCTGTTGGAGAACTCATTGAAAACCAGTACCGGATCGGACTGGTACGCATGGAGCGTGCCATCAAGGAGAGGATGACCCTCCAGGAGATGGAGGCCCTGATGCCCAATGATCTGGTGAATCCCAAGCCAGTGAGTTCTGTCATCAAGGAGTTCTTTGGTTCCAGCCAGCTCTCCCAGTTCATGGATCAGACCAACCCGCTGTCTGAGGTAACCCACAAGAGGAGACTGTCTGCCCTTGGCCCTGGCGGTCTTTCAAGGGAGAGGGCTGGTTTTGAGGTGCGTGACGTTCACCCCACTCATTATGGACGTATCTGTCCGATTGAGACACCGGAAGGTCCAAATATCGGCCTAATTGTCTCTCTGAGCAGCCTGGCCCGTATAAACGCCTATGGCTTTCTCGAGACTCCGTACCGCAAGGTGGTTGACGGCAAGGTCTCAAAGGATGTGGTGTATATGACAGCCACCGAAGAGGAGGAGGAGACCATTGCACAGGCCACCATCAACATTGATGATGAGGGGCATATCCTTGACTCCACCGTAGGTGTCAGGAGAAAGGGTGAGTTCCTCATGGTGCCTTCTGACCAGGTAACCGCAGTTGATGTGGCGCCCAACCAGCTTGTGAGCGTGGCAGCAGGTCTCATTCCATTTCTTGAAAATGACGATGCAAACAGGGCTCTTATGGGCTCTAACATGCAGAGGCAGGCAGTGCCTTTGCTGGTATCTGATGCCCCGCTGGTGGGAACCGGCCTTGAGCGTACCGTGGCCCATGATTCAGGAGTGGCAGTCATAGCAAAACGGGACGGCTGGGTGGAGTATGTTGACTCCAGGCGAATCGTTGTTGGCTATGATGAGGACAAGGAAAACAACCTGCCCATTGAGGTAGAGATTCACAAACTCACCAAGTATCAGAAGTCCAACCAGACCACCACTCTGAACCAGACCCCTATAGTAATGCCGGGACAGCGTGTGAAAAAGGGTGAGGTCCTGGTGGATGGTCCGTCCACCAAGTATGGAGAGCTTGCCCTTGGCAAGAATGTCATGGTGGCCTTTATGCCCTGGCGTGGGTACAACTTCGAAGATGCAATCATCGTAAACGAGAGGCTGGTAAAGAACGACGTCTACACCTCGGTTCATATAGAGGAGTTCGAGGTAGAGGCCCGTGACACCAAACTCGGCAAGGAGGAGATCACTCGTGATATCCCCAATGTGGGTGACGAGGCCCTGCGGAATCTCGATGATTCCGGCATCATAAGGATAGGGGCCGAGGTCAAGGCAGGTGATATCCTGGTGGGCAAGGTCACTCCAAAGGGAGAGACCCAGTTGTCACCGGAAGAGAAGCTCCTGCGTGCAATATTTGGCGAAAAGGCAGGGGATGTGAAGGATACTTCCCTTAGGGTGCCGCCTGGGGTAAATGGTGTGGTCATTGACGCCAAGGTCTTTTGCCGCAAGGGAGTGGCCAAGGATGAGCGCATTCAGGAACTGGAGGATATGGAGATAGCTGATATCCTCAAGGACCAGGAGGACGAGATCACTGTCATCAAGAGGACAGCGCTCCAGAAACTGGCCAAGCATCTTGCCGGGAAGAAACCCGCCATCTCCATAACAGACAGGCACGGGACCGCATTGCTCGAGGCCGGCAAGGAGATTACTGCAGAGGCCCTTGCCAAGGTGCCTTTTTCCCGTCTGAGAGATCTTATCCTTGAGGGACGTAACACCCCTGATCCTGAGGTAGCGGATATCCTCATGTGGTATGACAGGGAGATTGCCCGCATACGTGACTATTTTGAGGCCAGGATAGAGCGGATAAAGAAGGGGGATGATCTCCCCCCGGGTGTTATCAAGATGGTCTGCGTATATGTTGCCATGAAGAGAAAACTCTCTGTTGGTGACAAGATGGCAGGCCGTCATGGAAACAAGGGTGTTGTATCAACCATAGTTCCAGAAGAGGATATGCCCTATTTCGAGGATGGCACCACTGTGGATATAGTGCTCAATCCCCTTGGCGTGCCCTCACGTATGAACGTGGGGCAGATACTTGAGATTCATCTCGGTCTGGCCGGTCGCAAGCTTGGAGAGAAGCTGGCAGAGATGGCCCGTCAGTACCAGATTGACAAGATCAAGCAGGAACTTGCCCGTATCTACTCTGAGGACCAGTTGGAAGCGCTCATAGGGGGAATGAGTGATGAAGAGATCAGGGAGCTTGCCATCCACTTGGAGAAGGGAATCCCTATGGCGACTTCTGTATTCGATGGTGCCAGGGAGGATGATATCAGACGTATGCTGGTGGATGCAGGCCAGTCAGAGCTTGGACAGGTGACACTCTACGACGGTTTTACCGGAGAACCATTCTCTGAGAAGGTGACTGTGGGCATTATGTATATGCTCAAACTGCACCACCTCGTTGCCGACAAGATACATGCCCGTTCCACAGGGCCTTATTCCCTCGTTACCCAGCAGCCCCTTGGCGGCAAGGCCCAGTTTGGTGGTCAGCGTCTCGGTGAGATGGAGGTCTGGGCCATGGAGGCATATGGCGCAGCATACTCCCTGCAGGAGTTCCTCACCGTAAAGTCAGACGATGTCCTCGGCCGTTCCCGTATGTACGAGAAGATAGTGAAGGGGAACAACTTCCTTGAGGCCGGGCTTCCTGAGTCCTTCAACGTGCTTGTTAAGGAGCTTCAGGGCCTCTGTATGGATATAGATCTGTTGGAGTAGCGAAATTAGAAAATTTCATGCCGCCCTGTGAGGCAGGGCGGCGTCAGGCCTGGCCGTGTATCATCACAATTTAAGTCACATGAGCCATGGAAACCTGCCTGAACAGAGAGAGGTTTATTAATGGACGATCTTTTATCCCTATTTACCAAGCCCAAAGATCCACTTAGCTTCAAGGCTGTGCGTATTTCTGTTTCATCTCCTGAGAACATCATGAAACGTTCTCACGGCGAGGTGAAGCAGCCGGAGACCATAAATTACCGGACGTTCAAACCGGAGCGAGAGGGCCTTTTCTGTGCCAAGATCTTTGGTCCGGTTAAGGATTATGAGTGCCTTTGCGGAAAGTACAAGCACATGAAGCACAGGGGCGTGGTGTGTGAGAAGTGCGGCGTGGAGGTTATCCAGTCCAAGGTGCGCCGTGAGAGGATGGCCCATATCTCCCTGGCCGCCCCTGTGGCCCATATCTGGTTTTTGAAAAGCCTTCCCAGCAAGATTGGGTCCCTGCTGGATCTTACGCTCAAGGAACTTGAGAGGGTCCTCTACTTTGAATCCCACATAGTCATAGAGTCACAGCTTCCTGAACTCCCTGTGGGTACCCTCATGTCTGATGAGGCGTATCAGCAGAATCTGGAGCAGTTTGAGGGCAAATTTGAGGTGGGCATAGGGGCTGAGGCCATCTATACCCTGCTTTCAAGGCTTGATCTCGAGGCCCTGTCCCGTGAGCTGCGGGAAGACATGCAGACCACCCGTTCCGAGGCCAAACGCAAGAAGCTTGGAAAGCGTCTCAGGGTGACCGAGGCCTTCAGGGATTCAGGTAACCGGCCCGAATGGATGATCCTGAACATCGTTCCTGTGCTCCCCCCTGATCTGAGGCCACTTGTGCCCCTTGATGGTGGAAGGTTTGCCACCTCTGATCTCAATGACCTGTACCGCAGGGTGATAAACCGTAACAACCGCCTGAAGAGGCTCATGGACCTTGATGCCCCTGAGATTATAATTCGCAATGAGAAGCGTATGCTCCAGGAGGCGGTTGACGTGCTGCTGGATAATGGCAGGCGTGGCAGGGTGGTTACTGGCCCCAACAAGCGTCCCCTCAAGTCCCTCTCTGATATGCTAAAGGGCAAGCAGGGCCGTTTTCGCCAGAACCTTTTGGGAAAACGTGTGGACTATTCAGGCCGTTCGGTCATCGTGGTGGGGCCTGACCTGAAGCTTCAGGAGTGTGGTCTTCCCAAACAGATGGCCTTGGAGCTGTTCAAACCCTTTATATACAACAAGCTCGAGGAAAAGAAGCTTGCCACCACCATCAAGAGCGCCAAGAAGATGGTGGAAAAGGAGCTTCCCGAGGTGTGGGATGCGCTTGACGAGGTGGTAAAGGAGCACTGTGTACTATTGAACCGCGCTCCAACGCTTCACCGGCTCGGAATACAGGCATTTGAGCCAGTACTCGTTGAGGGCAAGGCCATCAGGCTCCACCCCCTGGTCTGTGTGGCCTACAACGCAGACTTTGACGGTGACCAGATGGCAGTGCACCTCCCCCTGTCCGTGGAGGCACAGACAGAGGCCAGGGTCCTGATGATGTCCACCAACAACGTGCTCTCTCCTGCGCACGGTGAGCCCATCATCCTTGCGACCCAGGACATTGTCCTTGGTATCTACTACATGACCAGGGAGAGGCTTGGTGCAAAGGGCGAGGGCAAGTGCTTTGCCAGCAGGAACGAGGTGATACACGCCTGGAGCACAGGGGTTGTGCACCTGCAGGCAAAGATCAAGGTGAAGATAGACGGAGAGCTTGTGGACACCACTGTGGGACGGGTACTGCTGTCTGATGTGGTGCCTGACGAGGTGCCTTTTGATCAGATGAACCGTGTGCTCCGCAAGAAGGACCTTGCCAAGCTAATTGACATGAGTTATCGCCTTGCCGGTGCCAAGAAGACCTGTATCCTGGCTGACCGCCTCAAGGAGGTGGGTTACAGGTACGCCACAATTGCAGGTATCTCCATTGGCATCAATGACATGAAGATACCTGTCAGCAAGGAAGAGATCATCGAGAAGGCCCAGAAAGAGGTGGACGAGGTCCAGGAGCAGTATGCAGAGGGTCTCATCACCGTGGGTGAGCGCTACAACAAGGTGGTTGACATATGGAGCCGCACCACCGATGAGGTAGCCAAGCAGATGATGGAGGATATCACCTATGACTACTATCGTGATCCTGACGGTAAGGTGATTCCCACTCCGAGTTTTAACCCCATCTATATCATGGCTGATTCAGGGGCCAGGGGTTCAAAGGACCAGATCAGGCAGCTTGCCGGTATGCGCGGTCTCATGGCCAAACCTTCAGGTGAGATTATCGAGACACCCATCAAGGCAAATTTCCGTGAGGGGCTCAGTGTGCTGGAATACTTCATCTCCACACATGGCGCCCGGAAGGGCCTTGCGGATACTGCACTCAAGACTGCAAATTCTGGTTATCTCACCAGGCGCCTCGTTGACGTGGCACAGGACTCCACCATTACCATGGAGGATTGCGGTACCATTGACGGCATTGAGATGGAACACCTCATGGAGGGCGGTGAGATAATCCAGCCCCTTGGCGAGCGTATCCTCGGCAGGGTTGCCCTGATGGATATAGTGGACCCAGTATCAGGTGAGGTGCTGGTCAAAGCCAACGATGACATTGATGAAGAGGCAATAAAGCGGATAGAGAACGCCGGTATCTCCAAGGTGGAGATCAGATCAGTGCTTGCATGCCGTGCGCCATTTGGCGTATGCGCCAAGTGTTATGGGCGTGATCTTGCCAGGGGCCGTGGTGTGGTACTTGGGGAGGCCGTTGGTATCATAGCCGCTGAATCAATCGGTGAGCCTGGTACCCAGCTTACCATGCGTACCTTCCATATTGGTGGAACCGCGTCTGGTAAAGTTGAGCAGGCGGAGATCCATGCAAGGGGTAACGGTACTGTGAAGTTTGAGCGCATGAACATGGTGCGTAACCCCCAGGGCCGTAACGTGGTGCTGAACCGTAATGGTGAGATAGTGATTATGGCCCCTGACGGCAGGGAGCGCGAGCGATACCCCGTCATCTACGGTGCTGAGCTTACTGTGGAAGAGGGGCAGGAGATCGAACCAGGCCAGCTCCTTGCACAGTGGGATCCGTTCACAGTGCCCATTCTCACTGAGGTGTCAGGAAGGGTAAAATACGGGGATCTCATCGAAGGTGCCACCATACAGGAGAAGGTGGATGCTGTTACCGGCAAGGTCAGCCGTGTGGTAATCCAGCACAAGGCCGCAGACTACCGGCCAAGGATATCCATAAAGGATGAGAGGGGTCGTACCAAGAAGATTGGCGAGTTCAAGACCGAGGCACGTTATCTGCTTCCTGTTGGGGCCATTATAACTGTCAATGAAGGAGAGATAGTCGAGGCAGGAACAGCCCTTGCCAGGATTCCAAGGGAGACCACCAAGACAAAGGACATTACTGGTGGTCTGCCAAGGGTTGCAGAACTTTTCGAGGTGCGCAAGCCCAAGGAGTATGCTGTCATTGCTGACATTGACGGTGTGGTCTCCTTTGGCAAGGAGATTAAGACCAAACGCCGCGTTATCATCACTCCTGAGTATGGTGAGCCCAAAGAGTATCTCATCCCCAGGGGCAAACATATCAATGTGCATGAGGGCGACTATGTGCGTGCCGGTGAACAGCTCATAGATGGTGTGGTAAATCCCAATGATATCCTTAGGGTCAAGGGTATCAAGGAGCTTGCCCGTTATCTGGTGAATGAGATCCAGGAGGTGTACAGGCTGCAGGGTGTCAAGATAAATGACAAGCATATCGAGGTCATTGTGCGCCAGATGCTTCGCCGCGTGCGTATCACCAGTGTTGGAGATACAAGCTTCATGCTGGATGAACAGGTGGAGCTTCACAAGTTCGAGGAGGAGAACCAGAGGGTAATGGCAGAGGGCGGAGAACCAGCCAATGCAGAGCCCATGCTCCTCGGTATCACAAGGGCCTCCCTGACCACTGACAGTTTTATTTCAGCGGCCTCGTTCCAGGAAACCACCAAGGTGCTCACAGATGCATCCATTGCAGGCAAGGTGGATCATCTCCGCGGCCTCAAAGAGAACGTGATTATGGGTCGGCTCATACCTGCAGGTACAGGTCGTGTCTTCTATGAAGAAAAGGAACGCAGACGTGGCGGCAGGAAGGCGGCCTGATGATGAAGAGCCATGCCATGAAGATCAGAATAAGCAGAGGCACCGGAGAGGCCAAGAAGAACGCACCGCGGAAGGTGGCCATTCCCGATAGTGTCCAGGATATAGTAAAGCGCCTGTCAAAAAAGTACGAGCTTGACTTTGAGGCAGTTACTGTGAGGGGCAGGGAGTTTTACTTCCTGCACCTTGCAGATATAGAGCCGCTGGTTGCCGGCAAGGACATCTTTGCCAATGCCTCCGAGTTCCCCTTCTGGGTCAAGATATGGGAGGCCTCAATGGTCATGGCCAACCTCATGGCTGCCATGCCTGTGAAACAGGACCGACGCATACTTGAGCTGGGTTCCGGGCTTGCTGCTGCAGGTATCGTAGGAGCGGCTTTTGGTCATGACGTAACCATCACTGATTACGAGCAGGAGATCATGGATTTTGTTCATGTATCTGCTGCTGTTAACGGGTGTGAAGCCCAGGCCCACACGGCCACCCTGGACTGGCTCAATCCCTCTGATCTTGGTGGCAAGTTTGACGTGATAATAGGTTCTGAGGTGCTGTTTCACGAGCGGTTCTTTCAGCCACTGTTAGATTGTTTTGAGAAGTATTTAAAGCCAGATGGCGTTATATACATGGCACACGACAGGCGGCGCAAGAGCCTTGCCCCCTTTCTGAGGATGTGTGAGGACAGATATCAGATTGCTGCCCAGCAGCAGGTCATGAAGTCAAAGGGAGAGACCCTCAAGGTAGTGCTTACTCGGCTCTTGCCCAAATAGTTATTGCGTGGTAGTGCAGATATCATACTCCACGTGCACCTATACGGCAGAGGGGCCTTGTATTCTGATATGCAAGGCAGATGGTACCCAGGTGTACTCTCCTACTTCAACTGCCCGATAACATGGTAGATGTGGTGTTTTGTGAGCAGATACTTAATATGTTGTACTCTCCATTGTCTGGTTTGGGGATGGATGGTATGTGGTCTATGTCCATCCCTTTGAAGTAGGCTATGGCAGTCTTTATGGCCATCCAGTGAGATATTACAAGTATGTTTTCACCGTGGTGCCTTTGCATTATCTTCTTTAATGCCTTGATCACCCTTTGTTGTAATTGTAGAAATGTTTCTCCATTTCCTGCCGGTACGTAACGTGAAGGGTGGTGCCAGAAGTTGTGAAACTGTTCCGGCCACCGCTGTTCAACCTCTTGAAATGTCAGACCTTCCCAGTCACCGAGACATATCTCATTGAGTTCATTCAAGGCATATGAAGGTACTGTGGTGCCCTTGAGGCATATGGCAAGGGTCTCCTTTGCCCTACCAAGGTTGCTGCTGTATGCAGCACATATACCCTGTGACTGTATGGTGGGGTTGCACATCAGGTGTTCTTTCAACTGTTCTGCCTGTGCCCTGCCTCTGTCAGTAAGTGCGGAGTCTTGCTGGCCCTGCATTCGTCCCTGGCGGTTCCACAATGTCTCGCCATGTCTTGCTATGAATATCCTGTTGACCATTGTTTCCTCATGTTTCAGTTCAAGTATTCATCTCCAGCCTCTGCCCTGATAACTACAAAGGCCCCCTTGCCTGTGCCTGGGATTATCTGTTTGCCATCATGATCACCATGTTCAAGGAGTGTCTGGCATGCCTCTATGTTTTCAAAGCCTGCCTGGCGCATGTAGTCCTTTACCTCGTCTGCGTTATAGAAGGTTGCCTCTGCATAAAATCTGCTTCTGTCTTTTCGTTTCTGGTAGCGCTGTCCAAGCTTGCTATCCCTGTCAACCAGCCCGGTAATCAGATAACCTCCGGGCTTTAGTATGCGCTTTGCCTCAAGAAACGATTCCAGCACACTGTCTACGAAACAGATGGTGGTGACCATGAGTGCAAAATCGCAGCAGTGTGATCGCACAGGCATCTGTTCTGCAATGCCAATGGCAGTGCTGATTCCCTTCTGTTTTGCTATGGTGGCCATTTCCACGCACGGTTCTATACCTGCAGTGATGCCAAGCGGGGCAGCAAATCGTCCTGACCCAACACCAATTTCAATACCATTGCCTGAATGGGGCAGCATGCGCCTTACGGCCTCAAGTTCCCGTTCATATATCTCCCTGTTCCTTTCAAACCAGTTCTCATACTGTTCGCTGTAATGTTCAAATGCCTCTGTGCGTGCCATGCAATTACCTCTGGATAGAATCCGGACAGACCCTGATTACTGCTTGACTACACTCCATAATTTGGTCTAATCAGGGTGGTCATGAGTACTGTATTGTAAGTGACCGCCTATGTTTTGTCTGGATTGAGTGTTCAGCATACTACACGACACCTATACGGCGGATGGTGCTTTTCTCATGCTTTTAAAGTTCATCAGTTGCAATGCCTTGTTAATGATATATTTGCCCGCGGCCAAAACCATGAGAAAAAGCACCATCCGCCTTTGCCAATTGCTTTTGCATTTCAGGTGTCGTGTAGTATGGAGTGTTCAGTTCAGGTTTTAAGCAGATTTTCATAATACCGGAAGGCAGTGCAAATACAACAGCCACTGCCGACAAGTTCAGGGAGAGTAGAATGGAGAAGAGGGAGATAGAGAATCTGAAGAAGATTGGTGATACGCTGAAGAAGAGCCTCAATCTTTCTTCACCAGAACATGACGAGGATGAAGGAAAAGGCAAGAAATTTACCAGAGATGACATAAATTTCATACTTACCATGTTGGGGCTTACGTTGGTTTTTTCCGTTAGGGGAGGGGATATGCCAGGGGCTATTGCTGCGTCTCTTCAGCAGGTTTTTGTGTCAGTCTTTTACGGTTTTGGAACTGTATTTCTCTTTATAGGTCTAACCAAAAAGATGTTAAAGTATGATGCCACCCGGGTTCAGATCGTCAGATGGGCCATGGGAATGGCCCTGTTCTTTGCGGTAAGCCAGTTTGTCCATGAGGGATTTTTGATGTACACAGGTCAGATGCCACCTAAACCTTAGGTGCTGATCTGGCGTTACGTGTGGCAAAGTACCAGTTTACAGGCCCTCGGGTATAGACCTGAGGGCCTGACTTGCAATAATAGGTGTGAATAATAAGGTCAGACAGGAGTGGTGGGACTGTCAGTTTTACCCGTTTTTTAAGTCCGGGATTTCTTGTTGAGGCGTACCGCGAAGAGGCCGGTCAGCCCGGGGGCAAGCAGCCATATGGCCCCTGGTATTGGTACAGCACTTAACGGGGCTATGGGGCCATTTACCCCGGTTATGCTGGCTGTATTGAAGAAATCTGCAGAAAGTTCTGCGTAGCTTGGACCATTGTATGAGAGCCCTTCCCCGCCTATACCTGTCTGAAGTTCCAGGGTGATATCAAAGATATTTCCTATCTCATCTTCAGAAAATGTATAGTTAAAGGTAAAGTTTCCTGCGTAGTCGTCACTTCCCGTTTCTGACAATTCTTCATTTTTCCAAAAGTCATTGTTTTGTGCAATACTGTCATATGCGTCTAAGAAGAAAGAGACACTATACAGGCCATTCAGGCCATTATCCGGGTCATTTATGGCCAATGTGCCATCATAGTGGAACTCTATAGTGGCATCTCCTGCGCCAGTTACTATGAACTGTTGATGTATTTCTGCATAGCCAGACGCATAGCTCATGGTTTCCCCGTCAACAAGTTTGACATAGGCAATGGAGTGCAGATCCCATGGGGAGGATGGGCCGATCATTGCCTCGGCGTAACCATCCGGGGAGGGTGATTCCAAATACGCATGAAACTGGCCTGAATCATAGCTTTGTCCAAAGTATGTCTCGCAAGATGCTGAGTAGGGTAGCCCCTCCACAAGAGCGAACGCCGTGCTTGAGAGGAACAGTACTGTGGCAAGAATGGATAACAGCCTGACACTTAGGTTTTTCATCATTGGCATACCTCCTAAATACTTCATGGTGCATTTCTGATAACTTTTTATGATGATAATCTGTTGTAGCAAAAGCAAAAAAGATGCCAGAATGTTATCGCTAAGATATTTAGTAAAAACAAATAGTTGTTGTGGTGGGGATGGATTTCAGATGGTCTATGGAAGGAAATTATCTTCCATGTGTGAAAAGTGGTTCACACATTGAACCTGAAGTTTATCACATCACCATCCTGCACTATGTAGTCCTTACCCTCCAATCTCACCTTTCCTGCCTTCTGGGCCGCAGCGTGGCTTCCTGCCGCGATGAGGTCCTGGTAAGAGACCACCTCTGCCCTGATGAATCCCTTTTCTATGTCCGAATGAATAACCCCTGCTGCCTTGGGTGCCAGGGTATTTTTCCGCAGTGTCCATGCCTTTACTTCGTCAGGGCCTACGGTGAAGAAGGAGATCAGGCCGAGAAACTCGTATGACTTTTTGATGAGCATGTTTGTGGCAGGCTCTTCAAGTCCCATGTCCTCTCTGAACAGGTCAGCTTCCTCGTCAGTGAGCTGGGCCAGTTCCATTTCGAGTCTGCCCTTTATCTCCAGCATGGTGACCCCTTCGGGAAGTTCTATTGGGCAGGCTCCGAGTTCTGCATCGTCGTCACTGTTGAGTACCACTATGCATGGTTTGGCAGAGAGAAAGGCATAGCCCCTGAGAAGCGGAGAGCCGGCTATTTCAGGAAATGCCCGCAGTGCCTTGCCCTTGTCCAGAATGTCCCGTGCCTTCTGGAGCAGTTCAAGCTCCTGGGGATTTCCCCGTTTGGCCTTTGTGATCTCCTTTTCCAGTTTTTCCACCCGCTTTTCCACTGTCATGAGGTCAGAAAATACAAGTTCTGATTCTAAGGCATCGAAATCATCCTGGGGAGAAGGGGATTCTCCTGCAAATTCAAAGTTTCGGACCACATTCACCAGGGCATCAACGGGCCTAAGCAGGCGAAGCAGCTCGTCCATGGAGGACTCCTTGTTGTCATGGGCGTTAACCGTGCCCCCTATGTCAACATAGCGTACCTGCGCCGGTGTAGTCTTCTTGGGGGTGTACATTTCACTCAGCCTGTACAGTCTCTGGTCAGGTACCTGTACCACTGCAAGATTGGGGTCCTTCTTTCCCCCTTTGAATGCTGAGACTTCTGCTTCGCTTCCTGTGAGCGCATTGAATATGGTTGTCTTTCCTGAGGCTGGAAGGCCCACTATACCTATTTCCATATGAATTTCCTTTTCTGTCGGTCTGCTGTCTGCCCAGCGCTATTCAGGCGCATGGCATGGTGTCTGGTCACCGTTTATCTTGTCAAGGGCATGTTTCAGAACCGGTTTGATCACCTCCATGCCCTCTCTTACCCCTCCAGGGCTGCCTGGCAGGTTGATGATCAGGGTGTGGTTTCTTACCCCTGCAAGGGCGCGTGAGAGCATGGCCATGGGAGTTGAGTCAAGGCCGCGTAGCCTCATGGCCTCGGCAATGCCAGGGATCTGTCTGTGGATGACCTTTGCTGTTGCCTCTGGTGTGACATCGCGGGGAGACAGTCCTGTGCCTCCTGTGGTGATGATGAGGTCAACACCCCTCTCATCGGCCCACTCCACAAGGAGTGCAGCGATCCTGTCCGTCTCATCAGGCACTGCATACGCGTATTCTACGCTGAAACCATCTGTCTCTTCAATAAACTTGGCAATCATAGGGCCGGTTGAGTCATCCCTTGCACCACTGCATGCACTGTCGCTCACAGTGAGTATGCCCACCTTGTATGTCTTTTTCTTGAAGTCCATATCTCGTTTGGAAATGTCAGGATAGGTTACAGCACACCAGGCCTTGTCAGCCGCTTCTGCATTTTCAGGTGTACTGTGGTGTGGTGGAGACGCAAAAAAGGACACAGAGCACGGCATTCACCCGAACTCTGTGTCCTGTAAAGGACAGCCTCTTTAAGATAATGGGCTGTCCGCTACTTTTCCTCTTCTGCCTTGCTTGCCGCTACGATCTTTTCAACCATGTTTGGCGGCACTTCCTCGTAATGTGATGGTTCCATGGTGAAAGTGCCCCGTCCTGCTGTCATTGCATTGAGGTCAAGCACATACTTCTGGACCTCTGCCACAGGGACAAGGGCAGTGACCACCTGCACGCCATTGCCAGGCTCCATACCCATGACCTTGCCCCGTCTGCCGTTGAGGTCTCCAATGATGTCACCTACAGCATCATCAGGTACGGTGACAGTGAGTTTTACAAATGGTTCGAGCAGTGTTGGTTTGGCCTCGAGCACACCTTTTTTGAAACACTGGATGGCCGCGATCTTGAATGCCATTTCAGACGAGTCCACGTCATGGGACTTGCCGTCATAGAACCGCACCTTGATGTCTGTGACAGGATAGCCTGCGAGCGGGCCGGATTCCATGGCTTCATGAAGACCCTTTTCCACAGCAGGTACAAAGTTTCTCGGCACGTTCATGCCTACCAGGGCCTCTTCGAATTCAAAACCCTGGTCCCTGGGCAGTGGAGAGATGTCAAAGTGGACCTCTGCGAACTGCCCGGCACCGCCTGTCTGTTTTTTGTGCCTGTAGATCACCCCTTTCTTGGCTGCCTGAATGGTCTCTCTGTAAGGAATCTTGGGCAGGGTGAGGTCTACCTGCACGTTGAACTTGCGTTCCAGTTTTTCAAGGGTTGCGTCTATATGTATCTGTCCGTGTCCGGAGAGCAGCAGTTCGTTGGTCTGGGAATCACGGCTTACCACCAGTGTGGGGTCCTCCTCCCGGAGCCGCGCCAGGGCCTGGGTAATCTTCTCTTCGTCCCCTCTGGTCCTGGGTTTCAGGGCATAGGTGAGGACAGGCTTGGGAAGTTCAGTGAACTCGTATTGTATGGGATTTGCCGGATCACAAAGTGTGTCACCAGTATTTGTCACCTTGAGTTTGGCAAATGCAATGATCTCGCCAGGGCCTGCCTCATCCACTGGCGACTGCTTCTTACCCTGGAGCATGAATATCTGACCGAAACGCTCTGACTCGTCCTTGTTGACGTTGAGGAGTGTGCCGTCAGCCTTCACTGTGCCTGAGTATATCCGCATGATGGACAGGCGCCCTGTGTACGGGTCAGTAAGTGTCTTGAATATGAGGCCGGATACCGGGGCGTCCGGAGTGGGTTCCCTCTCCACCTCGTCGCCTGATTTGGGATCAGTGCCTGTGACGTTTCCCTTGTCTTCAGGGGATGGGAGGAGTTCCACTATAAAGTTAAGGAGTGTTGAGGCCCCGGCATTCTTTGCAGCAGAACCGCATGCCACAGGGATGAACCCTCCATCCATGATTCCCTGCTTGAGGCCTGCAACGATCTCGTCTGCTGACAGATCTTCGCCCTCGAGAAATTTTTCCAACAGGTCATCGTTTGACTCGGCGGCATACTCGATGAGGTTATTCCTGGCCTCTTCCACCTGGTCTGCCATGTCACCCGGTATGTCAACTGCAGTGGCCTTCCCCTTGTCGTCGAACTGGAACGCCTTCATCTGTACCAGATCCACAACTCCACTGAACGCCTCCTCCCTGCCTATGGGCAGGGTGATGGGCACCAGCCTGGTCTCTATAATCTCTGCCAGGGCGTCCACTGCCTTTTGAAAGTCTGCCCTCTCCTTGTCCAGTTTGTTTACAAACATCATGGTGGGCAGGCCACGTTCGGCTATCATGTTACATATCTTCTGAGTCTGTGGTTTGACTGGGTCAACGGCATCAGCCACCATGAGGCAGTTGTCAGCGGCCCTGAGGGCCATGATGGCCTCGCACAGAAAGTTGTCATCACCAGGTGTATCCATGAGATATACCTTGTGCTTTTTCCAGTCCAGGGGATGAAAGGCGGTGCTGACTGTTATGTGACGTTTTATCTCTTCCGGTTCAAAGTCCAGCACAGATGTCCCGTCATCCACGCGACCGAGCCTGGAAGTCGCTTTGGCACTGAACAGCATGGCTTCAGCAAGCGATGTTTTGCCGCTTCCGCTCTGAGATACCAAGGCCAGATTCCGAATTTTCCCTGTTTCCATAAGACAGCACTCCCTTTCCTTGATGATAAATTTGTTTTTGCCATACGGTATGGGCAGGCATCAGCCCCGTGAAAGTGCTGGAGCCTGAAGGCAGAGGCCTGTTTCCCTATGCTGCCCCCCATTAATATAGTACGGCAGACTGGCAACATACTGAATATGGCCTCAGTGCGTCAAGTATCTTCATTATATTATGTGAAAATCAACAGTAAAAAAGGCATGGATTGTGTACATGAATAGCCTTTGGCAAGTGGAAAAAAACTCAATGCTCCTGTAGCATGGTATTTGGAATACAGAAACCTGAAATTGGATGTGTGAATAATGTGGTAAGCAGACAGAAGGCGGGTATACCGACCAGAAATGTTGTCATTAGCATTGCAGTGAGTCTCTTGTTGCTGTGTGCCCTGGTGGCCTCCTGGCACGGTTTGCAGCTTCAAGCACTATACAGAAGGGTGGTGTGGCCCCTGATGAGGCTCTCCTTGATCATGGGGGGCAGCCTTGCCCTCAGTGCCCTGGTGGAGGGTATGGGCTGGAACGGGGTGGTGGCCTCTATCTCACGGCCCTTGATGCGGGCCGGAAACTTCAGTGACTACAGCGGGACAGCCTTTACTTCAGCATTCCTTTCAGGGGTTGCTGCAAATACCTTGCTCTGGAATGCATATCAGGAGGGAAAGATCACAAGGCGGGAGATGCTACTTGCAACCCTGCTGAACCTCGGGCTTCCGTCCTACTTCCTCCACCTTCCTGTGACCTTTGCTGTAATTGTTCCGCTTGTGGGCAGTGCAGGTGCCATCTATATCACGATTACACTGTTTGCCGCAGTTGTGCGTACAATAGTTGTGCTCATAACCGGCAGGTTGCTTCTGGGGAATGCGGCCAATAGTACGTCCACAGGCCAGAGGGCAAGGGATGGCGCAAGGCACAGGACACGCCAGGAGAAACTGCAGAGGGTGAGGCAGCTTCTGGAAAAATATGTCAAGGTGCGCTTGGGTAATATACTGTGCTATACAGTGCCCATTTATCTGTTTGTGGTATACCTGCAGGAGGCCGGTCTGTTCCACTATCTGCAGCAGGCAAGCGCTCATCTGTTTGTAGGTGAGCACCTGCCTGTCGAAGGTATCTCGGTTGTGGTTTTCAGCATAGTGGCAGAGTTTACTGCCGGGGCTGCTGCCGCAGGGGCCATGCTTAGTGCCGGGGTCCTTACAGTGAAACAGACAGTGACTGCCCTGCTGCTTGGAAACATCATAGCAACGCCTGTCAGGGCACTGAGACACCAGCTCCCGAGATATCTCGGTATATATCAGCCAAAGACCGGGATCCAGCTCCTTGTAATGGGTCAGGCCCTGAGGGTGACCAGTGTGATAATCGTGGGTTGGGTGTACTATGTTTTTTTCTGAGCTAAATGTTGCGTATCCCTTAAATAACATTCCTACTCACACAACCCTATGGCGCATTCTGTGCCAGGCCCCTTGTAGTCACCCCCTCTTGCCACACATTCCGACCTTGCCAATGCTATGCACCTTCCGGCAATGCAGCATGCCCCCATGGGTTCTATGCAGCCAAGGGTCTCTCCAGTAGATATCCCTGCCTCGTTGAACAACTCTACTGGCTCTGTGGAGACACACCAGAATACATCTTTGTCTTCAAGGGGCTTATAGGTAATGGTGCCAGCGAACCGAAGAGGTGTGTTTGAATGGCGTTTTTGTCCTCCAGTTTCAATCTCGACGAAAATATCAAAGAAACTGTCTGCCACTGAACCTGCAGGTCCAAAGGGAGGTACATCAAGCCTGCCCACCAGCAGGTTTTCAGTCTCCTCGATTCCGCCGGTAGAGTCAAAGGCATGATTCAGCTTGAGGCTCACAGGGCCAAGCACTGGGTCTATTCCATGAAGGTCAAGGCTGAGCACCCGGGTTCTTACCTCATCTAAGCCGTTGTCATCATCATCCTGCGCATCTCCTTCTTCCGGGCCTTCAAAATAGACATCCATGGCCATGGGGCCACTGAGACTGATGGTCTCTGCACCAATGGATGGAGCGTACAGTACCAATCCATTCACAGGAAAGGTAATTCCTTCATCATGCTCTACGGCACTGGAGCACTGTGTGGTGGTACAGTTGGTTCCCTGGCCCATGGGATTGCCTCCCTGGCTTACACATTCATCTATGGGCAGGTTGTCACACATTGCATCTGCAAGGCAGCAGGCTTCACATATCTGCCTGTGTGTGCATTGCATGGTTGCCGGATCAATGAAATCAAAAGTGCAGGAGTCGTTGTCATCGCAGTCTACTGGTATGGTGCACAGACAGTCTTGCCTGCCATAATCCGGTGCAAACACCATGATATCGTCGTCCTTCACACTGCCGTCATAGTTAAAGTCCCCCTCACAGTCACCTGAATCGTGGCAGTCAGTACGGTTGAAATCCTCGATGAAGACAGCCATGTCCTTACCGTCCACGTCTCCGTCCCTGTCAAAGTCGCCCTCGCAGTACGCGGTGTCGTCCTGGGTTATCAGGGCAAAGGCCATATCAAGGTGTTTGCATACATATTCGATATTATCGATGCAAAGTTCCTGGCCACCCAGCGACAGGTTGTAAATCGGCCCCTTGAGGGAGAGTTTCCCCTTGCCGTCTCCATCCGGATCATCAAAGAGAAAAAGTACGCCGCCAATGATCTGCACGTTGATATCGTTTAAGTTATCAAAAACCTTTTTCTCGCCATTGATGTCCAGGTTGAGTATGCCCCCCTGATAGCCTACATCCATTTGAAGTTGATTCGTCTCACAGGGGAATTCAAAGGCGAGATTCACAGTGGAGAGACGTATTTCCTGTCCGCTTCCACCAGCGCATCCAGTGGCAGTAACAGAGGCATTGCCGTTAAGGTCCTGAGTGCCATCATGATATCGGAAAGGTTCTACTACAATCGACAGCAGGCCGGTGCTGAATGACTGCCCCACCGTATAGACATTATTGAGCGGCAGATCCTCGAAATCAGCCTGCTCGGGATGCGCAAGGGGCTCCCACCTATAGCCGTCTCCAGAAACCGCGGCGTCATTCCAGTGGTCCTTGGAGGTTTCCCAGCCCCACTGGAAACTGTCTCCGCCATCTGCCATCTGGGCACCTATATCGAGCCAGTATATCTCACCCTTCCGCTGCAGGAACCGGTCCTCGTCACGAAGTTTGACCATGTAGTAAAACTTGTGCTCCCACCAGATATTGCCGGCAGTGTCAACATGGGGAATTGAATCCCAGTAATGGCGTTCAAATTCATCTGCATACACCTCTTTGAGCAGTTCACCCGGATGACTCCATCGCATATCTGGATCAACGCCCGCAGGAATGTCCCTGTGAAAGCTCAGCTTGAACTTGTCTACCCTGGGACTCTGGGCCGGGGGGATTGGGACATCCTGTGCCCAGTGTCTGCCCTCCCTGTCAAGGAATGATCCCCAGAAATGTACCTCCGTAATGGGCCTGCCGTTGGTGCATACAAAGTCGTCGGCAACGGTGGGATGCTCAATGGATGAGATGATATTTACGCCGTTTGCCATGTCGGGGAACTGGAGCCACTTTATGGGTCCTTCACATGTGGTGAGCTCAAACGACATGTCAAGAAACTTTGAGAAAGTCACATCATCTATAAAGTGTTCCTGTCCGCCTACAGCAAGCTGGTTTACCCGCCCACTAAGTTTTACAATGCCTGTGTCATTGCCAAAGCCGCCGGCAACTGACACATGGACTCCACCAATCGTCATGCCGTCGATATCATGATATTTTTTAAAGTTCACCATGTTGCCGTTTATTGCCAGGTTGTTGTTCTGGCCGGCATATTCCCCGAAGAGGAAGGAGACATCAGTGACCGGAAATGGAAGGGCAAAGTCCAGGTTCACGTTGTTGGTGTTTATCTCATTACCTGTTCCCCCGGCCTGTCCTGCATAGTCTACTATTGCCCTTCCTGTATAGTACAGTGTTCCGTCCCACAGCCTGAATGGCCGTACGGAAACAGGTATGCCAGAGGTGGTGAAGGTATTTCCAACCGCATAAGTATCTCCTGGAAAAAGGTCCTCAAAGGTCAGGGCAGGTGCAGGCGAGATAAGCATATCCCACCACCAGTTTGCCGGATCATCATACCATCCCTGGACTGCTACATCGTTCCAGCGGTCCATTGAGGACTCCCATCCCCACGGGCGTTCCTGCTTCGGGACCGCAGAAATGTTGAGCCAGTACGTTGTTCCCCTCTTCTGCCAGAAGATTCTGGGAAGCTCCATGTCATAACGGAACTTGTGTTCTATTTCTCCCCAGGGAAGTTCTATGGGGCCAACGTATGTTTCCCTGAATTTTTCCACCCATGTTTCATAGAGCAGCAGGTCAGGCCTGCTGAAACCATCCGGTTCCACTGCTGGATGATCGGAATATATCTGGATGCGGAATGCCTTTACGCCAGGTGGGGTTACCGGAGCCCCAGGGGCAGGCTGCCAGCCCGGATACGAACCCCAGAAGTGGAGGTCGGTTACAGGGCTTCCGTCAAGGCAGAGCCAGTCATCTGCTACCGTAGCCTTCTCATTGGGATCAGATTTTATGTTTACGCCTGTCCTCATGTCCGGCCGCTGCTGCCACTTTATGGGTTCAGGTACAGGCGGGTGAGGTGTAGCCTTTACTGTGAGTGCAAAGGCCATGTCTACTCTCTCGTGGGAATACCATGAGGGAATTTCAAAATCATCATCGGGATCAATGTCATCCCAGTAGAGGTTATGGGTCCAGAACCTGCATGCATTGTCGTTCCAGTGCACAGTCGAGCTCTCCCAGCCCCAGGGGAATTGTGCATCTTCCATGACTGCCGCAATGGATATCCAGTAGACTGTGCCTTCTTCCTGCCTGAATGGTTCCGGGAGGTCTATGTCATACGCGAACTTGTGTTCATAACTGATGTCGCCTGTTGCATCGGTATGCGGGATGGACGCAATAAAAGTTTCTGAAAAATCTGTAATTGTTGCTTCATAGAGCAATTCTCCCGGGTGGCTGTATGGCATGTCAGGGTCGGTGCCTTGGGGAATGTCTGTGTAGAAGCGTATAACGAATGCGTTTACTCCGGGTGGTGGTAGGGAGGTGTCGATCTCCTGTCTGTCCCTCCAGCCTATATAAGAGCCCCAGAAATGTACATCTGCAATTGGTCTTGGGTCCCTGCACTGCCAGTCGTCTGCGACCAGTCTCTCATCATCCATTGACACGCCTGCCGGCCACTTTACTGACTGGATGTTTACACCTTGTTCCATGTCAGGGGGTTGGTTCCATTTTATATCAGATTCTTCATCCTTGGTGACTACCCTGATCCAGTCACCTGGTTCACTCACCTGCATGGATACCTTGATGAGGTTGCCAGATACACTGTAGTAATCGTTTGGCTCCAGTCCGCGATGGTTAAACGAACCGGGATATACGGTGCCTGCAGCACCGAGCAGCACGTTGCTTGCTGCCTCCAGGACCCCGGACATGTCTGACATGACGCCAAGAATGGGACCATTGAACTTCCATACAACGTCAGGCTCCTCCACAATTCCCTCCTCGGTGTTGAGGAAGATCATGTGGCTGTTGATTACAGTGCCGGCAGGAATGGCCCCACTGTCAACCTGAAGAGGTGTGCCGAGTACCACTCCCTGCCTCTCGTCAAAGGCCTGTTGATGGTCATTTACTGCGCCAGGCGGGTCATCAATAACAGATACAGGTGCAGTAATAATATCAGGGCCTGCTGTCAGGGCAGATTTTGCCTCTTCAAGGTCTGCAAGGGAAAAAATGAGCATCAGGGATGCAATCCACAGGGACACGGGTAAGTTTTTCATCTCTCTCCTCCTTAGGTTCCTGCCCCGCAGTCTTTGGCCTGGGGTTGGTGCCCATCCAGAAATGAGAAATTTTTCTATGACAGGGCGCGAGGAGGCAAAAAGTGGGGTGCACTAAGTGCCACGAGTATTTTTTACCGACAAGCAACGCGGTCCTGGGGCAGAAGGGCCATTTATTGTGGATGGGCACTAACCATATCCGGATTCGGAGGCGGCAGGCTGCGGGGCCTTGGCTGCAGCTATCTACATTTTAATCCTGCACGAAACATACCGTGGTTGTTAAAATGATTTAATCAATGATTAATATGTAAAGACAGGGTGTTAAGAGAAGGTGTATGGCAATTTTTCAGAGGAAGGGAATATTTTTATAATATTAAATGGTATTAATTTTCCATTCATGAAAAAAAATACCATTTTGATGGGGCTGAGCAAAAGGCGAAGGCGTTTTCGGGGCTTGGCGGGATTTTTCTGCCTGTATGCCAAGCTTGAGTGTTCTGCCATGAGTGTTTATAGTGCCCTCTGTTTGAAAATGTCACGGCAACCTCCTCTGCTACCTTTATTTTAAAAGATGTCCATACTTGTAACATGCCGCAGTCTTCAGAAGTCCTTTGGCGCTCACACCCTGTTTGATGGTCTTTCCATAGGATTCAGGCAACAGGAGCGTATAGGTCTCGTAGGCCCCAACGGATCCGGAAAATCTACGCTGCTACGGATAGTTGCAGGCCTTGAAGAGCCTGACCGCGGGGAGGTGGTACGGCGCAGGGATATACGCGTGGTCTACATGGGACAGGAGGACAGTTTTCCCGGTTCCATGACCGTTGAGCAGGTGTTGTACAGTGCAATGCAGCATGAGCAGGATGAGGTGCGCGTGCACGCGCAGGTTCAGCGTATTATCAGTCATTCAGGTTTTGCGGAACCCGCTATGCAGGTAAGGGCACTTTCAGGCGGCTGGCTCAAGCGTCTTGCCATTGCCCACGCTCTGGTGCAGGAGCCTGACCTGTTGCTTCTTGACGAGCCCACCAACCATCTTGACATAAATTCCATCATGTGGCTTGAGTCCATACTCTCCAGTGCCAGCTTTGCCTTTGTCATGGTGAGCCATGACAGAAAGTTTCTTGAAACCCTGTGTACGTCTGTCATGGAACTTAATCAGGCCTACCCGGACGGTTTTTTCAGGGTGAACGGCGGGTATTCCAGATTTGTACAGGAGCGTCACGCCTTTCTTGAGAGCCAGCAGCACCTTGAGGCATCGCTTGCGAGCCGTATGCGCAGGGAGGCTGAATGGCTCAGACGAGGCCCCAAGGCCCGTACTACCAAGGCCTATGCCAGGGTACAGGCGGCTTCAGGGCTGAAACAGCAGCTATCTGATGTAAGATCAAGAAATAGACTCACCAAGCGGGTGGAGATAAGGTTTGATTCCACAGGGCGGCAGACCAGGAGACTCATAAGGGCGCGAGGTATTGGCAAGTCCATGTCCGGAAGGGTCCTGTTCCATGATCTGGATATGGACCTTGGTCCAGGGATGTGTCTTGGTCTTGTTGGAGAGAACGGATGTGGCAAGTCAACCCTTATGAATGTGCTGAGCGGCAGGATTGAGCCTGATTCCGGCACTGTCATACATGCAGATGGCCTGAGATGCGCCTTCTTCGACCAGAAGAGAGAGGAACTTGACAGGGATGTTACACTCAGGCGGGCCCTTGCTCCAGAGGGAGATTCAGTCCGGTATCAGGGACGCATGATCCATGTGGCAGGTTGGGCCAGACGTTTCCTGTTCAAGAGCGATCAGCTCGATATGCCTGTGTCGCATCTGTCAGGAGGGGAACAGGCACGCATACTCATAGCGCGATTTATGCTTGAACCGGCAGACGTACTGTTTCTCGATGAGCCCACGAATGATCTGGATATTGACTCCATCGAGGTGCTCGAGCAGGGTCTGCTGGAGTTTCCTGGTGCAGTCGTTCTGGTGAGTCATGACCGGGCATTCCTTGATAACCTCGCAACAGATATTATCGGCTTTGATGGTACAGGTCATGCCGCACACTACGCATCCTGTGATCAGTGGACAGAGTTTGTAGCCAGGACCAGAGCGGCATCCAGGGGGGTGTCAGGCAAGGCCCGGAAGAGAACAGGGAGACGCAGGCGTTCAGGCCGTCTGAAAAACGGTCTTACCTTTAAGGAGAAGAGGGAACTCGAATCAATGGAGGAGCGTATCCTTGAGGCAGAGCAGGCAGTTGAAGGGTGCAGGAAGCAGGTGGAGGATCCGCTTGTCATGAAGAATCCTGATGAACTCGCCGCATGGTGTACCAGACTTCAGGAGGCACAGGAGAAGGTGGATGCCCTTTATGCAAGGTGGGAAGAGCTTGAGGAAAGGTCAAATGCGTCTGGTGAATAGAGTGAATGGACTGGTGAGAAACCGTAGAATGGCAGTGATGGTGCTATCAGTAGTGCTGCTCGTGGCCCTTGCTGCCTTGTGGAGGACAGATATGGGTACAAAGAACGTGTCTATGACAATAGACAGCAGAAACAACTGCTGACGCGCCATAACAGGCGTAGGTCTGCGCTTCAAAAATCCTCACATCCCGCCTGGCGACAGGGTGGAGGTGTATATCATGCCGGATACAGTACCCAAGATGTACCATCTGATACAGATTATAGGTGCCCGTATAGTGGAGGAAGAGAGGCATCCGTCCTATACCAGGATGGTCATTGAAAAGGGGCAGTGATCCAGGTGGAACAAGAGATGTCTCTGTATCATCCTCTGCAGATTGGGGATATTCATATCCCAAACAATGTCATCCTTGCGCCCCTTGCCGGTATCACTGACTTTCCGCTTCGCAGGATATGCCGTGGTTTTGGGGCCGGACTCGTGGTAAGCGAGATGATCTCCTCACAGGCCATTGTGCGTAGCAACAGGCGGGCAGGGAAGATGGCTTCCACAGCCCGTGAGGAGTATCCCCTTATGGTGCAGATATCCGGTGCTGATCCTGATGTCATGGCAAGGGCTGCACGCATGAACCAGGAACTTGGCGCTGCCATTATTGACATCAACATGGGGTGTCCGCAGCGAAAGATCGTAAAGACAGGGGCAGGTGCGGCACTCATGAAGACCCCAGGGCTTGCAGGGCAGATCATCAGGGCAGTCATAGATGCGGTGGATTGTCCCGTGACCGTCAAGATGCGTCTTGGCTGGGACAGCGCCAGCCGGAACGTGCTTGAACTTGCTGAGATCGCAGATAAGGCAGGGGTGGCGCTCATAACGGTTCATGGCAGGACCCGTTCCCACATGTTTTCCGGACAGGCGGATTGGGAGGCAATTGCAGGGGTGGTCAGGTCAGTCGCATGTCCGGTGATTGCAAACGGGGATATCAGGACGCCACATGATGCCTTGAGGTGTCTCCAAGTCACCGGCGCTGCTGGCATCATGATAGGCCGTGGCGCACTGGGGCGTCCCTGGCTGTTCAGGCAGGTTGCATGTTACCTGAAGGATGGTACAGAGGTCCCTTCCCCTACACTCCAGGAACAGCTTCAGATAATCCAGGGCCATCTCCAGGGACTCATTGAATTTTACGGGCGTCAGACAGCACTGTGGCTGTCGCGCAAGCATCTTGCGTGGTACTCGAAAGGCCTTCGGGGCAGCTCCAATTTCAGAAGGGCGGTGAACTATGCGCAGAGCATTGACGATGTGATTCATTTCACCAAGGAGTATTATGCTGCCCTTGAGGGCAAGGATATCTGATTCATACGTAGGTGCCTGGAGTTGTGAGTGCCCAAGACCTGCCGCTATCCGGTTGCTGATCTCCGTGGCATGACTGCTTACCAGTCCGGCTCCTCATGTATGGGGATTACCCCATGTCTGTCAATGATCTTTCTGTACCTGCTGATCCTGGTTTTCTTCCAGCGTTCAAGTATTCTTGGCAGGTCTGTTGCCTGGATGAAGTTCAGGTCGTCAGAAATTTCAGTGAGAACCTCTATCAGTATCATGAATTCTGAAACCAGTAGTGAGTAGAGTTTCGTCAGTTCCTGTTTGGTGCGGTATGGGCTGTAGGTATCTGAGAGTAGGGAGTAGGACTTCTGGCCGAGTTGGATGAAGTAGTCTATGTCAACGGTGCGTCTCGTAAGAAAGTCAGGATAGAGTCCGGAAAAGATCAGGGATACGTCACCTACTGCCTTGAGGTCCCGTGCCTTTTCAAAGATGTTTTTATGTATGGCCTCCATCAGGACTATGCTGAGGGGTTTGTCCTGGATCACTTCGGAATAGAAGAAATCCTTGTTTTCGGACAATCTTTTAAGGAGATAGAGTATATAGAGTTTTGTGTGCGGACTCAGGGCAAGTTGCAGTTTCTTTTCTGCTGCCTCAATTTCGTCAATGAAAAAGCCATCAGATTTCATGACTACTTTCATCAAGCGCACCTCCTGATTCAATTCGTCTAATCATGTGAACCCTGTTAAAATTATCGGCAGATGGTGTGATAAACGAAAGTATACCCGGTTTGGGTTCAGGTTAAGTCCGATTGTTTTCCGGTTTGTATCCGTTGTGTAACATTATCATTTATCAGGATTGTGCAATATGGAAATTTTGTTCCGGATCTGAAAATAAAGATGCATTCGTAATGGAATGGTTGAGATGAGTCCTGTAAAGATGTAATGTGATCAGGCCTTCCCCCCTTGCCGTGGTGTTTTTATCATGTTTTTTAAAGCTCATCTGGTGCGGACTTTGTTATGGCAAAGAAGAGACGAAAGAAGAACAGGAAAAAGAAACGGCCCCAGTCTATCCAATCTCCTGAGAAACTCCGTGCACGTCTGGAAGAGTTTCTTGAAAAGGGAAAGTTTCAGGATGCGGTCCACTTGGCCAAGGAGTTGCTCAGCCGGGTTGACAGTGAGGAAAACCGTGCTTTGCTCAGGCAGGCATACAGGGGGAGGATAAATGCGCTTGCAACCAAGAATATGCTGAAGGAGGCCCTTGCACTCCTGAAGACCATGACGGCCAAGTGTGGAAAAGAGGGAAGCGGCAGGATTGCCCTTAATCTTTTCATAAGGGCAGGCAAGTGGAGAGATGCTGCTCAGGCCTTTTCTGCCTGTCGGGATGAGCTTGGTAAAGATGATATCTACAGGGTGGAATCACTTTTTGGTGCATTACTGCTCTCTGGCGCAGAGGAAGTGGCGCCGTTTCTTCCTGAAGATTCTCCTGTGCTGACCCATTTCCCTGTTGCAGACAGGGCAGTTGAGAATTTTTGTGCAGGTAATGATCAGGCTGCCCGTAAGGACCTGAAAGGCATTCCCTATCGCTCCCCTTATCGTGATCTACGTACCTTGATCACAGCGGTCCTGAACTCTGATCGTCCTTCTGACGCCAAAAGAATTATCAGCAGGATTCCTGGGGATTCTCCCTATTCAATCTTGGCCCGTATATACATTATCCTGAATGCGCGGCCGGATTACATCCTTGATGTGTTCAGCAAAGACCAGCCTGACCTGCATAAGCTGCTGGCCAAGGTCCTTGGCCTCAAACCAAGGGACCTGAGTTTTATAAACAGGCTGGCCAAGGCCCCACCTGATGGACAGCGGCTCTTCAGGCTGGTCAATACACAGGGCGGGTGCCTTCCAAGGTCAGTACGCAGACAGCTCGTCAAATATCTCCTGCCACACTTGGGTATTGATGGTGTCTCCATTATTGTCCGACAGAAGAACATACCTGTGGATGAGCGTACTAGACTCCTGGCATTGACTGCCGAGCTTGATGGAGCATGGTCAGCGGCTGTGGATTACTGGGACGATTATCTGTCTATGATTAAAGAGTCAGACCCCAGTGGCCACATGAAAAAGGCCCTGGTGCTCAGGCATCAGGCCGAGCTGATGGAACGTGCGTTTCTGTATTATGATTTACGGGATATTGTCTCTGTCCTGAGAGAGAGCCTGCAATATGATCCTCACAATGTTCAGGCCTGGCTTGATGCTGTACGGTTCGCCGAGCAGTATGATATGAGGCAGGCATACAGATTGTTGAACGATGCGGTGAAGCAATTGCCGGAAGATACCAGAATACTCATAGCGGCCATGGAGGCAGCGTCCAAGAGAGATGCCCACAAGAAGGCTGCCCGGCTGGCTCAGAAGGTCCTGTCTCTTGATCCTATCAACAACAGGGCAAGAAATTTTCTCATCGCCTCCCACCTGTCGCATGGCAGGAAGCTATGCAAACAGAAGAAATATCGCCTTGCAAGGGCAGAGTTCCAGGCGGCAGACAGTGATGTGAGGTCACTGCGATACAGGGGGCGCAGTCTTATCTGTGAGGGCATGCTCAATATCTTGGAAAACGACATGGAGGCTGGGATACGGCTTGTTGAAAAGGGACAGGAGTTGAATGGGTCGCCGTTGCTCTCTGCTGTGCTGACAGTGGTGGAGGCCCGTATGTTGGGGCTGAAGCCGGGCAAAAGAAAAAGGTTTGAAAAGGCACTGGATGAGGTTGCCAGCGCGCCACCCCAGAAGGCAGATGTCCTGCGGCTGTCAGACTGGGTGATCAGTCTCATGGGAGAGGAGAGGAATGTCCTCAGACAGGTCCTTTTGGATATGAAAAAATATATGTCAAAGGCCACGGAACTTGATTGGAGCAGGGATGAGGGATTGCTTGTCTGTCGTATGTTGAACGCCATTGGAAATATGGTGGCACTTGGCAAGTTGGCACGTCTGTTGATAAAAAAGTGGCCGCATGATGTGGAGATAGAGGCATGGGGGATCATTGGCAGAAGCAGGCATGGTGCCAGACGGTTGAGCAAAAGGGATTTTGACCGTATAGGTGACCTGTTAGACAAGTTGGAAGAGACCGGCAACAGTGACCTGGTCGATGCCCTGGAGGATGTCTATGGCAGTGTGGATTTTTTCAGTCTTAACCAGCCGCAGGACAAAACGCGTGAAGCCCTGTTTGAGCTTATGAATGGCATTCTCAATGGTGATGACCATGATGATTCCATGCCGGTGCGTGATTTGAAAGAGGGTGACGGAACCGGAAAAGAGAGTCAAAATGATGAAGAATCAGAAGAAAATATCGGGGCAAGGCAACTTAATATATTCGAGTAGCCCATGATATAGGGCATCTGTCAATTGTTTCTCCTAAATTGAGCGATTCCCAAGTTTGTATGAGATACACGAGATGCAAGGCGGAGGATACGCAGATGTACTGTTGTATTTCAGGTGGTCCACAGGGAAGCGAAGATTCTGACGCATCAGATCATGCGAAATTGGAAATCCCGTAGCGGTTTCAAATTGTGTGGCCAGCAAAACAGTCAGGCAAACCCATTATGATTTGAAGCGCTCAATTTAGATCCTGTATTTCGGGTTTTCTGTAGTGTGGTGTTGTAATACAAAAGGGAATGTTTTTGTTTGAAATAGTGAAGATATGAAGACACCGTTTGAGATATTGAACGTACCGGAAGATGCGGATGATCGTCAGATAAAAGATGCCTATCTTCAGGAGGTTAGAAAGTTTCCGCCAGAGCGTCATCCTGAACAGTTCAAACGTATCAGACAGGCGTATGAACGGATTGCCACAGAGGAGGACCGGCTCAGGTTTCTGCTTTTTGATACCTCCATTCCTGATCCGGCTGATATGGTTATGTTGGTGCTTGATTCAAAAAAACGGAATAGGGCTGATCTGAGAAAAGATTTCAGGCAGTTGCTTGGAGACAGTCTGAAGTTTACAGTCAAGGGGTTCGAGATTTGAGCCTGTTTAAGAGAATGTGTGTAGAGAACTATGGATGAACGTTTGAAACAAGAGTTGTTGGCACGATTTCGTACCTATCTTGATTCTGATCCGCAGTGTGATGATGCACGGGATGAGGCAGATCAGTTCAGCCTGCTTGCAGAGCTTTCTGCTCTTAAGAGTGAAGTCCGGCTTGAATCACGTCAGTTTAGGACTGCGCTCGATGATTTTAGAGATGCCTTCAGTGCCCTTGATGGTTCTACCCAGGCCATCTCCCGTCGTCTTGAGCGAATTGAGGCCGGAGGGACCAGAGGGCACGATATAGATATAAAATCAGTCATCATGGGGCTTGTGGAGGTTTACGACAGACTCAGCGGTTTGTTTGAATATGAGCATGAACATGCAATTTCAGGTATCCTTGCCCTTGTGTGCAAGGGGGTTGCGCGCAGATATCAGGCCAATATTGAAGGTCTCAAGATGTTGTTTCAGCGTATTACGGACCTCCTTGCCCTATGCGGGGTGGAGCCCATTGAGCCGGCAGGTCAAAGGTTTGATCCTCATACGATGAGGGCAGTGGATTATGCCCCAGGGGACCAGGGTGAGGACGGAGTGGTTTGTGCGGTGCATCGGACTGGTTTTCTGTGGAACGGAAAGGTACTGAGGCCTGCAGATGTGGTGGTGACAAGATCATGTTCGGGAGGTGGAGAAAATGAGTGAAACAATTGTTGGCATAGATCTTGGTACGACCAATTCAGAGATAGCAGTATGGGAAGGTCAGAATGTAAAGGTTATCCATGGAGAAAACGGGCCTATTCTGCCTTCATACGTTGGGCTTGATGATAGTGGCAATATCCTGATTGGAGAGGCTGCCCGCAATCAGTACACAGCCTATCCGGAACGTACTGTGCGGTCTGTAAAGCGTTTGATGGGAAGTGGCAAGACAGTAACCCTGGGGGGTCAGGAGTATACGCCTCAGGAGGTCTCTGCCATGATACTTAGAAAACTGAAGGACATGGCACAGGAGTATCTTGGCAGTGAGGTCCACAAGGCAGTAATCACTGTTCCTGCCTTTTTTTCCGATGTGCAGCGTCAGGCTACCAGGGAGGCAGGTGAGATAGCGGGTCTTGAGGTGGTCAAGATGATAAATGAACCGACTGCTGCAACTCTGGTTTATGAGGGGGGGAGCAAGGACAGCAAAAAAGTGCTGGTGTATGATCTGGGCGGTGGCACCTTTGATGTTTCTGTAGTTAGTATGGACCAGGGGGTTATTGAGGTGGTGGCCAGCCACGGTAACAATGCCCTCGGCGGTGATGATTTTGATCAGCGTATAGTTGCCTTCATAACTGACTATTTGATGGAGGAGCATGGCATAAGGGATATCCCGGTAAAGGTCATGGCACGCATAGCCCGCGCAGCCGAGGACGCCAAGAAGACGTTGTCTGTACAACCCTTTGCAACCGTTCGGGAGGAATATCTCCTTGAGAAGGATGGGGTGCCTTTTCATCTTGAAGTTGAGATCAGCCGCAGGGAATATGAAGAGATGATTGAATCATATATTGAAGAGACTCTTGATGCGGTTCATCTTGTGCTCAGGGATGCCAATATGGTGGCCTCTGATATTGATGAGATACTGCTTGTGGGAGGTTCTACACGCACACCTGTTATTCAGGCGCGTTTGGAGCAGGTGTTTGGCAAGCAGCCGAGAAGTGAGGTGGACCCTGATCTGTGTGTGGCTGCAGGCGCTGCAATCCAGGCTGCAATGATAGGTGGGAGCCATGTTCATGCCGTGCTTGTGGATGTAACACCCTATACCTTTGGGACAAGCGCCCTGGCTGAGCTGGATGGCCAGTGGACTCCCCACAAGTTTGTGCCCATCATCAGGCGCAATACACCTGTTCCAGTAACAAGGAGCGAGGTTTTCTATACCGCTTTTCCCTACCAGGAGGCCGTTGAGATCAGGGTATATCAGGGGGAGAATGAAAACGCCCTTGATAACATAGAGGTGGGTCGTTTTACTGTGGAAGGCCTGCGTAAAGATCCTGATCCCCAGGAGATCATTGCCACCTTCACTTTGGACACAAACGGCATGCTCCAGGTGAGCGCAATGGAAAAGGCCACTGGGTTGCAGAAAAAGATCACCATAAGCAATGTGCTTTCAGGTCCTGGAGATGATAATCTGGCCAAGGCCCGGCAGCGTGTGGGCAGGTTGTTCGGAGATGATTCTGACCAGATGCCAATGGAAAGTGGGGCAGAGCAGGCAACGGACCGGAAAACTGCCATGATAAAAGAGGCAGAAGAGGTTATTTCCCGTGCAAGGGCTTTGCTTGAAAATGTTGGGGATGATGATAGGGATGACCTTGTTGACATGATTGAGGCAGTTGATTCTGCAATGGTCTCAGACGATGCAGAGGCGTTGAAGGAAGCTGTGGAGGATCTGTCGGATCTGATCTTCTATTTAGAGAGTTGAAAGATGGAACGTTGTCCTGTTTGTCGTGCCCGGATCAGGGATACCGAAGGACCTTGCCGAAGGTGCCGCACGGATCTCCAGCCCCTGAGACACCTGGTAGTTAGGGCCTCGCGTCTTGAGTGTAAGGCAGTGCATGCATTGATTGGACACAGGTACGATGATGCGGTCAGATACGTGAGAGAGGCCCGGAAATTGAGGGTAACACCTTTTTTGCGCTGTCTTGACGGGTTCGTGCAGGAGATGCTCAAGGCCTCTGATGATAAAAGAGATACCACGCCAACCTGAGATGGCCGTGCACGTGTCCCTGTTCATGCTAAAGGCCTCCTGCCTCTGCCAATTGCTTATGATTTCAGGTACCCAATAGTATGGTATGCATCTGGGCCATTAGCTCTTGTTTTTGAGACAGTGAAATTTTTTCTCAAATATTTCTATTGATTTGTGCTGTTTTGCCTTTACCTTGGCTGCTATTTCCCCATAGTTGTCTATCAGTATGTTTACGATACGTCCGTCAAGCGCATTGTCGAGTACCCTGTTTTTCAGTATGGTTTCGATTTCTTTTTTCCCCATCCCCTTCCTGTATGGCCTGTCTTCCATAAGGGCTGTAAATATGTCGGCAACAGCCATGATCCTGGCTCCGAGGTTTATCTTGTCTGCAGCGATGTGAAATGGGTATCCCGTACCATCCAGTTTCTCGTGATGGAAGGCAGCCCATTCGGCTATGTGGCTCAAGCCTCCAATGGTGGTGAGCACCGTGTATGTAAAATAGGTGTGCTGCTTAATTACGTTGAATTCTTCTTTGGTAAGTTTCCCGTTTTTTTCCAGTATGGAGTTGGGCACTGCCAGTTTCCCAAGGTCATGGAAAAAGCCCGCCACCTTCATCTCGGCCATTTCTGCATCAGTGAATCCAAAGTACTGGCAGAGCATTACAGCGCATGCGGCCACACCGGTGGAATGGGTTGCTGTAAATCTTGATTTGAAATCGATTATGTGACGGAAGAGAGAGGCAACGGAGGAGATGTCTTTGCGTTCGATCTCCACCTTGCGGAACGGGCCAAAGTGCAGCAGAAGAGAATAGAGGCGAGGAGAGGTAAGGTCAAGCCAGAAATCTTCGTGTTGGGACAGGTCCATGTAGACATCCACTATGTCTCTATGAATCATGGAGTTGGACAGAGCAGCAATCTTGGTATCTATTCTTTCGGTCTGATGCAGGATATACTCCTTGCGCATGATTGAACGTTCAATCTCATCGGCCAGACAGAGAATCTGGGATTCAGTGACGTCTTTTGAATCAATCGTTTCTGTCCAGTCCGTCCAGGGCCTGTGATGGTATCGGACTATCTTGGCAGAGGGCCTGAGCAGGGGAGATAGTTCAAACAGTGCCTCCCCCAGGATGCAGTGGGTTTCAGAGTTGATTTTTTCAAATCCTGCGTGGAGCTGAATCTTTTCTTCAAGTGATAATGCGCCAATATCGTGGAGTAGTGCGGCAAGATATATGTTTCCAATCTTGTTTTCCGGAAGCCCTGCGGCCAGCGCGAGTTTCCACGCTATGAAAGCCGTTCTCATCTGATGAGACGCGATGCGAGGGCTGGCTATGTCCATGGCGTCTGAAAGCGACAAGAGGAAGTTGTTAAATTTTACGTTTAGTTCATGTAACATATCTGCTCCTGATATTCTGTCGTATCCGGGGATATCCGTTTTCTCCTGCCAATGTCTGCCGGAGCCTTAGATGTCGCATGTCCGGTTCATCCTGAACGTCTGTAGAGTGCAGGTGATTTGCCAGTCCATTTCTTAAATGATCTTGAAAAGGTACTCAGTTCTGAAAAGCCGAGCAGAAAGGCTATTTCCGTAAGTTCCATCTCCGTGTTCTTTATATACTGTCTGGCAAGTTCTCTCCGCGTCTCGTGTAGCAGGTTTACAAAGCTGCTTCCCTCCATCTGAAGCTGCCGTTGTAATGTCCTGATGCTCATCCCCAGTCTCTTGGCCGCATTCTCAACCGTGGCATCACCTGATGGCAGATGCTCGATAATGACCCTTTTAACCCGGTCTATAATGGATTCATAGCCTAACTTAACGAGATACCTGTTCATCAGGTGCTCATTGAGTTCGGCAATCTCCTGGTTTGCTCCTGTGAGTCTGACGTCCACAACAGACAGCGGCAGGGCCATGTTGCTTTCTGCGGCATTAAACTGTACTGGCGACTTGAAGAATTCGTAGTACCTGTAACTGCAGTCAGGGGGCGCATGCTTCAGGTTGACCTCAATTGGATTAAGTGGTTTCTGGTAGTTCATCCTCAGGATACTGAGGACTAATGTCAGTACAGCGTCTTCGAGCTGTGGCAGGTATATGTCATCCTCCCTGTCTGTAAGTGTGAGGACAAGCGCCTGTTTTCTGAGGTCTTCATGCAGAGTGCCAAAGGGGATGTCAGAGACCACCTTGTGAAATCGTATCAGGCACTTGAGGGCGGAACGGATGTTGGTGCTGGCAAGCATGGCGTAGCCCAGGGTGCCAAGATGTGAGGGATGCCAGCAGTCGGCCACATGAAGGGCAAAGCATGGATCGGATATCTTCTTTGCCGCCTCCTTCCAAAGCTTTACCGTCTTTTTGATAGGGTATCTTTTGCCAGGTTTGAAGATGACAGCGGGATCAAGTCCTGCCTGCGTGAATACCTCATCTGGCGGTTGGTGGTACATTTTCAGTATGTTCCAGAGTATGGCCTGTAGAGTGGCAAGGTTTGTCAACTGCATTTGGCCCTGTTTTCCCCTTTATGGTTTTGTATGTCCGCTCCCAAGTGACCACGATGTGAAATGCCAAGAAATAATTTTGAGGGTGCGGTATGTTGCTTTGCGGAAAGATTTTTTCAGGTTCAAATAACTTATCGGAGCATTGTCTTGATTTCATTATGTAATGCCGTTACCGACTGGGAGCATTTCTTGACTGTCCCGCATTATACTTGGCGTGCAGCAATACGGTTTTGCGATCATTTTGAAATCCTATGTGGCAACAGTTAGTTAGGTGCTGAACAGGTCCTTCAGCAGGACAATCTTAAAAAAATATTGCATATATCAGTGGTGTGGGCTGTTCAGAGGTAATCAACAGGGAATGCTCTTTGTTTCACTGGCAAAGTTATGCAACCATCGAAAAGGCTGTTCCTCGATGTACACTAATTATGTTTTTAATGGATTTTGCTCCGATTTTGATAATGTTGAGATGCCTGATATGGCACTGGGGTGCAGGGAGATGCTTAAAAGGTTGACATGGACCTGAATTGAGCGTTTCAAATCATGTGAAATTTTATTTTATATGTAATTATAACGAATTAATGCTGTTTTTGTAAAATTGCCCGTCACTCAATGGGGTTTGGCATAACCATTTTGATTGTAACATGATTTGAAACCACAGCGGGATTCCCAATTTCACCTGATATGCTGTGTTGTCGGACACTTGAAGTACTCCAGTACGTCGGCGTGCCCTCCGCCTTGCATATCAGGTAAACTTGGGAATCGCTCAATTCAGAGTGAACTATCAGTATCAGCAAGAAAATCGAGTTTGAAAAGGAGCGGATACAGACAACTCCTTCACATGAAGGATTTTTAGCATCCAGGCAGTTGGGGGTGAAAGCGTACGCTTTGGCGGTCCTTTTGTGCGTGTAACTGTTAGGTAGGTCAGTACCTGTGCCACCGGGGACGTACCTGTTTCAAGAATTCAGGGGCAGGTACTTTGCCATCTGTATATGGTCTCTTATCCCATTTTGCCTTAGTGGGATCATATTCCCAAAAAAACGTGCCTTCATCTCCGGAATAGACCCATATGCGGTCTTCTGTGTCCCATAAGAAGTACGTCATGTGACGGGCATCAAAGCGTTTTTGAGGAGAAAAGATCAGATGTCCGTTAGTGTCCATGACCCGGAAGCCTTGCAGGGGGATAGCCCCTTCCCATTCAGTAAATATCTCCAGTACGTATCTGCCAGAAGGAGACGGTGCTGGTCTCTCTTCCGTGGCTACCTCCTTGGGAAAGTTCATATCTTCTCCGCAGCAGTCATGAGTGCTGATAAAATCCAGAAATGATGCCATCAGGTCATGCTACAGGATATATCTACGGCAGACGGCGCCCTTTTCATGTTTTTAAAGCTTATCAGGTGTTGACATTCAGTAATGATGTATTTAGCCGCGGCTAAGACCAACAAAAAAGTGTCATCTGCCTCTGCCAACCGATTCTGCACTCACGTGTCCTGTAGTATGCCAACAGGTATTTTCCTCTTTATGTAAAGGGCCATCCTGAAGTTAAGTCAATTGTCCCTGTGGAATCAAAACGGACATCAGCACGTGCATTCCACGTGATGTGAATCTCATAACATTCTGCACGGCCAAGGGTAATAAGTTCGGCAAATGTGCTCTTCAGGCGATCAGTCGAGTATCTGGGGTTGGGATCTATGATGTCGTTCCATGTATATGAAAGGTCAAGGGCCACGGTCACGCCATCTAATGTGGATGTGCGTATGGTGGTCCCCTTTATATGGAAATCTCCAGCATTCCTGTTGGTGCCATGAAGGTACTGGTAACCAATGATACCTTCACCATTTTCTATGGTTACAGGGAACTGTTCGTCTACAAGATAAAGAGTTTCTTCTCTACTTTCTGGCCGTCCAAAGGCATTTCGTGCTATTTCCCGCACCTTGGGCCGCAAAACCCTCTTGAGTGACCGGTTGGCCATCATGTAGCGGGACCAGTGTGGGTTGTTGTTTATGATCCAATCCCCCTCTCCATTCAGATATCGAAGGAGAATGGCGCGTCCTGCCCAGTCTGATTCAAAGTCTCCTCCTCTCCATCGGCTACGTTCTCTGCCTCTCCTTCGGCTACGTTTTCTGCCGCCTTCTGGCCTGCGTCGTCTGCGATCCGCCTCCACCTCCTGGCTGGTGCGCCTTTCGCCCCTCGTGTCCCTCTGTATATGGCCTGTATCCCGGGTCGCGTGCCCATAGCCGCACACCCCATACAGACCGCTTGGCAGCCGGGGGAAAGCAGAGGCCTGGTCGTCAAGAAGAGATAAGGTCCTGCGGTTTCCAATAGCAGACTGGAACTGTAGCAGCGGGTGAATGTTCTGCCTGTGAACCTTGACATTGCTTGAATCATGCCTCTGCGATGTCCGGGACCTGCTGCGGCGACTTGTCCTGATTTTCAGAGATTCAGGTGTCATGATCATAAGGGGGGCAAAAAGCCGTTTTTTAGTTGTGGGTGCGGCAGAGATGAGACGTTATTCTGTCTGGTTAATTTAATTTGAAATTATTTTAATGCTTCGATAGAGTCTCTGTCAATAGATTAATCGAGAAAGAAATGGCAGGTGATGGGATAGAGTCAGGACATTTCCCATTTGTTTCGTATTATTGGGCGGGTAGTGGCATGTCTGCCCGGATGTTATATAGAAAAAGTGGCAGGTCGTATGAAGTAAAGGGGTGTAAATACCTTGTATCAAATGTTCATTTTCACTATTCTCAAAAGATAAGACACTGGTTTGGTTCTTACGTAATAGTTCCGTTTCCCATCACTATGATTAATCTGGCCCATACAGAGGTGGTGTGCTGTGCTATCTGAAGAAGAAAAGGCACATATTGTCGAAAAGATAAAATTCGAGGCCGAAGTCAGGAAAAGCCTCCAGAAGCCCTGTAAGAGCGGCAAGGCGTTCTCATGGCTCAATAGCAAGATAGGACTGTTGCTGGTTGGCTCTCTGATCACCGGCCTGTTGGTACCGTGGTTCCAGTTTACACAGAAGACGATTGAATGGAAGAGACAGAACCAGTTTGACAGGGTCAACTACAAGTTGGATATGATGAGGGACTGCCTGAAAAATTTCGTGCTCTTACAGGCATACAGGGCCGAGGCATATGAGAGGCTGCAGCCCTTTGTGGTCAAGGCGATCCTTACTGCGAGTGATTATGCAGATTTCAAAAAACAGTTCATTACACTGCAGAATAAGTATTTCAGTCAGAACGCAAAGGTGACATCTCTTATTATCGCTTTTACAGCCATGGACAAGGGGAACGAGGCTTCGGAACGTCTGCGGCAGTTGTTTCAGGATTATATACGGGACTCCACCCTGTACATGAGAGATATCGACGACCTGGTAAAGCAAAAGTACTGTGCTTCAAATTCCAGGGAATGTTTGGGTATGGAGACAGATATCACTCCGGAGGCAAACACTGCTTCCAAGCTGAAACAGTACATGACTAATCTGAACAGAAGCCATGCCAGCATGGTCTATCTCATGACAAAACTGATCAGGGAGGAAGAAAGGAAGAATGAAAACTTTCTTTTTTAGGTTCTCGTTACCGCTATGCACCCTCTTGGTTACCATGGTCCCTGTTATGGCAGATGTTGGTGGAGGCAGCGGTTTGCCGGTTACTCCATACAGCAGTGATGAAAATATAAGTGTGGAGCAGGTTTCTCGCTGGAAGAGGCTTTCCCGGACTTTGCGCATTCCTGTAGATAGGACGGTTATTCCAGTTTACGGAAACGGGATGGGGCTTTTTTACAAAAGGGCTGGTAAGAACATTACTGCCAATATTGAGGAGAATGTTTCGGACCTGCCGGCAGATATCAAGATTCCGGATAGTTTCAAAGACCTTGTCAGCATTGATGAGGCGACCAAGAGAATAATGCTGAAAAGACCCATGACCTTGTTGCAGCGTAATGAAATAATTAACGAAATCTGGCTTGAGTATAATCCGGCAAGGCATCACAGGCAGGCATTTGAGCAGATGGAAAAGGCTGTCCGCAGACTGTTTCTGAGATCCCGGTTTAGAAAGGGGATATTTTTCCAGTTCAGGGGTGTAAATGAAAGTGGCAGAGAGGTATCTGTTGATTTCAGCGTGGTGAAGGAATTTAAGATAGTCAGGAAGGAGAATGAAAGGGCCCTCTTTGAGATAGTGGTCTTTCCTGACATCACCCCGGAAAAACTGGTGGAGCTGAAACCATCATATTCTGAACTAAGGAGCAGGTATACCAGGGTCGTCAGGGTGTGGATCGCCCTACAGGAGCAGGATAAGGGCAGCCTCTACATCGCCGGTGTGGTGGGAGGAGAGTCAAAGGCACTGTTGCCAGGAGGTGGATACAGGGAAATGTGTGACTCGTGGTTTGAAGATGGCGCATATTTCATTGAATCAGAAGAGAGGGTGGGCCACATAGAGGCCAACAGAAATGTTGTCCTTGAATATAATGGAAATTCGGTGTGGTGGGCCATCCCTTCAGTGATCCAGGACAGGGATTATCCATTCAGACAGTACTTTCTCATCCGAGGCTTTCTTCACCATGATCAGTATCAGCCAATATCCACAAGGTGTCCTGTCCTGCAAAGGTGGGGTGAGGATCATGGTGCCAAGGCAGGTTGAAGGAGTGTCTGCGTTGTAATGGTCTGGCATCATAGAACTGCCTGATAGCAAGGTCAGGGGGCCTGTGTATGTGAGGAGTTCCGGTTATGGGCAAGTGCTCCAGAGCAGAACCCGTGAAGTTGATGAAGTTGGTGGAGTTTATGGCCTCAGAGATCGGAATACGGCCTTTCAGTGCACCTGACAAGTTGAAAAGGGTGGCTGATTTTCTGTATGACCATTTCTCTGATCTTGGATACAGTGTTGGATTGCAGCCATTTGTCTACAGCAAAAAAGAGTATTTCAATGTGGTCTGTTCCCCTTCCGGGGAAGAGCCTCTTGAGAGGGCGGATTTCCCTGTGCTGGTGGTTGGCGCCCATTACGATACGGTTGGCTCCAGTCCAGGGGCAGATGACAATGCCAGCGCTGTGGCGGGCCTGCTTGAGATCGCGAGGATATTTTCACCTGATCCCCCAAGAGGTTTGAGGCTGGTTGCGTTCTGCCTTGAGGAACCCCCTGTCTTTCGGACCAGGAAGATGGGGAGCTATCGTTACGCCTCTCACCTGAAGGCCATCAGACAGTCGGTTGTAGGGATGATCTGCCTTGAGATGATAGGTTATTTTTCTGACACTCCCAACAGTCAGAAGTTCCCCTTTCCACTCATGAGAAAGATGTTTCCTACCACAGGCAACTTTATTGCAATGGTAGGCAATGTGAAGTCCAGAGACTTCACGTTAAGGATAAAGGAGGGGTTTTCCCAGGGTACAGATTTGCAGGCAGTGACCTTGAACGCGCCAGCCATTGTCATTGGTATAGACCTGTCTGACCACTGGTCGTTCAACAGGCACGGCATACCTGCGCTCATGGTTACTGACACGGCGTTTTATCGCAATCCACACTATCACAGGCCAACCGATACCCCACGTACCCTTGATTACGTCAGGTGCGCCAAGGTGGTGGACGGTATTGTGCATGCTATCAGGGATATACTGACGTGAAGATGCATGGCATTTGGACTATGGCTTTCAGTAATGGGGCAGGATTACACGCGAATCGTGTGAGCAGGGCGGCAAACCATGTTGGTTCCCCCCTATTGGGATACTTAATGGGGTTGAGACAGTGCCTGAAAGTAGTTTGCGTAGAGCCTTTTGTACTCTCCTGACGATTTTATCTCTGTGATGTACTTGTCTATGTAGTATTTCAGGTTCAACGCCCCTTTTTTCATACCAAATCCATAATATTCGACCTGGGCCATTTGCGGACCTATGCTCACGTTTGGATAGGCGGTGACAAGCTCCAGCGCATCACTGAAGTCATCGACGAAGGCGTCTATCTTTTTTTGCCTCAACGCCTCCACCATCCTCCGGGTATCTTTGAATGGAATCTGTCTCCTGCACACTATGGTATTGGTGGTTTTCTCCAGGGTGGTGCCAGGCAGATAACCCAACGTTTTGTCTTCAAGGTCTGCGAGGGATGTGATGGAAGGGTTTGCCCCAACCACAAGGACCTCTGTGTTGGTAAGGTACGGCCTGGAAAAGACTGATCTACCAATTTGTATCGGTGAGCTTTCGGTCTCCCTTTCTGTTGGTGGGCCAAGGTGTACATATTCCCCCCATGATCGGAATTCATGGGCTGTAAATGTAAGAGGTGGAAAAAAAATGGTTAGAGTGTATCATAACACTTTGATTAAAGTCTGTTGATGGTCAGTAGCCTATGCCTGGCCTGGCTCAAGGGCTGATTCGCATGAATTGATCTTAATACCAAGAGATAGCCATGAACAACGAGCTTGAAACAAGAATAGAGCATACCGCAGATTTCCTAAAGGAAAGCCTGCCAAGGCTTCCTGACACATGTATTATGCTGGGTACCGGGCTTGGCGGAGTTGCCACTGCCATGGATGTGATGTGGGAGGCCCCATACGGACAAATACCAGATTTCCCGGTATCCACTGCCCCTGACCATGCGGGCAGGTTGTTGCTGGGAGAGATTGGGGGGCATGTGGCAGCCCTGTTCCAGGGCCGTTTTCATTACTACGAGGGTTATTCCACCAGGGAACTCGCCTTCCCTGTCCAGGTCATGGGAAGGCTCGGAGTAAAGACCCTCATAGGGTGCAATGCGGCAGGCGGCCTGAATCTTTCTTTTTCCTCAGGAGACATAATGCTCATTGAAGATCACATAAACTTTATCCCTGAAAATCCACTGCGGGGGCCAAATATCGATTCCCTTGGTGAACGGTTTCCTGATATGTCCCGTGCTTGGACATTGGAGCTGCGAAAGAAGATGATCAGGGTGGCGGACCAGCAGGGGATAGCACTGCAAAAGGGTGTATTTGTGGCAGTCCCAGGCCCCAGTCTCGAGACACCTGCAGAGACGAGATTTTTGAGAATGGCCGGCGCAGACGCAGTTGCCATGTCACTTGTGCCTGAGGTAATTGCTGCGGTCCATGCCGGTATGGAGGTGCTTGGGCTTTCCATAATAGCAAACGTCAACGATCCGGATGATTTTGAACCCATCCTGATTGAAGATGTGATCGAGCAGGCTGGCAAGGCCGAGAAGAGGTTGGAGAGGTTAATAGTAGCGTTTCTCGAGGCATTATAGGTTTGCTTCATGCCGCAACAGGGGTTTTTTTTGATTTGACTTGTCCTTTTGAAGGAGAGAATAGTGCAGCAGGTTGACCTTATTGTCAGGGGAGAGGTCCTTGTTATGGCCACAGGTGGTACGGCAGAGCAGACCTCGTGGTGCAAGGACGGGGCAGTGGCCATCAAGGATGGTGTGGTTCAGGCATCAGGCCCTTACGTTGACATTTCGAGTGTATATGAGGCAGCAGACATCCATCACCGCAAGTCAGGACTCATCATTCCTGGCCTCATAAATGCCCATACCCATGCGGCAATGGCGCTCTTCAGGGGAATGGCCGACGATCTGCCGCTCAAGAACTGGCTTGAGGAGCATATCTTTCCGGCAGAGGCCTCGCTTACCCCTGAGCTTGTGGCCCTCGGTACAGAGCTTGCCTGTGCCGAGATGATAAGGTGTGGCACCACTGGCTTTGTGGATATGTATCTGTTCGAGGATACAGTGGCTGAGACAACAAGCAGAGTGGGGATGCGGGCCTGGGTAGGCGAAGGGGTATTCGATTTTCCGTCACCTGCGTTTGCTAATGGTAAAGAGGCCCTGGCAGAGACCGAGAGGATGATCTCAAAATGGCAGGGACATGACCTCATCACAGTCACCGTTGATCCTCATACACCGTATACCTGCAGCACTGAACTGCTTGAGATGAGCCGTGCCCTCTCCGTGCGTACAGGCGCCATGGTGGTAACGCATCTTGCAGAGACAAGGTGGGAGGATAGTGAAATCAGGAGGCGTCATGGTATGTCACCAGTGGCCTACCTCGATCATCTTGGATTACTGAACAATCAGCTTCTTGCAGTCCACTGTGTCGTGTTGGATGACCACGATATCAACATTATGGCAAAGCGTGGTGTAAGAATCGTCCACTGTCCTGAGAGCAATCTCAAACTGGGATCAGGGGTTGCACCAGTATGGAAGTTTATCCGGTCCGGCATTATGACTGTGCTTGGCACTGATGGCGCTGCCAGCAACAACGACCTTGACCTGTTGGGAGAGATGGACAGCGCGGCCAAACTCCCCAAGGGGGTGATGGAAGACCCTGAGCTGGTCTCTGCCAGCCAGGCACTTGCCATGTCCACCTCATGGGCTGCAGATGCCCTGGGCCGGCACGATCTTGGACGGCTTGAGCCTGGATGCCAGGCAGATATTGCGGTCATTGACCTGAACCAGGCCCATCTGCGCCCGTGTTACAATCCTGTTTCCCAGGTGGTATATGCGGCACGGGGCGGAGACGTGCAGGATGTCATGGTAAACGGGCGTTTTCTCATGAAAGACAGAAAACTCCTGACCATTGATGAGGATGGGTTGCTGAGGAAGGTGGAGGAGGCCCACAGGAGATGGATATAGGGACCGCAGGTTGAAGTCACTCATCTTGCAACTGCAAGATGAGTGCTCCTTTGTCACACTGTTATCCCTGCTTCTGCTCCTTTGATGCCTGTATGTCAGACTGTTCCTCAAGTTTCCTTTTCACCAGCTTGATTACATCTGCAGGTTTTTCCCTTGACATCAGCTCATTGAACTGGGTCCTGTAGTTCTTTATGAGGCTGATACCCTCTACCAGGACATCATAACCCCTCCAGGTATCCCCCTTCTTGTACAGCCTGTAAGTTATGGGAATTTCCTTGTTATTATATGTGACAATGGTTTCGACAATGGCTTTGCGCGGAGTTAGCAGACGCTCCTTGTCAAATTTTACCTTTGCGTCCTTGTATGTCTCTATCTTGGCAATATAGCTGTTTTCAAGGAGCTGTGAAAATATTTCAGAGAATTCGTTGAATTCGGCCTTGGTAAATTTTCTGACATTCTTTCCAAGTGCAAGCAAGGATATCTTCCTGAAGTCGAATATTCGCTTGGCAAGCTCTGTGATTTTCTGTCTGCGTTTTTCCTTTGCGGCCTCCCCCTGGTAGGCTGGATCGTTGAGCACAGTTATCAGTTCGTTGTAGGCTGACTGAATTACCTCCATGGGTGATTGTGGCTGCGGGGCGGCAAGGCATGTGCCTGTCGTGGTCATAATAACAAAGAGTAGAACAAGTAATGGGGTGGATATATATGTTTTGAGAAAAGACATTTGCATCTCCATTAATTTGATTTCAGGTAAATTGACCATAAAAATGTATGTCGTTATGGTAGGTTATCATGTCCAGGCTGTTGTCCCCTCCACTTTGGATAACATGAGATTTTACGGAAAAGTTGGTTATTTCTTCACGTCTCCAAATACGTACTTGCTTATCAGGCTCTCTATGTCTATGGGTGGTTCAGTATCGGTGAGCACATCACCTTCGTGCAGCAGATCTTCAGAGCCACCTGGTGATATGCTGACGTACTTGTCCCCAATGAGGCCACTGGTACGGATGGATGCTATGGCATCGTCCTGGATTGGTACACCCTTCCTGATCTTCATGGCGATCCGCGCCGTCAGGCTTTTTATATCAAGCTGGATATCTCCTACCCTGCCGATTTCCACACCGGCCATACGGACACTGCTGTCTTTCTTGAGTCCGCCAATGGATTCAAAATTTGCATATATGGTGTAGAAATCACTACCCACCAGCTCCATCTTGCCAAGCTTGACTGTGAGGTATCCCACGAAGAGAAGCCCGATAAAGATAAAGATGCCAACTGCTGTTTCCATGGAATACTTTTTCATTTATTTAACCCCATTGCCGCTACAGGAGAGTTTTATCATGACCTTCTGGTTGCCTTTTGCCTGTTTGACAAGACTTTCTATGGTAACTGAACTGTCTGTACATGCAACTCCTGCAAGTACGGAAATGTCAACGCAGGTCTTTGAATGCTGGGTGGCCTTGAGAATGGCCTTGTGGCGCATCTCCTCTTTAAGGCTTTCTAAGAGCTTTTCTGCCCTTTCGCAGTCTGTGTGAGGCAGCACTGTCACGATGCTGCTGGAGTCGTACCTGGCAGAAGTACCAATCATGCCAAAGTGTTTCTTGAGCATGAGTCCAAGGCACTGGACGATACGTTGCTCCAGGATATAGCCAATTTTTTCCCTGACCTGCTTCAGGTCATCGATGGTAAAGAGGATCAGGGCAAGTTTTGCCTGATATCTTCCCATGCGGGCAAGCTCTGCACTGAGCAACCGTTCCATCTCCTGCCTCGTGAGCAGTCCGGTTAGTTCATCTTTCAGGCTCTCCTGACCCATGATGAACTGACGGACTATCTCGTCCTCTGACTGCTCCAGTTCCACGGGTGTGCCCTGAAACGGTATCTTCTTGTCTTCTATTATGGCTACCCTGTTGGCTATGAAGAAGACATCGGGTATGTCGTGGCTCACCATTATGGCAGTGAAGCCGATCTCCCTCTGGTGGTGTGCGATCATGGTGAGTACGGCATTTTTCCGCAGGGGATCGAGTCCTGTGGTGGGCTCATCGAACAGGATGATCTCCGGTTCGGTGACCAGCGCCCTGGCCAGGGCCACCCTCTTCTGCATGCCGCCTGATATCTGTGAAGGGTAGCGGTCAGCCACCTCGTCCAGTTCGAACTGTTCAAGTTTTTCTTCAACCCTTGTTCTGATCTCGCTGTCCTTCATCCTGGTCCGCTCTCTAAGAGGCAGCGCGATATTTTCAAATACGTTCAGCGAGTCAAATAGGGCGTTTTGCTGGAACATGTAGCTGACGCTGCGTTTGAAGGTAGTCCACTGCCCCCTGCTCATTTTGCTAAGTGGTTGGCCTTCAAACAGTATCTCCCCGCTGTCTGGTTTCATCAGGCCGATTATATGTTTCAGGAATACACTTTTGCCCACCCCGCTTTTGCCAATAATGGCGGTTATTTCACCCTTGTACATGGAGACGTTCACATTGTCGAGGATGGTGCGGTCTCCAAAGCGCTTGGTGACATTCCTGAATTCAATAAATGGTTTTTTCAAGTTTTCATCTGTCATTTCAGGTAATAGACCTGTGTTTGTGCTGTATCCTGTGGTCTGGCATGAGATAGCTTGCCCAACCTCCAATCCCTGCCATTACATCAAAAATGAAGTAAGGACATAGTCTGCAACCAGCACCAGTACGCATGAGATGACAACAGCCGATGTGGTAGCAAGGCTTACTCCCCTGGCACCGAACCCCCCAGGCCTCATATGGGTGAAATAGCCCTCATAGCAGCATATGGTGGAGACAATCACTGCAAACACAAGGGATTTGATGAATCCCTCGCTTATATCAGCCCACACCACACTGCTGTAAATGCTGTTCATGAATATGCCGGAGTTTATCTGTAACATGATGACGCCTGTGATGTATCCTCCAGCAATGCCGATAACATCGAAAAAGGCAGTAAGCAGCGGAAATACTATTATGGACGCAGCAATCTTGGGGCTGATCAGGTAGCGTATGGGATTTATGTCCATGGTGTCCAGTGCGTCAATCTGTTCAGATATCCGCATAATTCCAATTTCAGCGGCAATTGACGAACCAGCCCTGCCAATTATCATCAGGGCAGCAAGAACCGGTCCGAGCTCTCTTATGAGAGACAGTGCCACTGCAGCCCCAAGGAGTCCTTCAGATCCAAATTTTACAAGAGAGTAGTATCCCTGCAGGCCGAGCACCATGCCGGTAAAAAGTCCTATCAGGGAGATGATGAGGACGGATTTGACCCCTATGAAGTATATCTGCTGAATGATCTTGCGTATCTGGATTGGCAGGGAGAATATAAGGGCCAGACCATGGACAAAGAATATGGCCACGGCACCAAGTTCGCTCACAAATGAAAATGCACGCCTGCCAATAGCTGCAAAAAAGTCCAGAATGGCCACTGTTCCCCTGCTCTCGTGTGCGGAATCAGTCATGTTGTTCCAAGACAGCCCTTTTAAGTTGTTCCAAGACAGCCCTTTTAAGCTGATCCACTACTGCTATTTTCATAACCCTGTTCATATTCCATCTCTTTGGCATTCTCTATGCGTAATTGCGCAACCGAATCGTATGCCTTGCTGTTGTCCCTCTATCATAATTACACGCCACCATTACTTATGTCGTCAACAAGAGCGCATAAGTTGAAATATGCAGGTCTTTAGTTCCAAGACCTTGTATGCAGGATAACTCCTGCATCCTGCCCGCTACTGGATCATGTCACACAGGTGTTATGCAGTATGGTTACAGGGTGTTGTCTGTCCAATGGTGGTAACATGAAAGTTTTGGGTATTAATCTTCATCCTTTTCAATTTCGATGCAGTTTGTGGGGCACATGGCAACCGCAAGTTCTGCCGTTTCTAAATCGCTGGCATGGCTGTCCACTATCTCGGCCTTTTCACCGGTATCGTCCATTTTGAATACACTGGGCGCCACTTCCGCGCATGCTCCGCAGCCCTTACAGTGAAATTTGTCAAGTTCAATCCTGTGGCTCATGGGTATCGTCAAGTCTCTTGCCGTATCTTATGTTTTGGGTACGGTAAGGGCATTACACCTCAGGTTAATAAGATATATTACCGGTGGTGGAAACATGACATTAAAAAGTTTTTTTGGCTTCAAAAAAGGGAGACGGCCCTGTACTCCTATGGAACTGGGGAAGATGCAATCTGTAACAGGAATCATAAGTTACCTTTAGCCCCATGCCCTGTCAATATTGGTCTTTTTCCCCGGTTTTAGGATCTTGGGTGTCATCACGGCTAATGCCGCATCCTGCGAGATCGGGTCCTACTGCAGGGAGATACCTGCGGAACGAGTTGCCATATATCTCCCATATGGTTATGAACAGCGCCGCAATTATGGGACCAATTATTATCCCCTGTATTCCAAACATGCTGATTCCGCCAAGGGTGCCAAACAGCACAAACAGGTCATGCATCTCAGTGTCCTTGCCCACCAGCCTTGGCCTGAGGAGGTTGTCGAGGTTTCCTGCAACTGCACCGCACATAGCGGCAATAATGAGGGCGTTCTTCCAGTCTCCCTGCATTACAAGGATAATCAGTGCAGGTCCCCAGACAATAGCAGTCCCTACTGCGGGAACGATGGACATTACAGCCATTACCGTGCCCCAGAATACAGGGGCCTGGATACCGGCAAGACTGAAGCCTATGCCGCAAAGTAATCCCTGTAGCAGGCCAATTATCAGGGTACTTTTGATGGTGGCGCCAGCCACAGAGGTGAAACGGTTCAGCAATAACTGTTCATCACGGTCTTCAAGTGGGAGGTAGTAGAGTATCTTTCTCAATAGATTGCGTCCCATGGTGAGGAAGTAAAACATTACGTAGAGCATGATGATTATGCTGAACAGTGCGTTGACAGTGAGCCTGGTGGCCGATGAGAGGCTGTCGATAAAGAATGATGATATTGTTCCCACCAGCTCACCTGCCTTCTGCACGATGAAGTCCCTGTACGGGAGGGCCTGCTCGTAAAAGGGAATCTTGTGAAGATAGTCAGGCAGGACCGATGGCTCGTTTATGAACGAGTGTATCCACGGGGTTACGGACTGGCCTACACTTATGGCCTGGGCAACCACAATGCCAATCAGGATGCCAAGAGGAACGAGTATAAGTACAGTTATGCCTATAAGGGTAATGCCTGATGCCAGATTTTTTCTGCCGTTGAGCTTTGTACATAGCCAGCGGTACACCGGATGGACAAGGGCGGCAAACAGGCCGGCCATGAATATGGGCATGAGAAACTGCCTTATCATGGCAAGGAACAGGGCTGATATGGCAAATACCAGTATCAGCAGCACGGATTTGTTTACTGTTTCCCTTTTCATCTCTTTTGCATCACTGAAAGATTCAGACGACCTTGAGGATACCGGCTTGTGTCCATACAGAAATGAGAAACCTGAATTGAGCGATTTCCCAGTTTGCATGAAATACACGGCGGAGGATACGCAGACTGCTCCCTGTCCTTCAAGTGTCTGACAGCGCAGTAGATGTGGTACCCTGTAAGCAGATACCTGCCAACAAACAGACGTGACAATAACAGAAAACCAGTGAGTATGAAACAGGTATTGTCTGTTTGGGGCGGCATAATTTGGATCACATGAAAAGTCCTGATGAATCTCAAGCTATTTGGTCCACCTGTCGATAATCAACTATGAGACATTTGTGAGAAAATTGGGGTGGTGTTTGTGCCTGATCAAGACTTTCAGGTTATCCCATTGTACAGGCATTTCGCCATTGTCCAATTCATTTTCAGGAGATCGGGGTTCTGTTCTGTCTATTAAGCAGGGGGAACGTGGAAAAGAGTTTTTATGAGTGAGGTTTCAAAAGATAAAAAGGGAGGGGATGATCTCCAGCACGGCAGGATAATGGTGGTGGAGGACGATCTCATGCAACGGATGCTGCTTGCCCGGGTGCTTGAGACCCAGGGGCATACGGTGGTCTATGCAGAAAATGGCCGTCAGGCCCTTGATGCGCTTCCAGATGCAGAACCTGATCTTATAATTTCAGATATTATAATGCCAGAGGTGGACGGGTTCGAGTTATGCCGCAGGATCAAGAGTGATCCCAGTCTCTTAACCATACCTATCATACTTGTTACTGCCCTTGATACAAAGGACGATATTATCAAGGGTATTGATGCTGGCGCAAACGAATTTCTTACAAAACCTATAGAACCCAGGGAGCTGGCCCTAAGGGTGAGGAACGCCATACGTGCCAAGAAACTCTATGAGAAGGTGGAGAAGAATCTGCAGAAACTCAAGGACCTTGAGGCCATGCGGGACAATCTTGTGCATATGGTGGTGCATGATATGCGGTCAGTCCTTACAGGTATACTGTCCAGTGCAGATTTCCTGCATGCGCGCATAAGTGATCGACTGAACGATGTTGAGGAAAAACTCTTTTCAAATATTCTCACCAGCTCCACTACCCTGGTGGAGATGGTAAGCACAGTGCTTGACGTGAGTCGAATGGAGGAGGGCAAGATGCCCCTTGACAGGACAGTTACTGATCTCAGGTCAGTGCTGCTCCTTGCCTTTGACCTGATGGGCGTGTCCAACAGCAGTGACCGGGTGCAGTACAGTCTGCCAGACAAGCCTGTATATGTGTACTGTGATACGGGAATGATATGCCGTGTGGTTACAAATTTCATCTCAAACGCACTGAAATATACCCGATCCAACAAGGACGGCCTTGTAAAGATTGATCTGCATGCCAGGGACGGCAAGGCAAGGGTTACCGTATCTGACAATGGGTTGGGTATTCCACCCTCAGATGCAGAGTTGATCTTTGAAAAATTTGCTCAATCCAGCCTTAGACAGCAGAAGAAACGCTACTCCTCAGGCCTTGGGCTCTACTTTTGTAAGCTTGCTGTGGAGTCCCACGGTGGCAGGATAGGAGTGGAGAGCGAAACCGGCCATGGCGCCACATTCTTTTTTGAGCTTGATGAGTGCCCGTCCCCATAGGCATGTATGGGAGATATGTCAGGGTGTCGTTTCCGGTCTCTCTATGGTTCATGTTACAGACGTTCCGCATGAAGTATTTGAAGGTTAAAAGTTGAGGGAGTGATTTTGCCATGATTTTTGACATCGAAGCATTAAAGAGACATCTGTCAGCAGCATTCAACCTGCCTGAAGACAGGGCTGCCGAAATACTTTGTGCAGCTGCACAGTCCCTGTCTGAAAACCTGGAACGGGCAGAGGCAGGGGTGGTTACCGGTGATTATGACCGTGTGTTCAGGGCCGCTCATTCCCTGAAAGGGGCACTTGGCAACCTGAATCTCAAGGAATTTGCCGTCAAGGCCCAGGATATTGAAATACATGCGAGAAGGGCCATGGATTATGATTATGCGGCAAGGCTCATGGAGCTGAGGGCGGGCTTGGCCCCCTTGATTTCAGATGGTCGCCATGCCCTGGGGTGTTGAACCCCATTAATTGGAAAAGGCGGCACTGTCACCTGTTGGGGTGACAGGATGCCGCCTTCTGTGTTCTGGTCTATTTCAGGGTGTCCCTACTTGCCCTGATGCATGGTGGAAAATATTGACCATGCCTTCAGTATCCTCAATGCCTCCTTCATCTGATTATCCATAGGTTTTTCCTTTTCCTCAGACTTGTCATTGGATTTTTTCTCAGAGGTATCCTTTTTCTGTTCGTCTTTCTTGGAGTTTTTCTCATCTTCTCCTGACAGGTGGCCCTTGAGGTCCTTCTCCTTGAGGAAATGGAACTCATTGGTGTTTTCTTTCTTCTTCTCTTCAGGCACGAAGGGCACGACAATGTCAGGGGTTATCCCCTTGGCCTGGATGGATCTGCCGTTTGGTGTGTAATATCTGGCAGTCGTGAGCCTTACGGCAGCACCATCTTCGAGCGGGATAATGGTCTGTACGGAACCTTTTCCGAAGGTCTGCGTTCCAAGTATGATGGCCCGTTTGTGGTCCTGTAGTGCCCCTGCCACGATTTCAGAAGCGCTGGCGCTGCCACCGTTCACAAGGACCACAATTGGATAGGACGGTTCTGTACCTGATTTATGGGCTGTAAAACGCATCTGCTGCTCCTTGAGTCTGCCGTCTGTATATACGATAAGTCCGTGGTCAAGGAAGGTGTCCGATACTTTTACTGCCTGATCTAACAGACCACCGGGGTTGTTCCGCAGGTCAAGTACAAGTCCCTTGAGCTTGCCCTTTGAGGATAGCTTCTTCAGTGCCTTGTGCAGGTCTGAAGAGGTTTTGGACTGGAAGTTGGTAATGCGCACATAGCCGTATCCGTCTTCCAGCATGCGGCTCTTCACACTCTTTATGGGAATTACGTCACGTATCAGTGTAAAGTCCTTGAGGTCGTGCCACCCCTTTCTGTAAATGGAGACAGTCACCTTGGTGCCTTTTGGCCCCCTGAGCAGTTTTACAGCCTCCATGAGGCTCATGTTCTTAGTGCTTTTGCCGTTGATCTTGAGAATCTTGTCATTGGACTTGAGGCCTGCCTTGTATGCAGGGGTACCCTCAATTGGAGAAACAACGGTAAGTACACGGTCAACCAGGGTGATTTCAATGCCTATGCCTGTGAAACTGCCCTTGGTCTCCACCTTCAGTTCCTTGAAGTCTTCGGGCTTCATGAAAGATGAGTGTGGGTCAAGGGAGGTGAGCATGCCGTCAATGGCACCATATATCAGTTTTTTGGCATCTACCGGCTCAACATAATCTCTCTGTACCAGATCCAGTACAGATGCGAAGAGTCTGAGCTGTTCGTAGGTGCTGCTGTCCCCTGCAGTTGCAACCTTGCTGGCCTGATATGTGCCTATCATGAAGAATATGGCTGACAGAACAACCACAGCAGTGAAGTAGAATTTTTTCCCAAAAGGCGATTTCATGTTTGAACTCCGAAACGATATTTTTTAAAAATTACGGTGAAGATACTCACCGTTTCAAGACTGTACGACAGGATTCACTTACAAGCTTAGGTCTTTCCTGGCCCTTAGTGTCCTGGTTTTTGGCCAATGCCTCTGAAGTCGAACCATACTAAAGGATTTTCCTGTTTTTTTCCATGCCTCAGTTCAAAATAAATTCCTTCCTTGACCCACGGTCCTCCTCCACTGATACCCACCACGTCTCCCTCCATGATCTTATCCCCTTCCTTTTTGAAAAATTTTGCCCCTTGTGCAGTAAGGCTCATGTACCTGTGGCCATGATCAATAATGATAACCTGACCGTAACCTGGCAGAGGGCGGCAGTAGACCACGGTGCCATCGAATATGGCCCTTATCTCGGTACCCCAGGGAACGGCAATTGTCATGCCTCGAACGGTCTTGTTGCGTCCTGTGCTGTAAACAGGGGTTGGCACTCCCATGACTGGCGGATTTAACTGGCCCTTCTGTGTCTGGAAATCAAATAGGTCTTCCTTGGAGGGCCCGGTCTGGAGTTTCAGCTCCTGGTTCAGTTCATCTATGATGCCCTGAAGGGATTTTTTGGCCTGCCGGAGTTCCCTTATCATGGCAGCATATTTTTTCCCCTGCCGTTCCAGGTCTTGGAGAAATGCCGCCTTTTCCTTCTTTCTGGTTTCAAGCAGCAGGGCCTGTTCTTCAACGTCCCTTGACAGCTTGCTTAGGGCCTGGTTCTGTTTTTCCAGCCGCCTTCTTTTTTCTTCAAGGTCCTTTAGTACCTCAAAGTATTCCTGACGTTTTTTCTGATCGTTTTTGAGAATGAGTCTGATGTACTGCTCTCTTGACATCAGATCAGGAAGGCTGGTGGCCTCGAACAGTATGTTTAACACACCTACCATCCCCATCTCTCTAAGGGCTATCAGTCTTGCTTCAATGTACTGCTTCAGCTCCTGGACCTCCCTTTCCTTTTGGGCAAGGGCCTGTTTGGTGATTTCAAGTTCGAGTTCTGACGCAGACCACTCCTTTTTCACCTGTTGCAGCCTGTCCCACTGCTCCTGAATCCTCTGGTCCAGTTCCTGTAGCTCGGTCAGTATGGCTACCTTGCTCCTCTCTACCCCTATGGCCTTTCTGCGCTGCCTCTTTATCTCCCTGTCTATTGTCTTGAGGCGGTGGTGCTGTGCCTGGATCTCCTGTTGCAGAAGTTCACTTCCCTTGATATCCGCGGCATATCCCTGGGCCCTGGGCCCTGGTGTGAGTAAAAGAATGAATGTGAGGAGAAAGATGCTTTTCTTCAAGGTGTTATTGTCAGTGTCTCAGAGTCGCAGGAACCTGCGCATTGAAACTGCCGTGCCAGCCACGCATACCAGGATGCTTCCACCGATTATGGTCAACAGATACGGCATGGGCAGGAAGACAAGACTTACCTGTTTGAACAGGGGGTGTTGGGACATGAGTGACTGCAGATAGTTGTACGTGGCAAATACGATGCCTGTGGCAAGCAGTGAGCCTGCAAGGCCCTGAAACATGGCCTCGACCAGGAACGGGCCTGCAATGAAGCCGTTGGTGGCCCCTACGAGCCTAAGTATCTCCAGTTCTTCCTGCTTGGCATATGTGGTCAGCTTGATGGTGTTCGTTACCACAAAGGCAGCAGTTATCAGCAGAAGGAGGCCGGCGCCCACAACCGCCTTTTCGGTAATGCCTGAAAAGACCTCCAGGCGGTCTATCCACTCCTCACCGTACTGTACCTTTGAAACCTCTTTCCAGCGGCTCAGTTCTGCTGCAACCTCCCTGATCCTGTCAATATTGAATACTGCCCGGTTTATCTGTATTTCAAAGGATGGCGGAAGAAAGTTTGCATCCACCCCCTCCAGAACCTGCTTTTCCCTGTCGAGGTAGGACTCAAGTTTTCTGAAAGCATCCTCCGACGATGTATAGTTTACGGCCTCAATGCCCCTGAGGGCAGATATTCTCTTGTAAAGGGAGGGAATAGCCTCCTGAGGCACGTCTTTTTTGAGATACACCACTATGCCCAGTTTTGAGCCCAGCTCCTCTACAAAATGCCTGAAATTGAAGGAGAACATGGCAAAGAACGTAAGGAGCAGCATCGATAGTGTCACAACCAAGGTGGTCATAACCTGCGTGGTGAAGTTCTGTTTCAGGTCTGCTATGGCCCTCTTGTAGATTATACCCGCGATCATCTTATAAGCCTGCCGTTGTCCAGTCTCAATACCCGCCTGTGAGTGTGTTCAAAGAGTTTTTCATCGTGCGTGGCAAATATTATGGTGGTGCCCCTGGCGTTGAGTTCTTCCATGAGTTCCATGACTTCCATGGTCCGGTCCCTGTCAAGGTTCCCTGTGGGTTCATCAGCCAGTATTATTGGCGGACGGTTTACGACTGCCCTTGCAATCGCAACACGTTGCTGCTCTCCGCCGGAAAGCTGTATGGCCTTCCTGTCGATCTTTCCTATTAGCCCTACATTGGTGATGATGTCCCGTACCCGTTTCTCCACCTGGGATTTCTTGAGTCCCAGCACCTCGAGGCTCAGCGCCACGTTGTCAAATACAGTGTACTGGTCCAGGAGCTTGAAATCCTGAAATATAACTCCGACCTTCCGCCTCAGTGTGGGGACCTGCGATGGCGAAAGAGTGGACAGGTCCATGCCGTCTACCCGGATATCACCCTCTGTGGGGCGTTCAGCGCAGAACAGGAGCTTGAGCAGGGTGCTCTTGCCTGATCCGCTGGGACCTGTGAGAAAGACAAACTCTCCCTTTTTCACCTCAAGGGATATCTTGTACAGGGCCAGGTTCTCGACAGTATAGCGCTTGGAGACCTCTGTAAGTTTTACAATAGCCGGATCAATGTATGTCATATCTCAAGGGTTGATGTCTCTATGGTGTGCCTGCCCGGATGCGTAGCAGTTTTTCCAGCAGCGTGAACAAACAGGTATGGAGGAGCATCTATGATATTGTAAGGTTTTTTTATTTTTAGTAAAGCCCTTATGCCATTGGCTGCCTTTGTGTGAATTTTTCTTTTGATTACCAGTAGATAATAACATTACTCTGGGGTTGTGCTGTGGTCGTTCAGGTGAAGGGGAATTAATTTTTTTTAGTAGGAATCCGATTATCAGAACAGCAGTCCATAAACACCATATCGGCATGCGGCAGATTTCCTGCCAGCATATTTCCCCTGATTCAGTGATTAGCGGGCTCGCGGAATTTGAAAGGATCAGGCTTCGCGTCCCGTGGATGCATATGATCCACAGACAGCTACAACAGAATGTACTGGAGGGACAGGGGCAAGTAGCGGGATGTCTGCCCATATGGAGTATTTATTAATTACACCTGAATTGAGCGATTCCCAAGTTTGTATGAGATGCAAGGCGGAGGATACGCAGACGTGCTGTTGTACTTCAAGTATCCGACA
>CAZXAK010000015.1:0-27361 GCA_964638145.1 uncultured Desulfobacterales bacterium | reverse complement strand
CTGGTACACGGTACACTGCGTTTCCTTACAAGACATAACAGAAAGGGGTCTGACCATGACAAAGGATGATAACAAGATATATCTCAACCCTACGGCTATCCGTATCTGGCACTGGATAAACGCCCTGGGCATAGTGACGCTGTGCCTCACAGGGATGCAGATACGCTTCCCTGACCACTTCCCTATATTCGGGGCGTACAAGAACGCAATCCTGCTCCATGATACGGCTGGAATAGTGGTATCAGTACTATATTTAGTCTGGCTTGTTCACTATGTGTTCATAGAGAAGAGCCTTAAAAAGCTCTACATCCCCACCATGGATGACATAAAGAACGGGTTCATCCGCCAGGGCAAGTTCTATGTGATTGACTTTTTCAAGGGTAAACCCAACCCTCATGTGAGCACGCCGGACAACAAGTTCAATCCACTGCAGAAGAGCGCCTACATGATGTTCATGCTGGTGTTGCTGCCGCTTGTCATCATAACCGGAATACTGCTCATGAATATCATGCCACTTCGACGCATGATACTGATGGTAGGAGGTCTGCCGTTTCTCGTTGCAGCCCACTACCTGATAGCCTGCTGTTTCATCGCATTTCTCGGTGCCCACATGTACCTGGCCACCATGGGCCATACGTTCACCGCGCACATCAAGGCCATGTGGACCGGCTGGGAAGATGCCCATCATGAGGCACCTGAGGCAGATGCAAAGAACACCGCATAAGTTTCTAATACGTCTTGGCAGCGTGCCTTGCAAGGAATAAATGCGGTTATTTCAGCAGGTTGACATATACTGACCTGACACCATCCGTAAGGGGGACAGTAACCGTATCTCTGGTTTATACGATATGATCTCCAAACATGTGCGGAGGGATTGAACATATAGCATAAACATAACGAAAACAATAAGTTATAAAGATAACTGTTTGTGGCATGGACAATGCATATACAGAAAGGTGAGGTCCGGCCTTACAAGGCCGGGCCTCCGGTCTCCACAAAAGGTGTGTGCAGGAGTTCAAAGGGACAAAATCCCGCAAGAGCGAAGGAGGGACAGACCATGGCAGCCACAAACAGAACACCCAAAGCAAAGACAGCCCTGTTGACCCGGCCCTCAGAGGGTATAGGGATAAGCCAGGGCATGACAATCTTCATAGTCCTGTCAATCGTTGCTACTGCGCTCTATGCCTTTGTTGGTGCAAAGGCCCAGACCTACTCCATGACCGAACCGATACCGTGGGCCATCCTCGGCTCCACCTGCGGACTCTTTTCAGCAGCCTGCATAGGTCTCTTCTTTATAGCAATCACTGTGAGTGTATTTGGCAGTCGTTCCATGACAGCGTTTGTTAACCGTACACTCTTTCTCTCAATAGCCTCTGCATGTGCCACAGTTGCCATAGTACTGATACACTATGCAGTGACAGGCGGTGCAACATCAAGCCCCTGGAACAGCCTGGTTGCCCAGATATTCGCAATGGACGTTGTTGGCCATGTGGTATCAGCAGACAGCACCTCCAATGTGTGGTGGATCAGGACACTCATGGCAGGCGCATTCAGCACCATGCTCATAATGTTCTGGGCCAACTCCACAGGCCGCACCATGCTGGCATCCATCATAGGTGGCTTTGGCGGTATCCTGGCCCTTGGCGCAACCATGAGCCTTGGCGCAGCAATCACCGAATCCGGTCTGATATTACACCCTGTATGGTACGGGGCAGGGCAGATGGGGCTTTATCTGATATTTTCATCTGTAATGGTTGGGGCAGCTACACTGATCCTGCTGACTCACCTCTCCCATGTGGTTCATGGCAGTGCCGGGATATCTGCAGAGACAAGACGCAGTACCGACCTCATGGCCCGCGTACTTCTCTACAGCACATACGCAGTGCTGGTGGCAACCGCATGGCGCTACTACTCCATACTTGGAGGCACTGATACCGGTTCTGCAAGGGTCACGGCAGACGTACTGATCAAGGGGCTTCTGTCCGCAAACTTCTGGGTCGTCGAGATACCATTGGGTCTTGTCATTCCGGTGTTGCTCCTGTCCCATGCAAGGGGAAAGAACCTGTCCGTCATGAGCATTGCCGCTATCATGGTAATAACCGGTGCACTGTTCCAGCGCTATGACATGCTCCTTGCAGGTCGTATCACACCGGAAGCAGTGCAGTTGCACAACCTGGCCCTGACCTTCAGCTACCTGCCCTCGGTAAGTGAACTGCTGCTGGTAATTTCTGGAATAGGACTTGTAGGAACCATCCTGCTCGTTGGGGAATGGTTGTTTGGAAGCGACTTCCGCTACAGCATAAATTGAGCTGGCATTAAACCTCCTTCAGCTCCTACACAACACACGGGGGTCCGGGACAAAATCCCGGACCCTTTTTTGTCTCTATGACCGGGGATGTTTGAGAGAAAAGACAGGGACCTTTTCAGGCACGACTGGATGATCTTGGAGGTGTAAAGTGAAGGGGAAGTTTCAGGATCACATTGACGCCCTTTCCTGATGCCGTGGACAGTTCCATATCCCCTCCATGCTCCAGAACGATCTGACGACACAGGGTGAGGCCCATCCCCATCTGTCCTGGCCTGGTTGTAACAAAAGGATGAAGTGCAAGGTCAGGAGAAATAGAGGTAAAGCCAGGGCCTTCATCCCTCATCTGGATCAGAATGGCATCATAACACAACTCTACCTGGAGATGTATCACGGCCTTGCCCTCAGGAGATGCCTCAAAACAGTTCTCCAACAGATGCCACAACGCCTGCCGCATTAGCGAAGGGTCAATATAGACCTCTGGCAAATTCTCCTCAATATCACATGAAAATGTCGCATGCACAAATCTGGACTCAAGCGCTGCAGATTTGCAAAATTCCTCAAAGAACAGATTGAGATCAACAAGTTTGAAGTGGGGCTTGAGAGGTCGTACCACATCGCAGATGTCAGAGACCACCTCCTCCATCTCTTGCAGGGCCCTTGCAACCTTTTTCAAGCGCCGGCGTACACTGTGGGGTACATCAGTCCTGGTCATGCACTTCCTGACAATACCTCCGGCAGCCATAAGGGGATTTCTGAGCCTGTGGGTAAGGCTATAGGCCATCTCTCCAACTGCACTCATGGTATCAAGGGTAGATACCCTGTTTTCGAGATGTATCTTCTCTTCCAAGACAGCTATTATCTCCCATAGAAACAGGGCGCCAAGATGGTCCAGCACCTTGGTCTTTTCCGCCTTGCTCCTGAATATCTCCTGCAGCACATCATCGTTTCCGGTAAGCTCGATGACAAGATCAACCTCACAGCTCAACAGTTGATGCAGATCATCATAGACCGGAATCCCGTGCTGTTCAGCATACAACCTGCCTATCGCGTCCCTCACAGGGTCTGCTACCCCAACGATGGCAACGTCCAGGTGTTTGGGCCGATAACTGTCAAACAGCTTTAACAGCTCATAACACCCCTTTCCTCCACCTACAAAGCCAACACGCACCGTCTGCCTGTGGTCAGACACTGGCTGTGCAGTCTCCCTGTCATGGTTCTTCATATCTCTCCGCCCCTTCACCTGCTACTGCAGCCGTCTTCAGAGACAGCACTGCCATACCTGTCAGGCCAGGACAGTGGCAGGCCATCTTGCCAACGGTGGTATCAAGCAGTTACCTTTGCGCTCAACTGACTGAAATAGTAGATCAATCATGCAGAAGCATATCCTGCGGCATGGCTGCTTTACAAGGCTAAATAGACAATATTACAGAAAAAGAACTCTTAAAATTGCATCATAAATTATTTTCTCTTTCTGTGCAAAACAATCATAACAGCCCCATACACAGATTCTGTCGGCATGCATCACAAGACAAATATCTTCTATAAAGCAGGGGGGTGTGTTATGTGTACATCAAGGTACCATAAAGAGATACCAGCTAAATCCTGAATTCCTACCCCTCAAATCACCTGTAAGGCATGGACCAAACCTGCTACTGAAAGGAGAGAGTCATGGCACCTTTTGCGTACCAGGCCTCGGAACTGTTCAACTGGCTTGTAAACCGTAAGGACATACTGCTCCTTGATGTCCGCAATCCACAGGATTTCAACCGCTTTCACGTGGAGGGTCCATTTCCCTTTGAACTCTCCAACCTGTCATACTTTGATTTCATGGAGTCTGAGGAGGAGTCTGTGGCGCAAGTACCTTCAGACCGCGCAATCCGTGTGGTCTGCACAAGGGAACATGGGGCCAGGTTTGTGGCAGACATACTGGATGCCCATGGATTCAAAGATGTAGGCTATCTCAAGGGAGGGATAGGGACGTGGCTGAATTTGCTGGTCCCTGTGCGCATCCCTACAGACGAAAGCTACGAACTCTTCCAGTTCATTAGGCCTGGCAAGGGGGCATGCAGCTACGGGCTGATCTGCAGGGATGAGATGATGGTGTTTGATCCAAGTATGGAGGTGAATTTTTACACTGATTTTGCCCTAAACAGGGAATGCTCCATCACAAAGGTGCTGGAAACCCACCTGCACTCAGACTACCTGTCAGGAAGCCGGGAACTTTCAGCAAAAAGCCGTGCCGTGCTCCTTGAAAGTGATGGAGATTTCAGCACATCGAACCTGGACTATACCCCGCTTAAGCATGGAGAATTTATCAGCTTTGACAGACATGACGGCATAGATATCCAGGTTATGTCCATGCCAGGTCACACCCCTGGCTCAGTTGTCTTCATTGTGGACGGAAAATTCCTGCTTGGCGGTGACGCGATACTGCTCAGCTCAATGGCCCAGCCTGATCCACCAGACAGGGAGCGGGAACAAGCCAGGATGCTGTTTGAGTCCATACAGGCCATAAAACGGCTCGACCCGTCACTGAAAGTCCTGCCCGGCCACTTTTCAAGTTGGCAAGAGGCAAACCCGGACCTGAGTTTCTACATGCCTCTTGACCAGATTATCCGAGACAACCAGGAGGTCTATAACATCCGTGATGTGGAGACGCTGGAGGAGAGTATAAGGAAACTTAGGGTCAGGCAGCCTGAAAGATGCGCAAAGATCAGGCAGTTCAATACCAATCTTGCGCACTTCCGCAGTGAGGAGATAAAGGAACTGGACCTGTGCAAGAATGAATGTCACGTGACCATGCAGCTTTGACCATACATGGTCAGGCAGGGTATTCATTGATGTTTCTCTGCATAGACGCGGCACAGGGCAGCGACATCATCAAAAACATGTCAGGTCGTTACCGTATCCCTGACATGATGCGTATGGCCCACATCACTGCCGAAGAGACGCTGTCAGACCATCCTGTTTTAATACCCATCCCTTGTCGATTGTTTTTGCATCTCAGGTGTCCTGCAGTATGCATAAAACAGCGTACTTGAATCAAGGTTACCTGGCACAGCGCCGTACCCTGTCCATAATCCACAGGATCAACGTGACAAAAAACAGATATACCAGACCAAGCTGGGATAGCAGGGCCTTGGGGGCATTGGCCATAATGGTCAACATGGCAAGGGGAAGATTCTGCACGCCTGGTGGATGCAACAACAGCACTGTGCCAACGTCAGCCTCTGAAAGCAGAAATGTCACCATGAAACCGGTGACAACCGGCCTGGTGAGTTGGGGGATCACCACCTTTCGCATAAACATGCCAAGTGACAGACCGTGAAGTTCTGCGGACATGGACCAGGACGAAGGCAGGGAACCTGTGACACGCACCACAAGCAGTGCGGACAAAGGGAAAAGCCTGATACCCTGTGCAAGGCATACAGCTGCGGGGCTCCTCAGGAGAAAATCGGTCCATTCCGGGGCACTGGCAGACAAACTGAGAAGTCCAAGGCCGGTAAGTGATGCTGGTAGCGAGAATATGACTACCATGAGGCAGGCCCCAACATTTCTGTGCCACACAGACTTTCCCATAAGGAGTGCTGTTACAGTCCCGAGACAGGTTGCAATACCTGCAGAGCCAGTGGCATACACGACGGTATTGAAAGCGGTGCGCGATAGAGTGTCCCCTATCACAGACAGGTCCGGTATGGCAAGGGCGGGCAGCAAAAGGCCGGACACAGGCATTATAACCAGTATCACGACACACAGCAGGCTCGAATAGAAAGAAACGGGTGACATTACCGGATGGACTCTGCACGCCACCTTGTTCCAGGCCCCTGAAAGTATCTCCGCTGGCCTTGAACCTGCAGACAGTATGGCCGACAGGGCAATAAGAAGTACAGCAGCAGACAGGAATATGCTCTCCATTGCCGCAACTGGCGTATCATAGAGGGCTGAAAAACTCACCAAGATTTCGGATATGGCGGTTTTGGTCCCAAGGGCAAGGCTGGGCCCTGGACACGAAAGCATGAGACAGGCCCCGAGACAGGCTGCCACAAGGGCACCAGGAAACGCGTAACGTGCAGAGAGCCTGACCAGTCTCCACTCTCCACCTCCAAGCCTGATTGCGTCACACTGGCCGGCATTCAGCACAGAACATGAGGAGATTGTTGCAAGGATCACAAGTGGCAGGGTCACCATCACGGTAATGAATACCACGCCAACCCTGCCTGGTATCATCATGAGAGGCAGGTTCCTGAGTCCCACTGCCCAGAGGAGCGGAGGTACCATTACCGGTACTATAAATACAAAACGGAAGAATGCAGCGCACCGAAAGCTGTAAAGAAAGTGCGTTACCCCGATAAAAAGCCCAAATACAAGGGCCAGACCTGCACCTGCAATACTAAGCCCCATACTCTCTGCCAGCAGGAACAGGAACCCCCCCGGGTCCTGAGACAAAAACCGTCCTGATGCCTCAGGGGCAACAGACAGCAGAGGCAGCGCAGGCGCAAGGGCAAGTATTCCAACTGTCACAAGCCCTGCAGTGCGCCACCACCCTGACCGTTCAAGGAGCAGAGGGGAGAGGGTCATGAATTACTGTCAACCCACTCCTTCAAAAACCCCTTCATTATCTGTTCAAGGGTCACTGCCAGCCTGGAATAATCCACCTTCATGGTCTTTATCTCATTAAGGGGGGGAAAGATGGCCGGCCCCTTGATGCCTGGTCTGAGAGGAATCTGTGCTGCCATACTCTTTGCCAGCACCTTCTCGGTTGATGAACTGAGCAGGAAGTCTATGAACTTTTCGGCCTCGGTACGGTGGGGTGCACCCTTTATAAGCACTGCACAGTTGGGTATCAGCAGCGCACCCATGCCCTGCTGATCCGGAAACACGAAACCCACGTGCAGTCCCTCAGAGAGTGCCACATTAACATCATCCGTATCTGTGAGCCCAAGAGCACACTGGCCGGCTGCCACCCGGTCCTTCACATCACCGTTGGATCCCAGTATCCTGCCCCCATTCCTTGAAAAATCATTAAAAAACTGCATTGCGCCCTGTTCTCCGAGTACCTGAAACAGTGCGGCTGCATGCATGGAGGTGGTGCCGAACATGGGATTTGCAATACAGGCCTTGCCGCTGTAACGCGGGTCATTGAGATCGAATATGGAGGTGGGGCGTTCTGCAAGAGAGATCATGTCCCTGTTGTATATTATCACCCTGACACGGGTGGAGAATGCGGTCCAGTACCCGTCAGGATCAGAAAACTGCATGGGAAGCCCCTTGGCAGCAGGAGACCTGTAGGGTGCAGATACACCCTTTTGCTTCAGTATGGCAGCCCTCACCGGATCACCGCTCCAGAACACGTCTGCAACCGGCCGTAGTTTCTCTGCTATCAGCCTGTTCACAAGGCCTGTGCTCTTGGTCTCCTCGGTATCTGTTACCAGCGCCACCCTTATCCCGGTAAGCTCCTGGAAGCTGTTGGCCACTGGTCTTGCAAAGATGTCATCCACCGAGGTGTATACTACCACCTGCCTGGTATCACCGCCTTTCCAGCAGGAAGAGAGGCAAACAACGGTTGTTGCACACAGCAAAAGTAACAACAGGTACCTTGCTTTCATGTCCCACCTCCTCAATCATCCATCCTGACCACAAGATCATCAAATGAAGATGCTGCGTCAGCCTTTGTCCACAGACCAATGCCACCGGTCTTGCCAAGGGTGTAGTCGTGAATGTCTATCAGTTTTCGGCCATTGACAAAGCCGGTAATCCTGCTGCCCCTGAAATCTACCCTGATACTGAACCACTGCCCTCTCCTGATGCCGTTTACGTCAGCAGTGGCAATCATTACCCTGCGGCCATTGTGCACAAAGTATATCCTGAAGTTGTCTTCAAGGGGATTGAGCCTGGCCACATAGTAATTATTCCTGTCAGTTACGCGCCACATGGGCCCGCCTCCCTGATCAATACGGCCTGAATCGGCACGGACCTTTACCTCCACAGAGCCGTCCTTGAGCTTCAGCCTGTCTGTCCAGCAGATATTGAACTGGCCTCCTGATGGGGCTTCTATCTCTGTTATCCTGAGTACATTGGGGCGGGACGGGGCCCTGCCACAGGGCATTACCCGCCATTTCGCCGTATGACGTGTACGGCCTGTGGTCTCTGCCTTCATGCCTATTGGAATGGAACGTGACTGGTCAAAGTTGATTACAACGACCCTGTCCCCGGATTTCTCATCCATGCCTCTACAGTATCCATCCTGCATATAAAGAGACACCAGCGCCATCGCGTACAGAGACACAATACCCCAAAAGATATACCTTGACATTGCAAAATCACCCTCCCCTGACAGTAAAGTTTGTGGACAGACTGCACCAAATGATCACATCCAAGATTATAATAGCCTGTTAATAATGTCAATTTCATTTGATAAAACCTGAAGCCCTCCATGTTGCATGACAGGGGCCTATTTGGCTATTCATGCCATGTTCCCGATAAGACCAGAGAGGAGTTATGATGCAACACGGCTGCATAGGGCATGATCCATCTCCTGAGACACAGACAGGGAACAAATCAGGCAAAGGCGGGAAACCTTGACAATGGACAACATATACAACGACAAAGAGTATATTTTCTCCCTGCTGACCCAAAATGGCCTGCTGACAACGCGTCAGGCAGAGGAGCTGAAACCAAGGGCAGTGATTGCGAGACGAAAGGGCATGGATATTGTCCAGTGGCTGCACTCCCTGAAGCTCAACAGAAACGGCATTGAGGGCAGGATACTGGATGAGGCCGACATTATCGAGGCAATAGCCCGGGATCAGGGCTGGTGTTTCAGGCGGCTTGACCCTGTACAGCTCGACATGGCCATTGTCACCCAGACGATACCTGCATCTTTTGCAAAAAAACGCCTCATACTGCCTGTGGGATGGAATGACGGCAAACTGGAGATAGCTGGCTACCACCCGTTGAGCACAGAGCTGGAGCATGACCTCAGGCGTGTGTGCAAGGCGGAGATCACCTCTTCCATTGCACCCAGGGGGGACATAGAGCGTATAATCAGGGAATTTTTCGACTTCAAACGTTCAATATCCATAGCAGAGAACACCCTGACTGCCCCATCTGTTGATATCTCCAACCTCGAACAGTTCTTTCAGCTTGCCTCTCACTCCAAGGGAGATGAGTCTGACAAGCACATCAACAAGGCGGTCGATCACCTGTTTCAATACGCCATGGAGAACAGGGCCAGTGATATTCACATTGAGCCCAAGCGCAAGGAATCCGTGGTCAGGCTCCGCATAGACGGCATAATGCACGTGGTCCACCGCCTGCCGCGCATAGTGCACGAGGCAATCTGTACCAGGATCAAGGCCATGTCACGCTTGGACATTGCCGAAAAGCGCAGGCCACAGGATGGAAGGCTAAAGATATCATGGAATGGCAATGAATCAGAGGTCAGGGTATCCACAGTGCCTGTTGCCTTTGGTGAAAAGATGGTACTCCGCCTGCAGAGTGCAGACATACTGTTCAGTAACCTGGAGGAACTGGGCTTTTCACCCAAAGACCTGGAACGCTATACCGGCTTTCTCCAACACACCTATGGGATCATCCTCATGACAGGCCCCACTGGCAGCGGCAAATCCACAACCCTCTACTCCACACTCAGGCACCTCAGCACCCCTGAAGTCAATATTGTCACAGTGGAAGACCCTATTGAGATGGTGTACGAGGACTTTAACCAGATCGCTGTCCAGCCCCATATCGACGTAACCTTTGCATCAATACTGCGAAACATACTGAGACAGGACCCTGATATCGTCATGATTGGCGAGATAAGGGATGAGGAGACTGCGAGGTATGCGGTGCAGGCGGCCCTGACAGGCCACCTTGTATTCTCCACACTCCACACCAACGACTCTGCAAGTGCCGTCACCAGGCTTATGGACCTGGGGCTGGAACCCTATCTCATATCCTCCACGCTCATCGGTGTGGTGGCCCAGAGGCTGGTACGCATGGTGTGCCATGAATGCGAGACACCTGTGATGATACCTGCAGAACAGGTAAATGCGGTAGGCTGCTGTACCAGAGGAGACATGGTCCAGCTCATGGAGGGGGCTGGATGTGCCCGGTGCCGCAAGACCGGTTACTGGGGCAGGATAGGGGTCTACGAAGTCCTCGGGGTCTCAAACACTATCCAGAAGATGATTCATGCCAATGCGCCTGAACACGAGATCAAGGCCCAGGCCATAAAGGAGGGCATGACCACACTAAACCAGGATGCCTGCCGCAAGATGTTTGAGGGGATAACCACGCTGGAAGAGGTAATGAGGACCACTGCGTGACCGGTCCGTGCCACAGCACTCGCTTTATGGCTACATGACCTCTGCCGACAGTACGGGCATGAGCAGTGCCACGCCATCGAGCATCAGGCTCAGGCACTCAGAAAGCCACACGCCATGTGGAGCTGAACGGCCAGCCTGCCATGAAAATCAGGCCACGGAGTGCTGTATTCTGAACTTGGCAATCCATGAATTTGTTGTAAAGTATAACCATTAACCCTGAGTTACATAAACTTGCCGGTTACCACTACACCCATGCTGTCTGTTCATCCTTACAGAGAGCATCCCTGGTCCCTACCCTCAACACCATGACCACTGTACTATGGATATTTCTCGCGTCCATACTGCAGGTGGCGTGTAACATGCTTGGTATCAAACTCATAACCTGCCCAGTCATATGCCTGGGCAAGAAACTGCCCCAAAACTTTCATGTTACCCAGATTGGGCAGGCATCCCCCCTGGGAACATTAAGAGCTATCCACGGCATATATTTTCACTGCATATGATACGCCGTTTCCCTTTTGGAAAACCCTCAAATCCGACATGAAAAGGAGTTCGTCATGTTCATTACCCGCAACATTCCCCGCCATCTCTCCAAACCCCTCTCCGGTCTTGCTGACCTTGCCCTTGACATGCGGTGGAGCTGGAGTCACGCATCAGATGACCTGTGGCGCACCATTGACCCTGAAGTCTGGGATGCCACTGGCAATCCGTGGTACATACTGGAAAGTCTCGGAGAGTCCAGGCTCAATGCCCTTGCAAACGATCCTGAATTCCTGAAAGAGCTGGACCGTCAGCTCGACATCAGGGAAAAGGCCCTGAAGTGTCCTGCCTGGTTTTCCAAGAACTATGACAAGACCCACCTGAAGGGTGTGGCATACTTCAGTATGGAGTTTGGCATGAGCGAGGCCCTGCCCCTGTACTCAGGAGGTCTGGGGATACTTGCAGGTGACCACCTCAAGACAGCAAGTGACCTTGACGTGCCTCTCGTTGGCATTGGCCTGTTCTATCAGCAGGGTTATTTCAGACAGGCCATTGACAGGGACGGAAACCAGCTCGAATTCTATCCATACAACGACCCGGCAGTCCTTCCTGCCATGCCCCTGCGGGATTCAGAGGGCAACTGGCTCAGGGTTACTGTGGAGCTGCCTGGCCGTTCCCTTGTGCTCCGTACATGGGAGGTGCAGGTAGGGCGCATCAGGCTGCTGCTTCTCGACAGTAACGACCCACTCAATACGCCTGGTGACAGGGGCATCACTGCCAAACTATATGGAGGCGGCAAAGAGATCAGGCTACAGCAGGAGATAGTACTGGGGCTTGGCGGGTGGAGACTGATTGACGCCCTGGGTATAGAGTGTGAGGTGTGCCACCTGAATGAAGGACATGCAGCCCTGGTGGTGCTGGAACGGGCCAGGTCCTTTATGCAGGTGGCCTCTGTGTCGTTCGACGAGGCTCTGAACTGTACGCGGGTGGGAAACATCTTTACCACTCACACCCCTGTGGATGCTGCATTCGACCGGTTCCCTGCATCCATGTTCAGCCACTACCTGTCCGGCTATGCCGAGGGCCTTGGCATATCCATGGAACAGCTTATGGGTATGGGAAGGACCAACCCTTCAGACAGCGAGGAACCCTTTAACATGGCCTGGCTGGCGCTAAGGGGCTGCGGGGCGGTAAATGGTGTGAGCAGGTTGCACGGTGAGGTGAGCAGGAAGATATTCTCTGTGCTGTTCCCGCGCTGGCCTGTAAACGAAGTCCCGGTGGGCCATGTTACCAACGGTATTCACATACCGTCATGGGATTCCAGGGAGGCAGACGAACTCTGGACCACATCGTGCGGCAAGGAGCGCTGGCTCTGGTCACTGGAGCGCATCGAGGCTGACTTCAACAGCCTTGATGACGAAAGTCTGTGGCAGTTCAGGACAAAGAGCAGGCTACGCCTGATAGAATTCTGCAGAAAACGCATAAAATGTCACCAGGCTGTATGCTCTCCCTACAGGTGCAGGGATGGCCACAGCTCAGAATTTCTGGACCCCAATGCCTTCACCATGGGATTTGCAAGACGGTTTACCAGTTACAAACGGCCAAACCTGCTCCTCCATGATCCTGACAGACTGGTAAGGATTCTCAACAGGCCAGGCATGCCTGTTCAGCTCATAATTGCCGGCAAGGCCCATCCTGAGGACCAGGCAGGCAAGGCCATGATCAGGCAGTGGGTCCAGTTCATCAGGAGGCCAGATGTAAACGGAAGGGTGCTGTTCATCGAGGACTATGACATGATCGTGGCTGCGCACATGACCCAGGGTGTTGATCTCTGGATAAACACGCCGCGCAGGCCCTGGGAGGCCAGTGGCACCAGCGGCATGAAGGTGCTGGTAAACGGCGGCATAAACGTATCAGAACTCGACGGCTGGTGGGCTGAGGCATACTGTCCGGAGGTGGGCTGGAAGCTTGGAGACGGCATGGAGCATGACAGTGATCCTGAGTGGGATGCCACAGAGGCAAGGGAACTATACCGCCTCCTTGAAGAGGACATTGTCCCCTCGTTTTATGAAAGGGACAGTCGAGGCATCTCTCGTGCCTGGGTAAGACGCATGCGCGTAAGCATGGCAAGACTGACGCCTCAGTTCTCCACCAACAGGATGCTTCGCCAGTATACAGAGGAACTGTACATACCTGCAGCCGCGGCCCTTAGGGCCAGGGTGAGCCAGGGAGGAAAGGTCGGAACCGAGATCGAACAGTGGCGTGAACGGATAAACCGGCACTGGCCAAACATACATTTTGGTAACATGGAAGTGGATCAGTCAGGGGACGAGATGATCTTCAGGGTACAGATATACCTCGATGACCTGGATCCTGAGGATCTCACGGCAGAGCTGTATGCAGAGCCATTTGAGCCTGAAGAATATCCTGAAATCATCACCATGAAGCGCAGGGAGAAGCTTGCAGGCGCAGTAAACGGATTCATCTATCAGGCATCGGTGCGGGCCAGCAGACCTGCTTCCCACTACACCCCAAGGGTCAGGCCGTATCACCCGGAGGTGGTTATCCCCCTTGAAGAGGCCCATATCCTTTGGATGAAATAAGGCAAACGGAGACGATACGCAATGCATGAGCAGACCCTGATAACCCACCTCATGTCACAGGTATGGTTTCAGTTTGGTATGGTGGCCCTGTTGGGCTTTATGACCGGGCTTGAGCTGCACGGCTTCCTGAAGGAGCGCAGGGGAGAACTCAGCCATGGGGAAAAGCCCGTGCGTTTTGGTACCAGCCGCACCTACACGTTCATAGCCATCATTGGTTATGCGTGTACGGTGCTTGATCCTTCTCTCAAGCTCTATCTCATAGTATTTGCAGGCATCATGGTACTGCTTGCCATATTCTTCCTTCACAAGCTGCAGGTGAGGCAATCAAGCGCGCTGCAACCCTTGGTGGCCCTGGTCGTTTATCTATACGGACCTGCAGCAGTTACCCAGCCTGCCTGGTTTCTGGTGCTGCTGTTCGTCTCGGTGGTATTTACGCTAAATGCCCGTCCCCTGGCCCACCACATCCTTGAGATGGCAGACAGGCAGGAGATGCTCACCATTGCAAAATTTCTCTTCATATCCGGGGTCATCCTGCCCCTGCTCCCAAGGACCCCGGTATCTGCCTATATACCTGCCTCACCGTTCAAGATCGGCATTGCTGTGCTGGTCATATCATCCATCTCATATACAGGTTACATCCTCAAGAAGTACTTCCTGAAGAGTCAGGGTTTTTTCGTGGCAGGGCTTCTCGGCGGACTTTACTCGAGCACGGCCACCACACTGGTGCTTGCCAGAAAGACCAGAGGGGCTGCAGCCGCCAGTGCCACACTGAACGCAGGCATTGTTGCGGCCTCCGGGGTCATGTACATCAGGCTGCTGATGCTGGTGGCCTTTCTGAACCCCCTGCTGCTTAAAAACATCACCGTACCGCTTCTTGCCCTGAGCGCCATTGCCCTGATCTTTGCCTACTTATGGAGCAGAGAGGAAAAGATAGGCAGGAAAGAGGGCTCGGAGATGGGCAAGTCCAATCCGTTGGAACTTGGTGTGGCCCTGCTCTTTGCCATACTCTTCGTGCTGATGATAGTGGTCACCAAGCAGGTGATCATTCATTTTGGCAAGAGCGGACTGGATGTGCTCTCGTTTGCCGTGGGTTTTACAGACATCGACCCCTTTATCCTCTCCCTTCTGAACGGCCACTACCAGGGCGTAGGCCCGGGGCAGGTCACAGGGGCAATACTCATTGCCGCAGGAAGCAACAATATACTGAAGGCGGGATATGCAATGATATTTGGCAGGAGGAAGCTCACCAGGCAGGCCACAGTGTTCCTGTTGATCCTTGGAATACTCTCTCTATGCTGGGGGCTGCTCACATCAAGGGGCCTGTACTGAAGGGCAGGTACCCCCCTGCACCACCATTGTGCGCGGCCATTTCAGTACAGGCATCTGCATCTTCATGTGCCCACCGGAACACGGCCCATGGATTTTCCACACAATAGTACTGCTCACAGGAGAAACACTTACATGAAATCATGACATCAGGCAGTCCCACAGCCTCCTCACCGCATCCACCTCATGACTGAACTGTGAAACCGGAACCTTTGCAGGCCTCTCCTGCAGACTCAGTCTGTGAACTGCCTTTCTGAATTCGAGGTAACATGTACGGAGCGTGTCTGCCTGTTCATCCGTTATGATTTTGTTGGATTCCAGCGTGTCTATCAGACGCATGTTATCTGTCCATTGACACAGCTCCGGACACCTGTGTGCATTAAGCAGCACCAGGTACTGCACCATGAACTCTATATCAACGATACCGCCTCGTCCATGCTTCAGGTCAAACAGGCGCGTATCCCCATGACCGCCATGTTCCAGCATCATGCGCTCTCTCATGGCGCATATCTCTCCCTTCAGGGCATAGATATCCCTCTCAAGGGTCAATACCTGCCTGCGCACCTCCTGGAAATTCTCCCCAAGGGCATGGGAACCAGCCACTGGCCTGGCCCTTATCAGTGCCTGGTGTTCCCACGTCCATGCCTCATGCAGCATGTAGTGCCGGAATCTCTCCATAGTGCACACCAGCGGGCCTGAATCCCCACCAGGACGCAGGCGCATGTCCGCATTGTAGAGTATGCCGGCAGGGGTCCGGGTGGTAAGGATATGAATCATACGCTGACCAACACGAACGTAAAACAACCCCGCCTCTCTGACAGGTCCCTGCCCAGGGATATCTGAGGCATGGTGCAGGAATACCAGGTCCAGGTCTGAACCGTATCCAAGTTCAATGCCCCCGAACTTTCCATATCCCACAACAAGGAAATCGGGGAGAAAGTCAGGCATGGAATCTCGGCCACCCTCCCTTTCAGCATTGAAAAATCTGTCTGCCACCTGTTCACACGAGAGCTCCAGCACCTTTTGCACAATGACCTCTGCGGTATCTGTGAGATAATCACTTACCCTCATAAGGGGTATGGCTCCTGTGATGTCAGCAGCAGCGATGCGCATCACAGCAGACTGCTTGAACATGCGCAGCTCATCCATCTGCACCTCAAGGTCATGGGCCTGAATGGAATCAAAACGGATGGCCAGAAGGCGCTCCAGCTCCTTCCTGTCCGAAGGCGTATAGAGGGTCCTGGGGTCAAGCAGTTCATCCAGCACCACAGGCCGCCTCGTTATGAAGCTGGTTATCCACGGACTTGCAAGACAGAGCTTGAGCAAATGGTCCACTGCCTCAGGATTCTCATCCAGCATATTGATATATACCGTTCGCCTTGCAATCACCTGGATGATGGAGGCCATTATGCCAAGGGCCTTGACCGGGTGGGAAGTGGCAGCAGCACTCCTGATGATCCGGGGCATGAGTGAATCCAAGCGTCTTCTTCCTTTGGGGAGCATGGAGCTAACCATACGGTCCTGATGGATGCCGGACAGTATGGCAACCGCAGTTACAGGCTCTTCAAACCCCATATGCCCAAGCATCCTGATGAGGTTGGGGTCCACACCTTCATCTGTTCCCCCGAGGTTGTCTGACCTTATGGCCTGCCACACCTTGACGGCCTCGTCCTTTTCTCCAGCGCTGTCTGACCTCATAAACAGTGCATGAAAATGGGCATGCACACTCTCCATGCGGCTGCCAAGCTCCCACCTGAAGGTCTCCCAGCCCCTGAAGCCCATGGAAAGTGCAAGACGCTCCTGAAGATCATGATCTGATGGCAGAAGCTGCGTCTGTCTGTCCTGATACTCCTGCAGGCGGTGCTCGGTGTTTCTCAGAAACACGTAGGCGTCTTCAAGTTCCCTGCAGACGACATCCGGAAGTATGTGGCGCCTGGCAAGTGTTGGCAGCACCTGTAGCAGAACCGGTGTCCTGAGGGCTGAATCCCTGCCGCCCTGGAGGAGCTGAAAGGCCTGTGCAATAAACTCCACCTCCCTGATTCCTCCTGGCCCAAGTTTCACATTATCTGACAAACCCTTGCGCCTGGTCTCATCCTCGATCATGGCCTTCATGTCGCGCAGCGCATCGAACGTGCTGTAATCCAGGTAACGCCTGTAGACAAAGGGGCTCAGGCGTCTCAGCAGTTCATCGCGGGCATGGGGATGCCCGGTAACAGGCCGGGCCTTTACCCAGGCATACCTCTCCCACTCCCTGCCCTGGGTCTCGTAATAGCCTTCCATGGCATCAAAGCTCATGCATACAGGGCCACTATCACCCCATGGGCGCAGTCTCGTGTCAACGCGAAATACCATGCCATCTGCCTGGGATTTGCCAATCACGGCAATGAGTCTTCGGCAAAGCCGGGTGAAGAATTGCTCACAGGAGATGGACTCTCTTCCGCCCCTGGTCTGTCCTGGTTCGGGGAATGCAAATATCAGGTCTATATCAGAGGAGAAGTTGAGTTCCTGTGCCCCAAGTTTGCCCATGGCTATGACTACCAGTTGCTGGGGGGTACCGTCTGTGCCCTCGGGTTGGCCATACCTGTCTGCAAGCCAGCCGTGGATAAGGGAACAGGAAACGGATATGCAGGCATCTGCAAGCAGGCTCAGGTCTCTCATGGTCTCCTGTAGGTCCGCCTTGCCCGAAAGGTCACGCCAGGCAATACGCACCATCTCCCTGCGTCTGAGGGCCCTGAGCACTGTACCAAGGGAGTGATCGTCTGAAACCTGGGCTGTCACAGAGGAAAGCATAGAGGCAATGGTGTCAGGGGAGTAGGACCGCTCAAGGTCACCTGTAACCACAAGGTCTGAAAGGATGTCCGGTGTGGATGTGCATGTCCTTGCTATGAACTCACTGAAAGGCCACACCCTGATGGCCTCCTGCCGGATATCTTCCGCCCATGAGGTATCCACCCCTGCCTGTCCGGCAGCATCCATGTAGGCCGCCCACTGTGCCTCTGCCTCCCTGACAAGGCGGGAGGGGGGCTGGATGCTATGCAGAAAGTATCTCTTCACGCCGCATTTTTCTGAAGATATGCCTCTATGAGCCTGTCGAGATCACCATCCAGAACACCATTGGCATTTCCTATCTCAATGCCTGTCCGGTGGTCCTTGACCATGTGGTAGGGATGGAGCACATAGGAACGGATCTGACTCCCAAAGGATATCTCCATCTTCTCCCCGTGCATCTTCTGCTTCTCCTCATCCTGCTTTGCCTTCTCCTGCTGATAGAGCCGCGCCTGCAGTATCTTCATTGCAATGGCCCGGTTCTTGTGCTGTGACCGTTCGTTCTGGCACTGGACCACAATTCCTGTGGGAATGTGTGTTATACGCACTGCAGAGCTTGTCTTGTTGACATGCTGTCCGCCGGCCCCGCTTGCACGATAGGTATCTATACGCAGGTCCTTCTCGTTGATCTCGATCTCGATATTGTCATCAAGCTCAGGCACCACGAACACAGAGGCAAATGAGGTGTGACGCCTGCCTGAGGCATCAAATGGTGAGATCCGCACAAGCCTGTGGACCCCTGCCTCTGACTTGAGGTAACCATAGGCAAACGGACCTGCCACCATGAAGGTGGCCCCCTTTATGCCTGCCTCATCCCCGGGCATGAGGTCAAGCATGTCCACCTTGTAGCCCCGGCGTTCACACCAGCGCAGATACATTCGCAGGAGCATGTCGGCCCAGTCCTGGGCCTCTGTACCGCCGGCACCTGCATGAATGGTCATTATGGCGTTGTTGCTGTCGTGTTCCCCTGAGAGGAGTTTAGAGAGTTCCGCCTTACTTATGGCCTTTTCAAGTTCCTTTATGCCCTCCCTTATCTCCTGGATGACAGAGTCGTCCTGCTCCTCCTCTGCCATCTCGAGAAGGAGGGAGAGTTCCTCGAACTGCTCTTCGAGATCATCCATTGCCTCTTTCTGGGAGATGAGAACGGAGCGTTCCTGCAGGACCTTCTTGGACTCCTTGCTGTCCCAGAAACCGGGCTTCAGCATCTCTGTTTCTATTTCAGCAAGCCTCTTGTCACTGTTGTCGGCCTCAAAGATAACCTCTGAGCAGTTCAAGGCGCCTTCCCATGTCCCTGAGATTTTCCTTGATCTCCTGGATGTTGGTACTGAGGTCGGTCTTGGCAATATTCATATGACAAACTCCTTACTTTCTTTCTTGCTTTCTCAAGAGTTATTAATTCCTGACCGTCTCTTCCCCCTTAGTTGGAAGAACGAGTTCAATGTGGCCTTCGGGCCAGGCAGCCTGACACTGCAGACAGGACCACGGTTAGCAACAGCAGGGGGATGTCGCCTACGCGCTGATATACAGTGGCGTCATCCCTCAACCGTATTGTGCCAGTCACAATATCCTGCCTGAAAAGTGAAGACTTTGCAACTACCTGGCCAGTGGGAGATATGATCTCACTCACCCCGGTATTGGCAGCCCTTATTACCCAGCGCCGCTGTTCCACTGCCCTGAACGCCGCCATCTCGGCATGCTGGTAGGGTGCGCCAGTGTCCCCGAACCACGAATCATTTGTGATCACAACAAGGCAGTTTGCCCCCTGAATTACTCTCTTCCTGGCAAGCCCTGGAAATATGCTTTCAAAACAGATGAGAACACCTGCTCTCACCTGGTGATACGAGAGCGGGGCAGCGCTGTTACCTGCAGTAAAATCCCCTGCTGCAGGCACAAGCCGTCTTGCCCAGGAGGTAAGAGGCCCCCATGGCAGATATTCGCCAAACGGAACCAGGTGCATCTTGTCGTATGTCCCGGCAAGCCTTCCCTGGTCATCCACGAGACAGGCCCTGTTGAAGTATATCCTGCGCATGCCAGGCCCTGTGTCAAAGGCAGGGGTACCAAAGAGAATGGCCCCGTGCACCTCTCTCGCTGTCTGCCTCACAGCGTCAGCAAGCTCTCCTCCCTGCTGAAAGAAGAAGGGCATGGCTGTCTCAGGCCAGACCACCAGCAGATCAGGCAGGCCTTGAGGCCGGACCTTGCCCTCAAATGAGGGGGACAGGCGACGGGCAGCCTGCAACGTGAGTCTTTGGTAAATGTTCACAGTATGCCGCTGAAGGCCTGGTGCCCACTTCATTTCCTGGGGCAGGGAGCCTTGAATGGCCGCAGCGCGTATGCTGGGATATGCTGGGTCAGATCCTGATATGGCCCTGTAACGTATCACCCCATAGGATGCCGTACCGCCACAGATGACCAGTACACACAGGAGATTTGTTATGAACCTGACATCCAGCCCCCTGCATATATCCATATTGGCAACAGCATCGTATAGCAGAAAGTTGATAAAGACGAGTATGGCACTTATGGAATAAGGCCCCCAGATATCAGCGCTCTGAAACAGGAGGGGCTGGGGGGCAAGTGCATACGCCAGGCTGCCCCAGGGAAACCCTGACAGGAGCCAGCCTCTAAGCCACTCCAGTGAACCCCACAGCAACGCCACCACCAAACCCGCAAAAAACCTGTTACACAGGCGGGTAGAGAGATAGGCGGAAATACCGGCCCACAGGGCAGGAAAAAACGCAAGATAACATACCAGCAGCCCGATCACCGGTATGGCAGCCCAGATGGGGATGTTGCCAAAGCGGGATATGGTAGGGGCAAGCCAGTAGAGGAGGGAGCCAAAAAAAACCAGCCCGTAAACCCAGCCCGTGCGCCATGCCCTGTGCCAGTCCTCCTGCCATACTGCTGAAAACAGGGGCACGAGGGCTGCTGCCGCAAGTGGCCACAGGTCAAACGGCGGAAAGAGTGCTGTTGTAAGCACCCCGGACAGTAGTGTCAGAAACCACGGAATCAAGGGCTTTCAACCTGACGGATTCATGCTTGAATGCCTGCTATCCAGCCACCATCTCTTACTTGCAAACCAAGACATCACCTGATGTCTGCAGCCTGTTCTGTCACCCGTGTGTATCGTATGAGTAAAGGATCTGGCGTTCTATGGGAATACGTTTTTCCGGCAGTTTGGGAGGGGGCCAGTTGGCAGTAAGCTCTATGAGTCTTCTGCGCGATGGAATGGCATCCCATCCATAGGCCACGGCCTTTTTCTTTCTTACATCTATGAAGGCAGCATCAAAGAGGTTGGCCTGGACAGCCCACGGCACAATATAATCCGGTACCAGCAGCCTTGCTGCAGATACGGTCCCTGCCTCCCTGGTGACTACTGACCCCGGACCTCCCCTGAGGATCATGAGGTACCTGTCATTGATCACCACAGAGAGATCAACATGGGCAATAACCTTGCAGCCCTTGATTTCAATGGGTATCTCCCTGTCAAGCACAAAGTCAGATATGCGGTAACCCAGGTCATCAACGAGGTACTGTGCCAGTTTCTGCCTTATGCGCTCCCTGTCTGTATCAGGGACCAGCCTTCCTGTCAGAAAACAGGGTTTTTTTACAAAAAGGGTCTCAGGGTTTGGTGCCATTGGCGTGTTTCCTCTTGTATTATAACGTGGCTAATATGCGTAAACTGTGATAGAGGCTCTGTACAGAGACGAAGCTGTCAGACAGGCCTCTGGCCCATGAACATGTTACGGTGCACCTGCAACAGAAGCAATTAGTAAAGGCGGGTGCCCTATAGCATGAACCCATGGACATACACCACACCTATGCGGCTGATGGTGCTTTTTCTCATGCCTTTAAAGCTCATCGGTTGCAATGTCTTGTTAATGATACCTGAATTGAGCGTTCCAAATCATGTGAAATTTTATTTCATCTGTAATTGCAGGGAATTAATGCTGTTTTTTGTAAAATTACCCATCACCCAACTGGTTTGCTGTAACTGTTTTGCTTTCTACGTCGGCGTATCCTCGGCCTTGCATCTCATGCAAACTTGGGAATCGCTCAATTCAGGTGGAACATATTTTTAGTCAAAACTTTTTACTCCGATAAATGGAGTAACCCCAAACAACATTTCACATATAGATGAACGTGAGACTATGTATTTTCATGCGTAAATGTAAACTGTCAGAGATAGAATGTAAACTGGCATGAAGTCCAATACAGGCGTGTATTTATGCCAAGCTGCATAATGTTGATCATACCATCAAGGCATCACATACGAGAAACCGACTCATAGGACGTACAACTTGTCATATTCCATTTTAAGGTCAATTTTTTCAAAACATATGATAGTGGCCTTTTTCATGGGGTTTTCCTGCGGGGTGCCCCTGCTGCTTACCCTGTCTGTACTTCAGGCCTGGATGAAGGAAAAAGGGGTTGATCTTGGGGTTATAGGGCTGTTTTCCCTGGTGGGGCTCCCATACACACTCAAATTCCTGTGGGCCCCAGTGCTTGACCGTTTTACCCCTCTTTCCATGGGTAGGCGCAAGGGCTGGCTCCTGCTGATCCAGTTATGCCTCATGGTGGCCATAGCGGGCCTGGGCCTAACAGACCCTGGAAACAACCCGTGGATGGTGGCTATTGCAGCAATGTTTGTAACGTTCTTCTCTGCCTCCCAGGACATCGTTGTGGATGCATACCGGAGGGAGGACCTTACGGACAGGGAACTTGGCCTTGGTTCATCCCTGTATGTCAATGGCTACCGTGTAGGGATGCTCCTTTCCGGAAGCGGGGGGCTCATACTTGCTGACCACATCCCTTTCAGACTGGTCTATCTGATCATGGCTGCAAGTCTGAGCATAGGCGTGATTACCACACTGCTTGCCAGGGAACCAGAGGTGAGTGAAGGTACACCCACGACCTTCAGGGAGGCCGTACTTGACCCGTTTACGGAATACTTCTCCAGGGACGGGGCAGTTGCCATCCTTGCCTTCATACTCCTCTATAAGATCGGAGACCAGATGGCCACAACCATGACCATGCCGTTCTACATCGAACTTGGCTTTTCAAAGACAGAGATCGGGGCAGTTGCCAAACTCTTTGGGTTCTGGGCCACCATAGCAGGGGGGCTTGCCGGAGGTGTAATAATGTTGCGCCTCGGCATCTATCGGTCCCTGTGGATATTTGGTCTGCTTCAGGCCGTATCCACCACGGGCTTCGCCATCCTTGACCGCATTGGTCACAGCCTTCCTGCCCTGGCCACGGTAATTGCGGGAGAGAATTTCAGTGGCGGAATGGGCACTGCCGCATACGTGGCGTTCATGGCAAGCATAACCAACAAAAAATTTACTGCCACCCAATATGCCCTGCTCTCAAGTCTCATGGGCATCCCCAGGGTACTTGCCTCTGCACCTACAGGTTATATTGCAGAGTTTACAGGCTGGACCACATTTTTCATACTATGCGCCATTGCAGCACTGCCTGGCCTGGTGCTACTGAAATTCATAAGGCGTTATGATAATTGACGCTACAGGAACACATAGACAAACCCTATTGCAATAATTGCCTGATATGTTATTTCGTACAGGTTCTCTTGTTGCGTATGCTACAGGATACCTGAAATGCTGAAGCAATGGGCCATAGAGGTATCCTGCACATGATCGCGAAAATACAGGGACATGAGAACTTTCATGAATCTCGCGGTACTATCAGGCAGGACAACCAGTAAAATCTTGACAATACATCTGTACAGGAAGGAGAAAGACAATGTTCCTTTGGAAAAGACCTGAAATCAAGGTAAAATGTCGCAAATGCGGGGGCAAGATAGACCTCTGTCTGCGGTGAAGAGCTGTTGTCCTGAGGTGTCAGGACTGCGGCTCTACCTATCCCATCATGGAATATGCCGAAGAGATGGGGGATGATCTTGACCTGCTGCTGGGTTCTGCAAGATGCGACAGGATATAATGGCTGGCACACCGGCTACCGTGTTGCAGGCAGGTCATACCATTCTCATCAGAACCAATCTGGCAAGCTACCATTCTCACACTGCCATTCAGGAGTGATACCCCAACCTTGGGGTAACCTCCTGTTTTGGGCATCCCACCTGATATGCACGGCGCGCATCAAGGCTCGCTGCATAGCATAGCAACTATAAAATCCGGAACCAACCTTATTCAAAAACCGTTTCCATTCAATAAGTTATGCAACTCAAGATGCGAAACGGTTGCGCCTTTAATAATAAACTTCACTACTGTAATCGTGCACATACCCTGTCACAGAATGTTTATGTTTCTTGTTTTTACCGCAAAAACAGATAGTTGCGGGCGAGAAACAGGCAATCATCACAAATGTCTAATCTTTGGCAACCCGAGTTCCGATTCTTAGAATAGCAATTGCCATAGCATTGATTGATCTTGACGTGTCGTGCTATCATTCAAAAGGCACGGGGGGTAAAGATTAGGCCCCGAACGGTATAGTGGCAGGACAGCTCCTTATCTCCCTGTTGCGCTGTCCAGAACTATCTCCATGCCCTGATAACTTTACCTGATCTCAAATAGGCCCAGTAATGTATCCAACCAGTACCGACAAAGCCAAACTGCTTGTTATCGAGGACAACCGGACCATGGCAGAGGCATTGAAGACCTTTCTGAGCATGGACGGGTTTGAAGTCTCTCTGGCATTTGACGGTACCAATGGGTTGGAAAAATTCAAATCCCAGCGGCCAGACTGCGTTGCCCTTGACCTTCGCCTGCCCGGAATGGATGGAATCGAGGTGCTTGAGAAGATAGAGCAGTATGACAGCACAGTTCCGGTAATAGTCATATCAGGCATGGGGACAATAGATGATGCCATAAAGGCCCTGAAACTGGGGGCCTGGGACTATATAAAAAAACCCATACCGAGCCTTGAGACACTCAGCCGCTCACTACACAGGGCAATTGACCGTGCAGCCCGGTCGAGGGAGAACAGGCGCTATCAAAGAGAGCTGGAAAAACAGCTTGATCTCAAGACCAAAGAACTCCAGCAGGCACAGAAGCTGGAGGCCCTTGGCACCCTGGCAGGGGGGATAGCCCACGACTTCAACAATCTGCTCATGGTTATGAACGGATATGCAGAGATGGGGGTTATAGTCTCCGACTCTGGGAGCCCATGCCGCAGTTACTTTGAAAATATAGTTGCGGCAGGAAAGCGTGCGCAGGACATCACATCCCAGATACTGCGTTTCAGCAGAAGAGGCCAGAAAGAGTATCTCCCACTGCTTATCTATCCCATACTCAAGGAGGGCCTAAAGTTTGTAGAGGCGGCCATGCCGCCCTTTATTGAACTGCGGCACAAAATCTATACCGGTCCGGATACGGTCATGGGCAATCCCAGCGAGCTGCACCAGTTGCTCATGAATCTCTTTACCAATGCGATCTATGCCATTGGTGACAAAAAAGGGGTGATAGAGGTGGTGCTTCAACGCGTTACGCTGGATGAAGAGCAAGGGCCGTACAGAGATACAGATTATGTGCCGTGTGGAGGGGCCTACCTGGAGCTAATCATAAGGGACACTGGATGCGGCATTGACCCGGCCCATATGGATAGGGTATTCGATGCGTTCTTCACCACCAAACCTGATGGTGAAGGCACTGGCCTGGGACTCTCCATTGTGAAGAATATAGTAACCAGCATGGGAGGTGTGATAACCGTGGAAAGTGCCCCTATGCAGGGAACCACTTTCTTCATGCTTTTCCCAGTCGCAGACTCTGATCCATGCGCTATGGAGGCCTGCAAAGAGACTGACCTGCTCCGGGGTGACGAGGCCATTCTCCTGGTGGATGACAACAGGCCCGTGCTGGAACTTACCCAGCATATGCTGGAATACCTCGGGTACAGAGTAACCGCGTGCGAAACAGGGCTTCTGGCATTTGATATCTTCATGGATGACCCCTATGCCTTTGACCTTGCCATCATTGACCAGATGCTTCCAAACATCCCTGGAACAGACCTTGCCGAACGGATGCTCGAGATAAGACCGCAATTTCCCATCGCTATGTGGACAGGCTTCAGCTCTGTACTTTCACCAGAGTCTGCAAGGAGGCTGGGCGCCAAATGCCTGCTTTCCAAGCCCTTGGATATCCGCACCCTGTCAGTGGCAGTAAGAAAGGCACTGGGTGATCCCTGAATTGAGCGGGATACACGAGACACGGGAAGGCGCTTAGGCTTAGTTGTTACTGCCTGCAGACTGGCCACACGTCATATAACAGGGATTGGTGTTCTGAAGCCGTCCCTGGCCTCATGAAAAAATACCGTATGGGCCTGTGCAGCCATGGTCATGTCTGGCCCTGGCGGACATTATGGCGGTGACCATTACGCAGATTTTCTCTCCCAAAAGGCCGGGAAATGTCAATGGCCATTTGCACCGGGAAATAAAATATTCTCCATGAATTAATACCCCGTAATTATAGTTAAAAGAATATTCCACATGAGATGGAACGATCAACTTGGGATTAAGTATCCTTCATTTGGACCAGGAATATACCCCGGACAATTATCTTTCGGATAGAAAAGTATTTAAAATTAATATTTTTCAAATTAATATAATGGATAATCAAGAGGTTATAAAAAGAGAATACAAAAATAGGGGAAATTTTCCATATCAATTTGTTTTGCAATCAGTAATATTTTGAAAAGTTAATAAAAACAACATATTATTTCCGATAAAAAACGGTATGTTTTTTGCCTATCTACCTTAGTGTTTATCCAAAATGAAAATTTTGTTCGGGGGCAAGGCGTGAGGAAGTGAAAAACGGCGTACGCATGGTTTTTTCATCGACGCGCAACGTAGCCATCGAGCAAAATGGTCATTGATATATGGGTACAAGTTGACTTTAATACATAGGGAGAGGTGCGGTCTTGAGTTAACCTGAATTGAGCGATTCCCAAGTTTGCATGAGATGCAAGGCGGAGGATATGCAGACGTACTGTTGTACTTCAAGTATCCGACAACCCTCTGTGTCAATGTAAGTGAGACACCTGCCCCCTTGCTAAATTAGTATAGGGCGGGTTAGGAGTTTTAATATGAAACAGGCGAGCAAAATCCACATCCTTAGATACGCAACCGGACGCATTCCATTAGACGCAGACCAGAACCATTGGCAGTAGGTCTGTTCTGTTCGGTATGCATAATGGGGATACCGCATGACCTCACGTACTTGGTCCATCAGTTTAAGTTTTGGATTGGGTCGGAATTTGTGTTGTTTTTCCATAATGATAGCGATGATATCACAATAAGTGGAAAACGGGAACTGGGAAGTGTATGTGGAAACCATTTTCCATGTTTTGGGAGTAATATAAGAATAGATGGAAAATAATTCTATATATTTAGGAAAATATATGGAAATTTTCCACTTATTACCACTGTTAGGCATCAAAAGATAAAGGAGGAGAACTTCCTTGCAGAATTTAATTGCTGAATTAAAGCAGCTTGGGCCATGGACAATATTGGTGCTATTTTT
>CAZXAK010000014.1:0-41556 GCA_964638145.1 uncultured Desulfobacterales bacterium | reverse complement strand
GCCTGCCTATAGCAATCATGACACAGAGTATCTCTCAGTTGAGAAATATGTAAACCTGAATTGAGCGATTCCCAAGTTTGCATGAGGTGCAAGGCGGAGGATACGCAGACGTACAGTTTTGTACCTCAAGTATCTGACAGGTAAGCGAAGACTCCGAGGCAGCAGATCATGCGCAATTGGGAATCCCGTAGCGGTTTCAAATTATGCCAGAAGGCAAAACAGTTACAGCAAACCCATTGGTGACGGATAATTTTACAAAAAACAGCATTATTTTACTGTAATTAAAGACAGAACAATATTTCACATGATTTGAAACGCTCAATTCAGGTATAACAGATCACAGAGTGCAGCCGACAAGCAGGGCCATCAACACACCATAGGTGATGTCCCATGGGCTCTTACAGCTTAATCAGCCCTGTACACCTCTACACCTGCAGGCGGTTCAAACCTAAACAGATCAGGCGAAAGATGCTGATTGACCCTTATATCACGGAACCTTATGTGTGTCCTGCTGGACAGCTCGTCGCTGATCCACATCTCCTGTATAAGATGTGTACGGGGATCAATCACAATACGAAGCTCTTTAAGCGTACCGCTTTCCTTTTTTGGTACCAGACGCAAACACCATACAGTTTTCAGCCCACACTCCTCATCAGTAGTCACATCAAAAAAACTCCGCAAGGACCCCTTACCCAAAAAGAAGGCCCTGCTCACGGCAGAGGAGAGGAACCGTTCCTTTGGGAGGACCATCACCTGTCGTGCCTCCTTCTCATACACATACACCTCTTTACCACTGGTTACTATGAGTTGAGGCACTGGCCTTTCATACTCCCAGCGCATCATCTCAGGACGCTTGAAAAAAACCTTTCCAGATGCCATAACAGGTTCCACTGCGCCAGGGCTGTATGTCTCCTGGGTAAATGTCGCAGATATATCTTCAGTACTGTCATAGCGTTTCTGAACATAACTGATCACATCATCAACAGTAACCTTTTTTGCGTGACACAGATGCGGTGTCACTGATATGAAAATGAGGAAGACAAGCAAACAAGAAACAGTATCTCTATGGTATGTATATTTTTTTTTCATCTTACTCCGGCATTTGTGAAAATCGTAGCGACATGAGCATTTTCACCAACGAACAACGCAGCCACAGGACAAAAGCGTTATTTGCGGGTGGACAGTGCCTAACAATATATTAACAGATAAGATGGGGCAACTTGAATGTTTCATTCATAGGACACTATAATCAAAAAATGCATCTCAATAACAAACCCAGCCCACTGCTCTTCACATACAACCTGTTATCCACCCTGCTTACCCCTGTAGTCTGCCCAATAGCGCTATCTTTCATGCTTTTCCAAAAAAAATACAGGCGCCAAATGCCCTACAGGCTTGGGAAGTTACCTGATATGTCAGGCATAATGAACGCCAAACCTGTAATCTGGATACACGCCCTGTCAGTAGGAGAGGTCAATGCGGCCATTCCATTGGTGGAAAAACTTGAAGAACAATGGCCTGATGCTGGCATAATATGCTCTGCCTCCACTGCCACCGGTCTTACCCTCCTTGAACAACGTCTATCTTCACACAGGAGAACCATCACCTCCATGCCTATGGACCTTGCCCCAATAGTAAACCATGTCTTGAACCATATCAGGCCAGACTGTTTCATCCTTACAGAAACAGATATATGGCCAGGATTGATCTGGGCACTGAAAAAGAGGACCGTACCTGCCCTGCTGGTAAACGGGAGTATATCCCAGCGGGCATCAGAAAGACTATCTCTACTCAGGCATATGGGTATAGATGCTGCAAATCTCATATATGGAGGATTCCACACTGTTGCCATGCAATCTCAGGACGATGTGTACAGGCTGGAAAATGCTACTGGTCAAGGAGCGTCCCGGATCATCTGTGCAGGTAATCTAAAATTTGACATTCGGTTCCCTGTACCAGACAGAAAACGGCGCGCTACACTCATGCAACAACTCTGTATAGACAGGGGCGACTTTGTCTTTGTAGCAGGCAGTACCCATCATGGCGAAGAGAAAGTGCTGCTGAGATGTCTAAAAAGGGCCATGGGAAAAAACCAGCAAGGGCAAAAAGAGATAAAGGGCCGGATACGCATGATAATTGCCCCTCGCGACCCTCAAAGGGCAAAGGAGGTCCTGACCACAGCACACGAATATGGACTCCATACGTCCCGGCGAAGCAAAAGATGTTCGCATCACAGCGAGGTAATAATCCTTGACACACTTGGGGAATTGGCAGAAGTTTACGGCATTGGCCATGCTGCGTTTGTTGGTGGCACCCTCGTACCCGTAGGCGGTCACAACCTGCTTGAACCTGCTGCACACGGAATACCTGTATTCTACGGGCCTTATGTGGAAAGCTGCAGGGACATGGCAGACATGCTGCAAACAGGTGGTGCAGGGGCAATGGTAACATCAGCAGAAGAGCTACAAAAATGGATGAGAACAGTGGCACGCAGGGGCACCAAATGGCGCTCCATGGGCCAAAACGCCATCAAACTGCTGAATCAGCACAGAGGAGCAGCAGACAGATACCTGCGTCTTGTAGAGACTGCACTGACAAGTTCGGGGCGTCTGTGATTATGAGACATTATCCACAGGGTCATTCCCTGTGTCCCACCCAACTATTTGCAGTTGAAGCCGCACTATCTACTGCCTTGGAGTCTTCGTTTACCTATCAGGCACTTGAAGTACAGGAAGTGCGTCGGCGTACCCTCCGCCTTGCATCTCATGCAAACTTGGGAAGCGTTCAATTCAGGTTTCAGGCAGTTATACGGTAATACCCACAAAGAACCCTGTAAGGGGTTACATAAATTTTCATCAGCGCTTTTCATGTGACAAAATACTGTTAGAATAATAACAAAGCACACTACAGGACACATGATAAGGCAGAAAACATGGATACCGAAAAGAGGGAAAAGGTTCTCATAGTAGACGACGACCCAGGAATGGGGGCGTTGCTTAGAGAACTCTTGGAAAAACGGAATTACTCTCCCCTCACAGCCACCCATCCAGTAGAAGCCTTGAAGCTCTTCAAGCAAGAATCCCCTACCCTGGCATTCCTTGACATAAACATGCCTGACATGAACGGTTTGGAACTGGCACGACAGATGATCGCTGTTAATCCCGCCGTAGAGCTGGTGTTTGTAACCGGTTTTGGTACCTTTGACAACGCCATTGAGGCCATAAAAATCGGGGCGTGCGACTATCTTCGCAAACCATTCAATTTGGCAGAGTTTGAAATATGCCTTAAACGTCATGAAGACAGGCAACTGCTCAGAGAAAAGGTCAGAAAGGCCCAGCAACGTTACTACTACCTTGTTCAGAATATCCCTGTGCTAATAGTTGTCCTCTCAATGGATATGGAACTGCAGTTCATCAACAATGCCAGCATCAGAATGCTTGATATCACCCCAGAGGAGGCCATATCAAAACCCAAATGGTTCATGGATACCATACATCCTGAGGACAGAAACAGGGTAAAAAGAATGCTCACGGACTCGTGCCACACCTACCATCAATCTCACTCCATGGAGTGCAGGATGTTACACACAAGAGGATACCCGATTCATGTCCTTCTCAGCACAATCCCCCCTGCCACCCCATCGAAAGAGGGGCATACAACCACACCCTTGATAGAGGCTGTTGCAGTAGACATTACGGACAGGGTCATGCTCGAACGGGCCATGGTTCAAAATGAGAGGCTGGAGCTTCTCAGCACTGTCACATCCGAGGTAGCACATGAGGTGAGAAATCCGCTGGTTTCCATAGGCGGCTTTGCAAAACGTATTGAGGAAAAATATCCTGAACTTTCTGAACCAGGTATCATACTCAGGGAGTGCAGCAAATTAGAAAATCTTGTCAACAGGATAAGAGATTACCTGGAACCTATTGAGTTAAGGCCAGGAGAGTGTTTTATAAATGCCATAATAAATCAGGCTGTTGAGCTGATCCAGGAAAACATAAAATCACAAAATATCGACATTATCTGTGACCTCTCGCCTGACCTGAAACCTGTTTATATGGACAAGGATATACTCACTCAGGTCTTTTTAAACCTTATCCAGAATGCAGCATCAGGCATAGGCTCTGACCGGACAGTTCATATAAAATCGTATCAGACCGGCTCCAGTGTCAATGTTGATATCCGCAGCAGTACCTTCAGCCCCAAAAAGAGAGATCCTGAACAGATATTCCTGCCCTTTGGCGAGGAGAGCCATATAATGGGACTGCCTCTCACCTACCGTCTGATAAAAAATATGGGGGGGGTACTATCATTTGCACAAAAGGAAAAAGAAATTACGTTTTCAGTGCAACTCCCAACTGACATATCCTCTATCGATAAACATTAGCGCAAAGCAACAACAAAAAACCTGAATTGAGCAATTGTCCAAGTTTGCATGAAATGCAAGGCGGAGGATACGCAGACGTACTGTTGTACTTCAAGTATCCGACAAGTAAGCGAAGACTCCGAGGCAGCAGGAATTGCACTCTATTTATAAACTCCATGCACAGCTTGCTTATCCATCACAACTTCCTTTTTTTTGCTCGACAAAGCTATATCTGTAAAAAAATGCCCCCCATGTTCATCGTAAAAATGGAGTGTCACATGCTGGCCTTTGGAAAAAGCCTTGGCCAGATCTTTGGCCCTCTCGTTAGCTGGCTCATAAATCCTGTCATCAGCAAGTTGGACAGAACCGTTTGAGAGTACCTGCTTCACCACACCTGAAGAAGTTTTCACTTCTGCCATTACGCGTGCCCAGCCCTGATTCAGAAAGAACTGCGACATTAGTATCATTAGGAACAAACAAACCGTTTTGGTATATATTTTCATGTATAGGTTCCTCCAGCTTTTAATTGCCCAACCTCAAACCCGGTCATCGTGAAATTTGATTTGGACTCTACTGCTGTCCCTCTCGCCAATAATACAATTCAAGCCCCAAACCGGCAGATGGAATCTGGTAGCCCGGACCATTTTCACCTGGACCAACCACCATCCCCCCCATACTGGCCATTGCTCCGGCCTCACCATTTCTGGTTACAATTGTGAATCCAGATGGGATACCATATATACTGGTATATTTTCTATATCGATCAGAAATATCCAGCTCAGGTTCACTGTCCTCGCCATCGTTTCCTTCATTGAGATTCAACGCAGCACTCGCGTCAAGATAGTCAAGGGCATAAACGAAACCATTGCCCTGAGGATTACAAGGATCATCATAAGATGGCTGATACGATGTGAAATAAAGCGTATTGAAATAGAGTACCGGCTTACTCAATATCTTCTCTCCCCTATGATTATCCCTTGACGAATCATTTGCTGTGGAAAGATCATCAAGATAGTCACAGTGATCGCATGCCGTGCCTTGATCTTCAAGCACTACATACCAGCCCTTGGCATCATTTTCATTCACACCATTCTCCAACTTTTCAACGCCACTATCATCAAAAATCGGATCATCAACCAGTAGGGTTCTCAAATACGCCTTCATAGATTTGGAAATGGTATCTATATCGGCAGTAGAATCACACACGCCATCCAATGACCCAAGATAACAGGAATTTATCACAGTAGATTCACCCAGTTCATCACAGGTGAGATTTAAGAGATCATCTTCAGTGTAAGGCGCGGACGATACATTAACAGCTTGCCCCCCTCCGTCGACCGTGCTCTCTGCAGAAACAGATGAATCATCATAGACTGCGTAAATTCTATTTCGAATAAGTGTGTATCTCGGATGCTCACGGTCTCCTGTTCCAAAGAAGATACTTGCTATACGATCCAGACCATTAAACTCGGTATCTTCAAACCGGTAATTTCCGCTATCGAAATAGTCACCACTTCCACCCCAAGAAATAGCAGGAGAGAAAAATGACTTTCTTCCCTGATCAGAAATATCGACACCGCTGCCGAATGTACCACTACTGCTTGCACTACCAGGATTACCAGAAAATATTTTCTGAACTGTCCAGCTGGCCGTGGTCAACTGCCAGTCAGGAGACGCCTCCGTCCCCTTATTTTCCACATTGGCAGTAAATCCTATTTTAAAAATATCGGCATAAATATCGGATACATATATGGTTTTCAGGACACTTCCTTCATAAGCTGTAACGCTATGATTATTTTCGTCTTTATAGGTATAGGTCTCTGTAAACTTAACCACAGAAGGTGAAGCAGGGAAACAATACTTCATGGACGCAAGTGTCTGCGTAGTTCCTGTGGTAACATTTACAGGACCATAGGTTACAGAAAACGGCAACACTGGCACCTCGATACCGTTCACACTGGCCTTGACCACGGTAGATGGATCATCAATATCGAAAACAAATATTCCTCTGCCGTAACCATCTTTATCCGGATTATACTTATCATATTGATTGTTATTATTTACATCATAATTCACATCCGCACTATCCCACTCCTTAGACGTCCCTGAATCTAACAAATTACCATTCTCGTCATAAGGGGTACCGTCATTATTGATATCGTTGAAAGGCTCAGGGTAGTTATCCTCTTCCGGATCATAGCCCCCAGTAACAACAACTACATCTTGATAAGTGCGTTCACCTGTATCTGCATCAATACCAACAAGCATTGAGACAATCTGTGCCTCAGACCATGACTGGACCATTTCACTGTTTGTATACTTCCATGCTACTGTCCAGTTGTTCGGATCGCTGTCCTCTATATCGAGACACCAGTACGCTCCACCACCCCGACGTTCACCAAAAATCAGGTACTTGGGTTCTCCATCTCTGCGGTAAAGGGTTATACGCCCATCGACAGTATCATATTCATCATTCAGAACCACAAGTTGCAATTTCGGCAATATATCTTCAGGAATAAAGGCAAAGACCTCTTTACCTGTATCATCATCAAAAACGTGGAGCATTCCATCGTTGGCTCCAACTGCTATATACCTCTTTAGCAGGGGGAGTTGAGGATCTGTAGTATCAAAATAATCAATCACCACTGGCCGTGAATGAATAATAGCCCCCAGTACCCAGTTTCGCGGGGCCACAGGCTTACCAGTGGCGTCCGCATCATAAGTGTACCCATAGACCCAATTAATAATTTTATTCCTGGTGGCATCATCCGCCACCTGCAGGTCTCCGGCGGTTATAGTGGATTGATCAAAAGAGACTATAGCACCACTTTTATAAGTGTAGATATGACGGGAAGAGTAGTAATTACCTGCATCAAAGTCTGATTTCGTCTGTTCCAACAAGACTTCACCGACTCCATCTTCAGTAATATCCGCATATCCATTGGAATCTGAATCATTGGAATCATTCTCGTCACCCCAGAATCCATCAGTATTGTCAAGAAACTGTCCAGATGTGTCGATGGCCACATGATTAGAGGCATCATAAATCATCCAGGGATCAGGACGTTCAGCAGAACCATCACCAAGTTTGAACTTTTTGAGATTCCCCACCCATGTCTGATCCGCTTTCGGCATAAAAAGGCCCATATAAAGACTATCGCCACTCTGAATTTTGTTGGCGGAGTCCACTGAAACCACAGGTGCAGTAAAGGAAACAGCCTGCGAAATCATAAGGCCAAGGGAATGAAACGCTGATATCAACTGGGCCTTGTTATACGTAGCAATATACTCACCACCCGACTCAGCGGCAGCATCTTCCAACAGGGGGTGGTGGGCACCAAAAGAGATATGATGAGTAATGATATTCTTGTATGAATTTGCCGGATCGTCTACCAAACCAAATTCGTCAGACTTCATCCAAGAGTGGGTATAAAGCCAGTGAGCCACATCATCATAGTAGTCAGGTGGTGGAGTATAGTACTGGTACGGATCATTTGTCCAACCATCACCATCCCAATCATCAAAAACTATAGTGTTACCTCCGTCAGAAATTCTTCTCCAGTCCTCATCCGCTGAAGGATAACCATCCGTCATTGCGATAATAAAACTCTTCCGACAACTGTGGTTATCTATAGCGTTGGAATGTTGATAATAACCATCTATATACAGGTCCTGCAGCGCTTCACCAAGAGGCGTACCACCACTTGCCTCAACCTGGGAGATATGATTCAAAAGTTCTTCACCATACACGTCATCCTGATCACTGGGGTTAAAATTGACAGTCGACTTAATATCAGCTCCATCGGCATTATTGCCAAAGGTGGCAAATCCCCAATTTATTCTATTCATGAACTCGGTAACAACGTAGCTCATCGCATCTTTTGCCACGTCCAGCCGGGACTGCATATAGTAATAGTTACCATCATCATCAGATGAATAAACTACACGAATCTTATCGATCTCATATCCCTTGCTATGTCTGTAACTGTCTGACTTCAACTTTATTACGACCGTATCACCAGGGACTACGGCAGACCAGCCATCATTATCATTAATGGGACTGTTATCATTATCATAGATAGCCACACGGTTACCAGCGCCATCGTAAAGGGCAACGTAATCGAATAAATACGATGAATCCTTAAAATCCTGTTCCACATCAAATTTTGAAAAATGAACCTGAATCTTTGCGGCCCCAGGATGGGTAATTGTCCTTGCGGTGTCGTTCTCATCCAGTCCATTGATATATGTAACATCCCCTGGAGCCGACCAACACCAGGGATCATGCACGGGACAGGAAGCCGAACCATACGGATGGGAGTATGTGGGATCCCCCTTGGCGGGATCAGGATACTTGAGACTGTATGCCTCCTGCGACCAACTCTCTTGACTAATAGGGAAAGGCTCATACGGCCAAGCCATATCCCCCTTGCTGGCCCCGGACGGAAGGCCGGAACTTGTTGTATAGTGCAGGTTGTACATTGCCTGCATATTTATCCAGTTGCCTGTTACAAAGAAAAATATATCGCTGTCACCATCTTCCGCCACATTAAGGGGCGAAACGTCCTCATATCCGCTGAAATAATAACCTGGTGCATTCAAAAGTCCCCCAAAGCCGTTATCCACCACACTTCCATCATACATCACACTGTAATCGTGCAACTTTATATCCTGTCCTAATGGCAGGCGTTGACCATCAAACAGTATGTGCCCCTCGGAATCCTCAGTCAGACGCTGAAGTCCAGTACCGTCATCAGAAAGATTACCATCGTCATCTATGACGGTATGGGTATCCACCAAGTCAGACATATACCAAAGATAGTTTGGATCGGCCGCATCTCCGGTGAATGCTATTGTCTTACCGTCAGCCTCTACTACAGTAACACCAATTCTGCCCTTCCAAACATATATCTTATTTCTTGGCTGATGGTTTTGATAGAAATAACTACTGTTAGTAACAGTATCATAAATATAGTCATAATAATCTCCATCAGGATTATCATTTAATGTAAAAAAATAATCAAACATTGCACCATAATCAATGGTGTATTCATAAACACCAAAATTCATGCTGCCCGAACTGTCCATCAATAAATAGCAATTATTTTTATCATCAACTTTATATATATCAGTATCCTTAGCAAATGACGCTCCAACCAATAATATTGACAAAATAATTAAACACAAAATGTCTATTTTAACACACAAAGATTTATACATAATATGCCTCCAGTTAAAAGGCTTAGCATTAGAAAGCGTCATTCTGACAGTAGCGCCACCAGCCATCTATTGTATTTATGAGTTACCAATATAGATAATTATCAATTAATATATTTTTAAAACCATTCCGGTTAAATCATTAACAATTTATGAATATATTTCTGCCATAATCTACAATTTTACCAGATACCACAATCAGTGGATGCACACTAAAACATGGTAGATTTCACACCTATCTTTTTTCCACCCATTTCAATAACTACCTGATGCTCTCCATCAATCCTGAACTTGTAAGCAGAAAACGCATCAGCATCATAACCTTTTGGTGGTATATCAGGATAAAGATAAGTAACGAAATAACCATAGGCGCACTTGTTGTCAGTCCCGGACGGAATAAGGTTATCTGTTGGCCAGGTAGAACAATCATTATAACTTCCCGCAGTAAGATCAAAATTGATTCTCGTGGGATCAGTCACATTATATTCAGGTCTTATGTTGTAACCCAACCGGGTAGCCTCAGAGTTACTTCCCCCTTCCGCCACACTGAAATTTTCCTCGTAACGCTGCTGATTCCCTGCAATCTGAATCTCCATGCTGGATGTATTCAATGCCCATATACCTAACAGCGAAAGTAAAGACAGAAACACAAGGATCACTACCAACATGAACCCCCGGATATCTCCTAATCCCCCAAACCCAGGTATATCAGGGCCTCCATCCTTCCAAAGTCCGATCTCATATACTGATTCACACCATGATCGCTTCCACAGGAATCCATGATAAGGACTCTGAGGAAATTCCCTACTCAACGAACGGCATAAAATTTTATCCAAAGACGGCAATGACATCATAACTATGAGGCCTCATGTAATACGAAAATTTTACTCATACTTGGTACTGGTAAACACCAATGAATTTCTCCCCAAATTACTATTCCAATAAATGAGAAGTCTTATTATCTTATTAGTAGCCCCGGTCCCTGGATCAACCACATCTGCCACATTCCAAAAGAGGGTATAACGATTTCCCATACTGTCTATTAACTGTGTCCCATTAATAGTATATGAATTGCCGAGGGAGGCGAACGCACCTCCAGTCCCCAACAAAGTAGTGTTCATCTGGTGATCAGCCACGGTAGGATCAGGGGCAGAAGTACTATTATTAGGTTTTCCATCATCCAATCCCGCAATACCGTCATTATCGCTATCTGTTAACTCATTAGCTGCAAAATCCATATTTTTTAACATTTCCATAACAGACACTCCCAAGGCATTTGCCTCACTTCTATCCAACGCCACGGAGTTGGCCTTGATAGACTGTATCTGCATGGCAGCTACCCCAAGAATACCGATAGTGAACACAAAGATGGCGAAAATTAATTCAATCAAGCCAAACCCATCGGAGTGCCTGTAGCTAATAGTTTTCATATGCCAAGATTCCGTGCATTGATAATAAATGTCAGGAAACGTCTACGGTAATGATCATTAAATGGTCCCCAACTGCCTCCAGAGGCAGTAACATAAGTCTTCGTATCTGTATAATTATTATCTATTATCGTTGATCTCACGAGCAAAGAAACCTGAATGGAACGGATAAGATTAAGCTGCGATGTAGTGGGCGATGTAGTAGAACTGCCATCCGACAATATATAATTAAACTCAATTGCCTGAAAATTGTCGGCAATGGCCTGGAATCCACCTCCTGTATTCCGTCCAAGAGATGCTATATCATTTACAACACCATCCCCATTAATATCATCTACAATGCCATTTCCATCTGCATCATCAGCGGCAGAAAAGCCGTAAGTGACAGATTCATTGCTATCTGAAAGATCGCCATCCCCGTTCAAATCCTGCGTGAAACTCAACTGCCCCGCAGTAGCAATAACTATACCTGCATTGACACTATCTGACGGATCATAACCAGCCATTCGTATCTCCCGCATCATCATATCCAAACCAGCCCTGATATTCTCTTGTATTTCAGTTACCTGATCCTGTGAAATAAAAGATTGCTGTTGTGAATGAAAAGAAGAATATGCAGCCACCATAATTATTGATGAGATAAACAGGGTGACCATAAGTTCCAAAAGTGTAAAGCCATTTACGCAATACAATTCATTTTTTTTACGCATCAATCAGAATCCCTGTTATTGTAATCTGATACCTCCAGCCACAGTCTGGGTAATAGAATATGTCTTGCTCACTGCGGGATGAGAAAGCACCACCCCCCCAAATGTACCCAAAGGCAATCCATTTGCCCTGAAACCGTTCGGATATCCGGCAGTAGTAGAGAGACATATGCCGTGGCCAAAGGTATTGCTCGCCACCAATTTTCCTGAAGAGTCAGTAAAGGTATAACTCCCACCCTGGCAAGGTGATCCAGTTGATGAGGTAAAGCTAAAACTTACAGAGGTATTTGACTGGATGGCCACCATCTTGGCTTTTTGCATGCTGGAAAACACATCTCTTGCCGCACTTCTCAACTCATATTCTGTCATCCAAGTTTTAAAATTGGGGAATACTACAGCCGCCATGATTGCAATTATGCCCATCACCATTATTAACTCTACTACTGTGAAGGCTGATCTATTCTTTATCTCACCCCCAAAAATTTTATTATCTGATGTAGCCATATCCGTTATTCCGATATTCCGAACTCTGCAAAATTCGTACATCCATATAAAAGCTCCTTCGCAAACCAGTATGCCCTTCTGAATTCCAATTAAGCCAACAAAAAAACAGAACTGCTTCTTCAATTTATCGGTAAAAAAAGGGGTCAGCATGATTTTACGCACACGTAGGTTGTCCAACGAACCAGGCCAATTAAGACTGAGGTAAAAAATGGGATGTATCGGACACACATGAACATTTTTCGCCGACGAACAACGCAGCCATCACAAAAAAGGATCAATTATGAATAGATACAACTATGAAAACTTATTCGTATTAGGAAATGCAACAGGCGTTCCTGGTTGGAAAGGCACACAAAATCCCGTTGAACTGATGGGTATAATTGGAGAAATTACGCTAAGGAGAGGAAACTTCGATATTGCACTACCCCATCCATGGGGAAAATTTTTTTATTCTATTAAATTTTTTTAAGAACGACAGACCTGCCACCAAATTATAATAATTACAACCAGAAATAATTACAAAAACACCAAACCCGTTATATACATAGAGGGAACGGGTTTAAAGAGCATAAGGAACCGGATCTACAACTCCAGCCTCTCTGAACCCCTTGAGTCTGAGGAGACATGACTCACATCTTCCACACGCCACATCCTGATCACAATAACATGACCAGGTAAGATGCAGTGGGGCCCCAAGTTCCACCCCCCTGGCCACCACCTGTGCCTTGCTCATATCAATCAGTGGGGTGACGACCTGGACATGGGTTTCCGGTCGCGTTCCCTCCTCTATCAAAAGATTCATGGCCCTGTAATAGGACTTCCTGCAGTCAGGATATCCAGAGCTGTCTACCTCAGTGGCACCGATAAAAATCTTCTCGGCCCCTATGACCTCTGCCCATGATACGGCTATTGCAATAATGTGGGTATTCCTGAATGGAACATAAGTTACCGGGATTTTCTTATTGCCAAGAGAGTCTTTTGGAACAGCAATTGAGCTGTCAGTCAGTGCTGACCCTCCTATCTGCCGAAGATAGGATATATCTGCTATAAGCTGCGTGGTGACTGAAAAATGGTCAGCTATCTGCCTGAATGCTTGCAACTCCCGTTCTTCAGTACGCTGACCATAGTTAACGTGCAAAAATGCCAGATCATATTCACAGGCTGCAATGGCAGCCGTAACACAACTGTCCAGCCCACCACTAACCAAACAGACGGCTGTTTTACGCATCTCGTTCATCTAATAAAAGACCTATGAAGACTGAAAAGATAACAAAAGCACATGCTCCGAAAAGTATTCCAGTTTTTGTAAAAGACTCCATAAAAAAATGCCAATCACCCCGGTACTCTCAGGGCCCAAACCATGACTTACAGAAGTCACCCAGGCAGTTTTTAACATGGCCATCAGAAACAGGCAACATGACTACTCTGTTATGACATCATCCAGTGCCTTCTGAAAATCTTCGTCACCCACCACAGTCTCAATTATGTCACTGTCAATAACTGCTATTTCGTCACCATCATCCACAACGTCCCCAGCCATTTCATCAGAGATCAGATCAGATACGTCTATATCTCTCAGATCCATAGGGGCTGTATCAGGTTCAGGAGGAGATACAGTGTCAAATAGTTCATTGTCAGTCTGCTTTTCCGCCTCCTGCCTATCCGGCACCTCAAACCAACCTGGCCCCTGATTTTCCATAATGAAGGGACCAAGGATAGAGGCCACTTCCTTCAAATCTTTACCGCATTTTTCACAGTTGTTAACATAATCAAAAGAGATGTATCCGCATTTGGGGCATCGCATGAATTTCCTCCTTAATGGTTTGAAATTAAGTAATATCTGGTTTATTGTCAGGCAAACTGTAACTGTAGTACGTTTTGAATGACTCCAAGAGACCGAGACTGCGCCATATTACCAGTAACCAATGATATCCTGACCTGCACGTCAATACCGGACGCAAAAATGAGACCCTATATCCAAAAAACAGTACTGTTATTGATTATCGGCATAATTTCCCTGCAACTTGCATCCTGTGCCTCCCCGCAAAGATACCTGCCTGTTGATGCATCTCTTTTAAAAAAGGAGATGACCAGCAAGGAGGTGGAAAAACTTGTGGGAATTCCTGACGCCGTTACAGTAAACAAGGCGGGGGAACAGGAATGGTTTTATTACAATGATCACACCCACTTCTGGCAGAAAATACCTCTTCTCGGAAAGCACTTCGGCAAACGGGAAATCGAAACCTTAATGATTACTCTGAAAGACGGACAGGTAGTTAAATGGGTGTACTATGTTGAAAAACTATAACCACAGCCCAAACGATGAATACCGTATCGCACGGGCGAGGATGGTGGAAACCCAGCTCATCCCCAGGGGCATACATGACAGACGCGTGCTCGAGGCCATGAACAGGGTACCTCGGCATCTGTTCGTTGACGAAGCCCTGAAGGGCCAGGCCTACAGTGACCATCCCCTGCCAATAAGTGAAGGGCAAACCATCTCTCAACCATACATTGTTGCCCTCATGACCCAGGAACTTGGCCTAAAAGGCGATGAAAAGGTACTTGAGATAGGAACCGGATCTGGCTATCAGGCAGCCATACTCGCCGAAATTGCCGATCGGGTCTACAGTGTAGAGCGAAAAAGCGCCCTTCTTGATAGAGCCAGAAAACTCTTTGATAAACTGGGCTACAGAAACATACTCCTAAAGCTGGATGACGGTACCTGGGGCTGGAAATCAGAGGCCCCTTTTGACGCAATCATTGTAACAGCGGCTGCCCCCTCTATAGCTCCACCACTTGTGGAACAACTGAAAGACCCTGGCATCATGATAATACCGGTTGGAGACGAATATTCTCAAACACTTACCAAACTGATCAAGAAAGATGGAAATATAAAGATAGATGAGCTTGGTGGCGTGCGCTTTGTGAAACTTATCGGGGATCATGGATGGAAAAGTTGACAGGAGGAGCTGCAGAGACGGACTCAAAAGGGGGAAAAAGGCCCAAGAGCCAGACAGGGACAAGCAATAACCCGATACGCCGTCTTTACGACTGGGTAATTGCCTGGGCAGAACATCCAAATGCCTCTATTGCCCTGTTTTGCCTGGCATTTGCAGAATCCTCCTTCTTCCCTATTCCACCCGACGTACTGCTGATAACCCTGGCCATTGCAATGCCCAAAAAGGCCTTCAAATGGGCTGCAATTGCCCTGTTAGGATCTGTATCAGGAGGAATTGCCGGGTATCTGCTTGGCCTTAACTTCATGTCCATAATCGGGGACAGGATTCTGAACTTCTACCACCTTCAGACCAAATACAGCGAGGTGCAAGAACTTTACAGGCAATATGATGCATGGGCCGTTGCCATTGGTGGATTTACGCCCCTTCCTTACAAGCTGTTCACCATTACCGCAGGTGCTTTCAGGATAAACTTTCCAACATTTGTAATGGCGAGCATAGTATCCCGTGCAGGACGCTTTTTCCTCGTATCAGGCTTCATCTATGTCTTTGGTCCAAAGGTCAAATATTTCCTTGAAAAATACTTCAATCTTTTCACTATAATATTTACTATCCTGCTGATAGGAGGGTTCATAATAATAAAATGGCTGTTGTAAGACGCAGAATTGGAATAATAGGTGCTGGACTGTGTGACGAACAGATCAAAAAAACGGCTGAACATGTTGGCAGGATGGTAGCCGAAAGGGACGCTATACTCTACTGCGGCGGACTTGGCGGAGTTATGGAAGCTGCAGCAAAAGGGGCCATTGAGGCAGGCGGGGTCACTGTAGGCATCCTGCCAGGAACCAAGGCGTCTGATGCAAACCCGTACATATCAATACCAGTAGTAACAGGAATGAGCCATGCAAGAAATGTCATTCTTGTAAGGTCATGCGAGAGCATAATCTCCATTGGTGGGTCCTTCGGAACCCTGTCAGAGATAGCACTGGCGCTGAAAATGTGGAGACCAGTAGTAGGTCTGAATACGTGGAAACACCTTGAAGGTGTACACTATGTGAAAACCCCGGAAGAGGCGGTAAAGATGGCCTTTGAGCTGTTACCTATCCTGTAGTATGGTCCTGTTGGATAATCAAAAAAAATAGCCTCCATAAGCCATAGCAAGTTATGGAGGCTAAAAAATGTCTGGCTGCACATCAATCAATAGATGCGCTACCTTGTTAGCCCTTACATCAATACCTGTAGTAATCAGGCTTGTATGGCCCGTCTATGGGAACCCCTATGTAATCGGCCTGCTCCTGGGTCAATGTGGAAAGATGGGCACCGATCTTCTTGAGATGCAACCTTGCAACCATCTCATCCAGCTTCTTGGGCAGGAAATAGACCTTTTTTTCGTATTTTTCACTGTTTTTCCACAACTCGATCTGGGCCAGCACCTGATTGGTAAAGGAGTTGCTCATAACAAAACTGGGGTGGCCTGTGGCACAGCCCAGGTTAACGAGACGCCCTTCCGCAAGGACTATAAGCCTTTTGCCATCAGGAAAGATTACATGGTCAACCTGTGGTTTTATATTCTCCCATGGCAGATCGCGAATGCCCGCTATATCTATCTCTGAATCAAAATGGCCTATATTACACACAATGGCCTCGTTTTTCATGACATCCATATGGGCTCTCGTGATCACCTTTACATTGCCTGTTGCAGTGACAAAGATATCTCCAACGGGTGCAGCCTCTTCCATGGTCACCACACGGTAGCCCTCCATGGCTGCCTGCAGGGCACAGATAGGGTCTATCTCTATGATCAACACAGTGGCTCCCATACCCCGAAGGGCCTGGGCACACCCCTTGCCCACATCTCCGTAACCAACAACAACGCAGATCTTTCCGGCGATCATTACGTCCGTTGCCCTTTTGATACCGTCGATCAAAGACTCCCTGCAGCCATAGAGATTATCGAACTTTGACTTGGTCACTGAATCATTCACGTTAAATGCCGGGGCAAGGAGCCTGCCTTCACGGGCCATCTCGTTGAGACGCAGCACACCAGTGGTGGTCTCTTCGGAAATACCCCTTACCTCTGCCATGAGTTCCGGGTACTTCTTGTGCATCACAAGTGTGAGGTCCCCACCGTCATCTAAGATCATGTTGGGATGCCAACCGTCAGGACCGTTTATTGTCTGATCAATACACCACCAGAACTCCTCTTCTGTTTCACCCTTCCAGGCAAAGACAGGAATCCCTGCATCAGCCATTGCAGCAGCGGCATGGTCCTGAGTGGAAAATATATTACACGAAGACCACCTAAGCTCTGCTCCCAACTCCACCAATGTCTCCATGAGCATGGCTGTCTGTATGGTCATGTGGAGACAGCCTGCAATCCTGGCACCTTTGAGAGGTTTCTCCTTGCCATACTCCTCGCGAAGTGCCATGAGGCCAGGCATCTCTGTCTCTGCAATGGCTATCTCCTTACGTCCCCACTCTGCAAGACCGATATCTGCAACTTTGTAGTCTGCCATCTTAATCTCCTGTCATGCTTAATCCCTTATACCGGCAGCGTCTCTAAGCTCCTCAGCCTTGTCTGTGCGCTCCCAGGTAAAGTCCTCATCTTCCCTTCCGAAATGACCATAAGCCGCTGTCTTGCGGTATATAGGACGGACCAGGTCCAGCATGGTAATAATTCCATATGGACGAAGGTCAAAGTGGTCACGGATCAGCTGAACGATCTTTTCATCCGGTATCTTTCCAGTACCAAAGGTCTCAACCGAGATAGAAGTAGGTTCAGCCACTCCGATTGCATACGAGACCTGTATCTCACACCTGTCAGCCAGACCTGCAGCCACTATATTCTTTGCCACGTAACGGCCGGCATATGCAGCAGACCTGTCAACCTTTGAGGGGTCCTTGCCGGAAAAGGCCCCGCCGCCGTGTCTCGCAGCCCCGCCATACGTATCCACTATAATCTTCCGGCCCGTAACCCCGCAGTCCCCTACCGGGCCACCAATCACGAAACTGCCTGTGGGATTGATATGAAATTTGGTCTCCGGATGCAACCACTCCTTGGGCAGCACTGGTTTTATGATATTTTCCATCACTGCCTCTTTGAGTTTCTCATACTTTATCTCCGGATCGTGCTGGGTGGAGAGCACCACTGCATCCACTGCAATCACCTTCCCGTCTTCATATCGGAGTGTAACCTGACTTTTGGCATCAGGCCGCAGCCAGGATAACACTTTGCTGCGACGCATCTCGCTCTGCCGTTGCATGAGCAGATGTGCATAGGTGATAGGTGCAGGCATCAGGACCTCTGTCTCATTGGTTGCATAACCAAACATCATCCCCTGGTCTCCAGCCCCCTGCTCTTCCCGCACCATACGATCCACACCCTGGGCTATATCACTGGACTGCTTGCCTATAAGGGACATTATGGCGCATGTGGATCCATCAAACCCCACGCGAGAACTGGTATAGCCAATATCACAGATAACCTCCCGAACCAGTTGATCAAGGTCAACCCAGGCCTCAGTGGTTATCTCTCCGGCCACTATTGCCACGCCGGTCTTGATCATGGTTTCACACGCCACACGGGCATTTTCCGGATGTGGGTCTTTTGAAAGAATGGCATCAAGAACGGCATCCGATATCTGGTCGGCCATCTTGTCCGGATGCCCCTCGGAAACAGACTCAGAGGTAAACAGGTAGCTGGACATATTATAAAATTCCTCCTACGGCATTCACCGCCCACGCGGTGCACTATCCACATAACTACATAACGCCTACACAGTGGAGGGTGCTTTTTCCCAGGCTTTTAAAGCTCATCAGCTGCAATGATTTGTTAATGATATATCTGTTCGCAGTACCATGAGAAAAAATAGCACCCATGCATTCAGGCGCCGTGCAGCATGCGCTATCCATCACACATGACAAGAACAGCAATAATCTTCAACTGCTAAATTGAAAGTTTCCCCAATTTACCTGAGATGCTCTGAAGCCCTCAACTTAACAGGGTATTCCTGCTGGGGCGCACGCCCTTCTGGTGTTATAGATCGGCATGCGCTGCCTTGGTCATAATTAAAAAATTATGAAAATTCACTATTGGAATCCAAAATATTCATGGCCTGAAGCAGCCTGTTTTTACTGCGTACAGTGCCAGCAGCAGAGATGCCTGATTGAATTTTTCTGTTCGCCGATTGATTTTTTTACAGTGAACACTGCAGGAAGAGAAGACTATCTGGGGAACACATAAACAAAGAACCGCCTGCTTTTATAGATTCAACACGCATTCTACCATTGGCTTGCAATGATCCGCCGACCTGCCTAATGGCCGAACATGGCGGAGAGGGTGGGATTCGAACCCACGGTGCACCTTTCGGCACACACTCACTTAGCAGGCGAGCACCTTCAGCCTCTCGGTCACCTCTCCGCGAGCCACTGACAACTGTATTCAACAATTTTCAACCTGATTCCATAACTACCTGCCTGAATTAATGATGGCGGAGGGAGTAGGATTCGAACCCACGGAGCTTTCGCTCAACGGTTTTCAAGACCGCCGCCTTAAACCACTCGGCCATCCCTCCGCATAACTCAGGCACGTGGCTTGACGAAAAACCTAAATCTGGTCTGCCGCCATGAAGCAGTCCCTATATAGCAACGCCGTTAAAGAATTGCAACATGAAATTTTACAAATCAGCCCCAATATTTTCAGCACAGGCCAAGATAGCCAAGACTGCTCAACCCGTCACAAAGTGTATCGTGTATCTGCTCCCTGAATTGAGCGATTCCCAAGTCTATCTGATATTCAAGGTTGAGGAGACATTGACGTACTGTGACTTCAGGTGTCCGCCCTGTCTGCCGACAGGCAGGCAACGCAACAGAGGATGCAAAATCGGGAATCCTGCAACGGTTTCAAATTATGGACAGGAGTAAAACAGTTAAGCCAAACCCCTTGGGTGAGGGGGTAATTTTACAAAAAGGCAGCAACAATTCACTGTAATTAAAGACAAAACAAGACTCCACATGATTTGAAACCTCAATTTAGGAGCATGAAAGTTTTAGGCAGAAACCTTGCCTATCTTCCATCTTCAAGGTATAAATCAGGACCATGTGCGTAGTCAACTCCTCTGAAATAAAAAATAAAATCAACCCCGCAAGCATCAGGGAGGAGATACAGGCACGTGAACGGGCCTCACTCTGCAGACAGGCGTGCCTAAGTGCTGAGACCCGCGGCAGGAAACAACCCACTGTCCCCTGTTCAATACGTACACCTTTTCAGCGGGATAGAGACAGAATTGTCTATTCAAAATCTTTCAGAAGGCTTAAACACAAGACGCAGGTCTTTCTCTCTCCAATGGGAGACCATTACCGTACCAGACTCACCCACACCCTAGAGGTTGCAGAAATTGCACGCACCATAGCCAGGGCGCTGAGACTTAACGAAGACCTCACTGAAGCAGTGGCACTGGGCCATGACCTTGGTCATACCCCTTTTGGACATGCAGGCGAGACCATCCTCAACGAAATCGTCCCGGGCGGATTCTCCCACTGCCGTCAAAGTCTGCGCGTGGTTGATCTGCTTGAAAATGCAGGAAAGGGCCTGAACCTCACATGGGAGGTGCGAGACGGCATACTCAAACACTCCAAGGGCTTTGGAGATATTATCCCCAAATCACCAGGACAGAGCGCCAGCACCCTTGAGGGCAAGGTTGTACGTATTGCCGATGTCATCGCATACCTTAGCCATGACCTGGATGACGCCATCAGGAGCAAGGTCATCTCTCCTGCTGACGTACCGGCAGAGTGCACTGAGGTGCTGGGCGATACTCATGGCAGCCGCATATCAAATATGATCAAGGATGTGATCAGTGAAAGCACCAAACAGATCCATGAATCCGGAATTGAACTGAACATAAGTCCTCTCATGTTGAAGACAATGATGAAACTGCGGCAGTTCCTTTACGACAACGTATACCGGGCACCGCAGGTCCACAAGGAGTTTGAGAAGGCACGGAAGATCCTCTATGACCTGTACATGTACTTTATCAAAAATGAAGACGCATTCGTTAGGGAAAAGGCCCTCCTATTTGAAGAGAAGATAAAATTACGGGAAAAGGATACACCATATGAACGCATGGTCTGCGATTTTATCGCGGGCATGACAGACCGCTATGCCCTTAATCTATACACCAAGATATTCATGCCATCATCCCTTGTCTGAACTCACCCTCCCGCCCCATACCATACGCTCATCCAAGCCTACCCGCCCTCTCTTCTAAGCCCTGTCTAAGTCAGTAACCCTGCCAAAAGTCGGCTCTCCAGGCTCTACCACCCCCTCTGGCATCTCTACCACATGCTCACCGCCCAGGCAGTAACCGCCATCCAACCTTATGACTGCCCCTGTGAGAAACTGGGCCTCAAGGGTGAGAAACCTGACTGCCGTCGCCACCTCCTCCACCCTTCCTGTGCGGCACAGCAGGGTATGATCCACAATGGCCTGCCTCTGCTGTCCATTGAGAAGGCCCCAGCCCCGTGTACCCGGCCCGTGTCTGGTCTCAAAGAAACCAAGCTGCAACTCATTTACCCGCACCTCTGGTGCCCCCTCCCTGGCCCACTGTTCAGTCAGAGAAGAGACCGCACGATTGGCAAGGCTGTAACAGTCATTGAACACAAGACCGGCAGGGCCACTCCTTCCCACGACCCCTGATATGGAGGATATGTTAACCACAGAGGAGCCCGCATGCCTTTTCAGGTACGGCAGTGCCTTCTGAAACAGGTTCCACTTTGCAGTGACCGTGGTATTGAACTCAAGTGCCCACTGTTCAGGAGTGTACCTGCCATGCACCACCGGCCATCCGCCCCTCTCAATGTTGTTTATGAGAAAATCTATCCTTCCAAACCTCTCTGCTGCGGCATCCACTACCTTTTCTGCCCCTCCCCGTTGGGTAAGGTCTGCATTCACGGCCAGAAAATCCACCTGATACTGCTCCATGGCCTTCTCCATGGCAGGCAGGCTCTCCAACCAGTCATAATATGTGAGACAGCACCTGACCCCACACGCTGATAGATTCTTGGCAATCTCAAGCCCAATTCCCCGTATTGCCCCGGCCACTATGGCCACTCTTGCCTCTTCACCCTGTTTCTGTCTGTTCATCAGATTCATTTCCCTTGTATAGTCTGCAATTTGGTTTATATTACGTGACGTACTACAGGACACCTATCTGGCCGCTGACGCTTTTACCATGCTCCTGAATTGAACAATTCCCAAGTTTACCTGATATTCAAGGCTGAGGACACATTGACATACTGTGGTACTTTTCAAGTGTCCAACCTGCTACCGGCAGGCAGGCAACAAAGCAGATCATTACAAAATTGGGAATCCCGCAGCGGTTTCAAATTATGCAGGAAGCAAAATAGTTCCGCAAACCCGTTGGGTCACGGGTAATTTTACAAAAAACAGCATTAATTTACTGTGACAAAAGACAAAACAAGATTCCACATGATTTGAGGGTAAAACAAATCCAACAAGAGAAGGTAACCCATGCTTGACAAAAATGCACCCGATAGCCATCCGATAGTCCCCATCAAACTCGACCTTGACAGCACCATGTGCTTCACCTGTGAAAAGGACCTTGCCTGTTTCACAAAGTGCTGCAGGGGCAACGAAATCATCCTGACGCCAGCAGACATTATCAGGCTGAAACACCACTTCAATCTCCTGTCAAGCGAATTTCTGCGTGAATACACTGTGCCCGGCACTCTCCAGGCTACCGAGCTGCCCGTACCTGTAATCAAACTGGATGAAGAAAACGAAAAGGCATGTCCATTCCTTGCAGATGGGGGCTGCTCAGTGTATGAGCACCGTCCTGTGGCATGCAGATACTATCCCATAGCAGCAGGGCTCTTCCACAACAAGGACATTGAAAACAACGAGACCTTTTTTGCAATGATAAAGGAGCCCATATGTCACGGACACGATCTTGGCCAGGAAAAGACCGTGCGCCAGTGGCGTGAGGAGCAGGGTGTGGAGCCCTATGATGAGACCAACTCCCCCTGGGTGGAGATCGTACTCAAACGGAAATCCATGGGACCCTTTATCAATATCAACGACAAGACCCTTGAGATGTTTTTCATGGCCTCCTACGACATAGACGCATTCAGGAGGTTCGTCTTCTTCAGCCCCTTCCTTAACATATATGAAGTTGATGAGAAACTTACCCAACAGATCAAGGGTGACGATTACGCCCTGTTCAAATTTGCCATGGACTGGCTGAAGACCACGCTGTTCGGTGAGGGACTGATCAAGATCAGGGAGCAGGTTGCGCCACCTGAAACCATTGAGGTGGACTGACAGGAGGCAGGCAGAGAGTCCGGGACCGAAGATGCTGCACCCTGTAGGGTACTTGCATCACTCCATGATGCCCCATACGGCAAGATGCCTGTCGCTTACCACCTCCACCTGAAGGAAACCAAGGCCTGACTCCTCAAGCTGGCCCCTTACCTCATCCGGTCTGAAGGCTGCAAGCAGGGAGTTGTAAAAATCCCTCTTGAGCACCTCTGGCTCACTGCCACTGTAGCTCTCAACCAGTTGGGCAGCCTCCTGCCGTGACGACGGCCGTATGAGATCCATTATAAAGATACGGGTTCCGGAACCTGCCGGTGCATACTGCTTGACCACCTCCCACATCTTCATAGGGTCAGGCATGTGGTGCAACAGGCTGTTTACTATCAAGGCCTGAAACCTCTCCACGGGCAGGATGATACCAGGCAGATATCCCTGGTAGAGCAACACTCTCCCTTCAAGCCCTGCAGAAACTACCCGCTTTCTGCCAAAACTGATCATGGCCTCGGACGCATCTACACCGTGTACTGTACAGTGAGAATACGCATTTGCAAATCTTACCGCAATATCAGCAGGCCCACATCCTGCATCAAGGACATGCCCTTTTAGGTCTGCGCCAAATCTCTCCACGAAAAGCTGTACGAACATGGAATGAGGCCCCTGAAAGTCCGCCTCTGAATAGGCTTTTGCCTGCTCATAGGATTCCATAAGTTCTGGTTCAGGTATACGCTTCATAAATTGCTTCCCCTGTTATGGATTCATTTACCCACGCTATCATACCTCTGAAAAAGGGCATCATGCACGGCCCTTATAATTCAGATACATACTGCCTGGCACCTATGTGGATTGCCCCGGCTGATTGCCTCTGCATTTCAGGTGTCCTGTCGTATGTAATCAGAACAAAAGGTTTGTGCCACACAAGCAAAAACCCCATGCCATATTGACCTTACTGCAAATAGGCATTATGGATTAGCACGTGTCAATATATACAGTGGCCCTTTGAAAAAGCCATGCTACAGCCTAAATTGAGCCTTTTCCAAGTTTACCTGAGATGCAAAGGCGAGGGGCTGTCTCTGCCAATTGCTTCTGTGTTTCAGGTACCTGTAGTATGGAAAAAACAGGCCCCAAAGATGCAGTTTCATATAGTCTTATTTCTCAGGTATTTGAAGCTGCAAGGGGCTTACAACTTTACCGGATCTGCTGCGCAGGAGTCTTCGCTTACCTTGCCCGGACGCCTGAAGTACCAAAGTACGTACGCATGCCCTTCGCCTTGCATATTCGGCAAACTTGCGAGCTACATAATTTGGGACAAAAAACAAAAACAATAGAGAGTTGCGGTTATGAGCAAGAAACAGTTCAGGATACGACTTTTTATCTTTTCATTCATTGCATTTGGAATACTTGCGGCAATTGCAGGGTATACCATATGGCTTGATCCTGCATTACTGCAGAACAGGCAGGGCCAGATACTGGCAGGAGCCGCCCCGCTGTCATGGCTTCTGTTCTATATTATCGGAAGCATGGTCCTGCCTGCAGGCCTGGACCAAGAGGAATGCAAATCCAGCACCATAATGAAAAAACTCTACAAAATGAGGCTGCTGGTGCTTTCATTTCTGGCCTTCTGCGCCATTTATGCCGCATTCGGGACTGCCATCCACAACCACCTCATCACCAAGGGAGCGGCATGGCTCAAACAGGCCATGCTCTACGGTCCCCCTGCTGTATGGCTGCTATTCTATCTTGTGGCAGGCACCTGTGCCCCCATAGGGACAGGGAAGATACCTCAGGAGCCACAGGCAGAACCGGCACCTGAGCCTGAGCAGTTACCTGAAACCACAGAAGCACCACCTGAAGACAAAAAAGAAGAGGTCCCGACCTATGTGCACGAAGATACAGGCCCTGATGAGGAAGAGATCAGGGAAACGGCTGTAGTGCAACTGCTTGGTCTTCTTCAACGTGAAGGGCGACTTATCGATTTTCTTCAGGAGGACATAGAACCTTATGATGACGCTCAGATAGGCGCAGCGGTGCGCGAGGTACACCGTGGTTGCAGGGCAGTACTCAAGGATTCCCTTGGCCTCATTCCTGTACTCGATGCCCAGGAAGGTACTGAGGTTGAAGTTGACGAGGACTTTGACCCTGCCAAGATAAAACTCACTGGTAACGTACATGGCGAGCCACCCTTTAGAGGTGTACTCAGGCACTGCGGCTGGCAGGCAGCCGAAATAAGACTCCCTGTCCGCACCGGAGATGTGGATCGCAGGGTAATTGCGCCAGCGGAGGTGGAAGTCTGATGGCTGATTCACGTTTTATTGCAGGAATCGACCTTGGAACAACCAACTGTGTCCTGTCCTACATTGATACTGAGACAGGGGACGAGGGTGCAGTGGAGATATTCAGGATCCCCCAGATTACTGCACCTGGTGAAGTTGAAGAAAAACCACTCCTTCCCTCCTTTATATACATTCCCACAGAGAGGGAAAAAGAAGGTGGTGGCCTCACCATGCCCTGGGACCCGTTTGGAGACAGGGTAATAGGTTCATACGCGAGGACAAGGGGGGCCGAGGTCCCAGGCAGGCTTGTGGCCTCTGCCAAGAGCTGGCTCTGTCACCAGGGAGTTGACAGGACCTCTGCCCTGCTGCCAATTGATGCCGCAGAAGATGTAGAAAAGATATCACCCATTGCTGCATCTGCATCATTCCTGCGTCACATCAAGGCCGCATGGAACAACACCATAGGCAAGGATACAGGGGAACGTCTCGAGGACCAGGAGGTAATACTCACCATCCCCGCCTCCTTTGATGCAGTGGCAAGAGACCTCACAGTACGGGCAGCAGCGTCTGCAGGGATAGAACACCTTACCCTGCTCGAAGAACCGCAGGCAGCCTTTTATGCCTGGCTCAATGCAGCAGGTGATGAGTGGAAGGATATGGTCTCTGAAGGGGATCTCATCCTGGTATGTGACGTTGGCGGTGGCACCACTGACTTCAGCCTCATCAGGGTTACAAACGAGGATGGCATCCTGGGGCTCGAGAGGGTGGCAGTTGGTGATCACATACTGCTTGGCGGTGACAACATGGACCTTGCCCTGGCATATGTGCTTGCCCAGGACCTTGAGTCTGGAGGCACCAAGCTCGACTCCAATCAGATGGAGACCCTGTGGCACAATGTACGTCTTGCCAAGGAGAAGATCCTGTCTGACACATCAATCGACTCAGTGCCTGTTGTAATTCCAGGCAGGGGCTCTGGCCTTGTGGGCGGCACTCTCAGGACAGAGCTGACGAGGGCCCAGGTAGAAAACCTTCTTATGGATGGCTTCCTTCCCCCATGCTCCATAGATGATTCACCAGCACAACAGACCCGGGTAGGTCTCCAGGAGCTGGGCCTTCCCTATGCCTCTGACAGTGCAATAACCAGGTATCTGGCCCAGTTCATCAGAAACCACGCTGTCCAGCAGGAGGACACACCGCTGAGTGCTGTGCTATTCAACGGAGGCGTATTCAAATCCACCATCATACGCCAGCGGGTATTTGAAAATCTCAAGGAGTGGTCCAAAGACAGCCTTCCCGAAGAGACAGAGTTCAGGGAGATCAGCGGGCCGGACCTTGACCTCGCTGTCTCTCAGGGTGCTGTGGCCTTTGGTTTCCTGAACCGTTCTGGCGGCGTGAAAATCAAGGGTGGCACTGCCCAGTCCTACTACATAGGCATAGAGGGCAGCAGGCTTGCCGTGCCCGGCATGCCCCCTGTAATCAGGGCGCTTTGTGTAGTACCCCAGGGCATGGAAGAGGGAACCTCTGCCTCTCTTCCTGACAGGACATTCGGCCTCATAGTTGGCCAGCCGGTGGAGTTCAAATTCTTTGGGTCCACCCTTCGTCCAGAAGACAAGATTGGCGACATAATAGACAACTGGGAGGATACCATAGAGCCAGTGACCACCCTGTCAACCGAGATGGAAGCACCTGGCCTTGACCCTGGAACCCTTATCCCCGTACGGCTCGAAGCTGAAATAACCGAGGTTGGGACACTGGCCCTGTATCTCGTATCCGACGAGAAGGACCTGCAGTTCAAACTCGAATTTGATGTACGTGGCTGATTGCCCATAGTCTCTGTAATTGCCCATGTCAGCCATCATCCCCTTTGACTCGAGACAGCGTCTGATCGAACAGGCCAAAAACTATGTGGATGACCCTGGACGGATGCTTTCAGAACGGGAAAAGGCCATCCCCATACTCCTCAGGGCACTCAAAGCGGCGGATATGGAATTCAGGAGAAAGATCATCCTCCTGCTTGGTTCATTTGCCAAGGAACAGGCCTGCCAACCACTGTATGACATTATGAAGGACCCTTCAGAACCTGATGAACTCAGGGATCAGGCAGCGATCCACCTGTGCGTGCTGGCACCATTCATAGAGGATAACCAGTCACTTATACTGAAACTCCTGAATGACATAAAGAGCCCTGACATTGACATCAGGGTAAGGGCCATAATGGCCCTTGGCTGGGAGGGCAACCTGCCTGCAGCCCTCCCTCTTATCGAGTGTCTGTATGATGAAAACGAAGAGGTGCAGGAGGTGGCGGTAAATGCCCTGTGCAACCTGAAGGATAGCCATGTAATGGCCCTGTTTGAAGACAGATTGCGTCACGGCTCCATTGACCAGAAACGGGCCATACTGTTCAACCTATGGAGGTTCAGGGACAGGGAAGACGAGGTAGCGGCAATATACCGCAGAGAGTTGGAAGAGGGAGACTCTGCGCTGAGATTAGATGTGCTCATAGTGCTGGGGCAGATTAAGGCTCAGGAGAGCAACATACCCATCTACAGGGAGTTTCTGAAAGACCCAAATCCCAGGATAAGGGCCCTTGCCATTGAAAGACTGGGTGAGCTTAATGCGTTGAGCCAGGAAGAGGCCCTTGCCTTCCTTGACGACACAGACATGGAGGTCAAGAGGGCTGCCCTGGACATCATACAGAAAACAGGGACGGACAAGAGACAATAATGTCCATCCAGAAATGAAAAATTTTGTTCGGATATAAGGCGTCAGAAGTTGGAAAAACGGGCTGTACCTAAGATACATGCGCATTTTCCACTGACAAGCAACATAGCCATGGGGCAAAAGGGCCATATCTGTATGGCCGTCAACCAACAGATCATCAGGGTCCACAGGGCCTACTTCCACACCATATGAAAGGCAAAGACAACAAAAAAACAGGGGCTGGCAATACCAGGGTACTTATTATCTACTATTCATTCAGCCGCCAGACCAGAAAGCTGATAAAAACAGTGGAAAGAGGTCTTTCCTCAACTGGTGTCACTGTGGTTTTGGAAAGGCTCGTACCATTGAAGCCACTGCGTTTCCCATTCGACTCCTTTCTGCAGACCGTATACATGATGATCATTACTTTCTTCAGAAAGAGAATGCCCATTCAGGATATCTCCCCAAAGGCATTGGAAGATTATGACCTCATCATAATCGCCGGCCCCACCTGGTCATTCAATCCGTGTGGCCCCATACTCTCGTTTCTCGACAGGTACTGCACCAGGATATTTAATGGCCGCGTGGTACTGCCAATGATCTCATGCCGCAGGTACTGGTGGTACCATGCAAGCTACCTCCAGAAAAGGATCAGAAAATGCGGTGGCCGCACGCTAAGCCCCTGGGCATTAAACCACCCTGTATCAGAACCCTGGAATACCATAGGGCTGTTCCTGACCCTCATGGGCAAAAACCCAAAACGGGTTGCAATACTCAAAAAATTCTATGTACGCTATGGACACAGCAACAGACAGCTTGAAAAGCTGGAGAAAAAGGCACGCGACCTTGGCATTGCCCTGATCCAGGGCAATATCCAAGGATAGATCTGTTCAAATCCTCCCCTTAACTTATCCCCCTCCTGTTATACATCATCTTGACACCGTAGCTATCGTGCTTATTTTCCAGAAAAAAACTAAAGAATCCTATCAGACAATGCTTACAGCCAGCAAGCTGCCTGTGAAATTCAACAGGCTCTGAAAAACAGGCGTACTCATTATGTATTTTATGCATTGCGGGCACCGTTTGCCTGCAAGCACAACATAAAAATTTCAGAAGGAAAAGGAGGTAGTAATCATGTTTGAACTCACTCCGTGGAAACCGGTTCGTGAACTCTCTACCCTTCGCAGGGAAATGGACAGGCTGTTTGAAGATTTTCTTGGAGAAAGAGGGGCATTTTTCCCTGAGGCAGGAAGCTGGGTACCTGCCATAGACGTATCCGAAACAGACGATAACATCATAGTAAAGGCAGAACTACCTGGCATGGATTCAAAAGACATTGATGTAACTGTCCAGGGAGACATGCTTGTAATAAAGGGTGAAAAGAAGGAGGAAAAGGAGGCAAAGGAAGAGAACTTCCACCGGATCGAGCGCAGACGTGGCGCCTTTGCAAGGTCCATCAAAATACCTGTCCCAGTGGATTCTGACGGCATCACAGCCAAGTATGACAAGGGAGTACTCACAATCACCCTGCCCAAGAAGGAAGAGAGCAAGGCAAAACAGATCGAGGTAAAATAGCCTGATCACATGCCTGAAACAGGCTTCATGACTCTATGCAGGGGAAAGACAAGCGTACTGCGTGTCTTTCCCCTTTTTTTGTGATCATCCCCCTGTAGCATGCCCAGCACCGTGGACACGTGTAGCCATATAGATTATGAGGAAAAATACATTCAGTTTAGATTCGATACAAAAACTATAAGAGTGTAAACCTTTTGCAAACAATATGACACTGCTCGTGTCATACCTTTAGTTTCAGGCCAGGTCAGGAGAAAAAAAGAAAATTTCTTTTTTATTTGACCTACAACTGAAATGAATATAAATTTACTGAAAGTTAACGCAAAGTTTGCACGTCTGTAACATCAGGACTTTCAGACAACAAGACTCACATGAAGCTCAATGCGATCACGGCAGGGAGAGGAGACCTGCCTCGCATGAAAAGAAAAAAAGGGGGTGATTGAGCGCATTAGGGATAATACACTAAAAATGCCTTTTCATTAGTTAGGAAGCAACGAGCATAACGATTTCAATTGAGATGTTAAGGAGGTATTGAGGGAAAAATGGGTAAAAAAATTTCAGTTGCATCAATGCTAACTTCACTGTTGTTTTGCTTCGGATTGATCTGCTGGAGCGGTTCAGCCCATGCTGAGTCCACTGCTGAACTGAAGGCCCAGCTAAAGGCCATGCAGGAACAGATGCAGACCATGCAGAGCACCATGCAAGCAATGCAGGACAGGATCAACGAACTGGAGGGGCAGCCTGGGGCTGCTGCACAGGGCGCTGAAGGCGCTGCACCAAGCGTATGGACCAAGTACCACATGAGGCTCTACGGCAAGGTCAAAATAGATGCCAACTACGACACCGCCCAGTTTGCAAGGTATAACGACTTCGTAGGGGCTGTAGCCGCCGGGTCCGATCACAAGAACGACTCCACCAACTTCAACCCCAGGGATACCCGCTTCGGCTTTGAGGCCAGCCATGCCTTTGGCAACTGGGTAACCAAGGGACGTTTTGAGATCGACTTCTACGGGTCTAATGCCCCCGGCAGTAATGGCGACAACCTGATTCCCAGGATGCGCCTTGGCTACATAGACCTCAACAACGTAAAGAGCGGCACTGACATACGTGTAGGTCAGGACTGGATCCCTGTTGCCACCCTGAACCCGTCAACTGTTGACTTCGGTATCCTCACTGCCGCAGGTAACCTGTGGTGGCGTGTGCCGCAGATCACGGTGCGCCAGAAGGTAGGGGTCCTTGAATTCACAGGCTCCCTTATGAAACATCGCCGGACTGACACGGCCAATGAGGACCGCATGCCCTGGATGCTTGCAAGGGTTGCCCTCAACGGTGGCTTCCTTGGTGAAGGCAACATGTTTGCCATTGGCGGCGGTTACCGTCACGCAGACTACAACACCAACTCATCCGAAAATACGGACCGCTGGCTCATTGCAGGTGAGGCAAAGTATGGGATCGGCCCATTCCTCATGAAGGGCGAACTCTGGACAGGCCAGGGCCTTGGGAAGAACTTCCTGCGCTACGATCTGGACATGGCGGAGGACGGAAGCCCTGCCTCAGCGTATGGTGGATGGTTTGACATCACCTATCACATGAACCCCAAGATGTCCTTTACAGCAGGTTATGGATTTGATAACCCTGACAACGATGACATCGACACATTCAACGATCGCCGCTTCACAAGGAACGAACAGTACTTCCTGAACGCCTGGTACACAATCACCAAACCTCTCAAGGTTGGCGTGGAGTGGATCCACATCGAGACCGAGCGTCATCAGGAGGTTAATACCGGTAACAGGTACACTGCTTCAATGATGTACATGTTCTAAGATACAAAACAGAAAGTTATCTGTAAGAACCAGGCCGATCCTGTACCAGGATCGGCCTTTTGCGTTGAATGGTTTGAAGTCAAAATTTTTTATCCCTCCTCTCTTTAAGATTTTTCTCCAATTTCCCGATAACAGCAAGGAACAACGGGATTCAGGCCACCAGACTGTCCCTGGCAGGCAGAAGGCGTGACCAGGCACTCATGCAACATGTTTTCAGCCCAGAAAAGAAAAAATCAAAACCAGCATGAAACTACTAATAGCAGATGATGACAAAATTTCAGGGATATTACTGAAAAAGCACGCCACATCAAGAGGCTTTGAACCCATCAGTGTCCACAACGGACGGCAGGCATTTGAGGAACTCTGCAAACAGGACGGCCCCAAGATAGCACTACTTGACTGGATGATGCCCGGCATGACCGGCCTTGAGATAATAAAAAAAATCCGGTCCGTATCTGAAAAAAACGGCGACAGGCACTACCTGATAGTACTTACGGCCAAAAGTGAAAAGCAGGATCTTGTCACTGCCCTCAAGGCAGGGGCCGATGACTATATTGTAAAACCCTTTGATCCCGAGGAACTCAAGGCCAGGTTAGAGGTGGGAAAGAGGATCATCACCCTTACTGACAACCTGTCCAAGGCCCTGTCCGAGGCCAGGATGCTATCGGATTTTATAGCCCACTTTGATCAGACCACAGGTCTGCCCAACTACCTCTCCCTGCTGGAAGAGATAGAACAGGTACGTTCCGCATCAGAGCATTATGCCCTTTTTCTTATAAATATCGACAACTTCAAGATAATAAATCAGGTTTATGGGATCAGCAATGGTGATATCGTCCTGAATTTTACAGGGGCAAAGATCAAACAGACACTGGGAATGGAAATTTTTGTGGCAAGGGTGGCTGCAGACGAATTTGCAGCCATTGTGCCACTCCACGGAAGCGAATTCCACGAATTCCAAAACCATATCATAGACACAGGCAAGAGGCTTCACGAGACATTTGAATCACCTTTTGCACTGGAGCAGGACATGGTCTCCATAACGGTGAGCATCGGAGTCTCCATTATCACCCACAACATGGAAGGACGGGGCAACGAGTTCATCAGGCGGGCTGATTTTGCCCTTAAACGTGCCAAAAAGGCTGGCGGCAACCGCACAGTCATCCATGACCCCTTGATGGAGAAAGAACTTCAGGAACAGTACAGACTGGAACGGGAACTCCATGCAGGCATAGATCAGGACCAACTCTGCATGTTTCTGCAGCCACAGTTCACCAAACATGGACAGGCGGTTGCTGCCGAGGCACTGGTACGGTGGAACCACCCGGAAAAAGGACTTATTCCCCCTGGCATCTTTATTCCCGTGGCTGAAAACAGCGACCTCATAATCAGGATAGGTGAGATCATGATCCAGAAGGCCTGTCAGGTAATATCAGAGGCTAAGGACAGCACGTTTTCCATCTCGGTAAACATAAGCCCCCGCCAGTTCCAGCATCCTGATTTTTTCGATTTCACAAAGCAGGCCATTGACCGTTCAGGCATAGATCCATCAAGAATTATGTTGGAGGTAACAGAGGGACTTCTCATCAATGAGATCGACTCGGTCATAAGCAAAATGAAGGAATTTACTGCAGCAGGCATGAACTTTTCGGTGGACGACTTTGGTACCGGATACTCCTCCCTCATATACCTCAAGAAATTACCCATCAAGGAACTAAAAATCGACAGGGCCTTTGTGATGGATCTGCCTCATGACAGAAACGATGCAGCCATTGTGGAGACTATCATTGCCATTGCACGCCATCTTGGCTTCAGCCTTGTTGCAGAAGGTGTGGAGACAGCAGAACAGCTCTCCTTCCTGTCATCCCGTGGAGACATGCTCTTTCAGGGCTACCACTTTGCAAGGCCAGAGCCTGCCGACCAGATAATCAAAAAATATTTCTCTTATGCCCAATGATCAAACGCCCTTACTCCCTCACCTTCCTATTATCGGTATTTCTGTTCTGTGCAGCAGTTGGAACCGTATTTTACACCATAAACAATCTGAGGCATGACAAGATAGACCATATCCACACCATGCTCAAGGAAAGGGCAGCGGAGGTGAGCAAAAGGGTAAAGATCATCAAATTCAACATGGAACTCATATCCATCAACCCTTCAGTTGTGGAACTGGGCTCCGGCACTGGCCATGCACCTTCCCTAAACCAGTATCTTGCCCGTCTAAAAGAAAAGGCCGGCCTGCTTGCCATCTATCTGTTGAACAGTAATGGCAAGTGCATACTCTCCACAGACTGCAGATTCCTTGACAAGAATTACAGCTTCAGACCCTACTTCCAGGACGCAGTCAGGAATGGCCAGGGGAGTTATGTGGCACGGGGTGTCACGTCCAACACGATAGGACTCTACCTGTCCAAGAAGATAGATATTAACAAAACAGGGGGACCGGAAACAGCGGGAGCGGACGACTTTATGGTGCTGGTATTCAAAATCGCACCTGAAACCCTGCTCTCCACCTCTGCCTTCATGGACATAAAGGAACTGGAGACCTGGCTCGCCACCCCCAACGGAGTGCTGTTCAGGCCCTCGACACCTGGCCTATTCACCCTGAATCCAATGCCATCACAGTGGTCCAAAAACATCAAGGGTACCAGACAGTTTGACAACGTCTGTATCCACAGCATGGGTTTTCCTCAGGGAACCTGGGCACGCCTTATGTCCAAAGGACACATAGTGGCAGAAAAACATGGAATGCGATTTCATCTATCCAGGATACGGCTCACCCCGGAAGGACTATTCGGCGTGGTGTTACTACCCGAATCCTTTGAAGCCCACGAATATTCTGCCATGAAAAGGGCTGTAATCATCATGGCAGGGCTCTTTCTTCTGGCTACCGTCCCGCTCTGCCTGCTGCTGCTCTATCTCAGACGCCAGGCAACTGAACTCAAGAATTCCAGATCCAAGATCAGGCTTCTTGAAACTGCAGTGGAACAGGCAGCGCACACAGTAGTGATCACTGACCGTGCCGGCAGGATAGAGTATGTGAATCCTGCATTCACAAAGACCACGGGTTACACCAGGCAGGAGGCAATCGGCCAGAACCCCAGGGTACTCAAGAGTGGAAGACAGGGACCTGAATTTTATGCAGATCTCTGGAACACCATAAAGGCAGGAAGGGTGTGGCAAGGCAGGTTCCACAACAGGAGAAAGGACGGAACGCTTTACTGGGAAGATGCAATCATAAGCCCTGTCTTTAATGAAAAGGGACAGATCACCCACTATATAGCAATAAAAAGCAACGTAACCGAGCTGGTCAAGCTGGAAAAACAGTTGAAGAAAAAAATGGCAGAACTTCAGGCCATCATGGACCATGCTGGTGTAGGTATCCTGTTGGTAAAGAACAGGAAGGTACTTGCAGCCAACAAGACACTGGCCAATATCCTGGGTGTGTCTGAGGAAAAGCTGGTAGGCAAGGAGACCAAACCCTTTTATCACTCAGAAGAAGAATATGAGATGATAATGAAAAAATGGTATCCCAGGCTACAGAAGGATGAAAGCGTATTCTTTGAGTACAGGGCGATCCTGCCTAATGGTGATATCCGCTATTTTCAGGTAGTTGGCAAGGTGTCCAGACAAGGTGACATTGAAACAATGGAAACCGTGTGGGTACTCCACGATATCACAGAGATAAAGAAACTTCAGAACCAGCTTAAAGAGGCAAAGGAACGCGCTGAGACTGCCAGCCTGGCAAAAAGCGAGTTTCTGGCAAACATGAGCCACGAGATCAGGACCCCCTTGAACGGAATAATCGGCATGCTCAACCTGTTGGCCACCACCAACATGGACGAAATCCAGAAGGGATACGTGTCAAATGCTTCCACCAGCGCCGAGATACTCCTGGCCATCCTCAATGACATACTAGACTTTTCAAAAATAGAGGCAGGGAAATTCACACTGGAAGAGGCTGACTTCAATATTACTGCGGTGATCGAGGCCGTGGTCTCTTCCATGAAGATTGTCGCATCCCAGAAGGATATAGAACTTCAGGTGGATATAGACCAGAATCTGCCGCAGTGTATCAGAGGGGACTCCACGAGACTCAGACAGATACTTATGAATCTCCTGTCAAACGCAGTCAAGTTCACCGGCAAGGGATGGATAAGGCTCAAGGTGGCGGTGCTGGGTGAAGATTATCAGGACGATGATCAGGACATAGAACTCTATTTCTCTGTGGAGGATACTGGCATAGGCATCCCACAGGACAGGATCAATGAACTTTTTCAGGAATTTACCCAGGTAGATGCATCCATAACCAGGAAATTTGGCGGGACCGGCCTTGGGCTTGCCATCTCAAGGAGACTGGTGGAGATGATGGACGGCACCATAGGTGTGGAAAGCCAGTTGGGCAAAGGTTCCAAATTCTGGTTCACCTTAAAGCTGGCCCCTGGCAACCGGGACTCTGACAACTGCATAGAAAACCCCAACGCCCTGCTTTCCAACATTGACCTCCTTGAAAAAATTAAATCCAAGGAGTGTACCAAACGAATACTGGTGGTAGACGACAATCAGGTCAACCAACAGGTAATAGTTGCCATGCTAAGAAAACTGGGCATCCAGACAGAGGCTGTGAGCAATGGCGAAGAGGCCGTGGAGGCCCTTTCAGTGATCCCTTATGACCTTGTATTCATGGACATTCAGATGCCTGTCATGGACGGAATGGAGGCTACCCGGAGGATAAGGGCCAAAGGATCACATGTGTTAAATCCCGATATCCCAATTATCGCCCTTACAGCCCATGCATTTAGCGAAGAGGTAAAAAAATTTCTTGAGGCAGGTATGAACGATCACCTGGCAAAACCCATTATTGCCGAAAAGCTGGTGGCATGTCTCATCAGATGGCTGAAATGTAGGGATATTGACTCGCAAGCGGAAGTACAAGGATCACCAGGAGGAGATGCAAGCAAGGCCAAGGACAGGAACAAAAACAAGCCAGTTGACTCCCCCTCCAGGCAGGATACCCCGCAACCTGATGATACCGGGGATATCCCGCGTTTTGACATAGGGGCATTAAACGCCAGGACCATGGATGATGTGGATACAAGGAATCTGGTGATAGAGACATTCAGAGAGATCATGCCTGCAGATATGGAAAACCTTGATAAGGCAATGAAGGAGGGTGATCTGACAAAGATAAGGGACCAGGCCCATGCCATCAAAGGTTCAAGCGCGAATATCGGCGCCATGAAACTCTCGGCCATTGCCGCTGAGATGGAAACCGTGGCCAAGACCGCAGCCTCATATTCAGAGGTCTCAGACACTTTGAGAGCAAAATTTGATGAGATGAAAGCAGAGTTCCTGTTACTTGATCAGGAATTTAAGGATATAACTGCCTAACACATCCTGAATGTCTGCTCTTTCGACTTTCCATCTTCCCCCTTTCATCTCTTTTATCCCCTACCAATACTACAGGCCCCACCTCAAATATCAGCACAGACCGATGCCAAAAATTTTCTTGCAAAACTTTTCGTTTCGGTTACGTTAGTAACACTAATAATATATTTGTGTTACATATTGCAACCACCATCCAGGCGTTCATGCCCCCAACTCAACGGGCAACACCACCTGGTATGGAAATCTGGCACACGCTGCGCGTGTTTTGCCGTAACCTGAACCGGTGATTCCCAGGTTTGCATGAAGGGTACAACTTCAGAAACCTAGGGTTTCCAGGAGAAAGGAGGGAAACTTCATGTAATGGGTTACAGGGGCCCAGTAAAAAAGCCAAGGAAAGGGGGTGAAACAAAAACTGATCTTTTACTTAGTACCATCCATACAAAACTGTATAACCGATTATGGAATGGCAAATGTCTTCCATAAAAGATTAAAAAAACAAAAAAATAAAGGCAGCCTCTCCCGGCCAAGGATAAAAGGCTGCCTTTAATGGCAAAGCCCCCCCATCAGGTCAGGGGAAGACTTCCATTGTTCTTGATATCACCGAAGCTTCTTCTCGTCAAACAGAAAACAGCCTTATTTTTTGTTTGTCCGCATACTGACCTGCATCGGGGCATCCATTTCTACCAGACCTAAAAAAATTTATCTTGCCCTGACCTTATTAGGGCAATATCGGTTAATTAAGATTTAAATTACCCTAAAATAAGGAGGTTGTATGCGCAAACTACACTTAACAATTTTATTCCTGTTATATTCATGTGTTACCGCTTCAGCACATAATTACTGGATAATTCCTGACACATTTAATCCTGGTGAAAGCACCATCGTGGAAGCATCATTCAGTTGTGGTCACAAATATTTCATGGACGGGGGGGTCCCGGACATTACCAAATTCAACCTAAATCTACTGACACCGCAGGGTATAACAATCCCTCTCGCCTATTCACATGTGGACTCCAAAGCAGCCACGATAATGGTACCAGTACTGGGGAGGGGAACTTATGTCATAAGCGCATCAAGCACTATGCCCTCATACTGGTCTGAAACCAAAAAAGGCTGGGTGCCCAAGCCCAAGAACATGGTTAAAGATCCGATTAAAGGGGGGAAGTACTTTAAATCTCTGAAGACATTTCTGACAGTAGGTAGCTGTTCAGACAGTTATAACAAAATCATGGGATATAAAATTGAGATTGTACCTCAAGAAAATCCCACCACCTTACGGCCCGGACAAGCGCTGCCTATACTTGTTCTTTATAACGGCAAACCGGTAGAAGGCGCCAATATATTCGGAATATTTGAAGGATATAGTTCCAAAGAAAAAAATTCTTTCCCCATTGAAACAAAAACTGACAAAGATGGCCTTGCCAGGATAACCATGAACAGGCCAGGGAATTGGCTCATTGGAGCAAAATATCAATTTAATACCCATGGAGACAAGGATGCAGATTACGAAAATTATCGGGCGTACATCATGTTTCACATAAAAAAACCATCAGAGTGACATTTCGGGGAGGGAGGTGATAGAATGAAAAAAATCAATATAATTTTATGCATTACCCTAATTTCAACCCTATTGATACAATTTCCAGTATTTGGAGGAGAAACAAAAAATGAAACAATCAGGTTGAAAGATATCACCGTGAAGGGCGAAGCCATGCCCTATTCCTTTAACCCCGCAACAGAGAATGTCCTGACTGAAGATCAGATTGAAAAATTAGACATAAACAGGACATCTGACATCCTCAAGGCAATACCTGGGGTTGAAATAGGCAACTACAATCAGGGTGGGGTAGCCAACAGTTTCTCAATGAGAGGTTTTAGAAGTTGCGGCCACGGGGGAGACGCGGCTGTCTATATTGACGGCATACCTCTCAATGAAGGGGAGTCCCACGCTGACGGATATGCTGACATGAATGTCATAATCCCCCTGGAAATTGAAAGGCTTGAAGTTTACAAGGGACCATCTTCTGTCTTATCAGGTAACTTTGCCAGGGCTGGTACCCTTGCATTCTTTACAAAAAAAGGGGGGGAGTACGATCTGCTCAAATTTAAATATGGATCATATGAAACTACCGATATCCAGGGAGCGTATGGAGGTAAACTTGACATCGGATCAGGGCTCCAAAACAATTCAGCATTCCAGTTCTATATGACCAACGGTTATCAGGAAAATTCAAGATGGCTCAAGGGAAACTTTTCAACCCGGTTCTCATATGACATAACAGACAAGCTGGATGCCGCTGTCTCCTTAAGATTTCATGGCTCAGACTGGCATGCCCCAGGCTATATTCCAGAAGAGCAGTTCAAGGATAGAGACTGGTCCAAAAAGCAGGCTGTCAATGCTGAGGACGATGGGGGCAGAAAGGAGTTCTATACCCAGAGAATTGACATTGGCTACGATTTGTCTGATACCTTTCGTCTCCTTTACTGGGGCTATGCCACACAGCAGGACTTTACCCGTTTTGCCAAATTTGGTTATGACCCAGGGGGACAGACTGAGAGAAATTACGACAGGAAGGTATTCGGGACCGGAATGAGCCTCAATTTTGACTCAAGTATCTATTCCCTTCCCTGCATGGGAGTCATGGGAGTGGAATATTATGATGAGAATACTGACTGGTTAAGGTGGAATACCGAGAACCGGGTAAGGATAGAGAAAACCCAGGACAGGCAGTTCATCATCAAGACAGTTTCTCTGTTTGGAAAGGTTGAACTGAATATCTCCCGTTACTTCCGTCCCCAAATAGGATTACGCTACGACGATTTTGGAGGAAGTTACAATAACCATGATCCTGGAGAACTCCACTTCAAACATGACATGAATGACTATAGTCACCTGAGCCCCAAAATGGGATTTACCTCTCAGGTGCTTGATCCCCTGCTGATGCGCGCAAGTTACTCTGAAGGTTTTGCTCTGCCAAAAGGTGAAGCCAAATATGATCCTGCCATAAATGTAGATCCGGTAACTGTCAAACAGTATGAGATAGGTTTTACATATAACCCATCGCATATGATCTGGGTTGATCTGTCCCTTTACCTACTTGATACAACAAATGAAATACTGGAAGACCCTCCAGGCTCCGGTATATACAAAAATGCTGGAGATACAAGACGAAAAGGATTGGAACTCGCTGCCAAATTTCGTCCCGTAACAGGGCTTGAATTTTTTGGAGATTTATCCCTTATAGATACGGATATCCGAAACAACCCTGACAAACAACTGGAAGGAAAAGACGTAAAAGGTATTCCTCGGGACATAATAAATCTTGGAGCGGAATATACTTTTTCATGGGGTCTGGGCCTAACAGCCAAATGGCGGCATGTAGGAGATTATTATATAGACAGTATGAATCTCTATAAATATGACGGCTATGATACTGTAGATACAGCGCTATCATATAACATAGCAGACAAAAAAGGGACCGACTACAAACTTACCTTCAGGGTCGATAATATATTTGACGAGCATTACAGCCAGTCGGTGTGGTATGGGTATGGCACACGTAACTATGCAGTCGCCTGGCCTCGAACCTTCTGGGGAAATCTAACCATAAAATGGTAGGCAATAAAGTTCCCTGACAAAACAGAAGTAAGTAATGCAGAAAAAGCGACTTACTGACTGATACCAGGGAAAAGGCAGAAAATAACGCTTTTGGGGGAGTCATACGACTCCCCCTTTTTTTGTGCTTATTCTTTGTCCCATCTCAGTCGTAATCCCCTCTAATCGGGGCATTTTCCGTACCTATCAACCGATGTTATGTTAAGGGCTGCACACGCTATGTCGTAATCCCCTCTAATCGGGGCATTTTCCGTACGCATCTTTTCTGGACGCATTTCTGTTGGCGATTTTAGTCGTAATCCCCTCTAATCGGGGCATTTTCCGTACCAACAAGGCCGGATACTGCGCCGAAGGGGTCAAGGATTGGTCGTAATCCCCTCTAATCGGGGCATTTTCCGTACCAAGTTCGCCGAGGCTTGCGTGCGGTACAGACCGGTGTCGTAATCCCCTCTAATCGGGGCATTTTCCGTACTAAAGAAACTTCATTTTGCACATTTACTTCGTAATGGGTCGTAATCCCCTCTAATCGGGGCATTTTCCGTACCGAAGACTGGAAGGTAAAAGAAAGTTATGATGAAATAGTCGTAATCCCCTCTAATCGGGGCATTTTCCGTACTTATGGGCAGAGGGAACCGTTGAGGTTCCTGAAACCAGTCGTAATCCCCTCT
>CAZXAK010000013.1:0-104964 GCA_964638145.1 uncultured Desulfobacterales bacterium | reverse complement strand
TTGAATGACTGGGGTGCTTTCAAACAGAGTGGGATCAAAATGGAAGAGCTTTCTCTTGCTGCAGCTCAGTGTCTTAAGACAAAATTTAAACAATGGGGCTGTGCAGAGAGAAGGGCTAATAAAACCAAGAAAAACGCACTTAAACAACTCCAAAAACGTATAAAGGACATTCAGAAGCTATGATCCCAGATGCAAGGCCAATACGGCAAAGAAGAATAAGAAAACTCTCTGATTATCAACGTGTGTGGAAGGGCTTCCATGTTGACAGGAACCTGCAGGACGATTGGCTTGAAAGCCTCAATTCCCTGAAAACATTGAGACTGATAAGCATTTGTGAAGGCCATGCATATAATCATAATCGGGCCCTTTTTCGCTCAAGGCCCCACATCAACCTCAGACTTAAGGCAGCATATCTTCCATTGCTGCCAAATGAATTTGACGCCATATCGTATGATCTTCAGGACAAACTGATACAACTTTTTGGCAGTCACAACACATCGGCAACTTGCGAATATCGCATTTCTCTTAACTCTTCATCTGCAAGGCAGATAATCAGAAGGGATTTGGTTGTACGAATAGTTGCTCCCATCATACGTACTTCAGATGAGATAGACCAGGAAATCACAGGATGGTTTGAAAAAATTATCCCTGCTATTCAGCAGCTGGATGATTTCATCCTATTGAATTTGAAAATAGCTGAATAAGGATTTTTTTGCCCCGTAACTGTTCTGTTTGGTTCATTCTGTGTATGAGACTGTTCAATTCAGGGATATTGATCTGATGGCGGCCATGAAAGATGAATAGCCCCTTCTTAATCAGACAGGTACCTTTTAAGCCCCCTTTTGCCGCTTCCGAGCATGGAGGTCATGAGCCTCCAGAACCCCGCAGGGGTGGCGGCATGGAGGCCGCCACCGGCAATATGGCCAGGGAGGGCCATTTTGCCGGTTCAGGCTCATGACCTCCACGCGCAGGATCAAAGCGGCAATGGGGCGCCCTTTTCTTTGTTTCGTTTCTTTTGGGCGAGCAAAAGAAATGAAAATGGGGAAAATCACAGGCGCTACGATATCAACATGAAACGCAACAGGAACCTTCCTGAATTATTGACTATTGCACACCCTCCCTATAGAACGAATGCTACAGAAAAAGGCTTTACGTTCAAGCACGCTGGATGAACAGAAAAACCATCAATATGATATTAGAATAGGATTGTTGCCTCAATTGAATGTTTTAAATCATGAAATCTGCTGTTTTGCCGTTTTTTTCAACTCCGGCAAGATGATAAACATGTCAAATTGTATCAGGAATACAGAAGCAACAGACAAGGGCAGATGGCCTTTTCTCGTAGAAACATAAACTTTCAGGCTTTATTCTATGTTCATTCATAGGAATCTTACAAACCATAAACCACTTTTTATTCTATCCCCATGTGGCACAAGCCTTCTTACCAACACGGCCAAGGGTGATGAAAAAAAGACCATCTTTCAATACAGCAATGCTCCCAGCAAGGATACAGTTCCAGCAAAACACAGGGCTGTACTGGAAAAGATTATCCACCAGGCCCAAAAATCATTACTGGATGCCGGACCAGATCAGGCGGCACGGATATCTGCTGAACTAAATGGCATTCTTGCCATATACAAACACTGTTTGCCTGACCCTGCCTCAGGCCACCACCACCTGCTGCTCTGCACTGACACCTGGCTTGGAGAGGAGACCGGAAGGGTGGTGGAGCAGTGGCTTGTCGGCCATGGGCTTCCGGCCCGGGTAAAAAAACAGCAAGACCTTCAGACAGCAGACCTGCCATCATTTCAACTGGCCCTGTCGGAGATCGTATCCTGGATGGAGAACGAGGTTAAGAAATGGAGGAAATCGCACAGGGTGATCTTCAACCTCACAGGAGGATTCAAAAGCGTGCAGGGATTTCTCCAGACCCTCGCCATGTTCTATGCTGACGAGACAGTCTATATCTTTGAAACCGGCAACGCGCTCATGCGAATTCCCCGTCTGCCTGTTGAGATGACAGCACCGGACGTGCTGGAGACACACCTTGATCTCTTCCGCAAGCTTGCCCTTGGCATTGAAAACCGTTTGACACCCCCTCAGGACATCCCTGAAAGCATGCTTCTGAATATAGATGAACAGTGGGGGCTGTCACCGTGGGGAGAGCTGATATGGGAACGGAACAGGGATCTCCTGTACAAAAAGGAGATTTATCCGCCGCCCTGTAGTCTCGTAGTGGCAGGGACTCGTTTCATGGACAGTGTCAAATCGCTACCCACTGACAGACGTATACAGGTAAACAAAAGGATTGATGACCTGTGCCGCTTCTGGCTGAGCAGGAACAGCGGCAGGGCGTACAATCCGGCCTCCCTTGACTTCAAGGAACTCAGGGGCAATCCATGCCCGCCATCGACTCATGAATGCGACGCATGGGCTGAACATGGCGGAAAGCGCATATTCATGCACATTGAACCAGGAGCAAATGGTGAAAAAATATTGATTCTGGACAGACTGGGAGATCACCTGAAATGATCCGGCCCCCAAATTCCCTGTATGCAATCATGGACGCACCTCAATCCTGCCATTCCCAAAGGCCGTCTGCTTTCCAATGTGTACCACCTCGCAGTATTTGAGTAAGGGCCAGAACTGTGCCATGTTTCCACTGTATCTAACCTTTCCCACGACTCCACCTATATTCATCTCTGTCATCTGCCTGTTGCTGTAACGGTACACACACTCCCAGTGGATGTCTGATTCAACGGTCCTGACATCTGCCGAAAGCCTTATGAGGCTGCGATAATCAAGATCAGGTTCTCCTGAACCAAATGCCTCCTCAAGGGTGGCTATGCGCCTGCAGCACGCACGTATGAGGGTCTGGAAGTCCAGGGAATCCGTGATCCTGTTGCCAGACTTCAACCTTAAAGGCGTCAAGAACAGTACTTGAATGCTGTCTGATGACACAGGCTGGATCTTTTGCACATCCAGCTCCTTCCAGCACTCCTTATATCCAGGACGCAACCCTGTCCTGTGAGAATAGATTTCCCTTCCACCGCATGTGACACGATCAAGCCTGAATCTGCCCCAACCCTGCCTGAGCCTTGCGCCAAGTCCCTTTCTGCCCATCTGATCAACACAGAAGAGTATATATGGAAACCACTCGGTGGCACTGCCAAACAGCTTGAACGTCATATGAAAACTCTCACCAGCACTATATTCCCGCTTTTCCCTTTCATCAGGTGGCACCAGGACAAAAGGATGTGGTTTCACGTTATTCCCCGCCCTGGTCCTGTAGGTAAGCCTGGGAGATTCAAATATCTGAAAATAGACGCACGTCGTATTGATCAGACACCTATCACATTCATTCTCACGCTGTGAACAGCTAAACTTCTTGAGACAGTACCCAAAAAGGCCCCTGAGCGCTGATCCCTTATGTCTTGAAAGTAAGGCGCGTGTCTCAAACATGCAGGAAAATCTATATTCCGCGTATATCATTGGCATATCCTGGTTAAGGCAGCGTCCGGTATCGAAAAACTCTCGGTCTCTCCGGATAGCCCTTATCCACAATTGAAACATTACTCTGATGTGCAAAATCATATAACACACCCAAGCCTTTTACGCTTGACATTTTACGCCAAAAAATTTGATATTTTACGCCAAGCGGACACTTTTCAGCCCTGGGCCGTGCCCATACACCCCTCAGCTCAAACAGGAGACACCGACCGGGCGCTTCACACCACTGCCATTCAGGGCCTGGCATACATGAGTGGCGTAACCAACGCCTGCCTCGGCAAATATGTTGTAAACAGAATCAGCGCCTGCCCTGCGGATCTGTTCCGCCTCATAGTCAAATTCAGCAATAGCGGTAATCTTTCCCTTAAAGGCAAGCGCCTTCAACTGTCTTATAGCGAACAGACTGGCTGTGACATTGGGGATTGCCAGCATTACCAGCCTGACACGGCCAATATCCACGTGCCTCCACAACTCCATATCCGTGACATCTGCCTGTATGACGTGCCTCCCGCTGTGTATAAGCGATTCCACCCGCCTGCCGTCCTGATCTATCCCCACCACGTTTCCTTTCCCATATCTCTGTAGCAGGGTATCATAAGTCACCCTGCCGATCCGGCCCATTCCAAGCACGAGAAACCTGGCCCCACCGAGGGAAATTCCTGCTGCTGCCCTGGCCTGCCTGCTTTCAAACCTCCTGAAAAAGGGCGCAAAGCGGTCATAGACTATGGTTGAGCGGTAATTGAATGGCGAGGTAAGGATAAACGAAAACGTAAGGGCGAGGGAGAGGGTAAGAAGCCAGTCACTGTCCAGCCACCCCTTGTCGGCAGCAATTGCAGCAACTATCAGGCCAAACTCCGAATAGTTCGACAGACTCAGCGTGGCGAGTAGCGAGGTGCGCGCCCTCAGGTTGAAACGGGTAAAAATTGCAAAAAAGAGCCCTGATTTCACCATGAGCAGCAGAAGAAGGGCGAGCGCCAGCAACACATGAGTGAAGCCGGGCAGGGATAGCAAGCCGATCTGAAAGAAAAATCCAACAAGAAACATATCCTTGAAGGGATAAAGGGCCTTTGCAAGCTCGGCTGAACGGGGGTGAGACCCCACGAGGATGCCCAGGACAAGTGCCCCAAGATCGGCCTTCAGGCCAAGAATGTGAAAACTGGTTGCGCCTACCACTACAGCTGTGAAAAAACCGGCCAGCGTAAGCATCTCTCCATGTCCTGCGCGGTCGAGTATAAACATGAGCACTGGCCGTATGGCAAAGAGAAACAACGGTATGCCAATGGCCCACACGGAAGGGAACTGGCCCTTTGAAAGTGTTATGAAAATCACCGCAATGATATCCTGCATTATCAGGACACCCACCGCTATGTTTGCGTGGACAGAGCTGAGTTCTCCCTTTTCCTCAAGGGTCTTGACCGCAAAAATAGTGCTGGAAAAGCTCAGAGCAAAACCGGCCAGTACAGCCTGCTCCAGTCCAAGCCCGGCAAACACGGAAAGTCCCATGCCCCCTGCCACCATGATCACGCTGCCAAAAAACAGCACTGACAGCAGGAGATGAACAGATGTCCCGGCCCATATCTCAGGCCTGGTCAGAGTGCGAAGATCAAGTTTCAGGCCCAGGGTAAAGAGCAGAAGCATCACCCCCATATCCGCAATGGAATCCAGGGCAAGGCTGCCCCCTGTAATCCCCATAAAGTTCAGGGTGAAGCCTGCGACAAGAAAGCCGATCATTGGGGGAAGCCCCAGCTCACTTACGATAAAACCAAACAGAAAGGCGGTACCGATCCAGACGATATTGACAAACACCGGACTAAACAAAAATTCCATTCCAAGACTCTCCTCATCCCATCATGCCCTGATTTCTGCCCTCAGGGCACCTGGCAGCGCATGGCCACCTTGTCACCAGGCCTGACAGGGGCAGACCTAAGGCACAGATGTTCCAAAACCCGGAATACGGACTTGACCCCCAAGGCATATACAGCATACCAGAAACAGTGGAGCTATTTACAAGCCAAAGGTGAAATTTCGGTAGGTTGTCATGCAACAGAGGGTATCAACAGGACATACCGACCCCATTGATAGAGGAATTAAAATTAATGCTTGGAAAAGAGAGGATGGTGTGGAAACAGGAGGGGTACAGGGTAGCTGGCCTGGCAAAAACGTAGCCTCAGCCACGCGCCTTCTCCCAAGGCCAGGAGAAGAAAATGGTCGGGGCGGAGGGATTTGAACCCCCGGCCCTCTGCTCCCAAAGCAGATGCGCTACCAGACTGCGCTACGCCCCGACAAAAGTGAGCATCTATTTACCACAGCCCCCTGAGGGATTCAAGTGCTGTAATGGAATTATGGTGGACATTATAAAAAGGGACACGGCATGACACTGTCACATTCAGGAACTTGCCACACAAAACCTCTCCAACACGGCCTTCAGGTCCATCATACGGTACGGTTTGGGCATGGAGGCAACGAAACCGTACTCCTCATAATGCTCCATTACCTGCTCCTCAGAAAATCCGCTTGAAACCACAAGGCTGGCACGAGGATCAAGCTCGCGTATCTTTTCCGCAGCCTCCAGACCACTCATCCCCCTTGCGATGGTAAGATCAACCAGTACCACACAGTAGGGATGGCCCTTTTCAAGGGCGATCCTGTAGAGAGAAACCGCCTCGCCTCCCTCTGCGGCAGAATCACTTTCATAGCCCAGAGCGCTGAGCAGGTCCCTTGCCATATTCCGTATCAACTCTTCATCGTCAAGTATGAGAACCCGTCCATGTGGTATAGTCATGAAATTTCACGTCTCCCTGAACCCTGACAGCACCAGATAAAAAATCCACCCATGCAGTAATACTACTCACCCCATACAGAGAACCGCATTATCCCGGAACCAGGGCAAGCACCAGCGGAATGGAATTTTCCTCAGGGCTGATCACCTCGGTATTGCCAATAAACCACTCCCTCACCTTCCAGTCAGGGGCAAGGGCCTGCTGAACGGCATCTACGATCCCCTGCACATTGATCACAGGATGACGTTTGAAGACCTCGGGAAGTCCAAACGTGAGATTACAGGCCAGGCACTTGCCAGGCCGCTCTGTAAGACGAAAATCAAGAAGTAGCAAATTGCGATCAGAGTTAAAGCCGTTATAGCGCAGGGAGATATCAAACGCGCCTGCCTCTGCCCCGCCATAGAGGGCCTCGAAAAACTCGTCCGCCCTCTCTGGCGGGAAAAGTTCTTTCAAAAACTCGTCATTGACTACTGCTTCAACTCTCTTATCCGGCATATCAAACTCCCCTGTCAGATAGGTTGTTATTGTTCCACATTGGTCTATACTCGTGTGATGTTCATCTTGTATAATCATCATACTACACCATCACTATAGGCGGATGGTACTTTTGCCAACTGCCTCTGCATTTCAGGTGTCGTGCAGTATGGTATCATAATAATCAGGTGAACTATACACCTCAATTCAGGATACACTCTTTTCGGTCTCTTCAGCCCTTTTCCCAAGGGCCTTTGACAGGCAACTCACCAGCTCGGATGCCCCATAGGGTTTATGAATAAACCCGTCAACAGCCCCTTTGCCCATCTCTTCAAGAGATTCCTCCTCACTGTTACCACTTGACAGTACTATACATGCATTGGCATCTATGGAGCGCATGTGCCGCAGGACCTCTGCACCTCCCATATCAGGCATGGTAAGATCAAGGAGCACCGCATCAATACGCTGGTGCTCATCACTGAAGACCTTGACCGCCTCCAAACCGGCGATGGCTGTGATCACGCTGCACCCAAAACTCTCAAGCAGCCTCCTTGCCACATCCCGCACCTCTTTCTCATCATCAACCACCAGAATCCTGTGACCGGCTATTGCCAGCACCTGGCCCTCATCCACCTCAGTAACCGCCTGGTCATCAATACCTGAATGCTTATTGCAGAAACACCCTGTACCCTTTTCAAGAAGCCTCTTCTGCATGTCATCAAACACAGGGAACAACACCCGTACAGAGGTGCCCCTGCCTGGTTCGCTGTCCACGCTGATTATTCCATGATGACCACGCACTATGCCAAGCAGTGCCGCAAGACCAAGACCACGTCCTGAAAACTTGGTGGTGAAGAAGGGCTCAAATATGCGGGCCACGGTCTGACTGTCCATGCCAGAGCCCGTATCCGATACCTCAAGCCACACATATTTACCTGGAGGGGCATCATGATCAAAATAGACCTTCTGAAGATAGTAACTGTCCACCTCCATGACACCAGTGCTCACCACGATATCACCAGGCCTGTCCTCAAGGGCCTCAGACGCGTTTACCAACAGGTTCATGACCACCTGACGCATCTGGCTCACATCTCCCTTTACAGAGGGCAGTTCGTCAGCCAGTCTGAATACCAGCCTGGCCTTCTTTGATATCACACTGTCAAGGAGTTCACTCATCTCCCGCACCACATTTGACAGGTTCACTGCCTCAATAATGAAATGCCCCTTTCCGGAATAGGCCAGCATCTGGGCAGTGAGGTCTGCTGCCTTTTTTGATGCACGCCTCACCCTCTCTATATAGGTACGCAGGGGTGAATCAGGTGCGAGCTTCATAAGGCACAACTCTGTATTGCCCATGATTCCCATCAACAGGTTATTGAAATCATGGGCAATGCCACCTGCAAGGACTCCAAGACTCTCCAACTTCTGGGCATGCTGCATCTTCTCCTGCAGCTCCTGTTCCCGCCTCCAGGCATCTTTCTGGGCCTGTATGTCTTCAATAGCCACAATTATACCCTGCGAAGGGTCCTTGGCGTTGACGAATGAGGCAGAATAAAGACACCATATATAATTTCCGTCTTTCTTTCTCAGTCTCACCTCACCTCTGGAATAGCCCTTGCGCACAAGCTCAAGGTACAGATGAGTGCCAAACTCCTCAAAGGCCTCACGGGAAGGATACAGGATCTCCGTGGAGCAGCCGTGGAACTCCCCGGCTGAATACCCAAATAGCCTCTCGGCGGCAGGATTAGTCCATACAAGCTTGCGATCAATCACCAGTGCAATGGCAGAAGATATGTTGTTGAGTATGATATTTAGCTGATTTATGGCTGCGTGCAGCTCTTTCTCAGTGGTAACGATGCGGGTGATGTCCCACGCAATGCCTGCCATACCCTTTCTGCTGCCATCCTGATTGAAAAACGGGACCTTGGTAACCTCAAAGGTGGAAGAGCGATAACAGGAGTGATCTATGTTGATCCTGGAGGTAACTGGCTGTCTGCTACTCCAGGCCTCCTCCTCAAGGGAGATGCACTTGGTAAAAAAGAGGCGAAACAGCACGTTTCCGGCTGCAATCTCAAAATCCGTCTTCCCAAGATAATCCTTTTCCTCAATACGGAAAAACCTTCTGCCACTTTCGTTCAGATACTGCCACCTGCCCTCGCCATCCTTCCAGCACATCACATCTGTCTGGGCATCGAGCAGTGATTCTAACTGTTCTAACCGGGCAGAGGAACCTGGCTGGTTGGACCGCCTTGCCCTGTGGATCTTGTTGAACATACAGACACCACCTACATGCTCGTCATTGTCATTGAAAATGGGATATCGTGTAATCAGGTAGTAGGAGCGGGCTACAGGCACATATACTTCACAGGAGTCACAGGAATCGGACGCCGCATCCATGCCAAGAAAGGGACAGGAATGGCTGGATATATTAAGGCGATGCCCCACCTCCTGGCACCGTTTTCCCTTTACTTCCTCAACATCCAGCCCCACCAGTTGACACATGGCACTGTTCAGAGAAACAATCCTCTGCCAACGGTCATGAATAACAATGGGTACTGTCAGCACAGGGTACAACCGCTCCATATCCCGGGCGTACCGCAGTACAGTGCTGTTTCCATCAAATGATTCGGATCCCATAGTTGGCCTCCCCCTGCAAACTAACTTTTACACTCTCATCCTGGATTCTGCAATTGCCAAATTCCCAAATTGGTTATATTTGCAAAGAGTCAACCATTCCATGTGAAAAGATATCCATTTTCCTGTTTCTTGGCCGTGGTAATTGCACAACCGGGCCAGAAAAATTATTGTACCATGATCATGCTACCGGACATCTGGAATGGAGAAGCTCTTGACAAAACAAAATCTGATTTCAAACGCTCGATCCGCCAACTGAACCTACAGAGGCCGTATGAAACTGTACCAGCCAGACCTTTTCAGTGCCCCTTCAATCTCCTACAACAAGGCAATCAGGAACCTGCAAAAACTAAGGCCCGCAGATGCCAGATACCATCTGATGGAGTACCAGGGTTATGTGCCAGAGGAAAACCTGGAGCTGGAATATTCGGCACTTGAATTCATAAGTGACTGGGCCGTTCAGGACGCCATAGCAACTGACCCTGAGACCGCCATGGACCTGTTCGAGCAGTGGACGATAGAGATACAGCCCCTCCTGGAGAGAAGGCCGCAGGGCAGGCAGGTTGTTGAAAAGATACAGAGAGGGTTCTTCAAAAGGGTTTCTGAAACACTGCTGGACCCAGCATGCCCTGCACCTGACCCCAGCTTCATGACCCAAGGCAGGGCAGTAAAATGTCTCATGATGGCGGCAAGATGGAACAGGGCACTCAGGCTTTGCGAGCAACTTGCTGACTACACGGACAGGCCTGCAAGGATAGCCGCCTACATGGGCGACAGCCTGTATGAACTTGGCATGAAAAATGCTTCAAGAAGTGCCTACCTCAAGGCCTGTATCATCGCACCTGATGAAATTGAAGCATACGCTGTACGAGACACTGAAATCAGGGAGCTTTTTACATCACCTGAATCCTTATGTGATGAACATGACATACCTGACGGACCATGGCGAAACCACATAAACTGGACAGGGGCCATTGGCATAGCCACAGGACTGCTGCCCTTGCGGCCTGATCCAAGGCTTCTGCCCCTGTCCGGACTGCAAGAGATATTTTACTCCACTGATTCAAAAGAAATCATGAAACAAGATCATATGGTAACACGCTATCATTACAGCACAGGCCAGTGCTTTGCGGCAGGCATCATACTCTCATACAGTAGTGGCCCTTCAGCGGTTACAGGGCCAGGGGCACACAAGCAGGAAAATACCACCATGGATATCAGACGTGCCACCATGAAACTTGCCCCTGAACTCTTTTCAATAATTCTGTCCAGGCTGACCTGATCATGAAGATACTGAAACCGAACAACCGGGAACACCTGCTTATACGGTGGACACAGTTCATCATACGGTTCCGCTGGGCCGTACTGGGCCTGTTCCTGCTGACAACTGCCCTGCTTTTCACATTTATCAAAGGCCACCTCGGTATCATCACAGACACTGCAGGCATGCTCTCGCCTGAACTTAGATATCTCAGGATTTACAGGGACTACAAGAAGGCATTTCCCCAGTTTTCAAATACCATCGTGGTAGTCATAGACGGTGAAACGCCTGACATTGCTGCTGACGCCAGGGACCGGCTTGCCGCTGCCCTTCAGGCCGATACGTCCCGTTTCAAAACCGTCTATGCCCCGGGGTCTGAACCATTCTTCAAGAAAAACGGCCTGCTCTACCTGTCTGAATCAGAGATAGAAGACCTGTCAGACCGTCTCTCCCAAATAGAACCCCTGCTGGGCACACTGATAAAGGAGCCTGACCTGCGCGGTCTGTTCTCAATCCTCAAGGAGGCCCAGACACACCATATGGACAGGGAGCTCGAGCCCCTGTACGCGGAGATGGACCGCGCTGTAACCGCCCTGCTTGAAAACAGGTTCTACCAGGTCTCATGGCTCAGGCTCATGAGTTCAGGTACAGGCCCAATGGCAAAGAGCAGGCAATTTGTAATCACACAGCCTGTTATGGATTACACCAGGCTACTGCCAGGCAAGGCTGCAATGCAGGATATCAGACAGACAGCGGCAGAACTGGGACTTGATGCAGATCACGGTGTTAAGATCAGATTAACAGGGGATGTGGCCATGGAGTATGAGGAGCTTGACAGTGTCACAAGGGGGGCAAGGCTTGCCGGCTGGCTATCGCTCATCATGGTTACCGTGGTGCTCTTCTCAGGTCTAAGGTCCACCAGGATGGTCTTTGCCACCCTGATCACTCTGATCGTGGGTCTCGTCTGGACTGCCGCCTTTGCCGCTGCTGCCATTGGACACCTGAACATGATCTCCGTGGCCTTTGCCGTTCTGTTCATTGGCCTCGGGGTCGACTACTCAATACACTACTGTCTGCGCTTCAGGGAACTGGTGGGCCATGGAGAGCAGATGGAACAGGCCATAAGGCAGACTGCACGGGACACAGGCAGCTCTCTTGTCCTCTGTGCAATAACCACCTCCATAGGTTTTTATGCATTCGTACCAACAGACTTCTCAGGTGTTGGAGAGCTTGGGCTAATATCCGGAACCGGCATGTTCATCGGCCTTTTCATCAACCTTACCCTGCTTCCTGCACTGCTATCCATACTGAAGATAGACAGGGTGCGCATGAGAAAGCACGCGTCTGCATCTCCATCCATGTTCATTAAAATGGTCTCACTTCCTGTGCACCACGGCCGCGCCGTGCGGACCGGGGCCCTTGTGCTTGGTGCAGCCTCAATGGCCCTGCTGCCGCGCATAACCTATGACTGGAACCCCATGAACCTCAGAGACCAGTCATGCGAATCCGTTACCACCTTCAAAGAACTTCTCGCAGACCCGGAAAGCTCGCCGTGGAGCCTGAAGGTCATAGAGAGGCCCTCTGCAAAACTTGAGGCCAAGGAAAAGGCCATTGCCACACTACCTGTGGTGGACAAGGTGGTGGACATAAAAGATTTCGTGCCTGCTGACCAGGATGCAAAACTCTCGATCATCGAAGACATGGACTACACCATTGGTCCGGCATTCATGCAGACGCCTGCGCCACCTCCCACTGACAGAGAACGGCTTTCTGCAATACAGGACTTTCTACATGCAGTCAGGCAACAGGCAACAGGGGAAAGGGTTAGCACACTGGCCCGGCGTCTTGCCCATCACCTATCCACACTTGTGGACAAAATCGTATCTGATGCCGGCAGCACACATCTCCTGCACCGGCTTGAGTACAGCCTGATAGGTTCTCTTCCCCCAAGGCTCAATGATCTCAAACTCTCTCTGCAGGCAGAAAGTTTTTCACTCAAAGACCTGCCAAAATGGCTCAAAGCAAGGTGGATAGCAAGGGATGGCAGGTGGAGGGTTGAGATATTTCCATCTCAAAACTTGAACTCGAGACATGAAATGATAAGATTTATCCGTGCTGTTCGAAAGTATGAGCCGGATGTCACAGGCTATCCAGTGTTGATATATGAAGGCGGGAAAGTGGTATCAGGGGCCTTCAAGCAGGCATTTGCCATGAGTCTTACAGCCATCGTGCTTCTTCTCCTCTTCTTGATGCCACACAAAAAGGATACCCTGCTGGTGATGATCCCCCTGATACTTGCCGGCATGCTCACTGGGGCCATAATGGAACTTGCAGGCATATCCCTGAACTTCGCCAATATCATCGCCCTGCCCCTGATACTTGGTATAGGTGTGGACAATGGCATTCATATTGTACACCGTTTCAGGTACATGAATGCCCATCCTTCCGAGATCTTCGCCACAAGCACATCACGTGGCATACTGTTCAGCACATTGACAACCATATGCAGTTTTGGAAACCTGGCAGTCTCGCCGCATCAGGGCATGGCCAGCATGGGAAAACTGCTTGCAATCGGCGTAGGACTTACACTGGTGTGTACCATGGTGCTACTGCCCGCACTTCTGGAACAGGAGAAGTAGTGAAAGCATGAAAAAAGGCGCCATCGGCCCTTGCCAATTGCATCTGCACTTCAGGTGGCCTATACATATGAACACAGGCATCCATAACGTAAACTTACATACCAAACTATAATTACAGGAAAACAGAGAAACAAAAAAATGAACATGGATATAATACACATCATAATAGCCCTTGTAGTAGTCACGAATGTACTGATATGGAGCTGCATACTGCTGCTTCCATGGAAGCCCTGGGATACCGCCCAGGAGTTGGACGCATCCCCCCATCTTGCTGACGCAGACCTCAGTGACGTCACAGTGCTGATTCCTGCAAGAAATGAGGAGAAGACCATTGAGCAGTGTCTAACTTCCCTTCTGGACCAGGGAAAGGGGCTTAATATCATCCTGGTAGATGACCAATCCACTGATCGTACAGTGGAGATTGCCCAGGAGAGATGCGGGGATTCCATAAAGATAATCCGGGGGCTTGATCTGCCCAGGGGCTGGACAGGCAAACTCTGGGCTCTGGACCAGGGCCTGAAGCATGTAACCACAGGCAAGACATTACTCATGGATGCAGATATCGTACTGGAACCTGCCACCATTGCCACAGCCCTTGCGGCAAAGGAGCAGTACGGCCTGAACATGATCTCGCTCATGGCCTGGCTGAGTATGCAGGGCTTTTTTGAAAAGCTCCTCATGCCCGCATTTGTCTACTTCTTCAAACTGATCTATCCGTTTCGGCTTGCCAACTTCAAAAAGTCACGCATTGCTGCCGCAGCAGGTGGCTTTATCCTGGTGGATACAGATGCGCTGAGAAAGATAGGGGCGTTTCAGTGCATCAAAAACGAGATCATCGACGACTGCGCCCTTGCCAAAAGGCTCAAAACAGCCGGATACGCCACATGGACCGGCCTGACCCACTCTGTAAAGAGCATAAGGAGATATGAGGGGCTTGGTGGTATATGGGATATGGTGGCACGCACTGCATTCGTGCAACTGAGGCACTCCCTGTTTCTGCTCCTCTGTGTCACTGTCCTAATGATAGTGATGTTCTACGGCCACATAGCAGGTCTGTGTTGTGGAGGTTTTGTAATCTGGGCCTTGTCATGGATCGGTCTGACCCTTATGCTTGTTACGTATCTCCCGATACTCTCCTACTACAGACTCTCTTTCGCCTGGGCACTTGCCCTGCCTGTCACTGCAACACTCTACCTCATGATGACGTGGAGTTCAGCATTCAGGGAATGGAGAGGGCATGGAGCCTGCTGGAAGGGCCGCAGCTATAACTGAAACACCCCGATTCAAGGCACAAAACCATACAGCTCGCAACCACTCACACAACCATGTTGTGCGCAAAATGACTTAAATCAAGGAACAGGAAGACAATGAAGATTATATTGGCACAGCCAAGGGGGTTCTGTGCAGGCGTCAACAGGGCCATCAAAATTGTGGAATCGGCCATAGAAAAATATACGCCCCCGGTCTATGTCCTGCATGAGATAGTCCATAACACCTATGTGATCAACCGGCTGTCGGAAAACGGCGCCATATTTGTGGAACAACTGGAAGACATCCCCCCAAACACCATCACCATCTTCAGTGCTCATGGTGTATCAAAGGCAGTCGTCCGGCAGGCCACTGACATGGGACTCAAGATCATCGATGCCACGTGTCCGCTTGTGACAAAGGTACACCACCAGGCCCAGCGATACTGGAAGCAGGGATACGACATCGTAATAATCGGCCATGCAGGACACCCTGAAGTAGAAGGCACTCTTGGCCGTATAGAAGGCAAGGCCACTGTCATCTCCACCCCTGAAGAGGTGGCTGACATACCAATATCCAGTCATGAACGTATTGCCTATGTCACACAGACCACCCTGAGCATAGACGATACAAAGGAGATCATAACCGCCCTGAAGGAGCGCTTTCCAGTGATCAAAGGGCCAGAACTCAAGGACATATGCTATGCCACACAGAGCCGTCAGAATGCCGTGAGAAAACTTGCAAACAGGATCGACATCCTGCTTGTGGTAGGCTCGGTAAACAGCTCGAATTCCAACAGGCTCAGAGAGGCAGGGGAACACCAGGGGCTTCCTGCTTACCTTATTGACAATGCCGACATGATGGACATGTCGTGGTTCACACCGGACAGCACTGTTGGAATAACTGCAGGTGCATCTGCTCCTGAGGTCCTGGTAAAGGATGTGGTAAACAGACTCAAGGCAAAATTCAATGCTGAGGTGGAGGACATGGATGGCCCAAGAGAGTTGATGAAATTCAAACTGCCACCTCTGCCAGACTATGAAAACAGTAATTCAAATGCCTGAAACACTCAATGGAACACGAATGAAAAATCCAGATATCAAGAACGACTCCATACCACTGACCGCTGAGGACAGGAACCGCAAGAGGCTTTTCATCGGCCTTGTAATGCTCACAAGCTTTGTGGTATGCCTGTTTCTTGCCTCTCTGTGGATTGTACCCTACTACGGATTCAAGGCCATTCACCCACTGGCACCCTATGTGGCAGGCTTTCTGGTAAGCCTCTCAATACTTGCGGTGGTATGGGCATCAGCAGGCCTGCTGCTAAATGCGGCCTTTGGCAGGAGCCTTCCCTTTTTCAGAAAGATGCGGGGCATAACCGTAAAACTCTTTCTCCCCATCATGACCCTTCTGGGCCGTCTGTTCGGCATATCAAAGAACAAGATACGCTCATCCTTCATAAGGGTAAATAACGAACTGGTGCTATCAGAGACAGGACGCTTCAAACCCTCTGAGATCCTGCTCCTCATGCCCCATTGTCTGCAGAAGAGCAAGTGCAAAATCAGGCTCACGTATGACATCAACAACTGCAAGAGGTGTGGGAAATGCCCTATAACCGGCCTTCTGGAACTGAGTGACAGATACGGGATATACCTTGCAATAGCCACTGGGGGTACCATTGCAAGGAGAATTGTGGTACAGAGACGGCCCAAGATAATCATTGCCGTGGCATGTCAGAGAGACCTTGCCAGTGGCATCCAGGACACCTATCCCCTGCCTGTGTACGGGGTGCTCAACCAGCGGCCACACGGCCCGTGTCTCGACACCCTGGTACCGCTTGAACACCTTGAAAAGGCAATAAGGCGTTTTCTTGATCCGGCATGGTTTCCGGAAAACATCAGGGACACAGCAACCGCAGACACAGACGTGGACAGCAGTCAACTTAAACATATCAAAGACATCCACCATGACAAACAGGGGGAGGAAGACCGCACCAGGGCCGCTGCCTGAGGAGACTCATAGGGCACTGCCCCTGTACCAGCCATCATGCCTATTATCCACCATAACCGATATGGCAGATGCCTCTGCATTTCAGGTGTCGTGTAGTACACCCTCTCCATAAACACCTGGTCGCACGGTGAAGTCCAGCCATACGCGCGTCCAGTCAAACATTTCAAACACCGGAGTATACATTGGGAATTCCAGCAATACAGAAGACAAGAATTGGTAAGTACATTATAGGAAAGATGGTTTCAGGCCAGGACAAGTTCCCCCTGGTGCTGATGCTTGAGCCACTTTTCAAATGCAACCTCAAGTGCAAGGGGTGCGGGAAGACAGCACACCCCCCTGAAATACTGAACCAAATGATGAGTGTGGATGAATGTGTGGCAGCAGTTGAGGAGTGCGGAGCACCGGTAGTATCCATTCCAGGGGGAGAACCCCTGCTGCACCCAGACATCCACATCATAGTCAGGGAACTGATCAGGAGGAAAAAATTCATCTACCTCTGCACCAACTCTCTCCTTCTGAAGAAACGCATACAGGACTTTTCTCCATCCCCATATCTCACATTCAACATCCATCTCGACGGCCTTGCAGACAAACACGATCAGATGGTGTGTATGAAAGGTGCGTTTGACAAGGCTGTGGAGTCCATAAAACTCCTGGTATCCCAGGGTTACAGGGTAACCACCAACACCACCTTCTTCGCTGGCGAGACGCCTGAAAGCGCCGCCCGGTTCCTTGACTTTGTATCAGGACTCGGGGTGGAGGCCATGACTGTTGCCGCCGGCTTCAACTATGAGGCAGCAGAGGACCAGAGCGCCTTTCTTACCAGAGAGACCACAGTGAAGCTCTTCAGGGGCATCATGAAAATTGCCAAAAACAGGGAATGGACCTTCAACCACAGTGACCTGTATCTCGATTTTCTCGCTGGCAACCAGGATTACAGGTGCACCCCGTGGGGAAATGTCACAAGGAATATATTTGGGTGGCAAAGGCCCTGTTATCTGCTGAATGACGAATACGTCCCAACCTACAGGGAACTCATCGAAGACACTGACTGGAACCGCTATGGACAGGGCAATGACCCCCGGTGTCAGGACTGCATGGTGCACTGTGGTTATGAGCCAACGGCCGTTATGGATACTGTCCGCCACCCCATCAAGGGCCTCATGGTCAGTCTGAGAGGAGTCAGGACAGAATAGATACAGGGCATTACCCCATTAATGCCCTTCTGTCCTTTATCGTGCTGTCAATCAGCACCTCTGCAAGTCACCTCAATCATCCAGGACCTCTCTCACCATCTTCAGCATATCTGACATACGGTAGGGCTTACGCACAAAGGCAGTGCCTTGAAACGACAGCATCTTCTTCACATTCTTATCCGGCACGGCATAACCGCTCACCACTATGATCTTCACCTCCGGATCCAGGGCGCGGAGTTGCTCAAAACACCTGTATCCACCCATACCCGGCATGGACAGGTCCAGTATCACCAGATCAATATGCTGCCCCTCACGTTCAAACAACTCGATCGCTGCCTCACCACTTTCTGCCAGTAGGCTGTTGTAGCCTCCCTGCTCAAGCATGGCACTGCCTACCTCAAGCAAATTCTTCTCGTCATCCACCAGCAGGATGGTCTCTCCCCTGCCCCATACCGTATCCTCACCTATCTGAGACTCGATGCGTGGCCTTCCGGTCTCCCCGGAGATGACAGGAAGATAGAGATGAAACGCAGTGCCCTTGCCTGGCGTGCTCTTGCACTCTATATACCCCCTGTGATTCTTGATGATACCATACACCATGGATAGCCCCAGTCCTGTACCCTTACCCATCTCCTTTGTAGTGAAAAAAGGCTCGAATATATGCTCTATTGTCTCCTCATCAATACCGCATCCTGTATCCTGAATAACAAGCCTGACATAGTCACCCTGTCTTGCCCCAACATGGGTGTTACAGAATTGAGCATCAATGCAGGTACTCTCTGTACGGAATGAAAGCGTGCCACCTTCAGGCATTGCATCACGGGCATTGAGCGCAATATTCATTATGACCTGCTCGATCTGTAACGGATCCGCCAGGATGGGTTTGAGACCATCTGCCAGGTCAAGTTCTATACTGATCATCTTGGGAAGCGTACTTGAAAGCAGCTTATGCACCTGCATAACCTCGGCATTTAGATCAACAGGCCGCAACCTGCTCTTGACCCTTCGACTAAAGGCCAGCAGGTGCTGGACCAGCTCGGCGGCCCGGGCCATTGACCTGTCCATGGGATGCAGGTAATTGAGATCCGGATCATCCTCCTCCTTCCTGGATATAAGAAGCTCGAGGTAACCGGATGTGGTCTGAAGGATGTTATTGAAATCATGAGCTATGCCACCTGCGAGAGTGCCTATGGCCTCCATCTTCTGAGCGTGCTGCAACTGGGACTCCATACGTTTTGATTCCGTAATGTCCTTCAGAGTGTGGGTATAACCGCGCAGCTCTTTATGATCGTCAAATATTGGAGAGGTGGTGCACAGATAAGTCCTGCCTCCACATGCCTCACTTATCTCCTTGGTACAGGGCATCAGGGTCTTCATCGTGGTTATCAGCGGACAGTTGGTTATGGGATAATCCTGATGATGGACTGCCTCATAACACTTCTTGCCCACCAGGGCCTGCTTGGTACTGCCAAGGACCTTTGCAGAGGCACTATTCACCCGGATGATACGGTGCCTACTGTCAAGGAGCATGACCATATCTGTTATTGCGTCAAAGGTATTTTCCCAATCATCCCTTGCACTGATCAACGCATTGTCAGCACGGACCTTTTCAGTTATGTCACGGGCAATCTCTATCACCCCTGCAACCTCTCCGTCTTCCTGCTCGAGCGGTACGCCAAATGCCTCCCAATATGACTGGGCCCCACTGTCATCATCTGCATAACTCAAGGTCCCTGACTCTCTCACACCTGATGACAGGGCCTTTGCGCATGGACATCCCGGACACTCACTATCCCTGTCCCTCAAAAACTCATAGCACTTTCGCCCCTTGAACTTTTCAACAGCCTTGTCAGCCACCTCCACGGCCCTCTTGTTGGCCCAGACCAGTCTCATATCCGAATCAACCTGCATTATCACATCAATAGAGGCATTGAGAATGGCCTGTTTCTCGGCCTCACTCTTGCGTAGCCTCTCCTCCCACTGCCTGCGCTGGGATATGTCCTTGAAATCTTCTATAATACCAATGACCTTTCCATCCAGGTCCCTGAAAGGAGTGGCAGTTACAATACAGAATGTCCTCTTGCCATCCATCAGGCACTTCTCCATCTCCATTTCCACCCGACTCTCACCACTCATAATACGGTTAAGCGAACAGTTGGGCGTATGACACATAGGACCACCAAAGACCTCGTAACACTTCCTGCCCACTGCCTCTTTCTTGTCCACATGGGCTATGTGGACAAAGGTCTCATTGACACGGCACACATTGAAATCACAATCCACAAGCCACATGCCATCAGCGGCAGTCTCGAATATCTGTTCCAGCTCGGCAAGGGCATTCATGGTGGTTTGTTCAGCCATACGCCGTTCGTTAATGTGGAGTATCAGGGGACGAAAAAGAAAGAAATAGAGCATAGGGGATATGAATACTATGAGCAGGGAAGAATCAAACATCACCCCGATCCATGACGGCATGGAAATATAGTAAAGCAGCGTCATCACCAAGGCCTCAGAGACAAAGACAGAAAAAATGATTATCAACAACAGCCTTGCCGGCGATTCATATACAGTGGAGCGAGTGCCTGAAGAGGCAGCCTGCTCCATGGTATTTTCGCTATTAATCATATCACTCATATTTTAATGACCCCTTTATCAATATGCCCTTCCATATTATCGGCGCAAAACCGCATGTATCCAAATGCAAACACAAAACCTGAATGATATCAAACGATTTTTTGGCCAAATCCCCCTTGCAAGGCTCCAGATACCGGGTCTGCCGGATATACAGGGCGCTTTAAAGCCCGAAATGCCGTGCCTGAGCATAGTGGCCACGTGAAGGTATGGGAAAGGGAAGATTGATATGAGTCCCTGATAGAAACAGAGGGAGTTATACGGAAAACGCCATGAGCTTGTTACAAAGACCTGAATTGAGCGATTCCCAAGTTTGCATGAGATGCAAGGCGGAGGATACGCAGACGTACTGTAGTACTTCAAGTATCTGACAGGTAAGCGAAGACCCCGAGGCAGCAGATCATGTAGAAAGCAAAAGAGTTACCGCAAACCCGTTGGGTGACGGATAATTTTACAAAAGCAATATTAATTTACTGTAATTAAAGACAAAACAAGATTTCACATGATTTGAAACGCTCAATTCAGGAAAGACACGCTGAGAGGACTGGAACTACAAAACGCAAGGGGGAAAACAGGCCAGGGGGAAAGACCGGAAAGCTGCCAGGTCACCCGTAGAGGCCTATGGGTAACTGTAAGCAGATACATTGCAGGCAGTGATAGGCAATACCCGCAAAAGAACCCTGTGAACAGTTACACAGGCAGCACCCCTTGGACAAGAGGATTACATGAGATCAATGCATATTCCCCAGCACTTATCAAGAGAGGCAGTGGCTGCAGAAAAATCACGATCCATGGCAATAAGCTGCCTGGAAATTGCGGGTCTCTTCAGCACAGCCTTGAATATCTTCAGGATATGGATAGTTCCGTCACTACGAAGCGCGCCCGAGAGCACGTCGGGGACTGCCGTATCTGCCTGGTCGCATACCACCTTTATCACCACAAGAGAGGCACCAAAACCAAGGGCTGCGCCAGCAACACCCGATGCCTCCATGTCCACAACAAGGGCACCTGTTTCACGAAAGAGCCTGCGTTTCTCTTCCACAGAGCAGAGGGCTTCTGGAGAGGTGAATACAGGTCCTCTCTTTACAGCAACCCCCTGGGTCTCAAGACGCTGGGCAATTGCATCGGACAGCCTCTGATCACACCTCATTATGTAGGCAGACCCTCCCTTTCTTGGAGACAGGACCGTGGTGGCAACCACCACGTCACCAGATACGAGAGATGGATCAAGGCCTCCTGCAACACCAGTAGAGGCAAGACGCACCGCTCCTGATTCAACCAGCAGAGAGGCAGCATTTCTGGCATTTTCAGTACCAGTACCAGCCTGCACAATGGCAACGCTTCTTGCAAGCTTGTTACGGATCAGTTTCACCGGCATACCATCCAGTTTCCATAACTGCGGTTTGCCTGGCATTACCCGGTACTCGTGGGTAAGCGCCACTACAATACCTGCGGATATGTGCTGCCTGTCACTCATATTTCTCATGCGTAAAGTTCATAATATCATGGCATACTACACGACACCTGAATGAAATACAAAAGCACTTGGCAAAGAAAACACCATCTGCCATATAGGTATCATGTAGCATGCATCATAAAACCGGGACAGTCGAGATGTACCGGTTTGTGTCGAAAACCATGCCGTCCCTGTTATTAAGCGGTGTGGGGCACACAGGCCCTCTATTGGATAGTAAAAGATTTGAATCGACTAGTCGAGTATTCCACTGAACTCTTGCGGTACTGATAGTATGCAGAGCGAACCGCCACATAAGGATCAAGGGCAGATGCCTTGAAATTCTCATACTCACCAAGCTGAAGGGAACGCAGGTTGATCTCCTTACCCACCCTGATCGCAGCCCCTTTCCAGAACTCACCAATATAGTAGTTGAGCGGATAGAGATATGAATCTCCCAGCATACCTATGGCATCCCGTGGACACGACGGCCCAACGAACGGTAGCACAAGGTAGGGGCCGAAGCCAACCCCCCAGGTGGCAAATGTCTGGCCAAGGTCCTCATCCTGGCGATGCAGGCCGAACATCCTCTCGGCAGGGTCACCCAGCCCGCCTATGCCCATGATGGAGTTGATAAAAAAACGGGCCACTTCAATACCTGCCCCCCTGAACTTCAACTGCAACAGACAGTTTGCCACCCTTACCGGTGTGGCGAGATTCTGCCATCCATTGTTGATACTGACACGGAGAGGCCCCGGGATCACGTGTGAGTAGACAGTGGCAACCGGTTTGATCCCATAGAAGTACAGCTTGTCGTTAAAGGTGAACATGAAACGGTTGAAAGACTCCAGTGGATCATAGACGTCAGCAGCCTCTTCCATGTCACCCCAGTCGTCAAGGTCGTCCAAATCATCAGTGTCCTGGACTAAGGTGTCATTGGCCTGTGCTGCAATGGTTGCGGTCTGAGAGGCGTGACCCTTGTCAGCACCTGAAGCACATACTATTCCGCAGAGACTCCCTGATGCCGCAACCAACACCAGACACAGGACAAAGACCCTAAGCAGGGACACAGACTGCCTATTAACAGATTCTATCATCTCCGGTTCCTCCAAAACTTTCATTTCTCCCACCTGACAGAGTAACAGCACCATCTCATCAAGGAACTGCGAACTGCCGCAAGCCCCATCTACTTTCACAGTAAAAAAATCATACTCCATCCGCAAGCTTAACCAATGGCCCTGCACTGCAAATTCACAGTAAAGGTAAGGGCTACATCAATACTAACACAGGGGCATGTATGTCAACATTGATGGCCCCTGAATCTACCGTTTCCCTGCAAGCGGCATTTACAAACCTTTCCGGCAATAGTTAAATGGTCCGGTTCATGACCTTAAACCATCAACCATACAGGACAGAACATAAATTTCAGGTGTGACATGAAGGCGTTAATTACAGGGGCAACCGGTTTTGTAGGTTCGGCAGTAGCAAAGATACTCTGTGAATCCAACCATGAGGTAAGGGTACTTATACGCCCTTCCAGTGTGCTGAAAAACCTTGAAGACATGGATGTTGAATGCGTAACAGGTGATCTCACCGACCCTGCCTCTCTGAAGCCGGCAGTAAAAGGCTGCGATCTGCTGTTCCATGTGGCAGCAGACTACCGCCTGTGGGTACCCAGGCCTGACGAGATATACAGGGTAAATGTCCAGGGCACGGAAAACATCATCAAAGCTGCCATGGACGCAGGCGTAAAACGCATATGCTATACCAGCAGTGTGGCAACCCTGGGGCTAAACAGCGACGGCACCCCTGCCGATGAAGACACCCCTGTATGCATAGACCAGATGATAGGCCACTACAAACGCTCAAAGTTTATGGCTGAAGAGCGGGTCAGCCAACTGGTCAGGCAGGATGGGGCACCTGTGGTCATAGTCAACCCCTCCACACCAGTAGGTCCCCGTGACATCAGGCCAACCCCCACAGGCAGGATGGTATTGGACGCGGCAAGCGGCAAGATGCCGGCTTATGTGGATACGGGCCTCAACTTTGTGCATGTGGACGATGTAGCAAAGGGACACCTGCTCGCCATGGAGAGAGGCAAAATCGGCAGGCGCTACATCCTTGGAGGCACCAACCTCACACTGAGACAGGTCCTTGGCATGATAGCGGAGATCACTGGCAGGAGGCCCCCGGTCATAAAGCTCCCCCACAACCTCATACTTCCTGTGGCCTGGGCTGCCGAGACATGGTGCAGGCTTACAGGCAGAGGGGAACCTCTTGCAACAGTGGAGGGGATCAGGCTTGCAAAGAAGATCATGTTCTTCACATCAAAACGGGCAAGACAGGAGCTTGGCTATACCAGCCGACCGGTAGAGCAGGCACTCCGGGACGCAATCCAGTGGTTTGAAGCCAACGGATACATGAAGTGTTGAAGCATACCGTTACAATACTATTTTTTGCAGGCATTGCAGTATTTACAGCCATACTTGGCTATTATGGCGTATCTGAAATAACCTGTGCTCTCTCACAGGCCGGAATGGGCCTTGTCATAGTGACAGCCTCCCACTTCCTGCCCCTGCTGCTGGACTCCATGGCCTGGCGCCCGCTCCTGTTCAGATCAGACAGAAGACCTGGCCTGACCCAACTCTTGAAGGCCCGCTGGATAGGAGAATCCATTAACTCACTTCTGCCAGCAGCGCAGATCGGCGGTGACTTCGTAAGGGCCCGCATGCTCACTCAGCTTGACGTTCCCGGCCATGTTGCAGGGGCAAGTGTAGTGACCGAACTCACTGTTTCTGTTATAACCCAGGTGATTTTCACCCTTATGGGCATAGTGTGCCTGCTCATAATGGGGCAGAACAGCATGGCATGGACAGCCCTTGCAGGCACTGCCATACTATTTCTGCTTACCGCAGGGTTCATCGTGGCCCAACGTTTTGGTATGTGGCGCAGGATGGTGGGCATACTTGCGGCCCTTGGCGGCGAAAAGAAATTCGAGGCCCTTTGCGTAAGGGCCGAGGCCCTTGACAAAGCCGTCATGGAAATATATGCCAACCGCACAGCCCTTGCCATATCCATTGCTTTTCGCCTGGCCGGCTGGATTGCAGGGGTTGTGGAGGTATGGATTGCCCTTCTCGTCCTTGATGCCCCTGTAGGCCTGCCCCAGGCATTCATGCTGGAGAGCCTTGGCCAGGCGGTACGGGCCGCAGCCTTCATAATCCCCGGGGCCATAGGGTTCCAGGAGGGGGGGTTCATACTCCTTGGACGACTGGCAGGGCTTGGCCCTGAGATATCCCTGAGCCTGTCACTTGCCAAGCGTGTCAGGGAACTCAGCCTTGGCATTCCAGGCCTGATATACTGGCAGGCCCAGGAAGGGGCACCTATTATGAACAGACTGAGAACAATACTCAAAAACAGGATCTAAGAACCCATGAAGAGATATGTCTTAGCGTACCTTTTGGCGTGTTCAACCATAATTCCGCTCCTTGACCAGGCCCCTGCCCTTGTGGCAGCCGAGACAGGCGGCGTGCATGCCCAGGCTGTATTGCAACAGGCAAACAATCACGTTGAACAGCAACATCACATCTTTGCCTCAAGGCCAGAGGAATGTGTCAACCGCCTGCATGAAGCGCTGATCAAAGCCATGAAACTCGGGGGCGAGGTCCCGTGTTCCAGGCGCTACGCCGTCCTGGAACCTGTCATCAAGGACCTGTTCGACTTTCCTCTCACCAGCCGCCTGGTGCTCGGCAGGTACTGGAAGGGGCTTGACCAGGAAAAACGCCGCAAGTTCGTCAATGCCTTTGCCACAATGAGCACAGCCACCTATGCCGACAGGTTCAGGGAATACAGCGGGGAAAAATTCAAGACAGTGGATACGATCATGATCAAAAAACACAGGGCACTGGTAAAGACCCTGCTTATCACCTCAAAGGGTGAGGAGATACCACTTGATTACTCGTGTGTGCTCTCAGGCAACACCTGGAAGATCGTAACGGTGACAGCGAAAGGAGTGAATGACCTTGCCATAAAACGTGCGGAGTACACGAATTTTCTAAAGGACAGGTCCATCGACCAGCTCATATCCTTTCTGGAGGAACAGGCACAGAGGTGCGCAGGCACACAATCTTAGGCCTTAGGCATCCTGGATCAGGACAGACTTCATGCGGTCAGACAAAGCGACAGGCAGTCATGAAATAAGGGCTGTATTCTTTGACTATGGTGGCACACTGGACTGTGCAGGTACGGCATGGAAGGAACATTTCCTGCCCATTTACAAAAGGCACGGAGTGGCAGTGGAGCAGGAGAGATTCGACCATGCGTTTTACCGTGCAGACGACTCTCTTGTTGCTGAGGGACGGCCTGACCTCACACTTACTGAGGTGGTAGAGGAACAGGTAAGGCGTGTACTGAAAAATCTCCACCTGTATGACAAAGACCTTGCACTCAGCATAGCAGGAGACTTTATCACTTCCTCCATAAACTCCATAAATGCATCGCTTCCTGTACTGCGGCGGCTCAGGCAAAGGTACAGACTTGGCATTATATCCAACAATTACGGAAACCTGCTTGCCATCTGCAAACAGACGGGCCTGGATACGGTGATGGACGTGATGGTGGATTCACGGGTGGTGGGCGCTGAAAAACCTGATGAACGGATATTCCATGCCGCTCTTGATGCACTGGATATCAGGCCGGAACAGGCCATAATGGTGGGAGACTCGCTTAAAAGGGACATTAAAGGGGCATTGTCCACTGGAATGGGGGCGGTATGGATAGTTCCCTCGGCAAAACTTGCAGAGGCCATGAAACAGAGGCCCTCAGAAGAGGTTGCCATAATTACCAGCATTGATGAAATTGCGGATCTGATATGGAAAGGACAGGGACAGGACGGAGAGCAGAACAGGCAACATGGCCCTGCTGTACCCTGTGACAGGTCACGGAAGATCAGGGCCGGTCTTATTGCCGCTGGTACAGGAAGCAGATTCAGGAAGGCAGGCATAGATACGCCAAAGCCAATGGTAGAGGTAGGTGGAAGGCCACTTCTCGGATGGGCACTATCCCAGTTCAGGCAGGCAGGCATTGACAGGCTAACAATCATATTCAACACGGCGAACTGCAGTCAATGTTCCCGCTACATGGCTGCCTCCTTCCCTGACATGCAGGCTGACATAGAGTGCATGGACACTGAATCATCGTTTGCAAGTTTTCTAAACGTGCTTCACAGGGGAGCAGGCCATCACATGCTCATAACCACCACCGATTCTATCTACAGGCCAGGCGCCCTGTCAGATCTGCTCTCATTTGCCAGCACTCTGCCTGAGCAGACAATGATTCTGGGCATTTCAGCCTTTATCGATGATGAAAAACCACTTTATGCCGCTGTTGACCAGGCTGGCCGTATTACAGCACTTCATGATACGCCGGAACGGTTTGTAACCACAGGCGTATATCTCATCCCTCCCGAGGCCTATGAACTGGGCAGGGGACGAAATTTTCCTGCCCTCAGAAAATTTCTGGGCTTTCTCATAGAAAATGGTGTAGAATGCCGCGGTTTTGATATGGGCAAATCAGTAGATGTGGACCGTCCAGGGGATATCGCAGAGGCTGAGAGGTTGATTGCCCGTTTGGATTGATCCCTGTGCCAAGTCCGTTCATAGCTGCCCTGCTATTGCACTTGAGCATGCTGCAGGACACAGAGGACAGATGGCGCCTTTGCCAACTGCATAGGGATTTCAGCTATCGTGCAGCATGTTACCTGACACCACCTCAAATGGTATAAAATGCATTTTTACAAAAACAACAAAAAATATCTTGGCATATTCAGGGAAACGGAACACTCTCCTGAACGGGTCGTGGACGATGAACTTATCCTCAGGGCAGTGGCCCAAAAACTCTCTGACACAGGCAGTGGTTATGTAAGACTGATCTCTCCGTCCGAGATTCATGAAACAGAGGATATCCCTGACGTCATATTCAACATGGCTGAGGAAGAACCTGTATTAAAGAGACTTGAAGAGATGGAGCAGCAGGGCGTTCAGGTGGTAAACAGCGTTCAGGGGGTGAGAAATACCTTCAGACACACCATGACCTGTAGGCTCGAAGGCTTACCCTTTGTGCCCAAAACAGTGTTGTCAGACACCTCTAATCCCGCTCTCCCCGAACCTGAAGGGATATGGATAAAGCGTGGAGACTACCATGCAATCCAAAAGGACGATGTGGTCTTTGCCAAGACCCAGCAGGAGATGGAGAGGATACTGCGCTGTTTTGACAGCCGGGGTATAAGGCAAGTGGCGCTGCAGAGCCATGTCCCCGGTGACCTGATCAAGTTCTATGGCGTCAGGGAGCCTGGCAACGGCATGAATGGCAACACCCGCTGGTTTCACTGGTTCTATCACCGTGACCAGGACCTGAAAAACCATCCGTTTGACCAGAAAGAGCTTCAGGCAAGGTGTGAACAGGCTGCCGATCGCCTCATGGTGGAAGTGTTTGGCGGTGATGCAATAGTCAGGCAAGACGGTGAAATATTCATCATAGATGTGAATGCATGGCCAAGTTTCGCCCTCTTCAGGGACCAGGCAGCAGAGTCTATTGCACGTCACATCATGGAAAAGGTCTCATAAGGCCACAGGACACAGGGCGGCATCATAACCAGCCCTGCTATCAGACGTATTTTCCGGAGCAATAAAGTGAATTCCCAATCTCATAAACACAAGATTCCAGGCCCGCGCTCTGCCGAACTCTTCAGGCAGGAGAGCCGTTACATGGCACCCGGGCTACAGTCCATAGCCCTGTTTTCCCAGATAGTGGTAAAAGAGGCAAAGGGGGTACGCATCACTGATGTGGACCACAACACATTCATTGACTTTACTGCCGGCATAGGCGTGGGCAGTGTTGGTCACTGCCATCCCCATTATGTAAAAATAATGGAGGAACAGCTCCACCGTGTAACCTTTGCGAGCTACTGCACAGAAAACCGCATAGAGTTTCTAAAAAGGCTTGCAGCCATCACCCCAGGGGACCTGAACTCCACACAGATGTACTCTGGTGGTGCTGAGGCAGTGGAGGCTGCATTGCGGCTGGCCAAATCCGTAACAGGAAAGTACGAATTCATCGGCTTCTGGGGTGCCTTTCACGGAAAGACCCGCGGTGTCATGGGGCTTCTCGGAGATACCAGTTTCAAGGCAAACCTTGGCCCACTGATGCCAGGTCTCTATCTCGCTGGTCCATATGCGTACTGCTACAGATGCCGCTGGAACACCACCTTTCCCCAGTGCGGCTTTGCGTGTGTGGAGTGGTTCAGGGATGCCATCAGATACCAGACCACCCACAACGTGGCAGGCATACTCATAGAACCTATCCAGGGTACTGCGGGAAACGTGGTCCCGCCCCCGGGTTTTGTCAAGGCCATCCAGGAAGTGGCGAAGGAGTTTGATGCCCTGCTTATTGCAGACGAGATGATCACAGGCTTTGGGAGGTCTGGCAAGATGTGGGGTGTGGACCATGACGGCATAGTGCCTGACGTCATGACCCTTGGCAAGGGAATTGGGGGCGGCTTCCCAATGAGCGCCATTGCCGCCAGCAGGGAGGCAGCAGCGGCAAAACCTTTTGGCAATCCCAGCGGAAGCTCCTCAAGCTATGGGGGAAACCCCATGGCTGCTGCTGCAGGGAGGGCGGTGCTGGAGATCATCGAGCAGGACAACCTGGTGGAAAACTCCCGCAAGGTTGGAGAGGCCATGATGCACAGGCTGCGCGAGATGCAGGAACGCCATCCGGTCATTGGAGACGTCAGGGGAAAGGGGCTCATGATTGGCGTTGAACTCGTGGCAGACAAAGATACCAAGGAACCCCTGGACAAGAGACTTACCAGACAGCTATTTCACGAGTGCCTTGACAGGGGACTTATCAGCATGTGTTACTCACCGTGCATCAGAATCAACCCGCCACTGGTAATCACTGAAGACGAGGCCATGGAGGCCCTGTCCATACTTGACGAGGCCATTGGGGTCATAGAAAAAGAGGCGGGATACACCTCCTGATAGCCGGTTCAACCTAACTGTTCACGATGTGATACCCTGTGAGCAGATACGGTTCAACTCGTTCTGAAACAAAGCAAATGGGCTCTTGTTGTATTTCAGGGATGGCCTCTACAGCCGCAGGGGTCCTCCAGTGCCCCGGAATCCACCAGGAGCCTAAATTTTATGGAGGCAGAGATGCCACTCAAAGGCGCCATTATAGGATTTGGAAACATAGCGGTTAACGGCCACCTGCCTGGCTACAGAAGTTGCGGGCACATGACCATCTCTGCAGTCATGGACGTGATGCCAGAGACTGCTGAAAAGGTCAGGGAGATACTCCCCGACGCCGCATTCTTTTCGGATATCGACGACCTGCTCAGGAATACGGACATTGATTTTGTGGATATAGCAACACCACCAGGCACCCATGCACAGAACATAATCAAAGCACTGGAACATGGCAGGCACGTGATGTGCGAAAAACCCCTGGTACTCAAGAGAGAGGACTTCATCCGTATTGCAGATATGGGCAACAGGCATAACCGCGTGGTTTATACCGTGCATAACTGGCGCTATGCCCCTATCTACCAGGAGGCATCGAGACTCCTTTCACAGGGGGTTATTGGCAGGGTTCGGCACATAGACTACCAGGTAATAAGGACACGGCCCTCGGTGACTGCCGGCGAGACAGGCGTGGAGGACAACTGGCGGGTGGATCCTGAACTGGCAGGTGGGGGCATACTGGTTGACCACGGCTGGCACGCCTTCTACATGGTAAATCAGTGGATGGGCAGCTCTCCAGTGTGGGTCGAGTGCAGGCTTGAAAACCGCAAATTCAAAGACATTCCCATAGAGGACACTGCAGAGGCAGTCATAGGATACCAGGATGCTGAGGTGAGGCTATTCTTCACATGGTCAGGGGATTCGCGCAGCAACACCGTGCTTATCACAGGAGAAAACGGTACGATATCCATTGATGACGACACCATAAGCGTAAACAACGGCCATGATCACCAGGATATACCCTTTGAACAGGCCCTGTCGCAGGGCTCTCACCACCCTGAATGGTATGCTGGGGTAATAGCTGACTTTCTGAACGAGATGACAGACCTTTCCTGTGCAGGCCGCAATCTTTACGAGGCAGGATGGTGTCAGATCATGATGGAGAGATGCGTTGAATCAAGCCGTGACCGGCACAGGAAGAACCTGACTCATCCAGGGATCAGACATGAGCATTGAGGATTGCTGTCTCATAATACCTGCCCAGGGGATGGAGCATGTGATGTGCCAAAAGATTGCCGGGCTGTCACTGATCGAGCGTCTATGTCGCACGGCCCGCAAGGCCGGACTATCTCCGCATGTAATGGTCATAACCTCTATGCCAGAAAAGCTGAAGGATGCGGCAACAAGTGCCACTGTCATATCAACGGAACATGAGCTTGCATCCATCCGTTGCAGGCGATGTGTTGTGCTCAAGGCCGGATTCCTCCCTGATGTGGATTTTCTAAAGTCCCTCTGTTCCGTGGCAGATACAGGCAAACAGTACACTGTATCAGCCCACCCTGTCATATTCTGCTGCTCTGCCCCGCACTTTTCATACATATCCACATTTTTTCTCAGGGAGGGGAGCTTTGACCAGGCATTCAAGGAGACGGTGAGAGGTGCTGACCACCAGGAGATCACCATTGAAAAAGGAAAGATATACAACGTAACCGAGACATCAGATATTGCTGGTGTGGAACGGGAACTCTTTCAGGGACTGATAAAGGATACGGAAGGTTTCATGTCAAGGCACGTGGAGCGCCGCATCTCCATTGCCATCTCAAAGCTCCTGGTAAACACACCGGTGACGCCCAACGAGATGACTGTGTTCAGCACGCTGGTGGGCATTGCCGGTGCCGTATGCATAGCCCAGGGCCAGGGGCCCATTCAGGTGGCAGGGGCTCTGCTCTTTCTTGCTCACTCCATACTTGACGGTTGCGATGGAGAGATAGCACGCATAAAGTTCATGGAGAGCCGGTTTGGCGGCATGCTGGACTTCTGGGGAGACAATGTGGTGCATGCTGCCATATTCTATGCAATTGGCTATGAATGGCACAACCGTACAGGCAGCCTGTATCCACTCCTTCTTGCATGGAGTGCAGTAGTGTCAACCTTTGGATCTGCAGCACTGGTCTACTTGAAGACCATGAGGAAGAAGAGGGATCAGGGCCCCATGTATACATCAGTTACAACCTCAGACCGAAAAAACAGGATAACCCGCATTGCCGACTTCCTGTCGAGACGCGATTTCATCTATCTCGTAGTGATACTATCAGTTTTCAGACACCTTGACTGGTTTCTCATAATGGCAGGCATAGGCTCACCGCTTTTCTTCATTACATTGATATGGCTCTACCTACAGGAGAAGAGGACAGCATCAGCCTGAAGCTCACTGACGGCTTCAACTGCACCCTCTTCAAGCAGGGCCTGACGAGATACGAAAAACTCAGTTATCCCGTCAGATTCGGGGTGTATCATGAAGTATCAGGACGCGACCTCACTGTTCACTTCAACCTGCGGGGACACCCTGTTTACCTCCAGTCAACCGCTGCCTCATGGCCGCATCCCCACGACTGGATCAAGATCACGCCGTCAGGCAAGCGGCTCTACCTGTCTTCAGGCAGCTACCTTGACGGCTTTTCCCTCTATGGAGAACACTTCATACCTGTACCGGATCACTCATCCAACTCCCTGTTCCCCCTTGATCCCTTCGGGCTGCCAGAGGTGATAGAGGCGGAGAGGCGTTACAGGGGCTGGATTGATGGGCTGATGTCTGCTCTCAGCGCAGCACCCGCCCCACCGGCCATTGCATTTCTCAAGGTCCTGAGACAGACCTGCACACACCCACTGCAGTCTGCCATGCGGTTTCATACTGCCATACGCGGCACCGTCCCGGTACTCCCGCCTGATACCCGGCACACCGTGTACGATGTAATTCCACTGATAATTTCTGACGGATGTCTCAGTAACTGCGGCTTTTGCACCATAAAGACAGGAACTCCTTTCAGGGAGAGGGGCCTTGAGGAAATAAGGGAACAGGCAGACAGCACTGTGGCATTTTTGGGTCCTGACCTGAGGAACTTCAACGCCGTATTTCTGGGCCAGAATGATGCGCTTGCCTGCAGCCACTCACTCATCGACTTTGCCATATCCCTGTCTTTGTCTAAGTTTGAGGTAAAAAACTCTCTCATCAAGGAACCGGCACTTTTCATGTTCGGAAGCGTAAAATCTCTCCTTGCAGCAAGAGAATCCACCTTTCACACGATAGAAGCCTCCGGTTTCAGATGTTACATCAATATCGGCTTTGAATCGTTTCATCAACCTACACTGGACCTCCTCAAAAAACCCGCCAATGCCTCTGATGTACGCCTGGCATTCCAAAAGGCCCTTGATATAAACAGGCGTTTCAGCCATATTGAAATTACAGGCAATTTCGTGCTGGGGACCTCCCTGCCAGATGAACACAACGAGATACTGTCCCTGACACTGATGCAACCTGCCCCAACCGCGCATGAGGGCCAGGCCATAACCATCTATCTCTCCCCCCTTTCAGGGCACAGGGATGAATCCAGACAGATACTAAGGACAGTAAGGACACTTCAGCAAACCAGCAACACACCGTGCTATCTGTACCTGCTTACAGGGCTCTGATCACAGGACTCTGGCCCTTCAGGATCAATGATTGACATATCATAAGCCATAGCCCATGGGACGCAGCACATGCAAAAGACCCTCAAAACACCCGTGCGCAGGGATTTCACAGGGACATAAAGTCAGGACAACCCTGTGAAACCCCAAGGATGAAACCTCAAGGGCCAAGGACAGAATGAACAGTGACATGAAACCAGTAATGAACAGAAAGAGATATGAACGGTGGTTCGGACCTGACTGTTCCTCTCCATTCAGGGAAAAGCTATTCATCATCATATTTGAATCTGACACGCCGGCAGGCAAACTTTTTGACCTTGCACTTATCGTCACCATTGCCCTGAGCGTGCTTGTGGTAATGCTTGACAGCGTCAAGGCCATCAGGGAGGTATACAGTGAATGGCTCCGGATTGCCGAATGGTTCTTTACACTCCTGTTTACAGTGGAGTACGCATTAAGACTCTACTGCGTGGACAGACCAGGCAGATACGCCCGCTCGTTCTTTGGGCTTATCGACCTGCTTGCCATCCTTCCTACTTACTTCTCATTCATCATGCCAGAAACCATCTACATGATGGTAATTCGGGTGCTTCGCATACTTAGGGTGTTCCGAATCCTGAAACTTGGCGCCTACCTCGGTGAGGCGGACATACTGATGAAGTCCCTTGCTGCAAGCAGGAAGAAGATAGAGGTCTTCCTGTTTGCCGTACTGATGCTGGTGATAATATTCGGTTCCCTGATGTACCTTGTGGAAGGAGAGGAAAATGGCTTTACCTCCATTCCGCGCTCCGTCTACTGGGCAATAGTTACGCTTACCACTGTTGGATATGGTGATATTGCCCCAAAGACTGCCATAGGACAGGCAATTGCAGCACTGATCATGATCTGCGGTTATGGCATAATCGCAGTACCCACCGGAATCGTATCGGCTGAGATGTTCAGGGCCGGGAGGGAAGAAAAGCCCATGCGAAACAGCATCAGGGCAGGATGCACGGCCTGCGGTCTTGAATTTCACGAGGAAGACGCAAGATTTTGCCGGCGATGCGGAGCAAAACTGGATATGGACAATAGCTGACGGGGTAAAGTGCCTATAGCCTCACTGCCACCCTCTGAGATCGGCCACCTGTAGTGTACTGTTGTCGTCAAAGTAGGCCTTTCTCAAAAAATCCAAGTTCTTGTTGTGGGTCGCCAGTATCTTTTTGACATACTTAACCTCACTGTCGTACGCATTTGTGACATATCCCTTGAACCATCCTGAACGCTGCATCAAAGATATGGTCCTGAGGGTAAATATCTGAACCGTACCTTCACACAATCTGTATGATATGGCTGGCAGCATAACATTATTGTGTTGCGGGTGGTAACGGACATGCCCCAGCCTGCTCTGTCTATGCCACGCCTTGCCAGGCCTCCTGTGTATACCCTCATGAACCATCGCCTCCAGAAACTCCATGAAATCAAAACCAAGAAGCACCACAGAAGGACCAGAGGGAGGAGTTATCCCGTTAAGCCCGAGGAAATAGGCCACAATCTTGGGCCTTCCCTGAGGGGTACATAATTTCCTGAGTTTCAATACCCTGCCGCAACCCTTATTGGCCTGTACTGAACAGGCATGTCTAATGGCACGCGGGGCAATGCGGCAAAGTTTCTGCATATTTTTTACAGCATTATTATACTCAAACATGTACAGTGCCATAGACTTAACCTCTTTATTCTGCAAAAAGGCAGATGGACGCAGCACCTCATAATCCGACATGCTGAGCGAAATGGACTTGCCAGCCACTGTGGAAAGGGACGTGTTCAGGGCTCTGAAAAAGTTTTGCAATCCCTTTCCAGTCTTTCTTCTCATCAATCTCGATAGTTTATAGCTGGATACACCAGACCTCCTCCTGCTGGGATTCAACTGCAGGGCAGGAACGTCCGAACCGGCTGTCAACAACCTACAAACTGCCCTGTTACCTGCTTTTCTCTGGAGTGTGGTAATCAGTGCAGATGCAGAGGTGACAGATCTAACAGGCGTAATGGCAACAGAATGGCGGGGATGTTGGAGAATACTATTGGATTTGCCGGGCCGCAGAAGACTTGACTTTAACCTGGGCATGATTGTGGACATTGCATGAGAAGAGGTTGCTACCTGAATTGAGCGTTTCAAATCATGTGAAATATCGTTTTATATTTAATTACAGTAAATTAATGCTGTTTTTTGTAAAATTATCCGTCACCCAACGGGTTTGCTGTAACTGTTTTGCCTTCTACATAATTTGAAACCGCTACGGGATTCCCCATTTCGCATGATCTGCTGCCTCGGAGTCTTCACTTACCTGTCAGATACTTGAAGTACAACAGTACGTCTGCGTATCCTCCGCCTTGCATCTCATGCAAACTTGGGAATCGCTCAATTCAGGTGCTATAAATATCAATTGTTCATAGCTAATAAAATGGTAAGGGCTTTGAACAAACTTTTCAACTGCTATTTTCCTATATTTCTTGCAATTGCAGAGAGAATAGAATCTATTTATCCTGTCCATTTCTTTTGCTCACACAAGGAAAAAGGGCCTATTACTGCTCTGATCCTCGCGTGGGTACCATAAGCCTGAACCGGCAAAACAGCCATCCGTCTCTGCCCAAAACATGAAAAAGCGCCATATCTCTTGACAGTTGTTTCTGGTTTTCAGGTGTAGCCCCAATATGGCCGCACAAATAAAAAAACCCGGCCTTGACCGGGTTTTAATCGGGAAGTATCATTGGTTGTTGCTATTTTGAGGATTTCTTTTTGAAACGTATTTTTCCTATTCCAGCAACACCAACGAATCCAAGGCCAAAAAGCAAGAATGTCGCGGGCTCAGGCACCGGGGCTGCCTGTTGATCAAATCCCTGATACGTGACATCCTCTTGTGAGTAATTGTAAAATCCGAATTTACCAGAGCTGAAATTTCCAGTAACATTAAAAATCTCTGCACCATCTATGATGATCTCAATACTATTTGTCGTGTATTCCAATGTAAATTCGTAAGTTTGCCCGTCACTCCATCCCTGATCGCTACCATATTTCGTGGCCAATACGTCAATATCATCACCAGTATGTGTCCAGAAATTCAAATTCGAGCCTGTAATTTTAGACAGAGTGAATCCCTCCTCAGCATATGATTGATATCCCTGCTTCCAATCAAAAAGAAGATAATCAGTTGAACTCTGATAACCAAACACAAACCCTATGAAATCATTATCCCAATTATTAGGTGCCGTGAAACGGCCATTAAAAACTGTATTTGAATATTCTGTATCACTAAGGAATATGGTTGGACTATCATTCCTCGTTTGGGTCACACTCGTATGATCACTGGACACTACCCAATTCCCGTTACTATCGGGGGAGGACCAGGTGCTAAGATCAATAGCGGTAGCAAAAGCATTTATTGACATCAATAAAAATGTCAATATTGATATAACGAAAAATTTCTTTCCTGTTATCATTTTGTTGTTTTCTCCTGTGCTGTAAATTTGATGTAAAATTAATCAGATATTGCATAGCAAATGTAACCACACCCTTACTGCAATGCTGATACTTCCCCTCTAACATTCCTGAAAATAGAGCAATATCCATACCAAACCAAAATAGATAAATTAACCCTCTAAATTTCAGCACTATAAAGGTATTTCACCTAAAAACACAAAACAGGAAAAACATTTCCCCACTAAACAGGGATAAAAATACCACCTTCCATAAATCCCATCAGTACCACCAAAGCCTGTACCGAATCCCTGACACATAAAAAGGGCACGCAACCACAAGATGGTGGATCATATCGGGGTATCAAATTAGGATAATGACATAATCGAGTCAGGATAATATAGTCGATACAGCACGATAATGTCGGAACACTCAACATTGATTCAAAAGGGACAGACACCATGGAGAAACTGAAGATACTCTTAACCGCCTCGGAAATCGTACCCTTTGCAAAAACCGGGGGGCTTGCAGACGTTGCCGGCGCACTCCCAAAGGCATTAGAAAAACTCGGCCATGACGTAACAGTGGTCATGCCCCGCTACTACAGTATCAACCGCCACAGTCTTGAACATGTCCCTGGTCCTCTCGGAGTCCCCATGGGACCAATGGGCGAACTATGGGCCGGGGTCTACCGATCCACACTCCCAAACAGCAACGTACCCATATACTTCATGGATTATGAAATATTCTATGGCCGCTCTGGCCTGTACACAGATGAAAACGGCTTCAGCTACACTGACAATGACAACCGGTTTGTCTTTCTTTCAAAGGCGGCATTCCAACTGTGCAAAAAAATAGGATACTCCCCTGACATCATCCATGCCCACGACTGGCACACAGCCGCCCAGTGTGTACTGCGAAATACACGTTTTGCTGCAGAGGCAGAGTTCGAAAACTCTGCCACAGTCCTGACCATTCACAACCTCCAGCACCAGGGCCTGTTTTACAAGGGGGTCATGGACGTAATGGAAGTGGGCTGGGAGCACTACACTCCCTATGAACTTGAGGCCATGAACGGAGTGAACCTGCTCAAGGGAGGTATTGCACATGCTGATGCAATAACAACTGTAAGCAAAAAATATGCAGAAGAGATACAGACGCCAGAATTTGGCTTTGGTCTGGAAGACCACATTCGTGCCCACAGCCACAGACTCACTGGCATTCTTAACGGGGTAGACTACAATGAATGGAGCCCTGACGTGGACACCTTCACAGCAGCGCGGTACGATGTGGAGGATATGTCAGGAAAGGCCCAGTGCAAGGCGGACCTGCAGAAACGTTTCGCTCTTCCCCAACGCGATGACCTGCCAGTCATCGGATTTGTTGGCAGGTTTGCAGAACAGAAGGGAATCGGGCTCATCGCAGGGGCCATACAAGACCTTCTGCAACTTCCTGCCCAGTACGTGTTCCTTGGCACTGGTGAAAAATGGGCCGAGGGCTTCTTCAGCGATATTACCAGCAGGCATCCTGACAGATTTGCCTGCCATATAGGCTATTCCAATGAACTTGCACACATCATAGAGGCGGGAAGTGACCTGTTTCTCATGCCTTCTCTCTTTGAGCCCTGCGGCCTAAACCAGATATACTCCCTGCGGTATGGTACCCTTCCCATAGTACGCGCCACAGGCGGCCTTGACGATACAATTGACAACTATGACGCTACCAACGGCACAGGAACAGGATTCAAGTTCTGGTCCGCCACCCCTGATGCCCTGTACCATACTGTTAGGTGGGCAGTGGAGACATTTAAGGGCCATGATGACTTCAGGGCCATGCAGAAAAGGGCCATGAAGAAACGCTTTGACTGGGAACGTTCCGCAAAACAGTATATTGACGTCTACCGGAAAGCCATGGAATACAGGCAGGCAGGATCAAAGACCACGTGATAGCACACGTGAGCAAGATATCCCTAAACTTAGGCCATACTACAGGACCTATGAAATACAGAAACAACTGACAAAGGTGAATGGTTCTTTTTCTCATGTTTTTGACCACAGACAAACATAACATTAACAGATCATTGCAACTGACAAGCTTTAAAAGCATGACAAAAAGCGCCATCGGTTGTATTGGAGTCCTGTAACATTAAACCCGGGTTGGAAATAGCTCAATTCAGGTTAGACCAAAAAGAGGACCAGCATGAAAAACATATATTATGACATCTCTCCCTGGGGCGAGACAGACAGTTACCTTTTCAAGGAGGGGACCCATGAGAGGCTATTTGAGATCATGGGCAGCCATATCATGGAACGCGAGCATGAACAGGGGGTATACTTTGCCGTATGGGCTCCCAATGCCTCTGATGTCAGTGTACTGGGAGACTTCAACGCCTATACACCTGGGGCCCACCCCCTGAAATTGAGAAATGATGGAAGCGGAGTATGGGAGGGATTTGTCCCCAGGGTCACCCAGGGGGTAACGTACAAGTACCATATCGTATCAGCAGTGGATGGACAGGCCAGGGAAAAGAGCGACCCCTACGCATTCTACGCAGAGAGACCGCCAAAGTCCGCATCCATTATATATGATATCAGGGGCTATGACTGGAATGATGAAGAGTGGATGGCAAACCGCCAGACACGCCAGACCCACCGGGCCCCCATAAACATCTATGAGGTGCATCTTGGGTCATGGCGCAGAAAGGTTGAAGAGGACAACCGCTGCCTGACATATATTGAGGCTGCAACCGAGCTGGCAGAATACCTGCGCTACATGAACTACACCCACGTGGAGATCATGCCAATAACGGAATTCCCCTTCGATGGCTCCTGGGGCTATCAGGTAACCGGATACTTTGCACCAACGGCAAGATATGGCACCCCTAAAGAGTTCATGGAGTTCGTGGACATCATGCATAACCATGGTATCGGGGTGATAATGGACTGGGTACCTTCACACTTTGTAACTGATGGCCACGGGCTCATGCGCTTTGACGGCACCTCACTGTATGAACACGAGGACCCGCGCCAGGGCTTTCACTCCGAATGGGGCAGCGCCATCTTCAACTACGGCAGGAACGAGGTCAGGGCCTTCCTGGTGAGTAGCGCCATGTTCTGGTTTCAGAAGTACCACATTGACGGGATAAGAGTGGATGCCGTTGCCTCAATGCTCTACCTTGACTATGCAAGAAAGGATGGCGAATGGATACCCAACAAGTATGGCGGCAATGAAAACCTGGAGGCAATAGCATTCCTGCGCCAGCTAAATGAAGCGGTGTACAGGGAAAACCCGGGCATAATCATGATTGCAGAAGAGTCCACTGCCTTTCCGGTGGTAAGCAGGCCTGTATATCTCGGCGGCCTCGGCTTTGGCTACAAGTGGAACATGGGATGGATGCACGACACGCTGAAGTACTTCAAAAATGATCCTGTTTACCGCCAGCACCACCACCATCATCTCACCTTCAGTTTCGTGTACATGTTTGACGAAAACTACGTGCTGCCTTTAAGCCACGATGAGGTCGTCCACATGAAGGGCTCACTGATAAACAAGATGCCAGGGGACGAAAACCAGAAATTTGCCAATCTGCGTGCGCTTCTCGCATATATGACCGCGCATCCAGGCAAGAAACTGCTGTTCATGGGTGGAGAGTTCGCACAGTGGAGAGAGTGGGATTATCAGAGCAGCCTTGACTGGCATCTGTTGGACTATCCACGCCACAGGGGATTACAGGCACTCGTCAGAGACCTGAACCGTCTGTACAGGGACGAACCTCCCCTGCACCGCTATGACTGTGAACCAATGGGGTTTGAGTGGATCGACGAACTGGACTATCAGAGCAATGTAATAAGTTTTCTGAGAAAGGCGGATGACTCCACCATACTGGTAGTGTGCCATTTTGCAGACACGGTGCGGGATAATTACCGCATAGGGGTTCCCACCCCAGGCACGTACAGTGTTATACTGTGTTCCCAGGACGAAAGATACGCAGGCTGGGAGCCAGACTTCCCGCGGCAGTTCCACAGCGAAGAGATAGAGTGCCACGGCAGGAAGCACTCTATCTGCATAAGGCTTCCTGCCCTAAGCGTGACATACTTCAGGGTACCTGGCCATCAGGAGTGACACTCCCCTGTACGGGCACCTTTCCTATAGGCCATCAAAGTTGGCCCTGTGAGTCTCGCCACAGTACAGTTTCCGTTCCTGCAGGTTCATGAACCACGAGGCCATTGCTGACTTTGTAAGCGGTCTGGGCAGCCTGGCCAGCATGGATGGCCAGGAATAGAACTCCCTGTAGAGACGCCTCACATTCTGCTCAAGCTCCTCAGGAGAGTAGTTCCTTGGATATATCTCAGCTATAATGCCAGGCCACCGCCCCATGTTGTAAGGGTCGATGAGTCTTCCTGCCTCAAGATACTCATCATATATTGCAGTACCCTTGTGAGGTGAAAATACGTTGAAAAATGCCACGTGAACCCTGTTTTCCACAAGGAAATTCAGTGTGGCATCAAAGTCACGCAGTGTGTCGGTATCCCAGCCAAATATGAGGTTGAAGGAAAAGCTCACATCCAGGCCATTAAGGATTGTGGCTACCTCTGAAATCCTGTCAGCAGGCGTGGTCTTCTTGTTCATGTCCTTGAGAGTGGTGGCACTGATACTCTCTACCCCCATGTTAAGGTGCAAAAGCCCGCTTGTGCGCGCAAGCTCCATCAACTCCCTGTCAAGACAGCGGTGCACGTTCCACAGCGTGGACCACCTGATCTTCAGGGGAATCAGGGCTTCCATAAGTTCCATGGTACGGGAACGCTTTCCCGCAAAGGTACTGTCTGCAAAGAATATCTGTCTGCATCTCGTGGCCCTGATCTCCTCTACCACCTCTTCCACAGGGCGCATGCGATACTTTTCACCAAGATGAAAACGCTCTGCGCAAAAATGGCACCTGTAAGGACAGCCCCGCGTGGTCTGGACTGCATAGGTTGGTATCCTGGAAATGGTGGAGGGATCGAGCAGGTCATATCGGGGGAAGGGTAATCCCTGGAGATGATGGTGCTTACCGGACCTGTACCTCTTTTTGAGCCTGCCTGCAGCAGCATCCTGGACAATCTGGGGAATCGTCTCCTCTCCCTCGCCAATTGCTATGGCATCAGCGTGCTGCAGCACCTCGTCACCATAAAAGGTGCAGTGTGGACCTCCAATGACCACGGGTATCCCGCGCTGCCTGTAGAGGGATGCAATATCATAGGCCCTGAAAGAGGTAAGGATGGTGGAGGTGATGAGTACCAGGTCATAATCTTTCGAAAAATCAATGGACTGGGTCTGTTCATCAGTCAGATGGACATCCGCCCAATCCGGACACAGGGCCGCAAGGTACGGCAGGGTCAGTGGAACAAGAGCCCGCCTTGAAGACTTGTATAGCCTGCGGTCAAAATGTCCTGCAAAGTGTGTTGGCTGAATTATGTGTATGCGCATCTTATTTTTCGCACCAGGAAGAAGAAGATAAATAAATAGATAGATAGATAAACCGGACAACGGACTCTTGCCCACATGCAATCCATACAGGACTATACAGCAGCAGGCAATCGGTTACAAACCTGGAATTTTCTCAAAAAAGGCATTTTATTAAAATCGCCATACCTGAAAAACATAAAAAAACAGCAAGTGGTCCCAGGGCAGTGTATCTCCTCTGCCGCAGTCTTCACTTACCTGGCGGGTATCTGAACCACAGGCAGTACGTCTGCACGCCCACTGACTGGCTCCTGCAATACCATATGACCATTCACAGGAATAGAGATGCAGGCAGCAAGGCCGTGCGGTATCCTGTGATCAGGGATACATACAGACCGCGTATCCTAACGAGTGTCCATACAGAAAAAGACTATACTCACCCACACCACCCCACTTCCTAATGGAGGAGTATCTCAAAATGCAAGACAGAACCGACATTTACACCGTCATAATTATCCTTGCAATGACTGTTTTGTGCATGCTGCTTCCCTCTGGATGTCAACCACAGGACAGGGAACAGCAGGCCATGACAAAAAATGCGCTTGCAACAGCCATGCAGGCCATGGAACAGGCCAAAACAGCCCAGGCCAGGGTGGATGAGCTTGAAGAACGGCTCAGGTCGCTAATGAAACAGATGACAGAACAGAAAAAGGAGGTGGAAAAGGCCGCCGAGGCATCCAGGCAATCAGCCATTGATGCGCAGGATGCTGCAGAAAGGGCAGAGACCTCAGCACTGAAATGCGAGAAAATACTGGACCACTCCACCATTAAATGAGAACAACGGGCAGGTACAGCAGTATTTCCCCCAATCCTTGATGACCCCTTGTTCTTTTACAGGCCGGGTAACAAAATGCTTGACTCCGACAAAAAAGATAGTATTATTCCTATTTATAGACACACAACAACCACACTTGTTATACTTATCCGAAACCCCAAAAGGAGAATTCAAAATGTCAGATATGCAAGCCTACGAATGCCCATGCGGTTATATTTATGACCCTGCTGAGGGGGATATCGACAACGGCATTGAGCCAGGAACCCCTTTCAAAGACCTGCCAGATGACTGGGTATGCCCAAAGTGCGGTGCAGAAAAGGATGCCTTCTACCCGGCAGACTAAGGGAATAATAGCGGGTTAGTTTCTTCCCCGCCTTCTTTCGGCAAACCGGGAAGGCCCACTACATAAGTAAAGCTCCCACACATGCACGGGGGCTTTCACTTTATCCTGAATTAAACGATCCCTCCCTATACAAACCCCACAACCCTTTGTAATTAAAGACAAAACAAAATTCCACAAGATTTGAAACGCTCAATTTACCTTTATGGAAAAATGCCTACTTCTTGGGGGCCAATGCGGCAGTAAGCAGTGCCTGGGTCGCAAGCTTGCCATCCACATAGGCCTTGCCCTCCATCTTCCATATCTGACGCTTCCGCTTGATATGCACCAAATGCATGTCAAGTCTGTCGCCTGGGACCACCTGCCTCCTGAACTTTACACCGTCCATGCCTGCAAAGACCATGAGCTGGTCCCGCATGTCCTCCTCTGCAGTCTCAACGGCAAACAGTATCCCAAGCTGGGCCATTGCCTCAAGGATGAGCACCCCTGGCATGATGGGCTCTCCAGGAAAGTGCCCCTGAAAGAAGGGTTCATTTATCGATACGTTCTTGTATCCCCTGATATATTCACCTGCCCTGAACTCTGTAACACGATCCACCATCAGAAAAGGATACCTGTGAGGCAGGATATCCCTGATCTTTTCAATACCAAAACCTCTATTTTCTTCAGCCATAATATCTAAAGCCTCGCCGCTGCTGAAAATAAAGCGGTGACAGCACCGCCATGTTAATCCCAAACTCACCTCTATGCTTTCAGCCCCATGTCCTCATGATGCCCTATGATTTGAGGCCTTTTCTAAGCTCCCTGAACTCCCTAGCCATCTCAGGCAGACGTTTGAAGATACTCACGGCCCTGAGCCAGGTAGCATGGGGAATGGCAGGTATGCCGGAAACCTGGCTGCCCTCCTTCAGACTGTGCGCAACACCTGACTTGGCACCCACCATGGAACCGTCACCGATCTCTATATGCCCTACTACCCCGACCTGACCGGCAAGCACCACTCCGTTTCCTATCTTTGAGCTGCCGGATATGCCTACCTGGCTCACTATGATGGAGGACTTGCCCACCTGCACGTTATGGGCAATCATCACCAGGTTGTCTATCTTGGTACCCTGCATGATCCTGGTTTCACCCAGGGCCGCACGGTCAATGGTGGAATTCGCACCGATCTCCACATCATCCTCTATTACCACTGTGCCCACATGAGGTATCTTCTCATGACGCATGCCATTACGGGCATAGCCAAAACCGTCTGCACCTATCACCACTCCTGCATGAAGCGTCACATTCCTGCCTATGGTACAGTCGTGGTATATGACCACGTTTGGATACAGTGTGCTGCCTCTGCCAATACGCACGTTTTCCCCAAGGACCACACCCGGATGGATGGTCACCTCATCATCAATGGTGCAGCCATCCCCTATCACCGCACCTGCCATGATGGAGACCAGGGAGGATATGGTGCAGCCCTGGCCTATTGTGGCCCCAGGGCTTACACCCCTGCTGACAAACGGCCGGTTGTGGAAGAGCTGGGACACAAGGGCATATCCAAGATATGGATCCTTAACACGGATAGAGGGCCTGTCAAAATTCTCTACCCATATCTCAGGCAGGATAAAGGCTGAGGCATGGCTCTGCCTTACCGAGTCCACTAACTTCAGGTTCACGGCAAAGCTGATCTCACCCTCCCCTGCAGCGTCAAGGGACTGGATACCTGAAATCTCGAGGTCAGCAGGACCTTCCAGCCTACCACCAATCAGTTCCGCAAGTTGGCCAAGAGTCTTTGTCATCAGAAACCGCCACCCATCTTGAATTCCCAGTTGCTGCTGTCGTCACCGGGCTCCTTGTCAATGTTGTAACCCCACTCTATACGCAAAGGCCCCATGGGTGACAACCACCTGACACCACAACCAATGGTCTTTTTCAGCTTGCTGAAATTATACGAAGAGTCTGAGTCCCAGGCATTGCCCATATCCATGAACACCACCCCGTTTAACCCCATGTTCTGGACAAGGGGGAATATGGCCTCCATCTGCGTGTAAAACATGCTGTTGCCGCCAATACGTTCATCTGTCTCCGGGTCAATGGGACTTACACGGCCCCATTTGAATCCACGGATGGAATCAATACCGCCGAGGAAGAACTTCTCCCACACAGGCAGCATACCGTTACGGCCCTCAAACACATAACCTGTACCCACCTTTATGTGGCCGGTCACATCCCAGAACAGGGGATGATAGTAACCGGCAGTCCCTTCAAGCTTTATAAAAGAGGCATCACCGCCAAGGAAGCCCCCGGCAAACTGGGTAACAAAACTGGTCTGCCACCCCCTGGTAGGATTGAAAAACGCGTTTCTCGAATCATACGTGAGTCCTGCGTTTATGGCCCTGGTCTCCTTGATGTTCTCAGAGTCCTTGATGATCTGAGATGTATAGTCGCTGACATCACTCATGTCTGTATAATCCCACTTACCACCGAAAAACGCAGAGAGGTTGTCTGTAAGCGGGTACCCGAAACGCAGGGCCCCACCAGTACTCTTCTTGGTATAGTCAGTGTATTCCTGACGCCAGTTATAGGCATCGATTCCCATGGACAGATGGGTATCCATGAAATAGGGCTCATAGAAACCAAGGGAAAAGCGGGCAGTCTCCGCACCGAACATGCCTTTGAAGTTCACTGTCTGGCCACGGCCCAGGAAGTTGCGCTGGCTTATCTCACCCATGACAATGAGCTTGTCAACCGAGCTGTATCCAGCCCCAATACTGAAAGTACCTGTCTGTCGTTCCTTGACCTTGACCTCGAGATTCATGTGCCCCTGGTCGCTGCCCTTTGAGGTATTGAAGTTCACATCCTCAAAGTAGCCAAGCTTGTTCAGGCGCTCCTTGCTCTTCTTGAGCCCTGTGGCGGAAAAAGGTTCAAGCTCATTGACCCTGAGTTCCCGTCTGATGACCTTGTCGCGTGTTATGGTGTTACCTGTAATGGCTATACGTTCAAACTTTACCAGCGGTCCCTTGTCCACGATAAGCTTTATGTTCACCGTCTTGCTGTCAGGATCCTTGGTTATCACAGGTCTGATATCTGCATGGGCATAGCCATTGTCCGCAAACAGGTCTGTGAGCTTGAGTATATCCTTTCTCAGCACCTCCTGGCTGAATGCGGGCTCGTCCTTTATCTTCATGTTTGAGAGGAGCACATTCTTGTCCTTGAACAGGTCCTGCTCAATATCTATCTTGCCGACCTTGTAAAGCTCCCCTTCTTCAACAGGGATGGTGATAAACAGGTCCGCACCCTTGCGCACCACCTTGGGCTGCCCAACCCGTGCATCCACATAGCCGTGATTGTGATAGAATGCGGTGATCCGGCCGGCATCCCTCTCAAGCGCATCCCACTTGAGCACACCTGCATCACCCTTGACCATGGCCATGATGTTCCTAAGGCTTGGGGTCCACCACGGTTTCTTCTCGGTAACCTCCATGATGTCCTTGAGTTCCTCGTCCGAGAATGCATGGTTACCCACAATATCTATCTTTTTGATATGGACCTTTTCCCCCTCTGATATCTCAAAGACAACATCAGCCGCCTGATCGGATATACGGTCAAGAGAGACAGTGACAGTGGTTCCCACAAACCCCTTGTCCGAATATAGGGCCTCTATCTTCTGTACCGCCTCCTGCAAACTCTTCTCCCTTACCACTGTGTAAGGCTTGAGAGTAAGCACTTCCTTGATATCCTTTTTGTCTATCTCCTTGTTACCCTTTATAAAAATCTTGCGAATGGCTGGCTTCTCCCTGACCAGGAATGTAACCACACGTCCTCCAGGCTCATCCTGAACATCCACCTCTACATCATCAAAATAACCCATTGCATATACGGACTTTATATCCTTGGTTATCTGCTCCGGGTCATATATCTCACCCTTTGCCGTACCGATATGCTCCATTATGGCATCCGTGCCAATACGGCGATTACCCTCCACACGGACCGCGGATACGAGATACGGAGAGAGAAAGACCTGATGCAGCCTGTCTGCAAGTATGGCCACAACACCAGCGAGTTTGCTTGCAGGCCCCTGTGTAAAGACAATATGCGGCCTTTGCTCGGAAAGAGAGGTATCAACAACACGAAAGTCAAGGCTCAGCTCATTACCCAGCCGGGTGACACTGCCATACACTGCCCATTTCATCCCGTGCTCCAGTGCCGCCTGTCTTGCATCCTCAGGCGATGATACGGCCTCATGGGTCAGCACCACCACATCACCCTCTGCCTCAAGGTTCTTCATGAGCTCAGTCACCACCCTGTCCACTGTGTCAGAGGCAGAAGCCGAGCCATAAAATTCAGGTTGGACAAGCACTACCTCAGCAGGCGGAAACTGCTCTGCCCATACATTGCCAAAGGAAAAGCCGCAAAGAAGCACCAGAAAAAAGAGATATCTGCATTTATATTTAGACATATCCAATCTTTATCCAAACCCTGTATGTTTAGCACCCACTTAAAGGAAAAACCTATAGACACAGAACAAACCACTGAGCAGATTTACAGGTAACAAGAACTCATAGTCCAACACCTTCATGTTACACCAGGATGCCCCCGGAACATGAAAAACTACTGTGTGGGTGCGTTTTCACCATGCTACAAGACACCGGAAATACAGAAGCAATTGACACGGCAGACAGTGCCTTTCCTCATGGTTTTGACCGCAGGCAAATATATCATTACAAATCATTACAACTGATGAGCCGTGAAAACATAATAAAAAAACGCCATCGGTAGAATAGACGTCATGCACATGGATTTCGTAACAAAGCCATATCAGGGATAACAGAATACAGGCAGATACGGCCTACACAGGCCTGACCCCAAAACGTGCGAGATCATCACTGGCGAGCTCCACAGCCCTTCCACCTGCTATACCTATGCACCTGTCCATCCTGCGGGCCAACGTAAGGTTATGGGTAACTATGACCACTGTGGTGCCATACTGTCTGTTCAGAGAGAATATCAGATCTGCCACCTGCTCCCCTGTCTTTTCATCCAGGTTTCCTGTAGGCTCGTCTGCCAGCAACAACCTGGGACGCAGCACCATTGCCCTGGCCAAAGCAACCCTCTGCTGTTCACCGCCTGACAACTGGCCGGTCATGTGGGAGCTTCGGCTATCAAGGCCAAGGCGATCCAGAATATCAGTTGCCCTTTTCCTTGCCTCTGATCTCCGGCTGCCTGCAACAAGACAGGGCATCATGACATTTTCCAGCGCGGTAAACTCTGGCAGCAGGTGATGAAACTGGAAAACAAAGCCCAGATCTCTGTTTCGAAAACGGGAGAGCCTTGAATCAGGCCAGGCAAACACGTCCTCTCCGAAGTGAAGCACCTTCCCCCCACACGGCCTGTCAAGCGTCCCTATTATGTGAAGGAATGTGGTCTTGCCAACACCGGATGCACCCACCACCCCAACGACCTCTCCCTGTCTGACCGTTACAGACAGGCCCTTCAACACGTCAACAGTAACGCCATCGGTGGCATAGCTCTTCTTGAGATCTTCTATTTGCAGAACCGGCTTTGCTTCTGACAGAGTTATGCCCTCCCCTCCCTATGTTCCAGGCCAACCACACTCTACCGCATATGAGACACACTGCAATTCCAAAACTTCCCCTGAATCAAACGATTCGCAACCTTACAGAAAACATCAGCTTCTTCGAGAAGTTGCTACCAAACCACGACTCAAGAAACATGAAGGATTGGCAGTTACAGGTATGGGCACAGGACAGGCATACCCTGCCCGGCCATTGGAAAATACCTGAAACACCATCTATTTTCCAGGTAAGAGATAACAAAAAAAAGGGGGGCAAGCAAGAAAATAAACATCAGCCCAAAGGGTACAACCATCAGATTTGTTAGAGAGGCTGAGAGATACCGGACAGGAGGCAGGCTGACATACTGGCTAAGGTTTCAAATACCTGAACCATGCATTTTCATGTCTGGACATATTATACCTGAATTGAGCATTTCAATTCAGGGGTAATTTTGTTTTATCTTTAATTACAAAGGATTGTTACTGCCTTATGTGAAATCATCCGTCTCCTTGCATCTCATGCAAACTTGGGAAACGCTCAATTCAGATTATAAAAATCAGGGCCTCAGTAATCAAGTTTCTGACGTGAGGCAAGCCTTGCGGCCACATCTCTCACAGGGTCACCACTCCCTGAGGATGGCCCGGCAGAGACCTTGCCCAGCTTTGTGACTATCTCAGGGCCAACATATCTTTCAAGCGGGCTCCAAAACGGATACCTGATCCCTGCAAACCTGTGCATGACCCAGGCCTGCATGCACAGGAATACTACAGCAACAGAAAGCATTGCCGCACTCTGCAGTCCGTTCATAAGCCCCAGGCCAGCAATCAGGGTGGTGGAGGCAGCAGGCGGATGCACTATACCTGTTACAGACATGAAGATACCGCACAGCCCAAGGGCAACTGCAGCAGTGGCGATCCTGCACGGTGCCGTGTGGTCAGCCAGTGCGGCAGCAGGGAGCACGAACACCAGGATGTGAAAACATGCCAGGCCTGTGACTGCCCCGCATAGATGGGACAGAATGGCGCTTCGCGGAGCTGCCATGGGGGAGGAAGGCGCATAGAACAGCAAAAAGATGGTTGGCCCAAGGGAAGGAAAAATCAGGGACCAGGAGGTAAGCCGTGCCGCAACACCAAGGATCACCATACTTACCACAGAGTGCAGGAAAATATTCAGTGCATTTAGCACCCGTACATCCATCTTTGAGGCAAGATACCAGAACCGTGCCCTTGAAAGTGTTGAAATTGCCCATAATACACGGCTGGAAATTTTGGATGGTTCATCTGCTGAAAATCTCATTCCGCTCACACTGACCCAAGGTACCAAGTACCTCCATATCACATTGAAACCAGGCTAAAACACCACACATGTGCAAATCCACCGTTTAATTTTCCTGCCCAAGGTATTATGGTGTGCATTTACATCTCAAAGACAGACAAAGACGGGAGACGAATCTGAGTCCCGCACCTTGATTACAGAACCATACTACAGGACACCTAAAATACAGAAGCAATTTACAAAGGCGGACGATGCTTTTTCTCATGATTCTGACCGCGAGCAAATTTATCATTAAGATGGATGTCTGCAACTGATGAGCTTTAAAAACATGAAAAAAAGCACCATCAACAGTATAGGTGTCCTGTAGCATGTTACAAAACAAAAATCATCTACAACTTAATTAGTGACCGATATGGGTTTTCTTGCAAAAATCAGGCGCAATGCCGCTCTTGCAACTGGAGATTTTGAACAGATATTTGGTGAATTCACCCTGCCCCCATGTCCGGAGGTGGTACTCAGGCTCACAGAGGCCATCAATGACCCTGATGTATTTATCGATCAGGTGGTCCAGATACTTGAAACCGATGCCGCCCTTACGAGCCTGATACTGAAAACCGTAAACTCCGCACTCTATGGCCTTCCTGGAAATATCAGCAGCGTATTCAAGGCAGTATCTATACTCGGCCTGAAAGAGATCGAGAATATTGCCATAGGCTATGCCATGAAAAAGGCCATAAGGGACCCGGAACTTCACGACTTTGATTTCAATACCTTCTGGACAGACTCCCTGTACAGGGCACTTTTTGCAAAACATACTGCCAGAAAACTGAAACTGGAATCTGAAGAGGCGTTTGCTGCAGGACTTCTCCAGGACATGGCCCTGCCAGTACTGCTGACTGACTGGTTCGATATCTATGGACCTGTCTACGATGCGTGGTCAACCTCTGCCAGGCGCATCCATGAGGTGGAAACCAGCATGCTTTCCTGGAACCACTGCCAGGCAGCGGCCTGGATAGCAGGCAAGTGGCAGTTGCCTGACCTCATGATCTGCTGCATAGGCCTGCATTCCACCACACAGGAGGAGATCAAAAAACTCAAGCTGGAAGATACTGCAGTTAAGGCAGTAGCCCTGTCATCACTGGTAACCCCGGTATTCAGAACGCCTGAGATGGCAAAGGAACTGATCACCGAAGCTGGACAGGCTGGGATTGATATGGATTCACTGCTGGATATAACTGACGAGGTTGAAGAACAGATAGAACTCCTTGGCCTGTCCCTGAACATAACTACTGTGGAAAGGCCCGCACTGAAAGATATAATTCAGGGCGACCATGGCCCTTAGTGCCACGACATTTCTGAATGGATCACTTCCAAGCTCCAGCATCCTCCAGGATGTCTGAAAAAATACCGTCTCCGCATGGATGGTAACATGAAGTGCTCCGGAGCAAACAAACAGGGCTGTATCTGCTTACAGGGAACCACATCTACTGCCTCGGGGTCTTCACTGACCTGTCGGGCACTTGAAGTACAGGGAGTACGCCTGCATACCCTCCCTCTTGTATCTGTAGCACCCTGTAAGCAGATACATTTCAGACGTTGTACAATAATGCCCCACAGGAATTACACAGGGCTGCCTCTTTGAAGGCAGCCCCTTGTTCAGTCCCTTTTCAAAAGGGTCAATGACGAACATCAACACATGGACAGGGTCACTACCTGTATATTGTAACCCTATCCATGCCTTCCATGTCTCAATGTTTTCCTACAGTCCCTGGGACGCGGATATCCTCCACGAGATGCTGGATGTGCTCAGGTGGCTCTCCAGTAACATTTGATACCAGGAATGCCACGATGAAGTTTACTATGGCACCAATGGTACCAAATGCCTCAGGCTGTATGCCCATGAACCAGTGTGCAGCATCGTTGGGCGCCATATTTGTGCCAGGAATGAAGAACCAGCCCTTGAACCAGAAGATATACACAAGAGTAATTCCAAGACCGGCAAGCATACCGGCAACAGCTCCGATGTTGTTCACACGTTTTACAAAAATACCCATCATCAGGGCAGGGAATATGGAGGATGCCGCCAGACCGAACGCCAGGGCCACAACCTGGGCGGCAAATCCTGGCGGATGGAGCCCAAGGTAGCCGGCCACCAGGATGGAACCTGCCATTGCAAGACGGCTTGCCAACAGCTCTCCCTTTTCCGTCATATCAGGCATGGCTATGCCCTTGAGCAGGTCATGGGATATGGAAGAGGAAATGGCAAGCAGAAGCCCTGCGGCAGTTGAAAGGGCTGCTGCAATACCACCTGCTGCCACAAGGGCGATGACCCAGTTTGGCAGATTCGCAATTTCAGGGTTGGCAAGCACCATGATGTCACGGTCAACCTTGACCATCTCGTTCTCCAGCCCCTTGTAATTGGGACCAACGTACTCGATCCTTCCATCGTGGTTCTTGTCTTCAAACTTGAGAAGTCCGGTCTTTTCCCAGTTACGGAACCAGCTTGGACGGTCATCATACTTGAGCCACTGACCTGCATGAGGCCCTGTGGTGGGACGGATGGTCTCCATGAGATTGAGCCTTGCCATTGCACCAACTGCCGGTGCGGTAGTGTAAAGGATGGCGATAAACACAAGAGACCAACCCACTGAGGAACGTGCGTCCTTTACCTTGGGCACTGTGAAAAACCGGGTTATCACGTGCGGCAGACCTGCGGTACCTATCATGAGAGACATGGTATAGAGAAATATATTAAGGGTGGTCCCACGCTGTATGGTGTATTCGTGGAAACCAAGGTCCACAAGGGTCTTGTCGAGCTTGTCCAACAGGTACATGTTGCTGCCGTCAGTCATGGTGGCACCAAGGCCGAGCTGCGGAAAGACATGACCTGTAAGCTGAAGGGAGATGAATATGGCTGGCACTGTATAGGCAAATATCAGTACACAGTACTGGGCGATCTGCGTATAGGTAACCCCCTTCATTCCACCCATAACAGCGTATATGAACACGATGACCATACCAACCAGCAGCCCCCACTCAAAAGGAAGCTCCAGGAAGCGGGAGAAGGCGACACCAATACCCTTCATCTGGCCTATAACATAGGTCAGTGAAGCAGTGATAAGACAGATCACCGCAACAATACGGGCGATCTTGGAATAGTAACGGTCGCCTATGAACTCTGGCACAGTGAACTTTCCGTACTTCCTGAGATACGGGGCCAGCAGCATGGCAAGCAGGCAGTAGCCACCGGTCCATCCCATAAGGAACACAGACGCATCGTATCCCTTGAAGGCAATGAGACCGGCCATAGAGATAAAGGACGCAGCAGACATCCAGTCGGCGCCTGTTGCCATACCGTTCAACACTGGATGAACACCCTTACCTGCCACGTAGAATTCGCCAGTACTCGAAGCCCGTGACTTGATGGCGATAAAGATATAAAGGGCAAAGGTTGCCCCCACAACAAGATATGTCATTAACTGCAGACTCATGGCATCCCCCCTACTCTTCGTGAACGTTAAATTTCTTGTCAATCACATTCATACGCGCGGCGTAAAAGAAGATCAGGGCCACGAATGTGTAAATAGAACCCTGCTGGGCAAACCAGAATCCCAGTTTGTATCCGCCGAGGCGTATGGAGTTGAGCGGCTCAACCAACAGGATGCCGCACACATAGGAAACTACAAACCAGATAACAAGGCACGTGATAACGAGCTGCAGGTTTGCCTTCCAGTAAGCATTTCTATCATTCTGAGTGTTCATAAAAAACCTCCCTCTGTTCATTGATATCTGAGCGCATGGCAACCATGCCATCAAGGGCATGAAAGCGCATGCATACGGTTTTCCAGGGCTCCGGCACAACCAAACACAGCATCTGTCCTCCATGGCCCCAACCTCAAAGGGCTAAACTTCCATGCTACCCATAGGGCAACACCCATGTACGTAAAACCACCGTCGTGAACACCACATACGGCGAATTCACATCAGGTGCCAGATCCTGCCAGCTTTATACAACTGTTTGAGTGTCTGAATCCCTCCTTTCTTTAATTTTTTTAGCAGAAACAGAAACAGATATGCTGTCTGCATTGCATCCTCAAGGGCATCGTGTGGTTTGAACCGGGGCAGATTGAACCTGCTGGTCAAATCCTCTAACCGGTATGATATGGACTGGTCGGTATGACCATATCCGTACACACCTCTTCCCTCGATATATCCCCTTGCAAGACGCATGGTATCAACGCTGGGGTTATGGATATATCCTCCAAGAACCCTCTTGCATGTCCTGTTCAGAAAGGCCATGTCTATACCTACAAAATGGCCTACCAGTAGTGAATTTCCACAAAATTCGATAAATTCAGGCAACACCTCTTCTGCTGACCTGGCGTGACGGAGCTGCTCCGGGGTAATACGGTGAATCAGGGTAGAATCACTGGAATCGAGTTTTTTAGGCATTATGAGTTCGTGAAAGGCACTGCTAAGCTCTATATGGAGGTTTTTGATCTTCACAGCCCCAATGGAGATAATTTCATCCCGCCTCTTGTTGAGTCCCGTAAGTTCAGTATCAAATACCACAAAGTCGTAGCAAGAAAGGGGGCGGGACTGATCAAAATCAGCGAATACCTCCTGATTCTTCAGGATTACCGGGTGGGGCTTTCTGAAAAACTGGCCCCACAACTCCCTCAGCCAGCTCATGGGCTGTCACACAACCGGAAAGATGGATTTAAGAACACCCTGAAGCCTCTCGATCACGCCAAATGCGTCCTTTAACATATGCTTTTCAAGGTCACTTAGCCTGCCCGGATCAATATAGTTATCCGGCTGCACGCCATTTTCGAGCTGCTTCAACTGGTGCACAAATCTCATCTGCATCTGAAGTTCATATGCGTCCGAGGCCGTGGAACAGAGTTCACTGCTTATATGGCCACGGTCTGCAAGGGCCTGAAGCCTGGCAATGGTGTTGGTCTCGACAATACCGTGCCTCAGGGCCAGTATCCTGCCAAAATTTACTATGGGCATGAGCCCGTTCCGTTTTATATCCAACTTGTTCTTGTGCTCCCCGTTCTTTTCAACAATGAAGTTCTTGAAAAAAGAGAGGGGGACCCTGTGCGCCATGGTGTCCCTGGCCATATGAAGCAGGTATATCTGTTGCTGCTCAGTCCTGTCCACAATGTGCTGACGCAGTCTATCAGCCATGGTCCCGTCTCCAAAACCAGGTCTGAAGTCAAAGAAGATGGATGCGTGCAGCACCTCCTTTGGCTCAGGTGCGTCAATCCAGTGATCAAAATATCCTGTCCACTTCTCAAGGGATGCCCGCCAGTTGGGGTTGGATGCCATGATGTCCCCCGGACATCTTGGATAGCCACAGTTTTCCAGATGTTCTATTGCTGCATTACCAAATTCCGCAAAATACTCCTCTGCCTCTCTCGCAAGTGCCTCGTCTTCAGGATCCCTGTAAACAATGGCATTGTCCTGATCCGTTCTGAAAGTCTGCTCCTTGCGCCCCTCACTCCCCATGAGAAGCCAGCAGAATGGCACAGGCGGAGTACCCATATCCTCCTGGAGAAGCGTCAACAGCTTGTCCAGAATGTGATCGTTGAGGATGGTAATCATGCGGGTAATGTTGTTGGCCTTTGCCCCCTCCTCTATCAGGGTCCTGATCACCAGAGGCACCTTGGGAGACAGCGGGTACAGCCCCTCTATGGTCCGCTGGGCCACGATCTCCCTGAAGAGATAGAGAGGGGAGCTTCCCTGAAGCACCATGATGTCATGGGCCGTTATGACACCTATGATCCTGCCGTCTTCCTCCACTGCGAGGTGATGGATCTGCTGCTTCATCATATACAGAAGTGCATCAAAACAGACTGCCCGCGAAGAGATGGATACCACAGGTGATGCCATGATATCCCCTACCGGCGTGGAGAGGCTGCGGCCCTCAGCCACGATCTTTGTCCTCAGGTCCTTGTCCGTGACTATTCCCCTGACCTGGCCATCCGAATCACTTACGAGCAGGGAGCCTATATGCGCCTCTGCCATACGGCGTGCTGCCTCCTGCACAGGCCGGCTGGCCTCTATGAGCTCCAGCTCACGCCTGACCAGGTCCTTTACCTTGGCACTGAAGAGAAAGAGGGTACCCTCTGTCCGTGGCACCAGGTTCCTGTGTCTGAGTTCCCTATAGGCGGTTCGCAGAAACTTTTCGGAAAAACTCTTCAGAAAATACTGGGTCACCCTGGAATGGGACTGCACAAGGTCAAGGAACACATCCTTTGGCAGAAGAAAACAGAAGGTGTCCTCAACGGTCTCCACATTGAGGTTTGCCCTTGTACCCTGGATTATGGGCAGGGCCCCCACATAGGCACCTTCTCCCCGGAAGTCCTTGAGTGTGATGTTGCCCTCCTCATCCTTCAGGTAGATCTTCATACCACCCTTCTGGATGATGTAGACATACTCCACCTCTGTCTCGTCCTGTTTGAAGAGCACAGTACCCTTAGGGTAAAAGTCGATTATGATGTGCCGTGCTATGTTTTTCAGGGTACGCTCATCCAACTCACTGAACGGAATGGTCTTTTTGAGAAAACTGAGCACCACGTCAGGAGATACTGAATGAACCCCCTTTCTGTTGTCTAAAGGCATAAAAACTTCCCATTCAGGATGCAGACCGCAGTTACAGGCGAATTTGCTCCAGCAGACAGAAGTTCCTCCACAGCCACACAGGAACTTGCTACCTTATTCGTCTCAAATAACCATGCAACAGGGCAGCGGAAACAAGCACATGAAAAAATGCCATCCGCCTTTGCCCATTGCTTCTGCATTTCAGGTATCGTGTAGTATGCTGCCAGTCAGAAGGTCACAGGGCAGGGCCAGAGGGGAACCCCCCAGGCCCTGTCCTGCCGCTGTTTAAGCCATCACGCTGACCATGCAGGAAGACGCGCTCCATCCCTACCGTTTGCAGGACCAAGTGCTCAACATCTCTGCATGGCTGCACACTTTATCCTGCCTGAATTGAGCCTCCTGCTTTAGTTAGAGACAGGTCAACTGGTGGCCTTTCTGCCCTCAATAAGGCTCTCGATCACAGAGGGATCTGCAAGGGTTGAGGTGTCCCCAAAATCACTGGTATCGTTTGCAGCGATCTTTCTGAGGATACGGCGCATGATCTTGCCACTTCGCGTCTTGGGAAGACCACTTGCGAACTGGATCACCTCAGGGGTTGCAATGGGACCGATCTCCTTGCGTACATGGGTCCTGAGTTCCTGCTTGAGCTCCTCAGACTCCTCCACCCCGGCCTTCAGGGTCACATATGCATAGATGGCCTGGCCCTTTATGGGGTGCGGCATACCAACAACCGCGGCCTCAGCCACCTTCTCATGGGAGACAAGGGCAGACTCTATCTCTGCTGTGCCCATACGATGACCAGAGACGTTGATCACGTCGTCAAGACGGCCCATGATCCAGAAGTAGCCATCTTCATCACGCCTGGCACCGTCGCCGGCATCATAGACGCCTGGGAACCTCTCGAAGTAGGTACTCTTGAACCGTTCAGGGTTGTTGAAGACCCCACGTAGCATCCCTGGCCACGGACGCCTGATCACAAGGTGGCCACCCTCGTTGGTAGATGCCTCTGTACCATCCTCCCGCATGATTGCAGCGTCCACACCAGGCAGCGGATAGGTTGCGGAACCTGGCTTCAGCGGTGTGGCAAACGGGAGGGGGGATATGAGGATTCCACCTGTCTCTGTCTGCCACCAGGTATCCACAATGGGAAGTTTTCCGTGTCCCACATAGGTATGATACCACATCCATGCCTCTGGATTGATAGGTTCTCCAACAGACCCAAGGACCCTAAGTGAAGAGGTATCGTACTTCTCTGTCCACTCGCTGCCTTCGCGCATCAGTGCCCTTATGACCGTGGGAGCCGTGTAGAAGATGTTTACCTTGAACTTTTCCACGATCTTCCAGAAACGTGCAGGATCTGGGTATGAGGGCACACCCTCGAACATCACAGAGGTGCCGCCAAGTGCCAGAGGCCCGTAGACAATGTAGGTATGGCCAGTGATCCAGCCAATGTCGGCCGTGCACCAGTATACGTCGTCGTCGTGAAGGTCAAACACCCACTGGGTGGTATGGGCGGCATAGGTGAGATAACCGCCTGTGGTGTGCACCACGCCTTTTGGTGTACCGGTACTGCCGCTGGTGTACAGGATGAAGAGGATGTCCTCAGCCCCCATGGACTCTGGCTCACACTTGTCTGATATATCTTCTGCACTTATCTCGTCGTGCCACCACGTGTCACGGCCATCCTGCATTTCAATCTCGTTTCCAGCCCTCTGTACAACAATGCAGGACTCAACAGTGGGACACTCCTTGAGCGCATCGTCGGCATTGGGTTTGAGGGGGATTGTCTTTCCTGCCCTGAGTACGGCATCAGACGTGATTAGGAGCTTTGCCTGACAATCCTGTATCCTGTTCTTCAGGCTGCTTGCACTGAAACCGGCAAACACGATACTGTGCATGGCCCCAATCCTTGCGCATGCCAGCATTGCAATGGCAAGCTCAGGGATCATGGGAAGATAGATGGAAACCCTGTCACCCTTCTTGATGCCCTTTTTCTTCAGTACGTTGGCAAACCTGCAGACCTCAGTATGGAGCATCTGGTAGGTATATACCTTTACGTCATCCTCCGGTTCGCCCTGCCAGATAATGGCAGCCTTGTTTCTGCGCCCGTCCTCAAGGTGGCGGTCAAGGCAGTTGTAGGCAACATTCAGTTGCCCTCCTACGAACCACTGCACCTCAGGCTTGTACAGATCTGCCTTGACAACCGTTCTCCACTTGCGGAACCAGGTAATCAGCTCCCCTGCCCTCTTGCCCCAGAAACCAGCAGGGTCATCCATGGAGGCCTTGTAATGCTCCTTGTACTCCTTCATGCTCTTGACATGTGCATGCTGCTGGCCCTTGCGTGAAGGTTTGAAAATGCGCTGTTCCTGCAGAAGACTTGTAATCTTGTCCTGTTCACTCATGTTTTTCACCTCATCAAAAAGTATGAATTAAGCGGTCCAGACCTGATCAGACCAAAAACTTTCCTGTTGCGCCACCAGATGCGACGCACCCCGTTGCTGCCTCGAGAATGCAGGAGTGGTGTGACCCTGCATGTCTTCAGTAAGCATTGGCAAATCGGCAGAATCTCACCTTACGGTAAAAGGAATAAACCGCATATGCCCATTACCCAAGATGGAAAAATTTAGCCCAAAATTCATACCTCACAAGTATTCCCGCAACTACCATGTTTGTCAAGCGATTTCTTGGTTTTTGTTTTACAATAAAAACAATCTGTTAACAAAAATGTAATATTTTATAATTAATCCTACATTTTTGCACAAAAAAATATATAAAAAGATGCCAAAAATCAGAGGGATGAAAACGGGACAAACATAGACACGTATTAAGGGCAACACGCTGTTACAGGACAGGCGCAGGGCCTGAACCGGTACAGCGATTTTCACATCTCCTGAATGGAAATGGCATGACCGCGAATTACCCCGCCATGCAGCCTTGACATGTGCAATGTTCATGGTATGTTTCGCCTCCGGCCTATGATCGGCCATAAGCGACAAAAGTGCGCAAACGTTCAAGTTCTGCAAGCATCCCAACACCATGAAAGCCGGGGCCGGAGACAGTAGGCAATAATGAAACCGGAGGATTTTTGATTATGTACGCTGTTATAAAAACAGGCGGAAAGCAGTACAAGGTCTCTCAGGGAGACATCCTGAAAGTAGAAAAGCTCAATGCCGCCCCAGGTGATGAGATTGAGATATCAGACGTGCTCATGTTAGTTGATGGTGAAGAGGTCACGCTTGGCACCCCTGTTGTTGAGGGCGCAAGTGTCAAGGCAAAGATCATTGAGCAGGGGCGGGCCAAAAAGGTTATCGTGTTCAAAAAGAAGAGACGTAAGGGTTACAGGGTAAAAAATGGTCACAGGCAACCCTTTACGGCAATTGAGATCCAGCAGGTCACTGCCTGACAAAATGCACAGGCAGCAGACATCAAGAAATAACAGGAGAGACTGGTCATGGCACATAAAAAAGCCGGCGGAAGCTCAAAAAACGGCAGAGACAGCAAGGGTCAGAGGCGTGGAGTCAAGAGGTTTGGCGGCCAGGCAGTTAGGGCCGGCAACATTATCGTAAGGCAGCTTGGCACAAAATTTCACCCGGGAAAAAATGTGGGCATGGGTAAGGACTATACCCTCTTTGCCCTGACTGACGGGATCGTCAAGTTCGAGGTCAAAAGGAACCGCAAGCACGTCAGCGTTTACCCCCAAGAAGCAGCAGCTTGACACCTTAGCAGGTTAGCCTGAAGTCTACCTGCCCATCCAATCCACATGGCACAACCTGTGGCAAAAAACCACGGTGTGGCCAAGCACATCCTACAACAAATTTCAAGTCCGCATCAGAAGTAGTTCCGATGCGGACTTTTTTTATTTCCACAGCACAGTATCCTGAGATATAATTGGAAGAGGTATGTTCCACTTTCCCTTGACGGCATGGCAAGCCCTGGACAGTTTCATGCCTTGGGCTTGCCCCAGGATAAAGTACACCCAAACTTACATTGACACCATAATACCAAACATGAAACCGGACTTAGGAGGAACCATGAAGAGATACTTTCCCCTGCTGGTCATAGCAGTCTCTCTGCTGCTCTGCAGTGCCTGTTCAAAGACAGAGATAACAGATGTATGGAAGGACAAGACATACACTGAAGGGCCCATGAAAAGCGTGCTGGTAATAGCCGTGGCCAAAGATCAACTGGCAAGGCGTTCCTATGAGGAGAACTTTGTCATGGCTCTGCAGCAGGCGGGCGTAAAGGCATATGCCTCATACAAACTGCACCAGGCTGAACCTATAAAAAAGGGGGATATCACCTCCATGGTCAAACAACTGGGGGTCCAGTACGTACTGATAACATCACTGATGGGTGTGGACAAGGAACAGAAATACCATCCGCCACAAACCTACATAGCACCCCGCAGGGGCCTGGGCTACTTTGGCTATTATTACAGGGCATATGATGTGATTCATGAACCTGGCTACTACACCACCAACGTCAAGGTCAGCTTAGAGACCACCGTGTACGACGCAAGAAGCAAAAAGCCCGTATGGATGGCACAGTCTCAGACCATGAATCCGGACTCCTCAGCAGAGGTGGTGAAGTCTGTAATACCTGAACTGGTAAAGGCCATGAAAAGGGACGGATTGCTACGATAATCAGACCCTATTAATTAGTACCCTAACAAATTGTGGAGGCATATCCAACACATACATCATATTGTACTTACCCTGCTAAAGGTACCGAATTTACTAAACCTTGCTTGACAACCCCACTGCTTTCTTATATAGACCCAAATTAGGGATGTTTAATTTTAAGGAATTATTTGCTGAGTATTTCCATCAACACAACCTTTTAAGACTACCTTAAAGGAGGGAGCAGAAAATGAAAAAAATCTGGCCAGGGCTTATCACGTTTTTTCTTTTAATCCCATCGCTGGCAATTGCAGGCGGCTACGCAACGCCGAGCAGCGATGAACTCCTCAAGCGGCTCGACCAGCTTACCAGGGAGTTGGAAAGTGTAAAACAGGAACTTAACAGGGTAAAACAGGAACAGGGACAGTTGTCCCAGGCACAGTCAGAACTCGCAGATACTGTTGACGAGAACGCCGAAGGTATTGACGAGATCAACACCAACGGCGTGAATCGCTTCCAGATCTTTGGAGACTACAGGTTCAGGCTTGACTCTACCAGGCTGAACACCAACAGCCATATAGACTTTGCCGGAAACCGGGTAAATGGCGAGAGGATAACCAACGACACCCTCTTCACCAACCGGCTGCGTCTCGGCATGAAGGTGAAGGCCACTGATAACATCACCTTCAAGGGCCGTGTTTCAATGTACAAGCTATGGGGTATGGAGACAGCCAACAAGACCAACTCAGGACTCTTTCCCATGAACAGTTTCTCCTACGACCCCAACATCAGCCGCCGCCCCAATGACAGCACGCTCAGGGTTGAAATGGCATACGTAAACTGGACCAACCTGTTTGATCTTCCCATGTGGGTGTCAGTAGGCCGCCGTCCTACAGTTGACGGTCCTCCGGCACAGCTCCGTTATAACTATGACAGCCGCTATGCCACCCCTACTGCCCTTGGTGTTGACTGGACCTTTGATGGGGGCACCATTGGCTGGGCCGGTGATGAACTCTACTTCCCCGGCGCAAAGATCCGCTTCTGCTACGGTCGCGGTTATGAGGCTGGTCTGGACTACACGGGCAACAGCTCAGGAGACCTGTCTGACTCAGACATGTACGGAATATCCTGGGACATCATCAACGACAAGGAGACTCACAGGTTTGCGAACCTGCAGCTTTTCCGGGCAGTAAGCCTGCCCGACATGATGGAAGGTGTGTACTTTGACCCCATGAATGGCAATGTGGCAACCCTTGCCGATGCCTCAGACGAAGTGGGTGACATCTATCATGCCAGTTTTGTATACATGGACGAATTCCGCGGGGTCAACTGGTTCATAAGCGGCGGCCTCAGCCGTACGGATGACAGGGACACCACAAACGGTATCCATCAGTCATTCGGTCTGCTCACCAATCCAGGAGAGACCAAACAGAATCACTGGGGATATGCCGCATACGCAGGCGCAAGGATGCCTCTTGAGATGATCCACAGCAAGGTGGGTGTGGAGTACAACTACGGGTCACGCTACTGGATCAACTTTACTCCGGCAGCAGACGATGTCTACTCCAGCAAGCTTGCCACACGTGGCCACGTGGCCGAGGTCTACTGGATATGGGACATCCCTGACAATCCCCTCTCCAAGTATGCCAAGGCATTCATCAGGGCAGGATACCAGTACTACTGGTTCAACTACACCGGCAGTGGCAACTGGATGGGCAGGCCTGTTGACGTGGATGACGTGGACATGACCGACCCAAGGACAATGGACTACTCCACTGCAATGGGTGCAGAACCGGTAGAGCATATGGATAACCTCTATCTCACGTTTGAGGTATACTTCTAAACCACTAACCGACACCACTGGAAAACCTGGGAAGGGGCCATTATCGCCTCTTCCCTTTTTTTTTATGCTGATTATATTGGGCAAGACAATACCCTGAATCGAGCAAATACAGGAATATCTCAGTTTCCAAATACGTTTACCTCAGGAGACCAAAATATGCCCATACATGAATTCCAGTGTAATAGCTGTAACTATGTCTTTGAACTGCTCCTAATGAGCCAGGCGGAAATCGACAACGTAAGGTGTCCCAAATGTCAAAGCCCTGAAGTGGAAAAGCTGATGAGTGCCTCCAACTTCAACATGGCTGGCAAGGCAAAATCCTCCTCACGCCAAGGGGCCATAGTAAAGAAGACCTCAGCAGGAAGTTCCCTGGAACACCGGCAGTGCGAATCAGGAACGTGCTCCACACTTAACCTTGCAGGACACGAACGGTAATCCGATTGCCATAAAGGGGCATTTCCTTTTCCTTCACTCACCCGGATTAGCTACACCTGCAAACCAGCCCAAAGAGACACCGTTGGGGGGTGCTTCTAACCTGATTTGAAACGCTCAATTCAGCTATCATTAACAAGGCATTGCAAGTTATGAGCTTTAAAAACATGAGAAAAAGCACTATCCGCCGTATAGGTGTCGTGTAGTATGCAGGTCCAATAAATATCTGACACATCCATCTTTCAAAGATCGGCCACGGAAACCAACCAGAGTCAAAGGCCGTGGCCGAAATCCGCTCTCCCGCATATCCAGCAACTTTTTCATTCAGAGTACACCCACCTCTCTAAGTTCCATTACTGAAACCGTTTAATACAACTCTAACTTTTTGTTAGACAGATATCTTGCAGATTTACCATTGAGAGTATGGGGAAATGATACAAATGCCGATAAGTGCACAAAGAGTCATGATCCTAAATTTGCTGGGAATCAGGGTAACTGACAATGAATGGCATCAAGTCAAGTGATTTGGGCGAGAAGAGTGCCTGCCGGGTATTTTTTATGACCCTTGTACTCATACTCCTCTCCACAATAGTGGCTGTATGTCTCGGCCTTATCTTTCGCAGCCGTCACCTGCTGGAAGACGAAATACTGTCAATGGCACATTCACACTTCAACAACATCCTCCTTACCCGTAGATGGAACGCCTGTTACGGTGGAGTCTATGTAATAAAGGGGCCAGGGGTTGAATCAAACCCGTTCCTCCCTGATCCTGACATACAAACGGCTGATGGAGTCACTCTCACGCTGAAGAATCCGGCCATAATGACAAGAGAGATATCCCGGCTTGCCACAGAGCAAGGGAATTACTCTTTCCATATCACCAGTCTCAAGCCCATAAACCCTGCCAACACGCCGGACAAGCTGGAACGTGCGGCCCTGATGGAATTTGAAAACGGGGCGAAAAACAGCCACTGGACCGAGACAAAAAACGGTGAGGATTTTTTCAACTACATGGCCCCCCTCTATGTGGAAGAGCGATGTCTCAAATGTCATGCCGATCAGGGTTACAAGACAGGGGATATCCGTGGGGGCATAAAGGTGGAGTTCAGCATACAGAGGTTTGAGGACCTCAGAAACAGGACGCTGACACAGTTTCTCATAACTGCCGCCATATTTGCAGCAGGTCTGATGGCAACCCTGTACATGCTCATGCACAGGTTTGAGCAGCGTCTTGCAGAGGCCCGGCAGAAGATACAGGACATGGCCATAAAGGATCCCCTGACAGGGGTCTACAATCGCCGCTACCTTATGCTACGCATTGACGAGGAACTTGACCGGCTCAAACGCAAAAAAAACCCCCTTGGCTGCATAATGATAGACATCGATTTTTTCAAAAGGATCAACGACTGTCACGGGCACCTCTTTGGTGACGAGGTACTCAGACAACTGTGTCAGAGAATCGGAAGGGTTATCAGGCAGTATGACACCCTGGCCCGATATGGCGGGGAAGAGTTTGCCGTACTGGTATGTGATGCAGACCTGCAGGCATGCGCCAGTGTGGCAGACAGGATCATAAGGGTGGTCAAGGAACATCCCTTCACTTACAAGGATATATCATGTAATGTAACATTGAGCGCTGGGGTAACGTGCGCAACAACCGGAGACATAGACAGTCAGGAACTGATCAAAAGGGCCGACGAGGCACTTTACAGGGCCAAACAGCAGGGAAGGGACCAGATCGTAGTGGACGACAACAGACATGCCTGAACTCAAACACTCACTCGCCCTGCTATATCTCAGGGAAACCAGGTTTGACAGGACCACCATCAGCACCAGGACACGGCCGCACATACTGCCTGCAGAGCCTTTCAAACGCTATCCACAGGCCGAAAAGGTGCTTTTACCCCGCAAGTGGGATGGAGAGGAGAGCAACTTCTGGAGCCTGCTGCAGCAACGCAGGAGCCTGCGCAGATACTCCCCTTCAGCCATGAATCCAACTGACATGGCCCTGCTGCTATGGGCCTGTCAGGGCGTAACTGCTCAGGCAGGGGAATTCTATCTGCGCACAGCCCCTTCTGCAGGGGCACTCTATCCCATTGAAACCTATGTGGCAATCAACAGGATAAAGGGGATTGAACCAGGAATTTTTCACTTTGACGTCAAGGGGTTTCAGCTCGAAAGGCTTACCTCCGGTACACCTGCTCGGGATGTGGCCCATGCTGCCCTTGACCAGGATTTCATTGCCAATGCAAACGTTGTCTTCATATGGAGCGCTGTGCTTCGCAGGACCATGGCCAAGTACGGACACAGGGGACTCAGATACATACTGCTCGATGCCGGTCATATTGCACAGAACCTCTGCATTGCCTCAGAGGCCATAGGTGCAGGGGCGTGTCCTGTTGCAGCCTTCTATGACGTTGAGATAAACAGTCTGCTTGGCATTGACGGAGAGGAAGAGACTGCCATCCACATGGCAGCGGTTGGTCTCAAGCCGTGACCTGTCCTGACATCCGGGCATCAAGCAGTCTCAACTGAAGGGTGCGCCTGCCATTCCATACATTTATGCCTGGCTCACACGCCACCTCAAGCCTCTCCCACGGGAGGTCTATCTTGTCCCCATGCCCCCAACCCACTATCTCGATACCGCTTATGTCACAGTTGCCCATGAATCTGCCCCCAGGGCCTGAACCGTTTCCGCATGAGAGTATCACCTTCAGGTGGCCCTTCCCAATGACCTGGGTACTTCGAACCGTAAAGCCATGAAGGGCAAAAAGGGGCGCCTTGTAGCCAGGGCCAAATGGCGCAAGCTGCTGATACACATCCACAAACTCTGGCTTGGACAGGTGATCCACAGTTACCCGAGCATCAAGGCTCAACACAGGGGTCATGTCCACCTCCTGCAGGCGTCTTTCAACCGCTGTGGCAATGGCCATGCGAAACTTATCAATATTGGCGACACGGAGTTTCAAACCTGCGGCAACCCTGTGACCACCAAACCTGTCAAGCAGATGGGAACATTCTGAAAGCAACGCATGAAGATCGAGCAGATCAGGACACCTGCCTGACCCCACGGCCTCATCCCCCTGAATGGCCAGCAGGATCACTGGCCGTGATACCCTTTCCACTATGCGGGAGGCCACTATCCCCACCACGCCTGGCCGCCACTGCTCACTGACAAGCACGTATGCTGGCTGCGGCCCATATGCCTCAATCTGACGGGAAGCATCCTGCAGGATGATGCGCTCCTCGGACTGGCGCTGGGAGTTCAACGTATTCAACTCAGAGGCAAGCTCAAGTGCTTCCCGTCTGTTGTCAGTCACCAACAAGCGGAATGCCTTGTTGGCATGGTCCATACGGCCTGCAGCGTTGATTCGCGGGCCAAGCCTGAACGCAAGGTGCATGGAATCTACCGCACCGTTTACGCGTGCAATTTCTTTAAGGGCCTGCATCCCCACCCTTGGGGAAGAACTGGCCACCTCAAGTCCGCTCTTTACAAGAATACGATTCTCCTCAAGCAGGGGCACCACATCCGAAACGGTGCCAAGAGCCACGATATCAAGAAACTTTTTGAGATTGGGAGGGGTTGAAGAACCAAAAAAACCCGTCTCATGGAGACGCCTTCGCACTGCACGTACCAGGTTGAAGGCAACGCCAACCCCTGCCAGCTCCTTGAAGGGAAAGCTACAGTCAGGACGTTTGGGATCCAGCACTGCCAACGCCTGCGGCATAGCCTCTCCTGGCTCATGATGATCGGTTATCACCATGTCCAGCCCGCAGTCAGAGGCGTATCGCACCTCCTCCACAGCAGTAATTCCGCAATCTACGGTTACAATAAGAGAGCACCCATCTGAACCAAGGCTGTCTATGCCTGTCCTGTTGAGGCCATACCCCTCATCTTCCCTGTGAGGCAGGTAAACTGACGCCTCAACACCTATCTCTTTCAGAAAGAGAAAGAGCAGCGCAGAGGCAGAGACACCGTCAGCATCATAATCACCAAATATGCCGACCTTTTCCCCTCTCTTCACTGCAGATACCAGCCGGTTGACTGCCAGGTCCATATCCTTCATGAGAAAAGGGTCAGAGAGCAGGGCAAGTCTTGGAGAGAGATGATCCACCGCCTTTTCCGGTGAAGTTATGCCCCGAAGGACGAGGAAACTGGCAATGCTCTCAGGGATACCCGCTTCCTTAACGAGCATCTCCACCACTGGACCCTCCACTGCCGCCATGGCCCACTTCTGTTTCAGGATCAGGGAAGACATGGCGGCAAGATTAATAGCCCGTTGTGGGGGTGTCAATCCAAGATACTACCGGCCAAGATACTGCCAGGCCCATGGCCCTGTTATGCTACAAAACCGCCATTGCCTGCCGCCGGCTACCGGCTACCTGAAATGCGGCATGATCTGCCCCAACCCTTCATGTTGCCCTGATCGAGCAGACCACACCAGCCAGGGCATGAAAAACTGCCATGACAAGGGATGTTTTCAGGTAAATCAGGCAAGTGAACAGTATTACTGACATCAGACATCAAAACCTGACCGGGCAAGCAAATCCGTCCTTTCCTGCAAATTCCGCTGATGCACCAAGATACTCCTCAATACGCATGAGCTGATTATACTTCTCCACCCTCTCTCCCCTGGCAGGGGCGCCAGTCTTGATGTGGCCAGTATCAAGCCCTACAGCCATATCTGCGATAAATGAATCAACAGTCTCACCACTTCTGTGCGATACCATGGCCCCCCAGCCAGCACCATGGGCCATATGGACCGCTGCAACAGTCTCGCTCAATGTGCCTGCCTGATTAAGCTTTATCAGCACGCCATTGGCACACCCCTCCTCTATGCCTCTCTGTATCCTCTTTACATTGGTGACAAAGAGATCATCCCCCACCAACTCCATGTCTGACCCAAGATTTTCAAACAGAGACCGCCACCCCTGCCAGTCATCCTCTGACAGGCCATCCTCAAGGACAATACATGGATACATAGAGGCAATATCCCGGTAATACAAAACCATCTCACTGGCCGGCAGTTGACGTCCCTCGGTACGGAGCCTGTAGCTGCCATCCACATAGAACTCGCTGGATGCCGGATCCATTGCAATCCCAACGTCTCTTCCCGGACTCAAGCCCGTCCTGTCCACTGCCTCAAGAATCAGCTCCAGGGGTTCAGTGTTGGACTTGACTGCAGGTGCGAATCCCCCCTCATCACCTACGCCTGTACCATATCCCCTCTCCTTGAGCACCACTTTTAGGGCGTGGTAAACTGCAACTCCCCACTCCACAGACTGAGACAGGCTGGCAGCACCGTAAGGCACAATCATGTATTCCTGAAAATCAGCGCCTTCCCAATTTGCATGCACCCCACCATTTATTATGTTCATCATGGGGACAGGGAGGCGTCTGGCCTGTACCCCTCCAAGATACCTGAACAGCGGCATACCTGATGCGGTTGCAGCAGCCCGTGCCACTGCCATGGATACACCAAGAATGGAATTTGCACCCAGTCGGCCCTTGTTGGCAGTACCATCCATGTCTATCATGGCCTGGTCCAGTGACACCTGGTCAAAGACATTGTCTCCCTGGAGCGCAGGCCCTATAATGCTGTTCACATTTGCTACAGCACTTAGCACCCCCTTACCTGAAAAATGCCTCTGGACACCATCCCTTAGCTCCACGGCCTCATGGGTGCCGGTAGATGCACCTGAAGGCACAGCGGCCCGCTCACAGATACCGTTTTCAAGCAGACACTCCACCTCCACTGTGGGATTCCCCCTGGAATCCAGTATCTGACGCGCATGAATCTTCTTTATGGCAACCTTCATATTTTCACCTTATCGCACCCTGCCCTGGAACAAGGATTCCCATTTGCGGATGTACACAGGTTGGGGATCAGCGGGATATGCACTTTCAGAACGGGAAAGGCCCTAATAGGCAAACTCCCGTGAAAGACGCAGGGTCAGCATGGCCCTGTTGTCAAGGTACTCATAGCCTGGCTCGCTGGCATCACGATCCCAGTGAGAAAAGGAGACGGCAGCATCGAGCCATCTGTTCAGATGCCAGTAAAACTCCACATCCAGGTTCCATGTCCTCTCTTTTATCTCCATGTCCCAACCCCCTGCATATGGAAAGGTATCGTCCCTGTATGAGGTCTCCAAGTTGAGATGAAGCCTGTCTGTCAAGGCATAGTTCAGGCTCCCGCCAAGCACATAACAACTGGAGAACCCCAGATTCTCTCCATCAAAGTAGACCTCATCATAGCCCTTGCTCACCTCCATCTTCAGGGAATATCGCCCTGTATCACGCCACAGATTAAGTACATAGCTCCATCCATCGTAGTTATCCAGGCCACTGCCATGGAGCCCGGTCTGAAAATAGTATCCAGCACCTGCGGTCACACCGGTGGACTGACCGAATGCATGAGTAATCCCTGCAGTGAAGTCATAAATTTTGTAATCAGGGGTGCTGCCGGAAAAATTCATGGAAGACACTGCGCTTCTCACATTTGCCGAGGTATCCAAGTCCAATCGGTAGAAAAGGCTAAGAGCCCCGCATGGCTCTGTAAAATCGTCAGATGTATCAAACTGTCCTATATTGGTGCCCCCCTCCACACCAATACCATACTGGGGTCTGATCCAGTACTTGATATTCATATATGGATAGTGGTTTACGGTATCTGCCCCAAATGAGGAGTGGTTCTTGAAGAACATGTTCTTGTATCCTATGTCCAGATTGCCATCATCCGCAAACGAACGGGTAAGTGTAAGGTTGGATTCGTTGTAGTCATATTTCAGGTCTTCATAGCTTATCGCGCCGATGGTCTTGCTTATCTGGACCGGGTCCTTGGAATGGATAAAACTGTCCTGGACCGAAAGCTCCCACATGCCGGGCAGGTTGAACCAGCCGTCAATATCAAGGAAATGGTTCAGGGAATTCCTTGCAGACTGGTGGTAATAGAATACCTGCTGGAGATCATAATTAAGCTCCATGTTCCAATCATGCGATGAAAATGTCGTGTCAATACCAGGCCCTATCCTTGTCACAAAATCCGAAATGACATTTTTGCTGGCAAAATAGATATTGTCGTCATATAAAAAATCTGAGGTAAACTTAGGTACCGCAACCACCGATACCTCTGCCCTTGGAACACATGGATGGATCATACAACCGCCCAACAAGACAAATACACACAGCCACACCTTTGTATATCTCATATCCAAATACCTCCCTTTCCCTCTTTCTGCATATTATGGATACCTTGCCACAGGGCATCCTGTGGCCGGTGATGATTTGCCAAATGCTTCTGCCTTTCAGGCGTCCGGCAGTATGCGCGGAATATATATGATTTCCTCCAATAGTATGGATTTCCATTGTGGCACCGGGACAACAAATATCCGCATATATGGCTTTGTACCAGTTACAGGAACTTATGTAAAAACTTAATTTTTGAATATGTTCTGGTCCTGAGTATGCAGGAGCAATACCACCAAAATATACTTTCATCCACCATACTGTTTGCATCCGTCAAGAACGGCTCTGCCATGCCAAAAGCCTCTGGAGAGTGAACCCGTACATATAACCCCGTACCCATATCATGGAAACGCACATATTTTTGTAGCCAAACATATACACCCTGTGTTAAAAATACTACACCTCTTGTCATTCAGGGTACCATACACCAGGCCCTTGTTTTCCACCTGTACATTGAGGTATTGCACACATATATCGCATTCAAATACACAGCAAGCCCTTACCGGTAAAAGATTCAGCCACAACCGTCATACTCACTTCAACAAAAATTCCGGAACTGATGAAACCCTTGAATTTTCCACTGGATAGACGTTGATATCCATATGGAATCACATTTGCTTGTATAGGTTCGGGACATAATGAAAGACAATGACAAAACGGACAGTGCATACGCAGTTGGCACACAAGATTCTCATGACATTGATGAATCCAGACAAGGACATACGTCTGTTCTTCAGATCAAGGCCAGGGCTGCTGCCGGCAATGATATCAGTTATCCTGGCCCTGCTCTTGTGGCTATGTCCGGGCATCGACCACCTCTTTCACCGACTTCAGTTCATATGTCTTGATTCATGGACGAGGATGAATGCACGGGATGGTAACACCAACGTAATCCTTGTGGAAATTGATGAAACCTCAATAGAGCACATTGGTCCATGGCCGTGGAGCAGGGAGACATATGCCGCTCTCATAGACCACATAGCCAACTCCAATGCCAAAGTTGCTGCCATAGACATCCTCATGGCCAAGGAAAGCCCCTCGGACACCACGCTTGCAAATTCAATGCACCACATGGACACCATACTTGCCGTCTATACACCGGACAGCGGGGGATATGGTGTTGAGGGTTACGGACTCATGGTAGACAAGATCAAGCTCCCTTCCCGTGTACTCGCACAGGCTGCCACCGCCCTGGGACACGTAGCACTTGTCTATGACCCTGACGGGGTGGTGAGAAAGGTTCCGGCCTTCATCTATAACAGGAAAAACAACTTTCCGGCCTTTGGCGTGGCAACTGCCGCCCTGTGGTCCGGTAACAGCCTCAGGGCCTCAGTGATCTCTCCGGGACACCTGCGGATAGGTAGTATTGACATTCCTTTAGACAGCCACGGCTTCTTCTATATAGGTTATCGAGGTGGCCCAGGATGCTTTCCCCATGTATCTGCCATAGATATCCTGGAAGGAAGGGTGCCACCTGGAGTTTTCAAAGACAAGGTTGTTATAATCGGGGTTACTGCCACAGGACTTTCAGACGAATGGACCACACCGTTTGCTGCCCAGGGGGGTATGACAGGGCTTGAAGTCATGGCAAATGTTGTGCAGTCCATCATAGACAGCACCGTACCCTCAGACCTTTCCCCCACAACAGGCGTGATGGCAGTAATCATGCTTGGCATACTGGCAGGTATGGTGGGACAGACACTATCCATGCGCTGGTTGCCACCACTTGTCATAACAGGGCCGTTTTTCATATGGGCAGCCGGTGCAGCAGGGCTTATCCTGTTCAAAACGGTTATGCCTGTGCCTCCCATGGCAGCATCATGGAGCATGGCCATTCTTGGCACCATGGCAATACGGGCCCTGCACTACAGGCATGAACTCAGGTCCCAGGCAGAGCGGATAAGAAAGATATCCCGTGCATCTGCCACCCTCTGCCCTGAAAGCCTGTGTGCCGTACTTGGAGAGATAGTCAATGCCCAGGCAGTGGTAGGGATATTCAGGGACAAGTCAGAGGGATATTCAGTCTATACGGCAGGTACAGTGAGTGATTCGACCCTATCAGAAATTTACCAGCTATGCAGGACTGAACCATCACAACTTGAGAACAGGGTGAAGAACTGGGCCAAAAACAAACAGGGCACCTGTCTGGTACTGCCTGTTGAATCCGGTTCTTCCATACACGGCATCTACCTGGTTCACTGCAGGGACGGCAAATACCTTACGGACGACACCATAGAGCAGGCCAGGGACTTTGCCGCTCAGTCTGCACTGCTTCTTGAGCACAAGATGCTCCTGGAACAACTCAAGGAAAACTGTCAGGGTACCCTTGAAATCATAATGAGCACACTTGAAAAGAAGGCACCAGGGCTTCTCCATCACTCAAAACAGGTAGCAGAACTGGCAAAGGCCATAGGCCTGCACATGGGGCTTGACAAGCACAGGGCTGAACTACTGCACAAGGCAGGAATGCTGCATGATCTTGGTCTGGTGGGGGTACCGGACGCAATTATTACCAAAAAGGCCGGCCTTACGCCTGAGGAGAGGGTATGGGTGGAGAGCCATCCTGGCATTGGTGCTGAAATGGTATCCCAGGTGCCACACCTCAAACCGTGTGCACGCATAATACGGCAACATCATGAACGGTATGACGGGAAAGGGTATCCCGACGGACTTGCAGCAGGAGAAATATGCATAGAGGCCAGGATTCTGGCAGTGGCAGAGGCACTTGTCTCAATAATGACCACCAGATTTGAACAGGAACACGACCCTGACCCAGAAACCATCAAGGCAGAGGCACTTGCAGAACTCAGACGTTCCGCAGGGACCCAGTTTGACATGAAGGTGGTTCAGGCTGTTCTGAACATGGAAGATGAGATCGGATGGAGAGAGTAGTCATGTGGAAGACAACAACCCTGTTTATATCACTCGCAGTTGCCACACTATTTCATGCGGCAACATCAGCACATGCCGGAAATGGCAAGATACTCATAGTGCGCGTCCAGGGTACGGCCCTCATTGCGCCTGAAGGCCACAACCAGTGGAAACCGGTCCAGAAGTGGATGGAGATTCCCAAAGGGGCAAGATTGCGTACCCTGTCCCATTCATCCATTGATATCCTCATTGACAGGGGGACCATAATCCGAGTTGACGGCGACAGTGAACTTATAATAAGCGACATGCTGAAGAGGCTTGAAAAGGCCCTATCCAAGGCAAGCCCGGGCCTGTGCAAAGACAGAGCTTGCAAAAACGGCATGGTTATCAAACTCCTGAAGGGAAAGGCCCTGTTCTATGTCTCACCCAAATTCTCCAGACTGCCCCTGCTGGTTGATACGCCAATTGGCGTAGCAGGGGTTATTGGGACACGGTTTGCCGCTGACCTCACCTCCAAGGACAGACTGATCGTGGCAGTGCTCCAGGGACACGTGTTGGTATGGACAAGGGGAATACCGGACAAATCGGTCACAGTGGGGCCGAGGCATCTTACCATCATACATATGCACAGGCCCCCAATACCGCCCAAAGACATGACCCATAGGGAACTCAAGACATACGATCAGTGCCTGAAGCTCCATCTTGGTCTGGACATGAACCATGCCATGCAGGAGATAAGCAGCAGATACAGGGGTGTATTCACCAGGGGCTACTCTCCTGACGTGCTATCTACATCCTCAAGCTCATACCAGCGGACCATGGCCACAGGATCAATTACCTCCCAGACATCCACGACCTCCATGGGGACTACAGGTACCACCAGTACCACCATGAGCAGCCATACCAGCATGGGTACAAGCAGTACATCAACCATGACTGACCACACCACCAGTATGGGCACAAGCAGCACATCAACCATGACGAATCATACCACCAGTATGGGCACTATGACTGACCACACCACCAGCATGATGACAGACCGTCCGACCTCCATGACTGACAGGAGTACCAGCATGACAGACCGCACCACAATCAGCAGTCCCACCACACTTAGCGGGAGAAGCTCTGTGACAGACCACTCCACTGTGGACAGGACCACCACGAGTAGTCCCTCCACAAGGACCAGTACCACCAAAACTGTCAGCACCCGACATTAAACAAAGGAAGAACAGGAATATCAGTAACAGGAAACAGGCAAGGTGAGGATTCCAAAAAACGGACACAGAAAGGTATTTGTGGCATTAGGGACCTTCTTGGTCCTCTGTTCCCTGATCGCAGCAGGCTGTCTCCTCATATCATGGCATACCAGCAGGATTGCCGGCCTTGCCATTAAGCAGATGGCAAACGTACTCTCCAACTGTGAGGTGAACAGTGAATCCATAAAGGAACTGAGCAAATTCTATGGAGGTGTGCCTCTGACTCTATCCTTTTTCCACAGGGACATGACCTGGTTCTCAGGTAAACGCATCAACCCCACCCATGCCCTTGTGCGAGATATGGAGTTTGCCATCAGGTCAGGACTGCGGGTCAGGAATCCTGCGGCAGGCTATGAGGTAGTGCCAAAGCCAGATGCTGTTATAGTGGTAATGGCCAATCCGGGGCTGCTGTCAGGCCTTGTGAAAAATGACTGGCTATGGTGGGCCGCAGCAGTGCTTGTCCTCACCATCATTACCTTTACATGCGCCTACAGCCTTCTACAGCCAGGAAGGCAACTGGACATGTGCAGAGATTTTCTGGAGAGGATCATTGGTCAACAGGACACATGCATGACCATTGAAGAACTCCTTGACAGATCGTCAGCAAGGCTTGAAGAACTGGAACACCATCTTCAGGACGCAAGAACCGATAGCATCCGCCTGGCAGATGAGGTAAAACAGTTAAGGAGGTCTCTCAGGAAAACCACCCAGGACCTTGAAGCAACCCAGGAACATCTCCTTCGTGCAGGTACACTTACTGCCCTTGGCGAATTTGCCGCAGGCATATCTCACGAGCTGAACAACCCCATGGGCATTGTTCTGGGATTTACCCAGCACCTTCTGGACGAGGTACCACCAGACCATCCACACTATCCAAAACTCAAGAGAATGGAGATCGAACTTGGCAGGTGCCAGCGCATACTTCAGGATCTCCTTGCATTTGCACGACCCCTTGAACCTACATTTGCCGAGGTGGATGTGAACAGACTTGTTAAGGACACCCTGCAGTTCATATTTTATCCAGGAATAGAGGGTATTGAAATAACGTGCAACCTTCAAGAAGACCTGCCCACAATCTGGGTTGATCCCGATCAGACAGAACAGATACTAATAAACCTTATCAAAAATGCCATTCAGGCCATCCACGGCTCAGGCAAAATAGTGGTATCCACCAGCACTACCACGCTCAGCCGGGAGGATACCGTGATGCTCACCGCCCCTGTGATCCAGCCAGGGGTTCTTCTCATGGAAGATCCAGGCAGCGCCCTGTCCATGAGGGTACCGCGCATAGACGGTGCCGTCAGGACAGGAGACCCTGCCGTAAAAATTGACATCAGCGATACTGGCAATGGGATATGCCCGGATGACTTCAAAAAGATATTCACGCCTTTCTATACCACCAAGAAAGACGGAACAGGCCTGGGACTTTCCATCTGCTGGAAACTCGTAAGGAGGAACCGAGGGATCCTCAAGGTAAACAGTTCCCCTGAAGAGGGTACGACATTCAGTATTATATTCCCCATACAGGAGGGAACAGATCATGGCACGTAAAGGCAGGATTCTCGTAGTGGATGACGAACAGGGTTTTTGTGAACTCTTAGAGAGTGTACTGCAGAAAGAGGGATTTGAGGTGATCAGCACCACTGACCCTGAAAAATGCATAACCCTGCTTGAGGAAGAAGACATTGATATCGTGTTTCTGGACTACAAGATGCCTGGTTGTGATGGCATAACAGTATTAAAGCGCATAAAGGAACATGACGAGAATATAGTTGCTATTATAATTACTGCGTATGGAAGCATAGAGACCGCGGTTGAGGCAATGAAGTACGGGGCCTACGACTTTATCACCAAACCGTTTCAAAAAAACGACCTTGTACGCCTTACCCAGAAGGCATGGGACAAACGCAAACTGATGCTGGAGATGTCCCACCTGTGGGAAGAGATACAGGACAGGTACGGATTCAACAACATAATCGGCAAGAGCAAGCCCATGCAGGACCTGTTCGATCTCATTCGCAGGGCTGCAAACAGCAGATGTACTGTTGTCATCCAGGGTGAAAGCGGTACAGGAAAGGAGCTTGTGGCAAAGGCTATCCACTACAACAGCCCGAGAAAACACAAAAAAATAGTATGTGTAAATGCAGCCACCCTTCAGGACACACTGTTGGAATCCCAGCTCTTCGGCCATGTCAAGGGGGCCTTTACAGGGGCGTACAAGACACAGAAGGGCTTCTTCGAGACTGCAGACGGGGGCACCCTGTTCCTTGACGAGATTGCAGAGATCAGCCCCAACATCCAGGCAAAACTGCTCAGGGTCCTGCAGGAACACGAGATCGTGCCAGTAGGGAGCACAACACCTGTGAAGGTGGACGTGCGTCTGCTGGTTGCAACCAACAAGGATCTGAAGACGGTCATGGAGGATGGAAAGTTCAGGGAAGACCTCTACTACAGATTAAATGTGCTCACAGTCACCATTCCCCCACTCAGGGACAGGGTGGAAGACATCCCGCTTCTCGCCATGCATTTCCTGCAAAAATATGCAGAGGAATCAGGAAAGGATATCCACGGCTTTACCCCAATGGCAATGGAGATGCTGTGCAGCTATCCATGGCCAGGCAATGTAAGGGAACTTGAAAATGTCATAGAGGCAGCCATATCCTTAGAAACATCAGACAAGATCACCACCAGGTACCTGAACTATGATGGCAGGCTCTCCTCTTTGCCCAAGGGGGTCAAATTTGTGGAGGACAACCGGATACTCCCCTATGCAGATGCAAAAAAACGGTTTGAGCGGGAGTACATCCTCACTGCCCTGGAACGCTGCAGCGGAAACGTCAGCCTTGCGGCACGGCAGACCGGAATCATCCGGACAAACCTGTACAAGAAACTGAAAAAACTGGACATCAAAGTGGGAAAGGCCCACTGAGACACAACCGAATCAGGCGGAGATAACAAGTTATTCATAACCCGCTCTGGCATGGGCCATGGTGAACAAAACATACTTTTGCGGTATACTTGGGTATTGAATGTCAAAGGGGGCATTGCCCCAACCACACATGACCCCAAGGCTCAACATACCATGATACGGATCATCCTGAACGGAAAGAAGGCCCATGTGGAAGATGTGCGCTCTGCCATCTTATCCATGCGTAAAGATGCATCAATGATAGAGGTGCGCGTTACCTATGAACAAGGTGATGCCATACGTCTTGTCAGGGAGGCGGCCCGCGACAACATAGCACGCATAGTGGCAGCAGGCGGAGACGGAACCCTCAACGAGGTTGTAAACGGCCTTGCAGAAATAGAGAGGGAGATGCGGCCAGAGCTTGCCGTGCTGCCGCTTGGCACTGCCAATGACTTTGCCTCTGCCTGCCGCATACCCCAGACCCCGGCAGAGGCACTTCACCTTGCAGTACATGGCAAGAGTGTGGATGTGGATATTGCAAGGGCAAACGACCGCCACTTCATCAATGTTGCCACAGGCGGTTTTGCATCGCAGGCCACTGCAGATGTGCCTGTACAGCTCAAAAACTTCCTGGGCGGAGGGGCCTATGCCATAGCGGCAGTCATAAAATCCCTGAACTTCAACCCTGCCCAGGGCAGGCTGCAGGCAGAAAACATAGAATTGGAGGGTTCAGCCATCATAGGGGCCATATGCAACTGCAGACAGGCAGGAGGCGGTCAGGTGCTTGCGCCTGATGCACTTATAAATGACGGCCTGTTGGATGTGATGATAGTACTCACCTTCCCCCTCTCAGACATGACACAGGTCATTCAGGAGATACGTGACCCGTCCACCAGCGGGAGATACGTAAAACGGTTCCGCTCCAGATGGATCGATTCATGGCCCAACATTAGAAGGAGTGTCAATCTTGATGGAGAACCCTATGAGGCAGAGCACATACGGTTCGAGGTCCTGCCAAAAGAGATAAAACTGGTCCTGCCTGAAGAGTGCCCATGCATTATAAGATAGGCCCACATGCCAAACGATTGCCCTTGCCAAACAATACATACCCGGCAGCAGATAGTCATATTCTGAACTTCTGACCAAGTTTGGGGATGTGTATCTCCGTATTCTTCAGTTCCCTGCTCAGCTCCTCGGCCAGGGCAGAGGATGAGACAGGCTCACCGTGCACAACAAATATCTTCCGGGGCTTGGTGCGTCTTGCAAACTCAAGGAGATGCGTCCTGTCGGCGTGGGCAGAAAAACCGTTTATGGTGTAGACCCTGGCCTTAACAGACACGGGCTGCCCGAATATCTTTACCGTATCGGCACCGTCCACAATCTTCCTGCCAAGGGAACCCTCTGCCTGATATCCCACGATGATCAGCGTGGTGGATTCCTTCCACAACAGGTGCTTCAGATGATGCTTTATACGCCCACCTGTCATCATGCCGCTTCCGGCAAGCACTATCTTTGGACCCTCCACAGTATGGATCGCCTTTGACTCATCGGCTGTCTGGGTAAAGTGCAGGCCAGGGAAGGTAAAGGGCGATCCTCCCTTCCCGTACCCCACCATGAGTTCCTTGTGACAGTAGCTGCAATACTTCTGATAGAGCCGGGTTATGTCAATGGCAAGCGGACTGTTCAGGAACACCGGTATCTTTGCAGAGAGCTTCCCTGCCCTCTTCATGTTACCAATATGGTACAGAAGCTCCTGGGAACGTTCCAGCGCAAAGGTTGGGATCAGTACAGTACCTCCGTGCTTCACAGTGCTTTCTATAGCCTCTTCCAGTTCCTGCACTGACTCCTCATATGACCTGTGTTCACGATTCCCATAGGTGGACTCCATGATCAGTACATCCACAGGCCGTTCCGGACTCTCTGGATCATTGACCAGGGGACGATCACCGTCACCAAGGTCACCTGTGAACAACAATCTCTTTTTCTTGCCCTTCTTTCCAGGATAGTCAATGTAAACCTGTGCAGAACCCAGTATGTGACCGGCCTCAGATGCATGGAACATCACAGAAACCCCGTCCCCAAGCTCCACCCTTTCATGAAGCCTCACCGGCCTGTCGAACAGGTCCATGGAGTAGTAAACATCGTCAAAGGTGTAGAGGGGCTCTTCTGCCTTGATACCAGCCCGTATCAGCCGCTTCTGCCGCCATATGAACTCCTCCTTTAGGATATGGGCAGAATCCATGAGGATGAAATGCGCGATATCCCTTGTGGGATAGGTACAGTAGATACTGGCCCTGAAACCGTGGTTGGCAAGCAGCGGGATACGGCCGCAGTGGTCCAGATGACCGTGACTTAGAATAAGGGAATGAATCTCCTGGGGATCAAAACCGAACGATTTATAGTTGAGGCTCTCAACTGCCCAAGGCCCCTGAAATGCCCCTGCATCGAGCAGTATCTTCCTGTCCCCTGTCCTGAGGAGATGACATGAACCAGTAACAGTACCTGCAGCACCATGAAATGATATTTCCGCCATGGACCTTTTACCTCTATGATAATTGAAAGTGCCCTATCCTGGACCACACCTATGAACAGAGAGAGGTTACCACATTCCACTGCCCCAAACCACTGAAAGCATACTGCCACCACAAATGGTCAGAGGCACCAAACTTGTGGACCAGTGTCTGCTACCTTCAGCCCCTGGACTGAACATGAATTTACATACAAAAACAGAAAAAACGGAAAAATTCTTCAGGGAAAATTTTTACATTTCCTAAAATCAGATGGCGGCAACAGCCACAACCAAGTCCTTGCTGCAAAGATCACAAACGCCAATCACCGTGACGCCCTTCGCCACCGATGGCAAGCAGTACCGGGATATGGGAAAATTCTATTACCCTCTGTGCCACGCTACCCATGAGGATACCGGTTATCCCCCGTCTTCCAAGCTTTCCCATGACCACGAGATCAGCCTGCCACCTGTCGGCCTCACTGAGTATCACCTCGTGCGGGACCCCCTCTTTCAGAACAGTTGTTACCACAGCTCCACTCTCCAGGACCATCCGCTCCATATCCCTCAAAAACGCCCCTGCACTACGCTCCATATCCGCATGAAGCTCTTCCATGGGACGGCCACTGAGCCTGCAGACCTGCTCCTCCACAGCACTGTCTATCACGTGAACAATAAAGAGACGAGAACCATGGACAAGGGCAAGTTCACATGCCATCTCTACTGCATGGTAACTGAACCTGGAACCATCTACCGGAATTACTATTCTGTGAAACAGGGAAGTTCGTTCATGCATATCTGTATATCAAACCACGCTGCCCCGCCTCTTGGACCTTATACGCTTCATCTGAAACAGGGCCTCGCGCTCCTTTTCCTCAAGGGTCTCCTCCATCTTTCGCACAGTGGCACTGTACATGGGCACATAGATGTGTCCCAATGCATTGATCCTCTTAAGCGTCTTTCTGAGCTCGGCAAACAGCCTCTCCATACCTACCTCAAGCTCGGCAAGCTCTCCCACTGCCTCCATTGCCTCATGTACTGCAATGGCAGTATCATCCACTTCCTTGCCAGTCCCGTAAAGGCTGTACTGGGGCCTGAACTCAGGGATATCAATGGACACGATGGGCAAGACCACCCCCATAAGGCTTCTCTCACTCAGGTGTACGCGTTCGCGGGCCCTGACCCCAAGCCCGGCAGCCTCAACAGACGCCTCACCATACTCTGCCATGGCCCTTTTCAAATGGGAGTAGGCAGTCATGAGATCGCGGTTCACCCGCTCTCTAACCCTATCCACCTTTGAGGACAAGAAGCTAATCTGACTTATAAGAATCTCTTTCTTCTCATTGAGCAGCTCCAGCCCCTCTTTCGCAAAGGCCAACTCCTCCTTCAGGTGAATCAGGTTGCTCTTTGTTGCAGGGATATTTATCTGTTCCATGGTTCAGTCGGTTCCTCCTGGGGGAAAATCCTACCACCCCTGGGATGCGAAACTGTATTCCAGGCTGAGGGAGCACAAGTATTTTTCCACATGGTTTGAAACGCTCAATTCAGGAGTAAGTCTTTTGGTACAGCCCATTAATCTCCGTTACGACACGGCAACCTGGAAATTTTCAGACCTCCTGCCCCACTGCTCTATCTCCTCAGCCTTGACCCGTGTAAGCTCCTGTTCCGGAAGCTTCATCACCAGTTCCCACGCAAGATCAAGTGTCTGCATGATGGAACGATTTTCATCATGGCCCTGTGATAAAAAACGGTGCTCATACTCCCTGGCAAACTGGAGATACAACCTGTCACTGGCAGACAGGTCCTCCTCCCCGATTATTGAGGAAAGACGCTGTACCTGCTGGGCCTTGGAATAAGCGGCGTAGAGCTGGTTGGCTATATCCTGATGGTCCTCGCGGGTCCGTCCCTCACCTATCCCGTCACTCATGAGACGGGACAGAGAGGGCAGTATGTCGATTGGCGGATAGATTCCCTTTCTATACAGAAAACGCCCCAGAACTATCTGGCCTTCGGTTATATAGCCGGTGAGATCAGGAATGGGATGGGTGATATCATCATCCGGCATGGTGAGGATCGGTATCTGGGTAACAGAACCGGTACGATCAGTTAATCTGCCAGCACGTTCATAGATTGATGCAAGATCACTGTAAAGATAGCCAGGATATCCCTTGCGGCTGGGCACCTCTCCCTTTGAGGTGGCTACCTCACGAAGGGCCTCACAGTAGTTGGTCATGTCCGTGAGGATCACCAGCACGTGCATGCCCTCATCAAAGGCAAGATACTCGGCCACAGTCAGGGCTATGCGTGGGGTAATCAGTCGTTCAACCGTGGGGTCATCAGCGAGGTTGAGGAACATGGCCACGTTGTTGAGCACACCACTTGCCTCAAAATTTTTCCTGAACCCCTGGGCCTCGTCATGCTTAACCCCCATTGCCGCAAAGATAACGGCAAAACCCTGATCATCAGTGAGCAGCCTTGCCTGCCGCACTATCTGGGCGGCAAGGTCATTATGGGGAAGCCCGCTTCCGGAAAATATGGGAAGTTTCTGCCCCCTGACCAGGGTATTCATACCGTCGATGGCAGATATCCCCGTCTGAATGAACTCCTCTGGATATGCCCTGGCAACAGGATTGACAGGCAGGCCGTTCACATCCCTGCGTTCTCCATGAAAGGGCGCAGGGCCACTGTCAAGAGGCTGGCCAAGGCCACCAAACACCCGCCCCAACACCTCTTTCTTTGAGACCACCACCTCAAATGGCCTGCCAAGAAACCGCACTCTCGTATCAGGCTGTGCTATACCAGAGGTACCCTGGAACACCTCCACCACAGCAGCCTCTTCACTGACAAAAAGTACCCTGCCCTGACGCACCTCACCGTCAGAGGCCACCACCTCAACCCGCTCTCCAAACCCCACGTCATGAATCCCCTTTACCACCACAAGAGGACCTTTTACCGTATCTACCCCAAGATATTCAAGCGGTGGCTCTATCATGCAGGCACCTCAAAGACAGGCCAAAGACCACAGAGACTCCAGGACCAGTTTGGCCAATCACGTGGGCTGGCCCTTTACCCGCTGCTGGCCTGCAAGAGAGGTGATCACCTCCACCTCTCCCCTCCCAAGTCCAGTGGCATCGGAAATTTCATCAATGGTTTTCCCATGTTGCCAAAGCCTGAGCACCTGCTCATGTATGGTACCAACCTCCTGACCTTGCCTCTGCCCCCTGTCTGTGGAAGTCTGCCCCTTGTGATGTTTTACAAGGCGCTCAATATTGCTGGCAATCTCCGCATTCTCTGCCACAGTCTTTCCAAGCTGGTCACAGAGTTGGCGGCTCTCCTTCAGGGTATCTATGAGCATTTCCAGTTTGCGGGGATCAAAAGAGGAGATTCGCTTCAACAGAAACAGCACGATAAGGATCAGGACCATATCAAGGACGATCTGAACGGCAGCAAACAGCACAGGAAATGTTAACGGGATAGCAAGGGGAATGTGCCAGTCAGACAAGGTATGCGCCCTCCTCCCTTTTTGAAATTACAAAATCATATCCGGATATCTATAGTGTTTTCACGGAGCCTGGGCAGAATCTTTACCGGAAGCCTGGATGGATATTGGGCTTTTGCGCCTGAGGAGCCTAAAGATATGCATGGAAGCCTGGACGGTCCCTTCTTTCCGGAACAGGGGTCAGCGCCACTGGAGAGGGTGACAGTATCAGTCAGTTGTACGTGGGCATCCCTGCCTCGTTCCTGGCCATTGGAGGTATCCTTCTCTCTACCCTCCCGTTTTTCCCTGGGAGAATTGCGCCTTCTTCCGGACCGCCTTTCTATAAGGGCAGGATGTGCATGAACAGGCGATGAAGCAACGCTCTGGACAATCTGTTGTACAGTATCATCAGCCATTATTTAAGTACGTAACCCATCAATCTTACATCTCTTATCTCAAGAGGGGCAAGCTCCTTTTCTATCCTCTTCTTCAACGGTCGTCTATAGTTTAACAAAAATTCACCCTTTGTGCCAGGACCGACATCTATACCCTTGAGTTCGGTATAAATGGCATCCCTGACCCATGCCTCCCGCTTTTTCAGCTCCTGCTTTGTCTGCATGTCCGGCACGACAAGCTCAACTGTGAGCTTAAAGAAGACCAGTTCTCCCTGACGCATTACAGGGATTATAAACGGGGCCAGATCAAAGGTCTCCACCTCCTGCCTGCCCTCAATAGGCAGGACATCGCCCACAGGCGTAACTTCATCCTTTGACTGTGCACGAGAAACAGGCTCCTTTTCCACCCTGGCAGTCTGCTCATGACTCTGCTGACCAGATGGAAGGTTTGAGGAAACGGCCTGGGTATCGGTGGCAGCAACCGTAACCACAGGTGATGATAACATACCCCACAGGACAAAGATGCCACCAAGAAGGACTATTGAAGCAACACCACTTATGAAATAGGGGAGCCAGGCAGGTCCTATCCCACCAATGACAATAATATCTTCCGGATCAGCCTCATCTTCTCCGGCCTGCATGGACTCATCCCCCTGAGAATGGTCCTGGTCAGCCCCCTGACCTGCAACAGTCTCTGCAGATGCGCCATCTGTCTGCCCCTCTGAGGCATCCCTTGCAGCAGAAGCCACACGGGCACCCGGGCCATGAGGTTCAGGCACATCAGGCTCATCATCAAAAAGGGGGATATCATCCTCTCCGGAATCATCCCACAACTCGTCGTCTGACAGAGAGATACCAAGGTCATCTCCAAAGGCATCCCGATCATTTCCCACAGACCCGGACGGAACCTGTTGGCCTTCAGAAGGGCTTGCACCCTCCGTAGCGCCCTCCTGGACATCAGCGCCTGGATCCGAAGAGCCGATCTCCATTGGCTCAAGTTCTATATCCGGCTCTTGCTCAGGGACATGAGGGATCTTCTCGTCGCTGGCAGGCTGATCTTCCCGGACCTGCGCAGACGAATCAGGCCCGGCATCTTCTTGCACAGGTGTGGTCGTATCCCCATCCACATCGTCAGCCTGAACTTCTGCACCTGCTGCCTCATTCTTCTCAGGACCTGCAGTCTCAGAGCCATCAGAAGGACGTACTGCAGCGGCTTCCTCAGCGCCAGGCGCATCTTCAGCAACCACTTCTTCAGGTGCCTGTTCGCCGTCAACCTGGCCAAGGTCTGCAGCAATATCTGCTGCAATTTCCTGAGCAAGATCATCATCTGCCCGGTTCTCTGCAGCAACATCGTCTGCAGGGGCATCTGCCGCCTGATCTGAATCTGCACGCTGGGCTGCCGATTCCTTGGATATCTCCTCTGCGGTATGGGCAACACTCGCGTCAGACGCCCCGGTGTCAGGGGAATCAGTCGCCTGATCTATCTCATCCAGCACCCCTTCATCAAACAGGTCTATCTCCTGAAACTCGTCAGCATCATCAAGGATGCCATCAAGCTCTGATGACAGATCACCACGCCCCTCCTGTGTCATGCCATCACCCTGCTGTCCATCATCCTGTGGAGCAGAGGGATCATCAGCGATATCAGGAGCAGATTCCTGCTTCATATCTTCATCAGGGGTTATCTCTTTCTGTTTTTCAGGCTGGTCTGACACGATCCAATCTTTCAGTAGTCTTGTCTAAAAAAACTTCTTATCAGTTTATGCAAATATCTTCTCTATCTTTTCACCAAGTGTCTCTGGTGTAAAGGGCTTTACAATATAATTGCTGACCTTTGCCTTTACAGCCTCCACGATATTCTCCTTCTGGGCCTCTGCAGTCACCATGAGAAATGGTATATCCTTGAGATTATCATCTGCCCTTACCTTCTTCAACAGTTCAATGCCCGTCATTTTGGGCATGTTCCAGTCAGAGACGATAAAATCTGCAGGATTCTTCTGTAGCATCTCCCACGCCACTGATCCGTCATCAGCCTCAACGAAATTCTTGAATCCCAACTGGGTCAGGATATTCTTTACGATCCTGCGCATGGTAGCAAAATCATCCACTATCATCACTGTCATATTATAATCGATGGCCATTTTATCCTCCTGAACAATTTTCCTGTGGTGGCCCACTGACCGGGGATGACAAACAAGCCCCGGAAATACATCTGCCATCAAGGCTTTTATTTATAATCGGCACGAAAAAAATATTTGTGAAACACGGAAAACAAAAAAATCGGCTCTTGTTGTATTGCAATTATGGTAATGCAGGGAGGCCATAAGCCTAAAACCCACCGCAGAGGGGGCGGCATGGAGGCATCCACCGGCAACATGGCCAGAGGGGGCACTTTGCCGGTTCAGCCCCATGACCTCCACGCGCAGGATTAAAGCGGCAATGGGGCACCCTTTTCTTTGTTTCGACTCTTTTGGGTAAGCAAAAGAAATGAAAAAAGGGGAAATCACAGACAGTAGTGCCACTTACGAACAGACCGAAAGGGATAATGGGACTGGCAACAATGGAAACAAGCAGTCCCCACCTGCTACATCACCATCTCACCATCAAGTTCCTCCTGCAGTGCACCAATATCCGCCCTTAACCTGATCATTGCAGTTGTATGCATCTGCGAGATACGGGATTCTGTATATCCCATGATCTCACCGATCTCTCTCATGGTGAGCTGCTCATAATAGTACAGAGAGATTACCAGTTTCTCCTTTTCAGGAAGCTTTGTAATGGCCTCCACAAGAAGGTGCTTCACTTCAGAGAGGTTCAGCAGCTCAAAGGGATCGTGATCTCCCTCATCCGCTATGAGATCAAAGAGGTCATCCTCGCTGCCCTCTGGCATCCTTCGCCTTATCACGTCTATGTCAAGAAACTGCACATGCCTGGTCTGATCGAGAAGTTTGTAAAAGGCAGCCATGTCCATGCCCATCGCCTCTGCCAGCTCTTCATCCTCCGCAGGCCTTCCAAGTTCCTTTTCAAGCCTGCGGCAGGTCTTTTCCAGTTGAGTAGCCTTCTTCCTTATGGAACGGGGCACCCAGTCCATGGATCGCAGCTCATCAAGTATGGCTCCGCGAATCCTGAACTCTGCATAGGTCTTGAACTTTATCTTCTTGGAGTTATCAAACTTTTCAATGGCATCCATAAGACCTATTATTCCCGCGCCTATTACATCTTCAGGCATGATATGCGAGGGAAGACGAGAGGCAAGACGTCCTGCCACATACTTCACAAGCGGTGTGTACCTCAGGATGAGTTCCTCCCGTCTCGCTGGAGTCAGGGGTTTCCCGTCTCCGAAAAACTCCTCTGTATAGTCTCTAATTGTAAGTTTTTCCTGGTCTTTCATTCTCATATCCCCAGGAGCTGTTTCCAGAAAAATTTTATATTACCATCGTCCCGGCATTCATTTTCTGTGCTCAATATGTTTTCTGCCACAGTGACAAACTCCCTGCATGCCTTTGAATCCGGATAGAGTTCAAGGGCAGGCCTCTGTTGCCTGACAGCCTTTGAAATGGCCGTATCTCGCGGGATATAACCTATATAGACCAATCTGAGCATACCGAGAAACCTGTCTGCCACTGCAGAGAGCTGTTTGAAGACCTTGCGTGCCTCCTGCTCATGCTTTACCCAGTTCACCAGTATCATAAAATCCCTGACATGATGCCTGGCAGAAAGCACCTTTATCAGTGCATATGCATCGGTAATGGATGTAGGCTCAGGAGTAACCACCACAACCCTCTGCCTTGCAGCTATGTTGAAATAGAGGACATTATCAGCTATGCCCGCTGCAGTATCTATGAGCATCACCTCCGGAGGGGTTTCGAGCCGTTCCATCTCACTCAACAGCATGAGCTTCTCTCCCTCACTCAGATTGACCAGCTCAGGCACCCCTGACCCTGACGGAAGTATCTGTATTCCACCCGGTCCCTGGACAATAATCTCATCCAGACTCTTCTCACCCGAAAAAAGGTGCTTGATAGTGTAGCGTGGGGACAGCCCAAGGATCACATCCACATTGGCAAGACCAAGATCCGCATCCAAAATCATGACCCTGTTACCCAACTTTGCCATTGCCAGTGCGATATTGGTCACCATACTGGTCTTGCCAACACCACCCTTGCCGCTGCTGAAACACATGACCCGCGGATTCACAGAGGTTTGAGGAACAGGGCGGCCCGGGGTGAAGACCTCATCTTCTGCCATAATATTCTCTTTCCATTTCTTCAAGGTTGCTGCCTGATTCATCTCCGACCCTCTGCAACTGCCGCATGCCTGCCATCATCACGGCTATCTGGATCCTGTAACAGATCAGGATGTCTCTGCCCACCGTTACGGGCAAAATAGGTATCTCCCCTTGCGAATAAAAGTTTCATGACATTCTCCCGAGTAGCGGATTTTATATCCTCAGGCACCTTCTGGCCGTTTGTAATGTAGGAGAGCGGAAGCCGCCAACCCAGCACAGGTGTACACAGTGCGCCTGGCGAACCTGTCTCATCCACCTTGCTTATGGTCCAGCCACTGACAGGAAACCGCCTGTAGGTCCTGACAGTTGCCGCCATGTCTTCTGCCCTGTACGAGGCACAGATAAAGGCCTGGGCTGAAAGGCCTGGAACAGCATCAAACATCTTTTCAAGCTCGGCCTGATGACGCGCGGAACTGCTGTTACGGCCAATTGTGTCAACGAGTATGAAATCCAGGTCCCTGTTCTCTGAAAATACCCTTACAAGCTCTCCGGTATTTCTTGCGGTTGAAAAAGGTATCTCCATCAAGGAGGCATACTTCTGGAGCTGCTCCACACCGCCCAGTCTGTACGTATCCAGCGTGACCAGATGCCCTGCAAGACCGTGCCTGAACTTTAAATGGGCTGCCACCTTGGCAAGGGTCGTTGTCTTTCCAACACCCGTAGGGCCAATAAATGCCCACCAGCACGGCCTTTCACAGGAATGGGCAACAGGGCCGCACACGATCCTCTCCTTGCAGTACCCCCTGAGCCAGGAATAAACAGACCTGTGGTTCACCGGCCTCCTGGCTGGATGCGCATGCAGGAAGGCGGCTGCAAGGCTGCGCTGAACAGCAGGCTCCATACCGAGCAGGTCAAACACCTCATGGATGACCATGAGGGGATAGCGTGAGGACGAGGGCATGGACGCCCTTGTATAGCTGTCGCCACAAACCCCGGAACCATCTCCGGAACCTGCCGCAGCCCCCACCACAGATCCTGCCGTAGGCAGCATCCTTTCAATCAGTGCCTTCAGTTGTTCAATCTCGTGGCGCAGGCCGGTTTCACTCCCTTTGTCTGAACCGCCAGCCCTGTCCGGGCTGTCCGGGCCTGCAATCTTCTTATCGGCACTTTTACGAAGTTTTTCTGCACAGCCCAAAGATTGGTGAACATGCCCCTGTCCTGTTGAGGCAGTGCCCTGCCTGACCATATCCATTACCCCTGTCTCCACAGAAGGAGCCGGATCAAATCTGTCAGGACCATCACTACTTAGCGAAGGAGAGTCCCCGTTACCGGCAAGGGCATCCACATCAAAATCAATTGCGGCAACCACCTCCACAATGCTTATGGCAGCACCTGCCTGCCCCTGCCTTATCCTGCGTCTGCTGGTATTGAGGATAACGGCATCATCGCCCAGCTCTGCCTTGACCATGGAAAGGGCCTCACTGACATTACGTGCCCTGAATCTCCTGATATTCATTGCCAACTCCAGCCTGATGGATCAACCTTGACCCAAACTTTCATGTTACCCCGCTACACCGTTGGTAACACCCCAGCCATGAAAAGCTCCGGCCACGGCCTCTATTTTCACGGTAAATTATACACTCCCATACTACACGGCACCTGAAATGCAGAAGCAACTGGCAAAACTCCTCATCTGATCACCGCTATTGACTCCAGCCTGACATTGCCAGGTATCTCCGCGTGAGACAGCACGTTGATATCAGGCATGAACCTCTCCATGAGTTTCCTTATATGGCGTCTCACAGCCGGATTGGTGAGCAGCACAGGCGCGTATCCCTTTGCCGTGGCCTCCTCCACCGCAGACTGCACAGACTTTACGATCCTCTGGGCCTGGGCAGGATCAAGCGCAAGGAAACTGCCATGTTCTGTCTGCTGCACACTGTTTCTTACCGTCTCCTCTATTGCAGGATCAATGGTTATAACCGGAAGCATCCCGTCTGGAGTGAGCAGTGGTTTTACAATGGCCCTGCCCAGCTTCTGCCTCACATACTCAGTGAGTATGTCCGGGTCCTTGGTCATGCCTGCATAGTCTGCAAGGGTCTCCGATATGGTCAGCAGGTCCCTTATGGAAATCTTCTCCCTTACCAGGTTCTGAAGTACCTTCTGGATTATGCCAAGAGAGAGACTCTCGGTCACCTCCTCCACGGCCTTTGGACTCGTGCGGGCAAGGGCATCAAGGAGCCTCTGGACCTCCTGCCTGCCAAGCAGCTCATCGGCATTGGTACGGATCACCTCTGCAAGATGGGTGGCCACCACAGTGGATGGGTCCACAACGGTATAACCTGCCATCTGGGCCTTCTCCTTCTGGTCTTCCGTTATCCATATGGCAGGAAGGCCGAAGGCAGGCTCTGTAGTGGGTATGCCGTCTATCTCGGCAGTGGCATCACCTGGATTCATGGCCAGGAGATGTCCCATCATTATCTCGCCTGTGGCCACATCTATTCCCTTGATCAATATGGCATACTGGCCAGGATTCATCTGCAGATTGTCCCTCACGTGCAGAGGCGGGACAATGAGGCCCATCTCCTGTGCAAACTGCTTTCTTATGGAACGGATGCGCTCAAGCAGGTCTCCGCCCTGCTCCTCGTCCACCAGGGGAATGAGCCCGTAACCCACCTCGAGCTCCAGGATGTCCATGGTGAGAAGCTGCTCAACATCCTCGGTGGAACCCGGCTCCGGGGCCTCGGCAGCAGCCTCGGCCTCCTCTTCAGCCACCTCTTTCTCTATGAGCCTGCCCTGCTCACGAAATGCAAACCACGCCAGGGCACCTATACCTGCAGACAGTACGGTGAATGGAATGGCAGGAAGCCCTGGAACAAGGCCAAAGAGAAACACCACACATGAGGTGACTGCCAGGGCCTGTGGCTGGCTGGCAAACTGCTTCATGAACTCCCGCCCCATTCCCGCGGTGGAGGCCGCCCGGCTCACCAGGATACCTGCTGCCGTGGAGATGATCAGGGCAGGTATCTGGGACACGAGCCCGTCACCCACTGTAAGCAGGGTGTAGCTCTGGGCCGCGGCAGAAACAGGCATGTCCTGCTGCAGCACACCAATTATGAAACCGCCAATTACATTGATGGCCATGATCACAAGGCCGGCAATGGCCTCACCACGCACAAACTTGCTGGCACCGTCCATGGCCCCGTAGAACTCGGACTCCTTGCCAATCTCCTCCCTGCGCCGCTTGGCCTCTGCCTCATCTATGAGGCCGGCATTAAGGTCCGCATCTATTGCCATCTGTTTTCCCGGCATTGCATCAAGGGTAAACCTCGCAGCCACCTCTGCAATCCTGCCGGAACCCTTTGTGATGACCACAAAGTTGATTATGACCAGTATGGCAAATACGATACCGCCAACTACAAAGTTCCCCCCTACCACGAACTCCCCAAACCCCATGATTATGTGTCCTGCTGCGTCAGGGCCTTCATGTCCGTGGAGCAGTATTAACCTTGTAGAGGCAATATTAAGCGAGAGCCTGAACAGGGTTGTAAGAAGGAGCATGGAGGGGAATATGGGAAAATCAAGCGGTTTTACCACATAAAGAGAGAGGAGAAATACCAGCAGGGATACGGTGATGTTAAGGGCAAGGAACATGTCCAGGGCAGGTGACGGCAGAGGAAGCACCATGAGCAGGAGGATGCCCACGACCCCGGTGGCAGCCAGCATGTTGCTCTTGTCTATCTGTACGCCTGAAAATAGCGTCTCGGCAACTGTTGCCATTTATCTCACGCCTCCTGGTGCTGTCCTGCGTCCCTTTTTCCTGAGGCTGTACACATGGGCGAGGACCTGGGCCACTGCCTGATAGAGTGCCTCCGGAATGCTTCTGCCCACCTCCACCATCCTGTAAAGACTCTGGGCCAGGGGCCTGTTCTCAATGACAGGGATGTTGTGATCCCGTGCTATCTCCCTGATACGCGCTGCCACATGCCCGGCGCCCTTTGCCACCACCTGAGGCGCTGACATGACAGATGCATCGTACTTCAAAGCTACGGCAAGATGGGTAGGGTTGGTAATCACCACATCTGCCTGTGGTACATCGGCCATCATACGTTTCTGCGCCATCTCGCGCTGTATGGACCTGATTCTGGACTTGACGTGCGGATCACCTTCGGTCTGTTTCAGCTCTTCCTTGACCTCCTGCTTGGTCATGCGGAGGTTCTTCTCAAACTCCCACTTCTGAAACATGAAGTCCAGGATGGCGAGAAAAATCATCAACAGGCAGACCTTCCAGAACAGTGTAAAGCTCACATGCCCCACGTAGTGCAGGATGTTGATAGGTGCCTTGTGGATAAGAGGGAGCAGGGAATTCATCTCCCCCTTCATGGTGTCCCATGCTATCCACCCAACCACCATTAGTTTGAACAGTGACTTTACAAACTCCACGAGGGACTGGGCTGAAAACAGCCTGCCCAATCCCTCCATGGGACTGATCTTTGAAAATTTTGGTGTAATGGCCTCCCATGATATCAGGCCTCCAACCTGCAAATAGTTTGACAGCACGGCCATGGCCACAAGGGTAAGGAACAGTGGCAGCAAGATCACCGATAGCTGCCTGAGCGCAAAGAGTCCAATACCCGGCATTGAATCCACTGTGATTGCATGATGCCCTACCTCGGCAAGATAATATCTGAGTACACCTGTGATATGGTGGTAGAAATAGGTACTTCCCCAGAACAGTGTAAACACACCTGTAAGCAACACTGCCACTGAAGAAAGTTCCCTGCTCTTGGCAACCTGCCCCTTCTCCCGTGCTTCCTGCCGCTTCTTGGGGGTAGCCTGTTCAGTGCGTTCCTGGAAGGATTCTTCTGGCATATCACCCTCCTGCCATTATGCGCATTGCAGCAGGCATGAGCCTGAAACAACGTTCTATGGATCTTCCGAGAACTGGCCAGAACACCTGGATGGAGAGCCCCAGGAAAAATAGGCCCAGTGCTATGTTCAGACCAAAACTGACTATTAGCATATTTATCTGGGGCACCATCTTGGCAAGTATTCCAAGGGCCACCTGTGAAAACAGGAGCACCACCATCACCGGCGCCAGTATCTTGATGGAGAGCAGAAACATCTCTCTACACATGTGCATCATCACCTCTGAAAGGGGTGCGGCTGTAGCAAAACTCCCTGGCGCCATAAGCTCAAAGCTCTTGTACACATAGCGGACAATCACAAGGTGTCCATCACTGGCAAGAAACAGCAGCAGTGCAATGATATAGGCAAAATGTGCAAGGACTGCCGACTGGGTACCGGAAATTGGATCCATCACGTTAGCCACACTGAATCCCATCTGTATGCTCACCATCTGACCGGCAGTCTGGAGCCCTGCAAACACCAGACGCATCATAAGGGCCAGCGTCATGCCGGCAAAAAGCTCTGCGGTTGCAAGTAGCAAAAAGCTCACTGGCGATGAGGGCAGTTGATCTGCATGCCACGGCACCACAGGCGTAAGCATCAGGGCAAGCAGCAAGGCAACGGCAGCCCTTATCCGCATTGGCACTGTGGAACTGCTGAATATGGGCATTAAAAAGAGCATTGCAGCCACCCTTACCAGCACGAGGGTAAAAACTGCATAGTGCCTCAGCATCCAGTCCAGTAGTATTGGGCTACTCATGGCCGTCTCCCGTCTGGCATATCTGCCCTGCAGCACATCTGTATTGATACTGTCATGCCCATTATCTGATATAATCCGGAATATGAAGTATGAGGTTTCTGGTAAAATCCAGTATCTTATTCATCATCCAGGGAAACGCTATCAGAAGCCCCACCAGCACGGCAACGATCTTTGGCACAAAGGTCAGGGTCATCTCCTGTATCTGGGTGACTGCCTGGAATATGCTCACCAGCAGCCCTACTGCCAGCCCGAGCCCAAGCATGGGAAGGCTTATGAGCAGGGTAAGTTCAATGGCATCCCTTGCAAGTCCAACCACCATATCCTGTGTCATCTGTCAAACCTCCCCGACAGAACAGATGGTGCTTTTTCTCTTGACTTTAGAACCATGAAAAAAGCACCCGCCGCCTTATATCAGTAGCACCCTGTAAGCAGATACATTCCAGACAGTTGTCTGATAATAGCCGCAAAGAACCCTGTGAGGAGTTACGTATCATGTAGGATATGTGCCATATAATCGGATACGGCCTCATCCCATGAAACTCCGGACAAGGGAACCGGTCAGTATGTTCCAGCCGTCAACAAGCACAAACAGCAGCAGCTTGAACGGCAACGAGATCATCACAGGTGGAAGCATCATCATACCCATGGACAGGAGCACGCTGGACACCACCATATCGATGATAAGGAAAGGTATGAACAGGATAAAACCGATCTGAAACGCGGTTTTCAGTTCACTTATCATAAAGGAAGGAATGAGTACCATGGTGGGGACATCATCCCTGTCCTTAGGGTTTTTGATCTTGGCCATGCGGGTAAACAGGGCCAGATCTGCCTCCCGCGTCTGCCTGAACATGAACTCGCGCACTGGCACCTGCACCCTCTTCAGTGCCTCCCTGAACGATATCTCCTCATTGAGATAGGGCTGTATCGCAGTACTATTGGCCTTTTGCCACACAGGAGTCATGATGAAAAATGTAAGAAACAGCGCAAGCCCGATGAGCACCTGATTTGGAGGTGCCTGCTGGGTACCAACTGCCTGACGCAGAAAGCCGAAGACCACTATCAGCCTGGTAAACGAGGTCATCATCAAAAGGATGGAAGGTGCAACAGATAGCACTGTAAGAAGCGCCACTATCACCAGACCAGTGGCCACCTTCTCCGGACTGTCGGTGTTCTGCATACCGATGCTCACTGTTGGCACAGTGACCGCTGCGGCCTGACGGGCAGACAACAGGAAGGATACCAGTACCGTGCTTGCAACAGGCACTCTCAAGACGGCCAGCCGCTGTATGTCCGGTCTGTATCTTTCACCTGTCATTGGTTTCACCGTGAACCTCCCGTGTTTCAGATACTGCTGAGAAAAGAGAGTCTGGCTCCACATCGCCAAGATAGTCAAATCCCTTTTCAGAACTTGCAAGCACCATGACCCGGCCTGCCACCTTGACGAGACATATGTGACGCCTCGGCAGTATCATCCTGGTCTCAATGACCTCGATCAGCCCTGCCCGCCTGCCACTCACCATTCCCCCCCACTTCTTGAGACAGAGATAGAGCATGAACAGCAGGCCAAGCACCATGACCATGGCGCCTATCATCCTTATGTAGATACCGGTTTCCATTTATTAATGAATGCGGACGAGCATAACCTGCCGTCAACCCAGGGACTTTACCCTGTCTGCCTGACTGATAATCTCTGATAGTTTCACACCGAACTTCTCGTTCACCACAACAACCTCTCCCTTGGCCATGAGTTTCTGATTTACATATATCTCTGCAGGTTCTCCTGCCATCTTGTTGAGCTCTACCACTGATCCCTGACCGAGTTTTAGCAGATCCTTTATCTGTATCTTCTTTCTGCCAAGCTCCACAGATATCTCAAGAGGAAGTTCAAGGATAAAATCCAGGTTGTCTCTCTGTTCCCCAGACACAGGGCCTTCATTCCTGCTGAACTCACTGAACGAAGGGGAAGAGGCACTGGCATCAGGGGAGTCACCTTCCCCACTCACAGCACCCTGGGCCACTGCCTTTGCAGCAGCAGAGTCCCCGCCTGCGGCTGCCTCTGCAAAGGCATCTCCCCAGTCGAGATTATCTGTACTGTCATCCCCAGCAGTTTCCGACGCAGCATCGCTGCCGTCTTCATCAATCCCCTGTTCCAAAAGGGAGTCAATATCATCCTGATCGATTGGCCCCTTTGATTCAGCCGAGGGGGAACTGCTGTCCTTGGCACCGGATTCCTTGTCCTGATCCTTGCCTTCAGAAGGTCCATCCCCTTCCTCTTCCAACAATTTGTCCAGTTCTTCCTGGCTAAGCATAACAAAATCCTCTGCTTGAAAGCTGTATGTAACGTCACTACAGCATTAAACTTCCTCCGGGTTGGTTATAACGTTTTCAACCCTGAATGCCCGCTGGCCCCTGCACAGGCCCGGCTGGCCCATGAACTTCACCTGACCGTCAAACATCCCTGGCAGCAGGTCGTCAATCCTGGTATCAAGCTGAATGATGTCACCCACCTCGAGGTCCAGCAGCTCTGCCCCTGTTATGGTGGCGCTACCCAGCGGGACCACCAGTTCTACTGGAGTAACCCTGAGATTCTGAAGCATCATCTGCTTCCAGGTAGGGTCTTCCACTTCCTCGTGCTGAAAGGAGGACTGCAGGTTTTTCTTTATGGGCTGGATCACGCTCATGGGTACGGTTATGTGGATAACGCCACTCATCTCCTCGATATCCATCTGAAACTTGGAGACGATTACCGCATCATCATCCTGTACAATCTTGGCAAACTGAGGGTTTATCTCACTGCGCACATACTGCATGGAGACCGGATAGATGGCCTGCCATGCCCGCTCCATGTCCTTGAGGATAGAGTTGACTATGCGCTGAATCATCCTCTGCTCAATGGAGGTGAACTCCCTGCCTTCAATCCTGCTCTTGCCCAGGGTGGTGGAGCCCATGAATATCTCCACAATGGAGAACACCAACTGGGGGTCAATCACCATCATTATGTGCCCCCTCAAAGGCTCCATCTTTATTATGTGCAGGCTGCTGGGCACAGGGACCCGCTTCAGAAACTCCTTGAAGGTTATTATCTCTATTGGCACAATGGCGCTATCAACCATAACCCTGAGTATGGAAGAAAATGTTGAGCGCAACCCCCTGTTGAAATGATCGTTAATGGCAGCAAAGGCAGGGAACTTGACCTTTGTCATCTTTGCCGTATTGACAAAGTCATAGGCTATGACATCGGCATCTCCGCCAGTGTCCACCTCTCCAACCGAAGCAGGCTCTGCCTCCTCCACATCATCCAGCCCGCCAAGCAGGGCATCTATTTCATCCTGACTCAGTACCTGTGCCATAATCCTGCTACTGAACTACGAATTGTGTAAAATAGACATTTTTGAGGCGTCCCGGCCCAAGGATATGGGAAACCCTCGCTATTATTTCGTCCCTGAGTCTGACCTTGCCCTCCTGGGATATTATGTCCTCCATGGTCTGGCTACTGAAAAGCATGAGAATATCATTCCTGATCCTTGGCTTGAGCTTGTCCACCAACTCTGCAGATTCATCGTCCTTGAGCTCAAGAGATATGCTGGCCTTGAGAAAATGCCTGGCCTGCGGATCGGCGAGGTTTACAACAAACGGGGAGAGTTCCTTTATGACTCCTATATCCTGGGTAACAGAAGTATCAGGTTTCGGGGGCTCCTTCTGGGCCTCCTTTTCGATCTCCTGGGCTATCTCCTCGTCACTTGGGGAAGAAGACAGAAAGAAGAAGGCGCCACCGCCTGCGGCAAGCAGAATTATCACGCCAATAAGTACAAAGAGAAGAATGGGCTTCTTCTTGGCCCCACCCTGGAGTTCAACATCTTCGTTCTTTTTAGAATCCCCGGCCATAAATCTTTCTCCATCACAGTAAGGCTATGGCAAACTTCACTTGTGTCCAATCCAGAAACAACCCTTTTGCCCATGGCTGCGTTGCCTGTCGTGAAAACTCATGTGCGCCTGTGGCACTCTGTTGTTTCATCTCCTGGCCCCTTGCCATAGAACAAGGTTTCTCATTCCCAACTTGGACACCAACTTGTATCCACGCCACATTTTGGTTAGAACATTCTGGGTCCGCAGGGTGTAATTAGCAACCGATATGCCACTCAGCCACATGATCAAAAACCCTGTATTGAATCCTGATGCAGTGCAGGCACCACTGTACCAAGGACGAAACGCTACATATCGGTACAACATACCGATGACTTTCCACATATTGTGACGCAAGAGGTTTTTTTAGTGAATCAAGGATGCAGCAGGGAAAAAATAACTGTAATATGGCATGATTTGGCATTTTCAAAACTCTGAAGGGAAAATGTCTTATTTACCAGGGAGTTATTCAAAAACATCAGTTGGGCCAAAATCAAGCGTTCAAGACAGTACTTGCCGGTCCATCTGTTGGAAAACCGACAGTTTCCAAAACACTTTTCCAAAAGGGAGGACGATTCGTCAAATATTTGACATTACAGGAAGGAGAGGACACCAACTATACGAAACAGGGTGCCGTGCAGGGTTTTACCGGCAACACGCATCTTCCAGTGTCCTATCCTTCAATCAGGTTAACAGGACATAAAAATGGACACAACACACAGCAAAGATACAACGCATTAATATAAAAAGAAAATTTTAACTGATACTTGTCTGGCACAATTCTGGCATGAGTTTGGAATTTCGTGATGTATTAAGAGACTCAATATCACGCCAACCGAACCTGTATCAACATCACGTGACGAGAGAGCAGTACACATTCAGACTGGGAAAGAGGGACCAGTCCCATGGCTACGACGGGATTGGCAAGAAGGGATGGTGGGGCTTAAAAGGCATGAACGAACATGATTGGAACCTCAGAAAGACGGATTATAGACAGAAGGAAATCTTTCAAGTTTTTATTTCTTTTAACATCGATCCTGACCATGTGCACAGCCCATTATGCCTCGGCAGCGAGTGTCACCCTGACATGGAACCGGAACCAGGAACCTGACATAGAAGGCTATATTATATACTGGGGCACAACATCGCATGACTACACCCATTCTGTAAAAATTCACGACACGGCCAACGCCCCTGCGCAGCGGATATACACCATTGACGGCCTGGAACCGGGCAAGACCTACTACTTTGCCCTAAAGGCAGTGGACCTATCAGGCCAAACAAGCGACTACTCAGAAGAGGTGCTAAAGTATCTGCCCGCTGACAATGGAGATACTGTACCCGACCAGCTTGATTCCATATATGAAGATGAAACGAGTATCCTGTCATATGCTGCAGCCATCCCAGGAGACATAAATGGGGACGGCAAGGAAGACCTTGTACTGTTTGCACAAGACGGGGTCTACATAGCCCTGTCTGACGGCTCAGGATTTGGTCATCCCTCTTTATGGTACAGCTATGCAGACAACCCTGGATACTCTGACAGCCTCAACGCTGACGCCTTGGAAAACGGATGGGTTGTTGTGGGCACAGGGGACGTAAATGCAGATGGATATGACGATATCGTGCTTCACAATCCGGATACAGGCTGCTTATCCATATGGCTTATGGGGTCTGATGGCTTTCACCATGAACTTACCATCAGCGACCCTACAATATCCCAGTTGACGGCTTTTGGTCCTGCAGACTTTGATGGCAATGGAACGGCCGACCTGCTGTTCCTGGATGGCACCACAGGGGATATGTACGTCTGGTTCATGCAGAAAAATGGCTCGTATCAAAGTGAACCTGTTGGCACCTTTCCACCAAGTTCTTTAAGACTAATAGCCCAAGCCGATTACGACGGAAATGGGGTAGCAGACATACTCTGGTATGAACCAAGTCTGGACTTCTATTCAGTATGCTATACCACTGATGACCACACACTAATGCGACAGTGTCGATATCTCGGAATACCTGATGACACTACGAGCACTGTTGCTGCCAGCGGCGACTTCAACGGAGACGGGACCCAGGACATCCTTTGGTACAACAGAAATAGCGGAGACGTGCAAATGTGGCTCATGGACAGCCAGGGCATCAAGGGCTCCATGGCACTGCCATCAAGTCCGCTGCAGAATGGTGTAATAATCGGGGCAGGATACGTCAACAGTGACAAGCTTGCAGATGTCATCTGGGGTTCGGAAGACAACAGCAAAATCATCCCGTATATAACCCCATAGCATACTACACCACACCTATACGGCGGATAGTGCTTTCTATCATGATTTAAAGCTCATCAGTTGCAATAACCTGGCAATGATATATCTGCTCGCGGTCAAAACCATGGGAAAAAGCACCATCCGCCTTTGCCAACCGCTTCTGCATTTCAGGTGTCCTGTAGCATGAACCCCATAGACTCAGCCTCACCCGCAACTTCCCATATCGGTTTCATTCAGGCCTTGGGTAGCGCAAGCAGTCGCACTGCCACAGGGCCTGCCGGGTCTCTCTGCCAGTTCCCTATCATGGCCCTTCCAATATGGCGTTTTCCCTGTTCATGAGTTATTATTCCTTAATCCTGCAGGCCATGCCACAATGTCATTTATTACTAATATCATTTATTATGGATACCCGCAACTGAACTCTAAAAACACGAGAAAAAACGCCCCCTGCCTGTGTCCAGTAGCATGCCTGCAGAATAGACATCAATGGCAAGACTTAACCATATGACAGACCTGAATGACCTGCAGGGCAACAGCAAACCCGAAATGCGAAAAAAACTCTTTATAGCCACCTTTGGCTGCCAGATGAACGACTACGACTCCCTGACCATGAGCAGGCTGCTGCACAACACCCACAAACCTGTGGATACCCCTGAAGAGGCTGACCTGATCATCATAAACACGTGCTCCATAAGGGAGAAGGCAGAGAACAAACTTTACAGCCTTGCAGGCCGGTACCGTCATCTCAAGGAGATAAATCCGGACCTTAAGATTGCAATCACCGGATGTGTAGCACAGCAGGAAGGGGCAAGGCTTCTGGACCGCATGCCCTATGTGGACATTGTGCTTGGGCCACAGGGTATCTACAGACTGCCGTCCATAGTAAACCAGGCTGGTGAGAAACCGGGCAGAATATGCATCAATGAACTGGACCCCACGTTTTCCATTCCCCTTGTAAGGGCACATACCGCTCCGCCAGACCAAGTCAGGGCCTCCATCACCATCATGCAGGGTTGCGACAACTTCTGCACGTACTGCATAGTACCCACTGTCAGAGGTCGGGAGATCAGCCGCCCGCCTGAAGATATCATCGAAGAGATCCGGCAGGCAGTCGAGCTGGGGGCCAGGGAGATCATCCTGTTGGGACAGAATGTAAACTCTTATGGGAAAAAGGCGGGTGGCAGGACCTTACATGGCCATCCTGGCTTTGCAGAACTGTTGGAGATGGTAGACAGTATAAGGGGAGTGGAAAGGCTACGTTTTACCACCAGCCACCCCAGGGACCTGGATTATGCCACGGCAAGATGTTTCGGAACGCTAAGGAGCCTCTGTGAACACATCCATCTGCCCGTTCAGTCCGGTGCCACCCCGGTACTCAAACGCATGAACCGCCACTACTCCAGACAGGAGTATCTGGACAAGGTCAGCATGTTGAAATCAGAGTGTCCTGAGATTACTATTACCACCGACCTTATTGTTGGTTTCCCTGGTGAGACAGAGAGAGACTTTGAACAGACCGTATCCCTGCTGGAAGAGATAAGGTACGATCAGCTTTTTGTCTTCAAGTACTCCCCGCGGCCAGGCACACCTGCTTCCCGCTTCCCGGATCAGATACCAGAAGAGGTAAAGACCCGCAGGATCGAAACCGTGCTGAAGATACAGGAAAAGATCGGGCTGGAACAGTACGCCCGATTTGAAGACACGGACGTGGAAATCCTGGTAGAGTCACACGGCAAGGAGGGTAGCGGTGACATGCAGGGGAGGACCAGGGGAAACCATGTGGTACACTTTCCAGGCACATCGGATCTGTTGGGCAAACTTGTCACCGTCAGGATAGAGCGGGCCTGCAAACACTCCCTTCGTGGCAGGCTCACCGCGTGCAGGGCCAACGGGTCTGATGCTGCAGAAAACCCTGTGCAACCTGCGATCTGAATCACGTGAAGGTTTGATCCATGACCACTATCAATATGTACGTACATGCAATCACCATTGATCCTGCCTCCAGGTCCCCCATACTCATCCTCAAGGAGAAAGGTGGTGACAGGACCCTGCCGGTATGGATAGGTCTGCTTGAGGCCACTGCCATTGCCACCGAGATGGAGAAGCTGGAGTTTGCACGCCCCATGACTCACGACCTTGCTGTCAACATGCTAAGGGCCATGCACATCGAGATGCCCAAGATAGAGATAACAGACATAAAGGACAACACCTATTATGCCAGGATCACACTTGTCTCAAAGAGTGGCTCTGCCTCTGTGGATGCACGCCCCAGTGACGCTGTGGCCCTTGCGCTCAGAACCGGTGCTGATATCAAGGTGAATGAAGAGATACTGGACCATCCGTCAAACAGCGCCTCCCCGGCCATGCACAGAGACAGCCCAGGTGAGGACCAGACGGACCCAAAAGAGAAATGGGCAAAGGTGCTTGAAGAACTGGACCCCGACTCCATCAAATACAAAATATAACTTTATATGGAGTTTCCTACCATGCTGATGTTTGACCTTCATTGTCACTGTCTGTTCAGTGATGGTGAACTTATCCCTGCTGAACTGGTGAGACGGCTTGAAATAATGGATTACAACGCTGTAGCCATTACGGACCACGCAGATTCTTCAAACATAGATTTTATAATTCCAAGGCTTATAAAAGCAGCCCGGGACATAAACAGATACAGCTCTACTGTGCTGATTCCTGGTATTGAGCTTACACACGTGCACCCTGAGCTTATCGCCCCCCTTACAGAAGAGGCAAGGAAGCTCGGCGCCAAGATTGTGGTCTGTCATGGAGAAACCCTGGTTGAGCCTGTAATTCCAGGCACCAACAGGGCTGCCATTGAGGCAGGGGTTGATATCCTGGCCCATCCGGGGCTTATTTCACCAGAAGACGTACAGCTTGCAAGGAAACAGGGGGTAAGGCTTGAGATATCAGGCAGGAAGGGGCACAGCCTTACCAACGGGCATGTTGCAAGACTTGCCCGGCAGTATGGAGCAGGCCTTATCATAAACTCGGACGGCCATGCCCCCGGAGATTTCATGTCCCCTGAATTTGCCCGACAGGTGGGACATGGAGCAGGCATAAGTGCAGTGGAGGTGGAACGCCTTTATGGAAATGTATGGGAATGGTTAAAGCCGCTGACAGATAAGTCCGAAAAGTTATAAAACGAAATCAGTTCAATCCATATCCTGCCATTGGCAGTCTGCGGGGACGCAAAGGCATGGGACTTTAAATGAAACATTGATCCTTCGCCGCAGAGATTTCTATAACTTTTCAGGAGGCAAGATGTGCTGGAAGCCAAAATTATCAATCCCTTCCTGGAAGCAGCGGCCAATGTACTACAGACCATGGCCATGATACCTGCAACACCTGGTAAGCCATTTCTCAAAAGAGACGTAACGGCCCTTGGAGATGTTACAGGCATAATTGGGATTACAGGTGACCATACCGGCTCCCTTTCGATCACTTTTTCCAAATCATGCATCACATCCGTCATTGCCAACCTCTTTGGCACAACTGTGACAGAGGTAAACGATGAAGTCTGCGATGCTGTTGGAGAACTGACCAACATGATTTCTGGAGATGCCAGAAGGCGTCTCGAGGCCCAGGAGGTGAAATTGCAGGGTGGCACACCCACAGTAGTGTCAGGGCCAAACCACTCCATCACTCATATCCATAACGGACCTTATCTCGCCGTGCCGTTTGAGACCCCATCAGGCCAGTTCACTGTGGAAATCGCCTTCAATAACCGGTAATGCAAAAGAATTTTTTTTTACCTAAATGATGGCTATAAAGACTTGACAAACCGGCCCTTACTCATCATAATGCCGGCGCGTTTGGAAATGCCGAGATAGCTCAGTCGGTAGAGCAGTGGATTGAAAATCCTCGTGTCGGTGGTTCGATTCCGCCTCTCGGCACCATATGATGACAATGCCCGTAATCCTCAGTGGTTACGGGCTTTTTTTATTGCCTTTTCCCGATAGAGATGCGTCATGTTTTTTTGACATGGGGTTTCCACCGGTATAAAATTTATTCCAGAGGGGCAAGGCCGTTGGCAACAACTCTCATGGAGGGTGGTTCACTTCCGTTATACTACACGACACCTATACGGCGGATGGTGCCTTTGCCAATTGCTTCTGCATTTCAGGTGTCGTATAGTACGCACTTCCGTAACCTATTCGAGGTGGCATGAGAACTCTCTCTTTTGACTCGGGCATTGAAGCAGACATGAATCGTCCGTCTCCGGGCAACCATCCCTCGTCTGCCGATCTCGCCGCCATCAAGCAGGCGGAT
>CAZXAK010000012.1:0-21049 GCA_964638145.1 uncultured Desulfobacterales bacterium | reverse complement strand
CAGAGGCAGCTATGGTCAGGGGGAAGGGGGCGGGAAAGGCCCTGGGGCTGTGGTCTCACAGGGCCTTTCCTTGAGGTGATGCTGTTATTCCGGCAACTGTGAGTCAACGCACACGTCGTTTCCGAATCTATCCGCCATGTTTGCTGCGTCAGGTTCGGGGCCCCGGGCGTAAGCCGCAAGGTCCTGTCCGTCCACGTCACAGTCCCTGTCAAGGTCAAGGGCATCTGGCGGTACTGTCACAAGATACTGTGGTGTTACGGGCTGCCAATCCGGGATGCCAGGAATCTTCCAGCCGAAAGACATGTTGTTGGAGTAGCCGTTTGATGCAAAGGAGAGAGTGATTGGCGTGTATGTCCTGCGGCGCAGATATACATTTCCTGCGTATCCGCCTCCGCCTGTGTTGAAATCGGCGATGACCGTATCTCCCACCTTTACAAATATGATTCCGTCCACCCAGTAATGGGAGCTGAAGGTGTAGATTCCGTCAACCGGCGCATACAGATATCCGCTCCACTGTGTGCTGAATGATCCCGTGGCCCAGTTCACAGGTGAGTTGGTAACGGATGTGCACAGTCCCTGATAGAGATTGTTGGATGTCTGGTCGCAGTCATGGCTGTATCCATGCAATACCGGGCCTTCCGAAACCTCCACGCCGTTTGAATAGGAGGCGTGGAGCCCGTGGGCATGGTATTCAGCCGCTCCAATATCCGGTCTGTCTCCATTTGTTCTGTAATTACCGTAAATATCGATGGAGACGGGCTCCTCCACGTTGCCGTCGCTGTCCATGTCGGGGATGTCTGGTGGCAGTGCCTGGCCTTCCGCCCTGTCGATGCATGGTGAGTTGGGGCTTAACAGCAGGTTGTCATCCATGTCCCCGGAAAGGCCGTTTATCCCGTCTCTGTCCTGGAACAGAGGGTCTGCGTCAATGTTTGAGAGGGCGTAGCTTATGGCATTTCCGGCAGAGTACTGAAATATGTCACTCGCCGTGTTCACCCCCTGTATGTCTGACGTGGAGACATCGAGGTCGCAGCCTGAATGAAGCCCTATTTCCAGGCCGCCATTTTCCGCCCAGTCGCCATATAGTATGGAAGAGGTGATGGTTGTATCACTCATATCCGCGTATACCCCCCCGCCATAATCTGCGTGGTTTCCGGAGAAGGTGCAGAAACTTATGGCAGTGTTGCCGCTGTTTTCTGTATAGATGCCTCCAGCGCGGTTGTCAGAGGCGTTGCCACTCAGTATGGAGCCTGTGATCATGGCAGTGGAGCCGTTTACGTATATGGCGCCGGCATTGCTGTCCGAGCTGTTTGCCAGAAAGGCGGTGTTGTACACGGTGATTTCAGAGGCGTTTTTTGCGCTGATACCGCCTCCGTCCTGCCATGAGATGTTGCCATGGATGTATGAACTGTCCATGATCAGCCGTGAGGCGTCAACGGATATGGCCCCGCCGTGGGCCTGGGCCTGGTTTGCGGTAAATACGGAGCCTGATACATTGACCTCTGAACCTATATGGGCATATATGGCCCCGCCACGCCCATACTCTCCGAGATCGTTTTTTACAGAGGTGTTTTGGGTAAACAGGCAGCCGTAAAGGGTGATACCACCGTTTTCAACATGTACCGCCCCGCCGTTTTTGCCCCCTGTGTTGGTTGTGAAAGAGCAGTTTCTGAACAGGGGGTGGGCATCGTAGATGCCGACGGCGCCACCTCCGAGGTTCGCGTTGTTGGCAGTGAAGGCACAGTGGTCTATCTCAACAGTGCCGGTGATGGCCCTGATGTATATGCCGGCGCCCCAGTTGGTGAGGCCGTTTTTTATGGTAAATCCAGTTATGACCGTGTCCGCACCGCCAGAATATACGGTGATGCCGCGGTCCTGTTTTTCGCAGTCTATGAGTGTTTTCTCAGCCCCGCTGCTTGATACCAGGGAAATCCCCATATCGCCTGGTATCATTATGTTACGGTTGCCCGGGCCGGTGTAAGTGCCTTGCGCCACCATCACGGTGTCACCTGGACCAGCGTGATCAATGCCCTGCTGTATGGTCCTGAATGGGTGCGTGGCGCTTCCGTTTTCTATGGTGGTAGAGGTGGCCATGTCCACATGGATCTTTGCAGGGGCAGGTATGTCACCGGTGTTGGCGGGATCACTTCTGCCCTGGAACTCCCTCAGGTTGTTGAAGCCGTCATTGTCAAAATCATCCGTGGGAAGGACATCCTCAATGGTCAGTATGCCATCGTCACTATCTGCATCCACAATCTGCGTCTCCCATCTGTCAGGAAGGCCGTCGTGGTCAGTGTCAAATCCGCAGTTTGGTGAATCAGGGAATTGGGAGCAGAAGTCGTTTATGACTTCCATGAAATCAAGGGTGGTAACAGCCCTGCCGCTTTGGACGTCTGTAACTGTCACGCTCCTCATGTCCTGCGGAAAGGGCAGGACCATGGTGAAAGTGACGCTATCAAGCCTGTCGGCCCCTGGCGGATCGTCAAAGTCCCGGTAAAGAGGGTCCTGTATTGTGAAACTGTCCAGTGGCTCGTCCATAAAGCCGTGGATGTCAAACCGCAGGCCGTTCCTGTCAAGGTATCTGTCGGGAGGCGTGCCGGATACGGCCACCGCCCTGAGCATTTCCAGTCCGGAACCGTCATATCTGAAGGTTGCCGCCATGGCTGCGTCTGTGTCCTCACCCTTTGGAACAGCGGCGGCATTGTCTGCCAGCAGGTCATCCAGCACGGAGTTTACCTGTCGTTCCCCGTCAGGGCCAAAGTTACACACCGTATGCGGGTAGCCGGGATCAGGACATCTGCAGCGCATTATGCTGTTGACAGGTTCTGACTTCCACCATCCCTCCTTGGTGTCGTTGCTGCCGCAAGTGGTAAACAGGGTACACCGGTAGGGGTGGAGAGATATCTGGCGGCACCGCTCCTCATTGTCGTAGATGTTGGGGTATGGTGAAGGTTCAAAGTAATAGGTGCCGCATTCGCTGGGGCTGTCATCATATTCGTCCGCCAGTCCAAATACCCCGTGGCCTGATTCGTGAAGGAATGTGCCATAACTGTCAAACTCTGATGAAAAGGTGTCCCCCCGGCTGAAGTCCCTGCACGATGCCATATGGATTATGGCCCCTTGGTCAAACTGCGGGCACGTCTCCTTGACCAGGCCCGGGTCGCTCCATTGGCACATGCCGTCATCTATGTTCACTTCACTGCTGATGGGGGTGTACCAGAAGTTGAACGCCTGTCTCTTGTCGGCGATAATGGGCAGGGCCATATAGCTGTTGATGATCACATCCATGGCGTCTGCGCGGAAGTCTGCCATGTTTGTGTATTCCGTGCTTGGAATGATAAATATGTCTAACCGGTCGCTGCTGTCCCCCTGGATGATAAGCGGGATGCATTGTGAAGGGCACTGGCTGGTGCATATACCTCCACAGTCAGCGCCCTCTTCATTCGGTCCGGCGTAGCCGTCATAGCAGTCGCATGCGTCTCCGATCTCATCCCTGTCCCAGTCCATCTGGTCCGAATTGACCCACGCCGCGCAGTTGTCGCACGCCTCGCCCACTCCGTCTCCGTCAAGGTCCTCCTGGTTCATGCTGCAGTGCATGCCCTGGCCGCACTGCTCATCGTTCATGCACCCGGTCCCTGTGACGTAACCAGTATAGTCGTGGTTTCTCACGCACCACCCTGTCTGAGATCCATTGGGCACTCCCGGGCAGTTGTCACACACATCCCCTATCCCGTCTCCGTCACTGTCCTTCTGGGACATTTCACATTCCGCTCCAGGTCCGCCCTGGTCATAACAGTCGATCCATTCAGTGCATGACTGGCCAGTGTCCAACGGCCTTTTGACAAAGTTCACGCCATCGAATTGATTGATGCATGTCCCCAGGGTGGGAGTGTTCGGCACACCCGGGCAGTTGTCACAGGCGTCACCTGCCCCGTCAATATCCAGGTCCTGCTGTCCGGAGTTGGCCACGCTTGGGCAGTTGTCACAGATATCACCTATGCGGTCATGGTCAGCGTCAGCCTGGTCGGGGTTGGGCATATCGGGGCATACGTCGCATGCATCACCTATCCCGTCCCCGTCACTGTCAACCTGATCACTGTTTGCCACATCCGGGCAGTTGTCCTCAAGGCAACTGTTGTAGAAGCCGGGATCCCCGTAACCGTCATTGTCATAATCGGTGCAGGGGTCACAAACGTCACCGTACAGGTCCCTGTCGTGGTTCTCCTGTCCGGGATTGGGCCTGTCGGGACAGTTGTCACACGCATCCCCCACGGTGTCATGGTCCAGGTCCTGCTGTGACGGGTTGTAACTGTTTGGGCAGTTGTCCATCTCATCAGGCCAGTTGTCGCCGTCCTGGTCATCATCGCAGGCCGCTCCTACACCATCATTGTCAAAGTCTTCCTGGTTGCGGCTGCAGAATCCCCCGCCGCACTCCTCGTCCTGATAACAGGTGCCAGTGGTTCCTCCGGCAACACATGTGCCAAGGGATGGGCCGTTGGGTGTCTGCTGGCAGTTGTCGTTCAGGTCAGCCACTCCGTCGTTGTCTGTGTCCATGAACAGCTCGCACGCGTCACCGGTCCCGTCCCCGTCACTGTCCTCCTGGTTCATGCTGCAGTATCCGGAAACGCCGCACTCGGCGTCCTGTACGCAAAAAAGCCCGCTGTTTGCCCCTCTGGTGCATGTGCCAAGATCAGGCCCGTTTGCCCTGTCAGTGCAGTTGTCCGCACTGTTTGCCACGCCGTCGTTGTCCCAGTCTGAGTCGCATGCGTTGCCAATACCGTCATGATCGCTGTCTTCCTGCTGGTAACTGCAGTATCCTCCCAGGCACTGTTCGTGTGCGGTGCATGCGTAACCGCCGTATGCCCCACTGATACATGTGCCGAGGGATGGACCGTTTGGAGTATCCGGACAGTTGTCGCATACGTTGCCAAGGCCGTCGTGATCGTCGTCTTCCTGGTCCATGCTGCACGTTCCCCCCTTGCCACACTCAAGCCATGTGGTGCATGCGGCACCGTTGTATATGCCAAGGTAGCATGTACCAAGAGCAGGGCCATTGGGTGTCTCCTGACAGTTGTCAATGGCGTTCACTACAAGGTCGTTGTCTATATCGTCCTCATCTGCGTGGAGAGGCGACGTGTTGACAAGCATGAGTAGTGCGGCAAACAGAAAAACAGAGATAAGATATCTGATAACATTCATGGCTCTCCCCTTGTGTAATACGGTCACATCATTAAAAATGTCCCTCTATCCGTGTTAGTTGCAGGTCTGGGTAATCTGCGTGGCGTTTTTTCAGATGAACTGTGAGATGTCTCAAAGTAATTGTGCAAAAGATGTACCGTACACATTAGGGGCTTATCAGGTGTAAAATGGATATTTCAGGGGGGGTGGAAGTTTTTTTGCATCAACAAGGTAAAACAATACCCATTTCAGGAAATGTTTTTCCGGTATAGATTTTCCCCTGTATTGTGAATGTGTGTTGCAGGATGAGGGGGGCAGGGGCTATCTCCCTGATTGGTGTCGGGTAGGAGAGGTGGCCACATGACAAAGGCCGGCCCATATCTGTGCCGGCCTTTGCTCTTGGCGGATGAAACGATTCTTCTTATCTGCTCAGGCCCTGGAGCCCTCCCTTCGTGTCCCAAGACTCTTGTAGAATATGGGGAATGCCACGAAGAAGGCTACGCATATGAGGTACTCTATGCCCTTTATGTGAGTGTAGTAGTCAACGAGGTTGTGTATAGGAGTGATGAGGCCTGTTGCAACCATGTAACCCCTGATCACCTCTGATATCTGTCCGTTTGCCGAATAAAGGGCCCCTACGAATGCGGATACGGCCCATAGTCCGATAAGTGCGCCAAAACCCAACATGACCTTTCCGGCGATACTCGCGTTTGTTTTTGCCATTTTTTGTCCCCCAGTCATTGAAGTTGTGTTAATTTGATGTATAATTTGTTGTTATTATGGATATTTTTATCCGGTTACCGCCTTGATGTAACCTACGATGACCCCGCCAATGCCTGAAGAGGCGATTCCGCCAATGAGGCAGGCAAGCCCCCACAGTCCCACGATTGCTGCCAGCACTATGCCAATGCCCAATGCTGTCTTTGACGACTCTTCCTTGATACCTGTCTTTGTCCCTATGGCTTCGTATGTATTTGTCTTTGTATTGGTAGTCATGGTAATCTCCTTTCGTAATAGCTGAATATATCTTGTTATCTGTATGTCAACGTTGTTTGATAAATGTTACTGCATGCCTCATGCCAGATTGTCAATTTGTCCATATTTTTTCATTATGTGCTTGTAAAAAAAGGGAAAAATAAGAAAATAAGGTGAATAAGGAAATATCTGGTGTGCGCTTGGCGTCAGAAGGAATCGCAACCCATAATATGGGGTTGGCAGTGTTTATCTGTCTATAATTAATGGGTATTTATCTTGATGTATGGCTGAAAGAGAGGGGGGAGCGGGGATGCTACATGGTTGTTGCAGTGTGTGTGGTGCAACAATTTTGCTGCAACAGAATTGTGTGGCGTGATAAGGTGTTGCTGCCTAAAAGTTCAGTTCAACCTTGACATAGGTGCTTGCACAGGTCAGGGGCACAGGGTGAGCCCTGCCTCACGCGCTAGTCCTGTCGCCTCCTGGTATTCACGTTGGGTAACACTCCTGTGGAGAGGGGGAAACTCTGATGCCTTCCAGCACGGGTGGTACTGTTCCATGATGTTTATCCATGTCCCCGGGGCTATCTCATCCCTGAGAAACCTTACAATGTATCGGGTTCCGGCAAGGCCTTCTGGCAGCACGAGGTGCCGCACGAGTAATCCGCGGACTGCCACGCCTTTTTCATCCACCTGAAGTCTGCCTACCTGTCGGTGCATCTCTTTGATGGCCTTTCTGGCAACAGATGGATACTCCTTTACCCCGGATAATCTGCGGGCGGTTTCAGGGTCCCAGTATTTGAAGTCCGGCAGGTATATGTCAACTATTCCGTCAAGGAGCTCAAGGGTGTCAAGTGAGTCATATCCACCTGAATTATAGACTATGGGTATGGCCAGTCCCTCTCGGGCCGCAACCATGAGACCCTCCAGGAACATGGGGACTATATGTGAGGGGGATACAAGATTGATGTTGTGGCACCCCTTTTCCTGCAGCATCAGGAACATAAAGGCGAGCATCTCAGGGGTGGCAGGTATGCCCGGCGTGTCTTGACTGATGGCGTGGTTCTGGCAGTAAATACAGTGCATGTTGCAGCCAGAGAAGAAGACCGTGCCTGATCCCCTGGTGCCCCTTATGGGTGGTTCCTCACCAAAGTGGGGCGAGTAGTCTGCCACTATTGCCTGGTCGGAAATCAGGCATCTGCCCCTGCGGTCAGCAAGTCTGCGGGCCCCGCACCGTTCAGGACATACTGTACACGGATCGAGCATTTTCAGGGCCGCTTTGACCCTCTGTTCCAGTTCCCCTGTTTCAAGAAGTTTTGTGTAAGATGGCTTCATCACTGCTTGATTCCCAATACGGTATGGCTATGGATGGGATGTCACATGCAATTTTACCATATATGTGATATAAGGCCTATGTTATCAGATAGGCCGTTTACAGGCCAGAAGTATGGCCATTTATGTAGAAAGCAAAACAGTTACAGCAGACCCGTTGGGTGACGGGCAATTTTACAAAAAACAGCATTAATTTGCTGTAATTAAAGATAAAACAAGATTTTACATGTTCGAAACGCTCAATTCAGGTTCCAGTTGTTAGGCTGATCGGTGTACATACCACCCTGGCCTGGCCAGTTTCGGGCCAGGAGGTCCGGGCCAGGGTATACCAAATGACATACTCCAGGATACCTGATATACAGAAGCCATCTGCAAGAGGCGGATGGTAATTTTTCTCATGGTCTTGATTGCAAGCAAATAACGAGTGATTGTGACATGGCAAGCTTCAAGACTGTGATAAAAGGTCTGTCAGAGAGGGTTTCTTGTAAAATGAAACAGTATGAATGAAATGAATATTGAACGTGCAAGCCAATCCGCATCGAACGACAACCACGCTGGGGGCACGGACGCTACCGGCCAGGGCCCTGAGCTTTCCATCGTTATCCCCATGTACAATGAGGAGCAGAGTATCCGGGAACTGTTCAGGCGGCTGTTCAAGGTCCTGTCCTCACTTCCCGAGTCATGGGAGGTGGTATGCATAAACGACGGCTCTTCAGACCGTACACTTGAGATACTTCTTGAAGAGCAGGAGAAGAGGCCAGGGCTTGTGGTGGTGGATCTGGCCAGGAACTTCGGGCAGCATGCCGCGGTCATGGCGGGTTTTTCCGAGAGCAGGGGAAGGTGGGTGATCACCATGGATGCTGACCTGCAGAATCCTCCTGAGGAGATACCGGCCATACTCGAATGCTTCCGGCGTGGGCATGACCTTGTGGGTACTGTAAGGATGGGGCGCCAGGATACTGCCTTCAGACGGTGGGCCTCCAGGATAACCAACCGCATAATTACCCGTATTTCCGGAATAAAACTCAAGGATTTCGGGTGCATGCTCAGGGGATACAGTCGAGAGGTGGTGAACGGCATCCTGGAAAATCCAGAGTATCGTACCTTTATCCCGGCCCTGGCCACTTTTTTTGCTCATAATCCCGTGGAGATACCTGTGGGACACGAAGACCGGGCAGCAGGCGAGTCCAAATATTCCATGCTGAAACTCTTCAGCCTTCAGCTTGATCTCATGACCGGGTTTTCCATGTGGCCCCTGCGCATCCTGTTCTTCGTAGGTACTGTAATTGCCATCGCTGGCGTACTGCTCGGGGTGTTACTGGTGGCCATGCGTATCATGCTTGGGTCCGGGTGGGCTGCTGAAGGGGTGTTCACCCTTTTCGCAGTGCTCTTCTTCTTTGTGGGAGGGCAGTTCTTTGCCCTTGGGCTGCTTGGAGAGTACATTGGACGTATATTCCAGGCCGTTCGCAAGCGCCCCTCTTTTCTCGTGGGTCGGGTGTATGCGGGGCATAAAGACACCGCCCGTTAGATCCAGCCTTTTTCAGCAGATGTATGTGAATATCGGGGGTGGGTATGGACAGTTTTTTCAGGTGCGGGCCATTTAGCGCAATAGTCGAGGACAGGCGTGTGCTGTTTGAGAATGTGGAGATATCCCTTCCCGATTCTGTCTTTGCCACTCTGTCCGGTCCATCCGGATGCGGCAAAACCACCCTGCTCAGGATGGCAGCCGGGCTGATACACGCCCCCCACGCCACAAGGCGACTGGCCGACCAGGAGTTTCCTGCTGAAAGCCTGCCACTCTGGCGCAGCCGGGTGCTGCTCATGATGCAGGATGCACCGGCACTGGACGGAGACGTAGAGGCAAACCTGAAGTTTCCGTTTTCGCTCGCAAATGCCGGGACCAGGCGTTTTGATCTCCAACATGCCAGGGAGGTGATGGGGCAGGCAGGCCTTGGGCATATAGCCATGGATCATGATGTGTCCATGCTCTCCGGAGGTGAAAGGCACAGACTTGCCCTTGTACGTGCAATACTGTGGGCTCCTGATGTCATTCTGGCTGACGAGCCCCTGGCAGGCCTTGACAGGACGAGCGCTGAACGCGCCTTGGAGATGCTTACGGAGTTTGCCCGAAGGCCAGGCAGGGCCCTTTTGTGTGTCATGCACGAACAGGGCTACTCCAGGGCCGCGGATATATCCTACAGGCTCGATACAGACGGACTTGCAAGAGAGCTGTAGCAGAGGCATGACAAGATGCATTCGTCAGTGATCCATCTAAGTGTGCTTGACCTCTCCATAGCCTCGCTGCTGGTGGTGGGATCAGCCATGATTTCCATAAGGCTCAGGCTGGGCCTGGAGAAGTCCCTGTCCGTGGCTGCGTTACGGTGTGTGGCCCAGCTTGGAATGGTGGGATTTGTCCTTCAGAAGGTCTTTGCCATACATCATCCCCTGCCGGTGATCCTGTGGCTGTTGCTCATGCTGGTAACTGCAGGCAGTGAGGCAGTGAGGCGGTCAAAGTGGGAGTACGGCGGTATCCGGACCGATGCCATGCTGACCATGGCCTTTTCCGCCTTTTCGGTTGGAACTGTGGTGACTCAGGCCGTCGTGGGCACCACCCCCTGGTACGATCCACAGTACGTTATCCCTGTACTTGGAATGATATTTGGCAACTCCCTGAACGGCATTTCCCTGTGTCTTGACAGGTTCCTTGAGCACGTATCAGCGAGGCGTAACGAGATAGAGCTTCTGCTCACCTTTGGCGCAAACAGGTCAGAGGCCCTTTCTGCTCCGCTCAGGGAGGCGGTGCGTACCGGCATGATCCCCATAATAAACAACATGTCTGTGGCAGGTCTGGTATCCCTGCCAGGGATGATGACAGGTCAGATACTCGCAGGCTCGCCGCCAGTGGATGCTGTCAAATACCAGATGGTGGTCATGTTCATGATATCCGCGGCAAATGCCCTGGGCTCCATGGCCGTGTCGTTACTGGCGTCACGACGCCTGATGGATGCCTCCGGCATACTTAGGCTTGATATCCTCAGGAAGAAACAGACCTGAGCAGATATGGCCCCTTCCGTTCTGACAGTTCTACGGGAATACCCGCAAACAAAGAACCACGTGAACAGTTACGATCATGACGGTACGATCTCTGTGCCTACGCCAGCGTCAGTGAAGAGTTCCAGCAAGATGGCATGTTCCTTTCTGCCATCAACGATGTGTGCCTTTGCCGCCCCCTTCTCTATGGCCTTGAGACAGGCCTTGAGCTTGGGAATCATACCGCCTTTTGCCGTATGGTCTTCAATTACCCTTTCAACATCCTGTCTGTTCATGGACGGTACAAGCCGTGGCTCTGCATCCGGGCCGGCACCCTCAGGCACGGCCATAAAGCCCGGAACATCGGTGAGCAGTATCAGCTTCTCGGCCTGCAGTTCCCCTGCAATGGCCCCTGCTACAAGGTCCGCGTTGATATTGTACGCCTGCCCGTCAGGGCCTACCCCAACAGGCGCGATCACAGGTATGAAATCCCGGGCGTCAAGGGCACTGAGCACGCCGGGATTAACCTTGCGAACCTTTCCCACCCTGCCTATGTCTATTATTTCAGGGGGACGTTCGTTTCCTGCATACCTGTAAAGTTTCATCTGTTCGGCCTGGATTAGGTCCCCGTCCCTGCCGGACAGTCCCACTGCCCGTCCGCCATGCTGGTTTATCAGACCTACAATCTGTTTGTTTACCGTGCCTACCAGGACCATCTCCACCACATTCATGGTCTCGGCGTCTGTTACGCGCTGCCCCTCTATGAATGTGGCCTTTATGCCCATCCTCTCCATGGTCCTGCTGATCTGGGGGCCGCCTCCGTGGACGATGACCGGAAATATGCCCACATGTTTCATCAGGATGATGTCAAGGGCAAACTGTTCCTTGAGCCGTTCATCCACCATGGCATGTCCGCCATATTTGATGACAACCACCTTGCCTGCAAATTTTTTGAAATAGGGCAGTGCCTCAATGAGGACACGTGCCCTGGCTTCGCTGTCCATAGTTGTTCATGATCCCCTTGTGCGTGTCTGTTACCTTGTATGTTGTTTGCTCAAACCATAGTACATCTGCGTATCCTCTGTCTTGCATCTCATGCAAACTTGGGAATCGCTCAATTCAGGTGTTACGGACTTGGTTTACAGGATAAACCTGCTGAGGTCATGGTCTTTCATGATCTCCTCAAGGTTCTTCCTGACATATTCAGCAGTAATGCGGATCTCCTGTGGTGCCACGTCCGGGGCGGCAAACGATATCTCCTCGAGGAGTTTTTCCATCACCGTATGGAGTCTCCTTGCCCCGATGTTTTCCGTCTTCTGGTTAACCTCGTAGGCAATACCCGCAATCTCCTGGATAGCCTCCTGATCAAAGATGAGTTTGATGTTTTCAGTGGCCATCAGCGCCTCGTACTGCGTGACCAGTGCGTTCTGTGGTTCGGTAAGTATGCGGGCAAAATCCGCCTGTGTCAGGGAGTCAAGCTCTACCCTGATTGGAAACCGGCCCTGCAGCTCAGGCAGCAGGTCAGACGGCTTGGCCACGTGAAAGGCGCCACTGGCAATGAACAGGATGTGGTCCGTTCGGACGATTCCGTACTTGGTGTGTACAGAGGTGCCCTCCACTATGGGAAGCAGGTCCCGCTGGACCCCTTCACGGGAGACATCCGGGCCGGATCCGCTTCCTTTTGCAGCCACCTTGTCGATTTCATCCAGAAAGATGATTCCTGACTGTTCCACCCTGGCAATGGCCTTCTTTGTGACCTTGTCCATGTCTATGAGTCTGCCAGCCGCCTCCTGTTCCAGTATCTTCCGTGCCTCAGCCACAGTGACCCTGCGCCGTTTCTTCTTTTTGGGAAAGATGTTGGAGAACATGTCCTGGAGGTTGCTCTGCATCTCCTCCATGCCTGCTGCAGCAAATACCTCTACCATGGGGCCAGCGGGGCTGTGTGTCACCTCCAGTTCCACAAAACGGTCTTCCAGTTTTCCCTCGCGAAGCATCTGACGGAATTTTTCCCTGGTGGTGTTATGGTCTCCGGCATCTTCAATGGTAGAAGGTACCCCAGTGGGGGGGACCAGAAGATCCAGTAGCCTCTCCTCTGCCTGTTCCTTGGCTACAGCCTCCACCTTTTCCCTCTCCTCGGACTTTACCATGTCCACCGCAAGGTGGGTCAGGTCACGGATCATGGATTCTACGTCCCTGCCCACGTAACCTACCTCGGTGAACTTGCTGGCCTCTATCTTGAGGAACGGGGAACGGGCCAGCCTGGCCAGCCTGCGGGCTATCTCGGTCTTGCCCACTCCGGTGGGGCCGATCATGATGATGTTTTTGGGGGCTATCTCGTCACGCAGGGCCTCAGGTACCTGCTGCCTGCGCCACCTGTTTCTAAGGGCTATTGCCACCGATCTCTTTGCCCTGTCCTGTCCAATAATATACTTGTTGAGTTCTTCTGTTATCTCTCTTGGGGTGAGTGGCTGCATCTCTGTGGTTTCCATGTCTTTGCGTCCTGTGAGTGTGCGGTTGTTTTTTCTCCCTGTCCGAGTCTCTGATTCTGGCCTTGATGATGTCCGGCGGAACAGAAGGAATACGGGTCAGGGCTGTTCAGATGGTTCGAGTTCTTCAATCAAGATGGTGTCATTGGTATAGATGCATATGGATGCGGCGATCTTCAGGGACTCTTTCGCAATGGCCCTGGCGTCGAGGTCGCTGTGTTCTACCAGGGCAGTGGCAGCCGCCTGCGCAAAGGGACCGCCTGAACCGATTGCGAGTATACCTTTTTCAGGTTCTATCACGTCTCCTGAACCGGAAATGAGCAGGCTGTGGTCCTTGTCGCAGGCAACAATCATTGCCTCGAGCCTTCGCAGAAATTTGTCTGTGCGCCACTCCTTGGCAAGTTCAACTGCAGCCCTTACCAGGTTGCCATTACAGGTCTCTAAGTGGGATTCCAGTTTTTCAAACAGTGTAAACGCATCTGCAGTGGCCCCGGCAAAACCGGTTATGACCCTGTCGTGATAGAGCCTGCGCACCTTTCTGGCATTGTGCTTCATCACGGTATGTCCAAGGGTTACCTGACCGTCTGCTGCGAGTACCACTCTGCCGTTGTGCCTTACGGCAATTACGGTTGTGCTTCTGATTTTGTTCGGGGCTTCGGGTTTTGTCTTGATATTTCCTGTCATGTTCCTGAATCCTTAACTTGGTGGTCATATGGCTATTTCTTCTTGGCCCTGGGATGAGCTGTTGTGTAAACATCCACCAGTCTGCTCAGGTCGAGGTGCGTATACTTCTGGGTGGTGGATAGACTTACGTGGCCAAGCAGTTCCTGGATAGCTCTGAGGTCTGCACCTGCTTCAAGCAGGTGAGTAGCCATGGAGTGCCTGAACGCATGTGGCGTTACCGGGACGGGCATGCCGGTTTCCAAACGCCGTTTCCTGACCAGTCTCTGGATTGCCCTTGTGGTCAGTCGAGTCCCGAGCCGATTAATGAACAGGGCCCTTTCATCAGGCCTGTGTCTCTTATTAAGCATTGAATCCCTGAGGGGCAAGTAATTTTTTAAGGCCTGTGCCGCATGGGTACCAAAAGGAACCACCCGTTCCTTGCTGCCCTTTCCCCTTACCCTGAGCATCTCAGGGGAAAATGACACTGCCTCAAGGTCAAGGCCGGAGAGTTCACTGACCCTGATTCCGGAGCTGTACAGGAGTTCGAGTATGGCCCTGTCCCGCATGGAGAAGAAATCCCCTGTTGTTTTCCTGTCAACCATCTGCACCGCCTGGTCGATAGATAGATACGGGGGCAGTGAGCGTTCGGTGCGTGGCGATCTGATGCCTTCAGCAGGGTTGGTGGCAATTACCTCCTGGCGCTGGAGGAAGCGAAAGAATGTGTTGAGAGATGCAAGTTTGCGCCGCAGGGTGGATTTTGCCTGTCCCCTTTTCCTTAATAAGGCAAGCCACATACGGACATCGCTCAGAGTGATGTCAGAGAGTTTTGAGCGGGACGTGTGGCTGAAGAAGGCCCTGATGTCCCTTGTGTACGCGTCAACCGTATGTGGGGATGCATTGCGTTCAGACCTGAGGTAGTCCACAAAGGTGGTTATTTCATGGTCTATGGTTGAGTTTATGCCGTTCATGGGAGATAAGTCGATAACCTGTTATGAAGAAGAGAAGACTGGATATATAATGCCTGTTACCTGTGAAGGGCAATGGTGAAAGTGGTTTGTCCCAGTAATTTTTGTCTGGCCTTCATTATATATGTAATTGACTAAGTGGCAAAGACTCCATATTATTGCAGGGCGTTTCTCAGCGTGTACGACTGGCCATTGCCTGTACGACTGCAGGTTTGAGTGTCAGTAGTGTTAGAGTCTCCCGGTCGGCCTGTTCTATCCGGTGGAAAATGATTTGTGGTGAGTCTTCTGGCATGGGGCCTGAAGATTGTAATGATGGAGGTTATACATGGTAATTTCCCGGCTGCAGACCCAAGAGGCTGCGGCGTGGATTGCCCTCTCCCTTGTACCAGGTGTAGGCAGAGCAACTTTGAAGAGGTTAGTTAGGGCCTTTGGGACACCATCTGCGGTGTTTGACGCCGAGGAGGCTGATCTGCTCAGGGTAAGAGGACTCTCTGATAGGGTATGTGGTTCAATAACGGGTGGTCCTGACATGGCCTCTGCGCACCGGGCACTTGATATTTTGCATGCTCACCATGCCTGGATCATGACGTTTCAGGATGATGACTATCCCGCATGGCTTGCGGCCACAGGGGATGGTCCCGCCATTTTATATGGCATGGGGTCAAGACAGGCCCTCTCCATGTTTTCTGTAGCAGTGGTTGGGTCCAGGTCGGCCTCGTCCTACGGGCTGAAGGTGGCAGGTCAGTTTGGTGCCGGCCTTGCATCACGTGGGGTCTGTGTGGTATCTGGTTTAGCCCTTGGGGTAGATTCTGCGGCTCACAGGGCGTGCCTCAACGCAAATGGGGTGACTGTGGCAGTCACCGGGACCGGGATAGATATTGTTTATCCGAAACGAAATCAACGCCTTGCTGAAAGTATAAGAGAAAGAGGGGCTGTGATTACCGAGTATCCCCCTGGCACCCGGCCTGAATCAAGGAATTTCCCTGTGCGAAATCGTATAATCAGTGGGTTGTCTCGCGGTGTCGTGGTAGTTGAGGCCAGCCGGAGAAGCGGTTCGTTGATAACTGCCTCGGTGGCGCTTGAGCAGGGCAGAGAGGTCATGGCTGTGCCTGGCAGCATATATTCCTTTAAGAGCGAGGGCGTTCACTGGCTTTTGAAGCAGGGTGCCGTGCCAGTCACGCGTCTCGAAGACATCCTGGATGCTGTGGGATGGGAGGGGCCAGGGACACGGGATGTCAGTACAGCCGATCCACCTGATGGCCAGGTGGACATGCATGGGAAGGCTACTGTTCCTGCAGGTCTCAGCAAAAAAGAGATGAGACTGTGGGAGGGGCTTGACCAGTACCCTCAACACATAGATGAGATCGCCGCGGCGTGTGATCTGTCCGCTTCAGAGGCTGCAGCTCTGTTGATCCAGATGGAAATCAGAGGGGTTGTTCAGGCCATGCCGGGCCATATGTATCAGCGGGTATTGGCTAAGACATGAATCATTGAGGTAAACTACATAGCTTTATGCAGCTATCCAGCGCGGTACCATGTCTGATGGTATTTCACCCAGTCTCATTGCTGCGCAGCAGCTTTGATGTTGGTAGTGCTGTTGGCTCTGCGGGTAATGGCCTGTCTCCTGGTAATTTGGGATGCAGTCCTCGGTAGCAGTGATATTCATTGAATGATTTGAAAGTTTGAACATGAAAAAAGGTCTTGTAATAGTTGAGTCTCCTACAAAGGTCCGCACCCTCAAGAAGTATCTTGGCAAGGATTACGACGTGAAGGCGTCTGTAGGACATATAAAGGATCTGCCGAGAAAGCGCCTTGGTGTTGACAAGGAGCACGATTTCAAACCAGAGTATGAGGTCATAAGGGGCAAGGGAAAGATTATCAAGGAGCTGAAATCTGCCGCCAACAAGGTGGAGGACGTGTTCCTGGCCCCTGACCCTGACCGGGAGGGGGAGGCCATAGCATGGCACATCGCCCAGGAGCTTAAACCCCCCAAGAACCGGAAGAGGCGTTTTCACAGGGTGTTGTTTCACGAGCTTACAGCCCCTGCCATCAGGGAGGCGATAAACAAACCGGGTGAGCTGGACCACAACCGTTTCGAGTCACAGCAGGCCAGGAGGATACTTGACAGGCTGGTTGGATATGAGATCTCTCCTTTGCTATGGGAGAAGGTAAGGCGGGGGCTTTCTGCAGGAAGGGTACAGTCTGTCGCGGTCAGGCTCATCTGTGATAGGGAACGTGAGATACAGGCATTTGTACCAGAGGAGTACTGGTCCATCACGGCAGATCTCGAAGGAGATGTTCCTCCTCCTTTTCAGGCTGCGGTGGCAACCTTCAAGGGGAAAAAGATCAGGATACCTGATGGGGACAAGGCTGCGAGTATTGTCAAGGAGCTCGAAAGATCTGAATTTCAGGTAAAGGATGTCAAGAAACGGCAAAAGAAACGCAATCCTTACCCACCGTTTATCACCAGCACCATGCAGCAGGACGCGGCAAGAAGGCTTGGGTTTTCGGCAAAAAAGACAATGATGCTGGCCCAGAGGCTTTACGAAGGCGTTGAGCTGGGAAGCGAGGGGCCGGTTGGCCTCATAACCTATATGAGGACCGATTCCACACGCGTGGCAAAAGAGGCCGCAGTGGAGGCAAGGTCTTTCATAGAGAAGAGGTTTGGAAAGGAGTACCTGCCTCCTTCCATACCTGTGTACAAGAAGGGCAAGTCCGCTCAGGATGCCCATGAGGCGATCAGGCCCACTTCGGTCATGCGCCATCCTGATGATATGGAGTCATTCCTCGATAGGGATGCTGCCCGTCTCTATCGTCTGATCTGGACCAGATTCGTTGCCTCTCAGATGGCCCCGGCCATTCTGGATCAGACCACCATAGTGGTTCAGGCAGGTGACTATCAGCTCAGGGCCACAGGTACAATCGTCCGGTTCAAGGGATTTACCGAGCTTTATCAGGATGTGAGACCAAAGAAAGAGGGCAAGGAGAGTGGGGCAGAGTCAGAATCAGGGGTGCTTCCTGACCTCAAGGCAGGAGACAGACTGAAGCTTTTGAAGCTGCAACCCAAACAGCACTTTACCCAGCCACCCCCCAGGTTTTCAGAGGCAAGTCTTATAAAGGCCCTGGAGGAAAAGGGGATTGGTCGTCCCAGTACCTATGCTACCATCCTCTCCACCATACAGGACAAGGAGTATGTGAAGCTTGATAAAAAAAGATTTTATCCGACAGAGCTGGGCTTTCTTGTTACAGATCTGCTTACATCCCATTTTCCTGAGATACTTGATGCCCACTTTACTGCGGCCCTTGAGAAGGAACTGGATGGAATAGAGGAGGGGGCAGTCTCCTGGATAGAGGTGTTGCGCAGGTTTTATGACCTTTTCTCCCAACGGCTTGCCACCGCACGCAAGGAGATGAAGTCTGTTAAGGCTACAGGCGTGCCTTCAGGTCTCAAGTGTGAGAAGTGCGGCAGGGAGATGGTTATAAAGTATGGCAGGGCTGGGGAGTTCCTTGCCTGTTCAGGGTATCCTGAGTGCAGGAATACTAAGGACTTCACCAGGGACGAATCAGGTGAGATCAAGGTTGTTGACAGACAGAATGTTGAGACAGGGTTTACATGCGAGAAGTGCGGCAGCCCCATGGTATTGAAAAAGGGACGTTATGGTGAGTTTCTCGCGTGTTCCGCCTATCCGGAGTGCCGCAACACAATGCCAGTGCCTACAGGGGTAAAATGTCCTGAGGAGGGTTGTGACGGAGATATAATCAAGAAGAGTAGCCGGCGTGGAAAGACCTTTTATGGCTGTAACCGGTATCCTGCGTGCAAGTACGCCTCCTGGGACCGGCCGGTGCAGATGGAGTGTCCAGCGTGCGGCTCGCCAGTGCTGGTGGTTGCCAAGGAAGAGGGAGATACAAAGTATCTCAAGTGTCCCAATAAGAAATGTGGCTACAGGACCACTGTAAAGGGGGATGAAGAAAAATAGTATTTTTTGCTTGCATGGTTTTGCGATGCCTGCTATATAGGCTGGGCTCGATGAGTGAGGGAGCGTTCACGGCGGTGAGCAGTCATGAGAGTAAAGAATGACAGGGCACTGCGGTGAAAGGCAACCTGGGCATGCAGCAAAGATTTTGCTTGCATGGTTTTGTGAAGCCTGCTATATAGGCTGGGCTCGATGAGCGAGGGAGCGTTCACGGCGGTGAGCAGTCATGAGAGTAAAGAATGACAGGACACTGCAGTGAAAGGCAACCTGCATAAAATAGAAAATTTTGCTTGCATCAAAACAGAATGTAGGCTATAAAATCACGTCGCCTGAGGCAGCAAGGCTTCAGGGGGTGTGAGAAAAAAATTAAAAAAAGTTCTTGACGAATCGGATAAGAGTAACTAACTTATCTGACGCTCCCACGGGGAAGTGATAACGGGGAGCACATAAAGAGCCGATCTTTGAAAACTGAATAGTGTCAGACAGGTAACAAAAACAGCAAATTCACCGTGTTGCTTTAAACACGGTTCCCAGATTAAACTTGAGGGTTTGATCCTGGCTCAGAATGAACGCTGGCGGCGTGCCTAACACATGCAAGTCGAACGAGAAATCCCGCCTTCGGGTGGGAGAGTAAAGTGGCGCACGGGTGAGTAACGCGTAGGTAATCTACCCCTGAGTCCGGGACAACATCGCGAAAGCGGTGCTAATACCGGATAATATCTCCTGAGGGGACTTGGGAGATCAAAGGTGGCCTCTCCTTGGAAGCTATCGCTTGGGGATGAGCCTGCGTACCATTAGCTAGTTGGTGGGGTAATGGCCTACCAAGGCTACGATGGTTAGCGGGTCTGAGAGGATGATCCGCCACACTGGAACTGGTACACGGTCCAGACTCCTACGGGAGGCAGCAGTGAGGAATATTGCGCAATGGGGGAAACCCTGACGCAGCGACGCCGCGTGGGCGAAGAAGGCCTTTGGGTCGTAAAGCCCTGTCTTGAGGGAAGAAATCAGCGGAGGAATAATACCCTCTTCTGTTGACGGTACCTCAGGAGGAAGCACCGGCTAACTCCGTGCCAGCAGCCGCGGTAATACGGAGGGTGCGAGCGTTGTTCGGATTTACTGGGCGTAAAGCGAGTGTAGGCGGCTTGGTAAGTCAGATGTGAAAGTCCACGGCTCAACCGTGGAAGTGCATCTGAAACTGTCAGGCTTGAGTACCGGAGAGGGAAGTGGAATTCCTGGTGTAGGGGTGAAATCCGTAGATATCAGGAGGAACACCGGTGGCGAAGGCGACTTCCTGGACGGATACTGACGCTGAGACTCGAAAGCGTGGGGAGCAAACAGGATTAGATACCCTGGTAGTCCACGCCCTAAACGATGGGTACTAGGTGTAGAGGGTGTTGACCCCTTCTGTGCCGCAGCTAACGCATTAAGTACCCCGCCTGGGGAGTACGGCCGCAAGGTTGAAACTCAAAGGAATTGACGGGGACCCGCACAAGCGGTGGAGCATGTGGTTTAATTCGACGCAACGCGAAGAACCTTACCTGGGCTTGACATCCCGAGAACCCTGTGGAAACACGGGGGTGCCCCTTCGGGGGAACTTGGTGACAGGTGCTGCATGGCTGTCGTCAGCTCGTGTCGTGAGATGTTGGGTTAAGTCCCGCAACGAGCGCAACCCTCGCCTTTAGTTGCCATCATTCAGTTGGGCACTCTAAAGGGACTGCCGGTGTTAAACCGGAGGAAGGTGGGGATGACGTCAAGTCCTCATGGCCCTTATGCCCAGGGCTACACACGTGCTACAATGGCCGGTACAAAGGGCAGCGAACTCGCGAGAGTAAGCCAATCCCAGAAAGCCGGTCTCAGTTCGGATTGGAGTCTGCAACTCGACTCCATGAAGTTGGAATCGCTAGTAATCCCGGATCAGCACGCCGGGGTGAATACGTTCCCGGGTCTTGTACACACCGCCCGTCACACCACGAAAGTTGGCTGTACCAGAAGTCGTTGTGCTAACCCGCAAGGGAGGCAGGCGCCCAAGGTATGGTCGATGATTGGGGTGAAGTCGTAACAAGGTAGCCGTAGGGGAACCTGCGGCTGGATCACCTCCTTTCTAAGGAATGAAAAGGTCAGCTACCTGTCTGGCTGCTATTCAGTTTTGAGAGTTCGGCTCTCATGTTCTTTGATTTATTGAAAATATCGGTGTGCAGCCGAAATGGACTATGGGCCTATAGCTCAGCTTGGTTAGAGCGCACGCCTGATAAGCGTGAGGTCGATGGTTCAAGTCCATCTAGGCCCACCACTATCATTTGATGGAAGCTGTAGGGGGTGTAGCTCAGCTGGGAGAGCGCCTGCTTTGCACGCAGGAGGTCATCGGTTCGATCCCGGTCACCTCCACCAGTAAGACACCTTTCAGCAGCTGCAGACCGGTAGACGATGATTTCTTTAGTTACATCTCGGTGATG
>CAZXAK010000011.1:0-36017 GCA_964638145.1 uncultured Desulfobacterales bacterium | reverse complement strand
CCTTGTTGACAGCTATGATGTAGAGAATATCCGCATAGAGCCCATACTCTTCCAGAGCGGCTATCTTACGCTTGACCGGATGATTGAAAAACCCAGGGGAGGTATAGAATACCAGCTACGCATTCCAAATCGTGAGGTGCAGATATCATTCAATGATATGCTCCTGGACCTGTTCACTGACCATGCACCTGGTATCTCCCGTTACCAGGACAGCCTGTATGATGCCCTCGTATCAGGCGATATGGAAACAGTCAGAGCAAATCTCCACGCACTCTACGCGGGAATCCCCTATCACCATTTCACAAATAACAACATCTGCAGATACGAAGGTTACTATGCCAGCGTGTTCTATGCCTGTATCGCAAGCCTTGGCCTTCGCATCATCCCTGAAGATGTCACAAACCGCGGCAGGATCGACTTTACAGTATTCATAGAGAACAGGATATATATTTTTGAATTCAAGGTAACAGACGAGGAGCCACTGAGGCAGATCAGGGAGAGGCGATACTTTGAAAAGTATCTTGACAAGGGCATGGATATCATCATTGCAGGTATCGTCTTTGACGAAAAGGAGAGGAACATAAAGAAGATGGAGTGGGAGGGTGTGGCAGCGGATAAGTAATATCTTTCTTTGTCATAAAGAAAAAATATTATTGTTTTGTCTTTATGTCAAATCTGTCAAATAGTGAAAGTTCTGTAACCTGTCATGTCTCAAGCAAAATAAAAGACACTGTGAAGGTGCCTTGTGCTGTGCAGAGGAATGCACGCTGCCCCGCGTGAAGCTGAATCCGAAGCGCGTCAGATTATCCATTTTTTCGTTTGCCATCATCACTTCTTATTCTGCTCGCTCCACCCTTTATTGCCAACACATCCACTTCGTCCCTCTTGAAGTTCCAAAGACCTTTCATGCGATGAAAGGTACTGTCATTTTCGTTGATTCAACTACTTCCGGTATTGCGATTAAGATAGCAGACTGCCATTTGTTTCTTAAGAAGGGGGATTGATGAAAAGGGAAAAATCAGATCACTACCTGCAGAAATATAAGACAGGACTTCCCAAACCAGGCAGGAACGTCATGGTCTGAAATCAAAGCAGAATTTGTTGATATAGCTCATCACTTTCAGCTTGACATATGTCGGCCTCATGCGTACGTTTTATTGTACGCATGGAGGGTATAAAAATGACTGCACTGACCATTACTGATGCCAGAAAGAATCTCTACAAGCTCATTGATGAAATCGCCGAATCACATCGCCCGGTCATTCTGAAGGGGAAAAGAAATTCTGCCGTGCTTGTATCGGAAGACGACTGGCGGGCAATTGAGGAGACTCTTTACCTAAGTTCAATTCCTGGTATGGCCGAATCAATCGTGGAAGGCATGAAGACCCCTCTGGATGAGTGCGATGAGGAACTCACATGGTAAAATGGCGGGTTGTTTTCACCAGACAGGCAAAAAAAGACGCCAAAAAGCTGGCACAGGCAAGTCTTAGGACAAAAGCAGAATATCTCCTCGATATATTAAAGGAAAATCCATATCAGACTCCACCGCCTTATGAAAGGCTGGTTGGAAGGCTTTCAGGAGCCTGCTCAAGAAGAATCAACATTCAGCACAGACTGGTATATCAGGTTTTGGATGATGTTAAGACCGTCAAAGTGATTCGCATGTGGACACATTACGGATAAGCCCATCATCCTTCACAAAATATCACCATTACCCATACCTCACCCGTAGCAGTATAACCATGTATCATACCGTAAAACTGATTGACCGGACATTAAAGCCTTTTCTAAGGAGTGCATTAGGCAAGGATTTCACCATTTTCAGAGGGGATACATGATTTCAAAAGGTGACTAAAAAGAAAAAGGGTCACGGCTGATTTGCCGTAACCCTTTGATTTCATTGGTAGCGGGGGGCGGATTTGAACCACCGACCTTCGGGTTATGAGCCCGACGAGCTACCAGACTGCTCCACCCCGCATCAGATGCCACTATAATAACCAGTTCTTTTTAAATGTCAATCTCTGACATTTCAAATCATGAAACAGCATATTAATATACTGAAAAAACAGGTATTAATTATTATTTTCCCTGACAGTGTACTCTTTTTCCAAAAGTATGGCGATCTCATTGAGCCTCTTTTCCAGTATGCGCAATGCTGACCTGGCCTCACTGCATTTTGGATTGATATTCAATGCCTCTTCAAAGGCATTTTTGGCCTCAGTGTACCAGCTTCCCTCAAGATAACTCTCACCAGCAATACAGTATGCCTCATCAATTCCATCTGGAAAGAGCTTTTCCAGCAATTCGCCAAGTCCATTCTTCATTGTCCATCTCTCTGGGTGCATCCGTTTTTCATCAAGCATATAGCGAATCAGCAGGGCATTGTCCTTTTCCTGCGCAACTATGGACTTCAATGTGTTGAGGGCCTTGTTGTACAGACATCTTATGCGTTTAATGCCTCGGCTGATTTCGTCGTTTATCTCCTTGAAGAATGAAGGACAGTTGCTGTCGGTCCCGTTTCCGTTTTTCTCCGGAAAGTAAAGGGAATCGTAAGACGGACGGTAATTCATGAGAACATAGAGATTTTCCTTGAGCTTCATGGCCTCATGGAACAAGGTCCCTATCATCCAGTCGAACATGAAGGTATCAGGATTCTCATCTGGGGCTGTATTTTTCCAAAGGTCATGGCACAGGTCCTTGAGTTGCCATAGGATCCCTTTTGACTCCTCGGTGCCTACCCACTGATCCATGCCCCTGTAATCCACACCTTTCTCTTTGAATTTCCGTTCGAGACCCTGAAAAAAATCATAGGACTGAAAAAAATCTTTTACTATGTTACGTACATACAGGTCACGCCGTTCCTTAAGCCAGTCCCCGTGGACGGTGATAGCCATGTATTACTCCTTGGTCTTTTCCGTGATTAACAGGTCTTATAAGTATACGGTAATGCCGGAACCAGGTACTGTACAGATGGAAAACGGGTATTATGTCAAACCCGTTAAAATCATTATCGGCAGCACCTGATACTGCCACCAGGAGTTCTTCATGACAAGATGTCAGATATCCTTTAACAGGGCAAGAGATTACATAAAAAATCTGCAACCAGTAGGCGTTGAGGAAGTAGAACTATCCATGCTGTCCAAAAGGACTGCGGCCTGCGACATAATTGCAACCCTTGATTCTCCAACAGCAGACTCTTCTCTCAAGGACGGATACGCAGTGGTATCGGAGGACATACGCCATGCATCCAACGACAATCCCATTGACCTGAAGATAAGGGGTACAGTACTTGCCGGAGACGTGCAGTCTGTTTCAATCAGGTCAGGTGAGACTTTCAGGATCATGACTGGAGCAACTGTACCTGAAGGAGCTACTGCTGTGCTTGCATCGGAATTTGCTGTGGAAAAGGATAATGGCAACAGGGTCTCTGCGCTTGCCGACGCAAAGAGAGGCAAGAACATACTTGTCAGGGGAGGGGAGATCAGTGCAGGACTACGCCTGCTTAGGAGGGGACAACTCATAACCCCTGCGCTCGTAGGACTCCTTGCTGCCTCTGGAGTGAGCAGTGTCATGGTGTACACACTGCCGAAAGTAGCACTGCTGGCAACAGGAAGCGAGATAGTCCCACAGGGGGAGAACCTTGCAAGCGGCCAGATATTTCAAAGTAACCAGTACGTTGCCCAGTCATGGCTCAAAAACATTGGCATAGATGCGCAAATTTTCCTCATCAGAGACGACTATGACACCCTGTTGGAAATAATAAAGGATCTGCTGGGTAACTTTGACATAATCATCACCAGTGGTGGGCTCCTTGCAGGAGACAGGGATCTGGTACTCCCGGTTATGGAACGCCTTGGTACCACCTACCTGTTCAAGAGGGTAAATATGGGTCCAGGAAAAGGGGTATGTCTCGGCATATGCAGGGGAAGGACCATATTCAACCTACCTGGAGGCCCTCCATCAAACTACCTCGCCTTCATGCTGCTGGCCCTGCCGGGTGTTCTGAGGATATCCGGAATGGACAAGCCGTTTCGACCTGTGCTCCAGGCCCGTCTTAAGGGAGAAATAAGGGGCAGGAAACAGTGGACGCAGTTCACCTTTGCCAGAAAACAGTGGGGAAACGACGGTACACTCCATGTAAAGACATGCAATCCAGGAAGCAGACTCATGAAAATCGCCATTTCCGACTGCGCCGTAGAGGTGCCTGAAGATACAGAGATACTGACTGACGGAGAGTGGGTGCGCATTCATGATTTTGCATTGCTGTAAACGTATACTGCAACCTTAATTGAACTATTCCCAAATTTGCATGAGATGCAAGGAGTAGCTCCTGTTAACATGGCCAGCAGTTGATCAAGATAAAAAACAGAAAGTCATGTTGATTTATGATAGAATTCAGCTAAAGTTCTTTAAAAAGTATTAAGTTAATCTTTCATATAACCGGTCTGTCACAATCTGTTATTTTTTATGGAGGGATTATGGGTAAAACGGTTATCAGACTTCTGCTTCTTCTATTTTCAGTACTGTTGATCTGCTCATGTACTGAGGTCAATCAGGCTTCGCAGCCACCCCCTGAAATCAAAATTCCGAAAGAGGTTCTGCAAAAGGAAGCTGCAAACCTGCTACGTATAGGGGTAAGTCCCAACTATCCTCCGGTGATCTTCATTCAGGGGGGAAAGTTAGCCGGTATTGAAGCAGACTTTGCACGGCTTTTACCCTCAGAGCTTAACAGGCCGGTAAAGTTGGTAGCATACAGATGGAACGACCTGTTCAGGGCTCTTCTTGACGGAGACATAGATGTAATCATGTCTGGTGTTACCATTACCAGACCGCGACAGATGAGAATGGCCTTTACCATTCCCTATCTGAAAACAGGGCTTATGACCGCATTTCGACTGAAGGATGCGGATAAATACACCTCTGTCAAAAAAATACTGAACAGTAACGCCTCTGTAGGGGTAGTTGCAAATACTACCGGCGAGGCTTACGTTCGGAAACATTTCAAATTTGCCTCAAGAATAGTGCTACTCAAAAACGCTCAGGAGGCTGCATGGCAACTCAAGGGCAGAAATATTGATCTCTTTGTCCATGATGCCCCATCTGTTATGTGGTTGGTATCTGAAAACGAATCCGAACTCACCGGACTGTGGAAGCCTCTCGACAAGGAATTTATCGCCTGGGGAGTCCGCAGGGGAGACAAAAGGCTGTTGGATTCCCTGAACAGGGTTATCAGAAAGTGGAAAAAGAATGGCACTATCGACAAGATTCTCGATAATTACCTGCCATTCAGATCATAGTCTGATTAGACGTTTATGGTAATTCTGTCATAATGATCCTCAAATCCAAAATAAAAAAATTAGGGATTGGACTCGCAATAACAGGGGTGGCTTTGGCCTTTTTCATACTGCCAGCCGAGGCCCGAGCAACAGACCTTCTGGAGTGTTACAAGGCAGCGCTCACTACAGATCCTGTCCTTGCCAAGACAAAGGCGGAGTTCAAGGCGGTCCAGGCATCAAGGCCCCTCGCCATGTCACCACTTCTGCCAAACCTTGAAGCAGGCGCAAAGATCAGCGAGAGCAATACATATCTCAAAGGTCTTGGTCCAATAGTTGACGACACCTATACCATAAGCAGCTACAGCGTCACGCTTACACAGGCAGTGATAGATGTTGAGGCATGGGCTGGCCTTGAAGCGGCAGATCAGGAGATAAAGGCTGCAGCCGCCTCTGTACTTGCTGCCAAACAGAACCTGCTCTACCGCGTTGTGAATGCATACCTCAACGTGCTTCAGGCACAGGCTGATCTGAAAGTCGCGGAAAGTAATGAAAGACTTCTTAAGAGTGTTCGCGATCAGGCACAGGCGTTTCTCAAACACGGTACAGGGGATATTGTCTCTGTTCAGGAGGCCCAGGCCAGACTGGATGCGGCCCAGGCGGATATAATAAAATCACGCAACTCGTACAGGACAAGTATATACGCACTGGAAAGACTTACACATCAGCATATCGTTAGCATAGCTGATTTCAAGCGGTTTGAGCCAATGGGGCCCAGGCCAGACAACATTGATGCATGGGTTGAGACAGCCCTTGAAAAGCAGCCTCTCGTTAACAAGGCAATGCTCAAACTGTCAGCAGCCGAAAAGGAGATTAAAAGATCCAGGTATGCACATATACCAAAACTGCACATAGTAGCTGGCAACTCCTATGGAATGAAGGTTATGCGCCCAGAGATCCGTAACCGCGTATGGGAAGCAGGGCTGCAGTTGTCTGTCCCCCTGTACCTTGGCGGCAGGTTATTTGCCAATACTGCCAAGGCTGTATCTGATGCCGAAATATCCAGACAGAAGCTCAACAGTACAAAGGACCAGACCACTTTCGATACCCGCGCAGCATTCCTTGGACTCAGGGACAGTGTAGCCGCACTCAAGGCAGCCCGCAGGGCTGTGATGTCAGCACGTACATCGCTTGAATCCACTCAAAAGGGATATGAAGTTGGAACCCGTACCGCAGTGGATGTACTTGACAGGATTAACGATCTTAAAAAGGCTGAACGTGAATACAATGTTTCAAGGTACTTTCACATACTTTCGAGGATAAGACTGAAGACAGTTTCAGGAACCGTATCTGAGCAGGATATAATTACGCTCAACGATATGCTTGGCGGACAGAACTGAAAGGGCCAAATACCTTATTAGAGGTTGTATTTCCAATATGTCTAAAAAGAAGAAGATACTTATCATATTTCTGATACTTGGAACAGCAGGAGCTGTACATGCATTTCGAATTTTTGAACACAACTCTTCTGATTCAGGAGAGATACTGATTTACGGGAATGTTGATATCAGGGAGCTGCAACTGGCATTTTATGCTACCGGCAGGATATCCAAGCTGCTGGTCGATGAAGGTGACAGGGTAAAAAAGGGACAGCTTCTTGCTGAAATAGATCCATCACGCTATCAGCACGAAGTAAAGCGTCTCGAAGGAGAGGTGGAAGCCCAGAAAGAACTTCTCCAAAAACTTCAAAATGGCAGCAGACCCCAGGAAAAGAAAGAGGCGAGGGCAAATGTTCAGGCCGCTGAGGCAAGGCTAAACCTTGCGAGTATCACTCTGAAACGCATGAAAGAGCTTTCAAAGATAAAGTTTGTTCCTCAACAGAAATTTGACGATGCACAATCTGCATTCAAGGCTGCATCAGCCCAGCTCGAGGCTGCCAAGCAGAACCTTTCTCTGGTTCTGGAAGGCCCACGGCAGGAAGACATTCGCAGGGCCAGAAACCAGTTGGACGCGCTTGAGTCAGCCCTTTCCCTTGCACGGGAACAGCTTTCAGATACAAAACTATACTCTCCATCCGATGGCATCATTCAAAGCCGTATACTTGAGCCAGGGTCAATGGCATTTCCAAATACACCTGTCTTCAGCCTTGCCATTACCGAGCCCCTTTGGGTACGCGCATACATACCTGAACCAGATCTTGGCCGTATAAAAAGGGGTATGAAGGTGGAGGTCACCACAGACAGCTATCCTGGCAAGATATATCATGGTTGGGTAGGGTTCATCTCGCCAATAGCAGAATTTACGCCAAAGGCTGTTCAAACCACTGAGCTTCGTACACGCCTGGTATACAGGGCCAGATGTTTTGTCTGTAACAGTAACGGGGAACTCAGACTTGGCATGCCTGTATCGGTGAAGGTCCTTGCCAATGCGCCTCTGCTCAAATCGACTGAATCCTTCTGTGGCGAAAATTGACAGGGACACAGGTGCTTTTGTTCCTTCCGCAGGTATAGCTTAAAGATTAAAGAGTGAAAGATTCCCTTCCTGCCATAGTCCTGAAGGATGTCAGCCGCTCCTTTATCTCTGACAAGAGACCTATTCAGGCCCTGAACCATATTGATGTAGAGGTCAGATCAGGCATAGTGACAGGACTGATCGGTCCTGACGGCGCTGGTAAAACCACTTTGATGAGGTTATGTGCTGCGCTGTTAAGTCCGGATTCCGGGCGAGTGACTGTGCTGGGTACTGACGTCCAGGCCTCTCCCCTTGAGGTCCAGTCAAAGATAGGCTATATGCCACAGCGTTTTGGCCTGTATGAAGACCTTACAGTAATGGAGAACATGGTCCTGTACGCAGATCTTCAAGGAGTCTCACAGCAGGAACGGGCAGAGAGGTTCTCCACACTTTTGGATATGGCCGGCATGGCACCATTTGTCAATCGTTTGGCTGGCAGGCTGTCCGGTGGAATGAAACAAAAGCTCGGTCTTATATGTACACTGGTACGGGCCCCTGACCTGCTTCTCCTTGATGAACCTACCGTAGGTGTAGATCCTGTCTCACGTCGGGAACTGTGGGCAATCGTGTACCGCCTCGTTGAGCAGGAGGGAATGAGCGTGCTTCTCAGTACCGCCTATCTCGACGAGGCTGAACGATGCACCGAGGTAATCCTCATGCATAATGGTGAGGTACTTGGCAAGGGTCCGCCTGCAATGTTCAGTAATGAAATGAAGGGCAGGGCATGGACCGTAAGCGGTTTTGATCCGGAGAGTCGCAGGGAGCTTCAGGCAAAACTGTCTGATCTGCCATGGGTGATTGACGCGCTGATACTTGGTGAACGGATCAGACTGATATCGAAACAGGATACATCTCCTCCATCTCCTCTCATGGATGAATGGCCTGATCTCCATATAGAACCTGTCCCTCCCCGTTTTGAAGACTGTTTTATAGCAAGACTCAAGGGCAGTGATGGACATACCTCAGTCACAGACATCAGACTAAGCCATACCATAGAGGTTTCACGTGGAAAGGCAATCATCACTGTAAAAAATCTCAGGAGACGTTTTGGCTCGTTCTGCGCTGTTGATGGCATCAGCTTTTCTGTAATGCAGGGGGAGGTATTTGGACTTCTCGGTGCAAACGGGGCAGGAAAGACCACTACTTTCAGGATGCTCTGTGGACTGCTCCCCATATCTGACGGAGAATGCCTTGTGGCCGGTCAGGATCTCAGGACAGCAAGGGCCTCAGCAAGGGCAAAAATAGGCTATATGGCCCAAAAATTTTCACTCTATGGTGAGATATCTGTACTCCAGAACCTGAAATTTTTCAGTACAGTCTATGGGTTGAAAGGAAGGCACAGACAAGATCAGATCAAATGGGCACTTGATACCTTTGAACTCCACTCTTATGCCAATACTGCTGCCCGTATGCTCCCTCTCGGCTTCAAACAGCGACTCGCACTTGCAGCAGCCCTCATGCATGAACCTGACATACTATTCCTGGACGAACCAACCTCTGGAGTAGATCCCCTGGCCAGACGGGAATTCTGGCGGCACATAAACAACCTTGTGAGACAGGGTGTTACAGTACTGGTTACCACTCACTTTATGGAGGAGGCTGAATACTGTGACCGGCTTGTAATAATGGCACGAGGCAAGGTGCTTGCCGAGGGTACCCCTGAAGAACTAAAGGCATCATGCCAGGCAGGGCGTGATGAACAGGAGGTCACCATGGAAGACGCATTCATCTATCTGCTTGAACAGCAACAGGAAACTGAAAAAAAGGATGGGTTTGCAGCATGAGAGGTGGATCAATAATGCGGCTGCGCGGTTTCATGCGCAAGGAGTGGCTTCAGGTTATGAGGGATCCTTCAAGCCTTGCCATTGCCTTTGCCTTGCCTGTCATACTGCTCTTCATCTTTGGATATGGCATATCACTGGATGCCAAACACGTACCTGTTGCAATAGTGGTGGAAGCACCGAGCCAGGAGGCAACTTCATTTACAGGCGGATTCTACAACTCGCCTTACTTTGTTCCTGTTGCCATGAACTCTATCCAGGAAGCCATTGATGCACTGAACAGGTGGGATGTAAACGGCATAATATGGCTGAAAAGCGATTTTTCAAGGTCATATCTCAGCCGAAAGACTCCTCCCATAAGCGTAATAGTAAATGGTATTGATGCAAATACTGCCAGACTGATTGAAGGCTATGTATCGGGTGTCTGGACAAAGTGGCTTGAGACACAGGCAATTCAGAAGGGTATGAGGATGACACTTCCTGTCAAACTTGACTACAGGATATGGTACAATCCGGCTGTACGAAGCAGAAATTTTCTTGTACCAGGGCTTTTCGCCATAATAATGACCCTCATAGGTGCACTTCTCACAGCCCTTATCATTGCGCGAGAGTGGGAGAGGGGTACCATGGAGGCCCTTCTCGTAACGCCTGTCACTGTGCGTGAAATACTTCTCGGAAAGCTCGCTCCATATTTCATCCTTGGTATGGGGGGGTTTGGCGTGTCCATATTCATGGCGTTCTTCCTGTTTGATGTACCACTTCAAGGCTCATTCATCCTGCTGCTGGCATGTACAGCCCTGTTTCTCATAACCGCATTGGGCATGGGACTCCTTATATCGACTGTCTCAGCAGGTTCTCAGTTCGTGGCAGCCCAGGCCGCTATTATTGTCACTTTCCTGCCTGCCTTTCTGCTCTCTGGTTTCATCTTTGACATTACCAGCATGCCTGGCCCAATACAGGCCGTTACCTATCTCATAGCAGCGAGATATTATGTGGCCATCCTGCAGACACTCTTCCTGGCTGGTAATGTGTGGTCAGTCATTCTGCCCAACGCGGCAGCACTGGCCATAATGGCCTTTGTTTTTTTGTTTCTTGTTTGGCGCAAGACCAGAAAAACCCTTGACTGAGATGCCATGCTTCAAAGAATTTACGCTCTCATAGTAAAGGAATTCCTGTCCATGCTCCTTGACCCAAAGAGCAGGGCCACCGTTATAATCCCACCCATGATTCAGCTCGTGGTTTTCGGATATGCCGCAACATTTGATCTGAACCATATCAATTATGCAGTTTTCAATGAGGATCAGGGATATTTATCAAGAAAACTTATTAACAGATTTCAGGGTTCACCTGCCTTCACACTTGTTGCCACTATTACCAATCAGCAGGAGATTGCCCCCCTTCTCGACAGCCGCAGCGTACTCATGGTAATCCACACAGGACCGCGATGCTCTGAAAACATATTACAGGGCAGGGAATGCAGACTCCAAGTTATAATTGACGGCAGAAACTCCAACACGGCCCTGCTTGCCCTCAACTATGTAAGGGAGATAGTCAGTAAGTTCAGTATGGATGTGATAAGTTCTCAGGGAGGGGTGCCTCCACCTGCAAAACTGAATGTGCGTGCGTGGTTCAATCCGAACCTTGAAAGCCAGTGGTTCATAGTGCCTGGAATCGTAGCAATGCTCGGGCTTGTAGTTACCCTGGTTGTGGTCTGTCTGTCAGTTGCAAAGGAGCATGAGGCAGGCACCTTTGACCAACTCCTCGTTACTCCACTGACCCCTTTTGACATTCTGCTTGGTAAAACCATTCCTGGATTCATGGTAGGCATGTTCGAGGGATCCATAATAATTCTTCTTGCCGTGGTATGGTTTCGTGTCCCTCTTGTAGGCAGTCTTGCCGTCCTGTATGCCGGCCTTGCCATATACTGTCTTGCGGCTGTTGGCGTAGGTCTCATGATATCTTCCATGTCCACTACACAGCAACAGGCCCTTCTTGGAGGCTTTATCTTTCTGGTACCATCAGTAACATTGTCCGGATTTGCAACTCCAATTGCGAACATGCCTCCATTCATGCAGTACGTGACACTTCTGGATCCAATGCGCTACTTTCTCATAATTGTAAGGCGGGTATTTCTGGAAGGAGCCGGTTTTCACCTGCTTTGGCCCCAGTTTTGGCCAATGATGATCATTGCAGCAGTATCGCTGACCGGTGCGGCCTGGTTCTTCAGGCACAAGATGTATTAAACCGCTATCACAGTCCAAATTTCAGGCTACCTATACGGCAGATGACGCTTTTTCTCGCTGAATCGAGCGATTCCCAGGTTCACCTCATAGGTAAGTTGAAATTCTCAACTTAGGCTCTCCTCTTCCACTTCCACACTTGCAAGAGGCAGGGTCATTATAAATTCTGTGCCTTTCATAGGGTTTGAATAGACCTTTATCTCTCCTCCAAGATCATGCACGAGCCTCTGGACTATGGCAAGGCCCAGGCCTGTTCCATCAGGCTTGGTTGTAAAAAATGGATTGAATATCTTGCCTATCTGCTCCTGATCTATACCACATCCGTTATCCTTTATTCTCAACTCCAGCACCTTGTTCTCTATCTGCTGTCCTGTAACTGATATCCTGCCGCCTTCAGGAGCAAGTGCCTGCCATGCATTTAGCAGTAGATTTACCAGTATCTGTCTGAGCTGGTTCGGCTCTGTCTCAAGGGTTACGTCTTCAGGAATATCCACCTCTATTTCTGCATCTGGCAAATTTCGTCTGCGACTCAACAGATCAACAATCTCGTCCACCTCATGGGCAGGATTGACAAGTTCCACTGTTTCTCTTGTTGGCCTGCCATAGAGCAAAAATGAATTGGTAAGTCTGTTGAGGCGTGAAGTCTCTCTGAATATTATATCCAACAGGCGTTTCCCTTCCGCAGATATGTAATCTCCCTCTGCAAGGAACTGGGCCGCACCGGATATGGACGCAAGGGGATTGCGTATCTCATGTGCCAGTCCTGCCGCCATCTCTCCAAGACATGCCAACCTGTCCATCCTGTGAAGATACTCTGCCTTTACTATTATCTCTGTGATGTCCTGGAATATGACACCATAACCGAGTGATTGCCCTTTCTGATCAAGAACAGGAAAGGTGGATACTCCCAATATCTTCTCCTTCTGATCAGTACCGTAAAACCTGATCTCCTTGCGCTGTACCGGCTCCTGTTCAGCACCATCACCTGTAAGGCCTTCCATCTCTGGCCAGATATCTGAGAGTTTGAGCCCACAGCATCTATCCATTGCCGGTCCCAGGATATCTTTAGACGAACGATTACAAAAGATTATAGTCCCATCCCCATCCACCATAATCAGTCCTGAACGCATTGATTCAGCAAGATGATGCTGTATCTTTTCCATGCGGGCAACGGCTGCAGCAGCATCTGTCAGTTCCTGCTCCGTATTACGCAGTCTTTGGGCAAGCCATATACCAAGGACCGCTGTCACGTTGAATGCAGCCATATTTATAAAAAAACTGTAGGCTGCCAAACTGATATCTGTAGCATCATTCAACGTAAGAAAAGATACCACTGCATAACCAACGGTACTGAACAGGGCTGCCACGGCCCCAAGCACCCTGCCTCCAAGCAGGCAAGCTGTCACGATCAGAAATACATAAAGAAAGGAAAAACCGCTTCTGAAGCCGCCTGTGAGCATTACAGTAAAACTAACCATCACCACGTCAACCACCATCTGAATGGAGTTGAGACGTTGATCAGGACCTGTATTTCTGTGCCAGATAGTAAAGAGTATTGTGAAGAAAAAGGCGGCTCCGAGGAGTTGTGAAAAGAAATGGAGCCTGGTCTCAGAAGAACCTGGTCCATTGGGGCTGAACAGTACTGCAGCAAGCAGCAAGAGGAAAAGACCTAATCTTCCGCCTGTTATGATATTAAAGAGTTTTGTCTCTGTTGTGGCCTGAGGCTTTTGTAGCATTGATAGTCATGTAAGGGTACTTGGTCAAAACCGATATCAAAGTCCATACTTTGAGAGCCTGTAACGAAATGACCTGAAATTCATCCCCAGTAACGAAGCAGCCTCTGTCTTTTTTCCTCTGCTCTTGTTCAAGGCTGCCATCAGGTACTCCTTCTCTATGGTGCTGAGCAGGTCGTCCAGTACCATTCCTTCATCAGGTATGTCTGGTGGGAGCACCTGATTTCTCTTTTCAGTCTGTTTCTCTTCTTTGAATTTGGCCAGAGAAAGGCTTTCAGGCAGCAGCAGGTTTGAGGTTGAAAGTGCAACGCTGCGCTCAATGATATTCTCAAGCTCCCTTACATTGCCTGGGAACTGGTAGTCCATCAGGGCCTCTATGGCATAACTGGAAATGCCCTGCATCTTCTTGCCCTGTTCTTTTGAATACTTGTCTAAGAAATACTGGACCAGTAATGGTATATCCTCAGGTCTTTCCCTAAGGGGTGGCATCTTTATCTGGATGACATTAAGACGATAAAAGAGGTCTTCACGAAAATTGCCATTCATTACCTCCTGTTCTAGGTCTCTATTTGTCGCCGCTATGATTCGTACATCCACCTCCACAGGTTTGGTACTACCTACAGGCGTAAAAGCCTTTTGCTGGGCAACTCGCAGGAGTTTGACCTGTAGCAGCATTGGTAATTCACCTATCTCATCGAGAAATATGGTGCCAGTATGGGCCATGGCAAACAGTCCCTTTTTCTCCTGAGACGCTCCTGTAAAGGCACCTCTTGTGTGTCCGAACAGTTCGCTCTCAAGCAGATTTTCCGGTATGCCTCCGCAATTTACCACAACGAAGGGTCTGTCTTTTCTGGGACCAAGGTTATGCACTGCCCTTGCGGCAAGTTCCTTACCTGTACCTGTCTCGCCAGTTATAAGTACGCTGGAATTGGTTGCTGCAATACGGGGAATTATCTGAAATAGTTTGAGCATGGCAGGACTTCTTGCAACCATCTGATCTAGACGGTGAACCTTGCCTGCCTGCTGTGTAGGTAGTTGGTCGTGTGATGGGGTTTCAGAGGCATTTGCAGCAGCAAGTGCCCGTTCTATTATCTCTCTAAGTTCTTCGATCCTGAAGGGTTTTGTCAGATAGTCCCATGCCCCCTCCTTCATAGCTGTTACTGCTGAATCCATTGAGGCAAAGGCGGTAATCAGTACTACTGGCATCTCTGGTCTCAGGGTCTTTATGGTCTTGAGAAGACTCATCCCATCCATACCAGGCATGCGAATATCTGATATGACCATTGATATCTTGTGGCTTTTCAGTATTTCAAGGGCATTTTCACCACTATCTGCTGGATAAACCCTGTATCCCTCTTTGGAAAGGAGTATATCAAGAAATTCACGCAGGCTTTGATCATCATCTACCACAAGGATTCCATGTGCCTCTTTCCTTTCCCCTTTACCTGATAATTCTTCTCCTGATTGTGAATACAAGAGCTCCACATTGTGCTGATTCATGATTTACCTCCCTGTATGCTTATCGACACAGGGAGATAAAATATTAATGTGGAAATATTTATTAGGAACAGAGAACGACTTTCAAAGAAAGCCTTTTACGAAAATGCAAGTTTGATGGCAAACCAGGATACCATGATGCCGCATACGAGCAGGCGGTATATCATGGCAAACAGAAAACCTACGAACGACCCAAATCCTGACCTGAATGCCTGCTTGAGGGCCTGTCCGGCGATAAGGTCACCAGCCACTGCGCCAAGTAAAGGGCCCACTATTATCCCCAGCGGGCCTATCAAAAAAATCATCAGCGAACCAAGGACGGCACCATATGCTGCCGCCTTTGACCCATCAAATCTCTTTACACCCCATATGGTTATAAAGTAATCGGCAGCATAGGTGGTGCCAGTCAGAATAGCCTGTACCACTATAAAAAATGTATCCAATCTGTGCATTGGATCCAACAGATAAAAGGCAAACATACCTGCCCATACCAATATTACACCTGGCAAGGCCGGAAATACTGATCCGGCAAAACCAAAAAGTATTAGAGGTATGGATACAATATAAGGAATAGATTCTGATGATATTGTCTCTGTGATCATGATTCACCAATGGATTAACTGAACTGCCTATAAAAAATGTCTGGAGTTTTACCTGGTTCCAATCAATATCTCTTTAATCTCCAAAAAATGTTCCACGTGAAACATAGCATCCAGATCATCGTTCTTGTATGCGATAAGTGGTATACCAGCATTCTGGGCAACTATCTGATCAACTATGGAATCTCCTATATAGATAGCCTGATTCGGCTCAATACCGAAAAATTTTAGAATCTTAAATACACCTTCTGGATCAGGTTTGGGATTGTTTACATCAAGGGCACATACTATTTTATGAAAAAAGGTATCCAAATTATACATCCGAACCAACAGGGGCATGGTAGAACTCCTGTTGGTAGAAATAGCAGTATATAGACGATCCCTTACAGAGGAGAGGGTATCTACCACACCTGGTTCAAACTTCATATATTTGAGAAAAGGTGCGTAATCTATTTCTTTTACTATATCCCTTGCCCTTTCCTTAATTGATTCAGGCTGGTCCTGCAGTAAAAATTCAATGGCCTCATTAGCAGTGTGTACATGACAGAAATCTAATTGTTCTTCATTCATAGGGGCAAGATTCAATTTTTCCAGCAACGCATTATAGTAACATCTGTTGGCCTCGCGCGAATCGAAAAGGACACCATCGCAATCAAAAATGGCCAGTTTATAAGGTAAACCCATAATAATCAATTCCTTAACATTGAAATATGATTAACAAAGCCGAAACCTGACAAATTGATATCAGAACATGAAATGTCTTTTGACTGAACCACGACCTTATGACTTTCTCCCATTGCCTGGGGCATGATCAACATCTTTACTGCTGCCATCTCCGGTGAGAATGGATCAATCTGACCATATAGTTTCTTGAACGTATCTTCAAAGTCGAGACCACCGAGAAAGGCGTATTGTGGTGCATAACCTATGGCACTGAATCCAATATCTTCGCCCCACCTAACTAAATCAGAAAAGTTGACATGAGCTGTTATATCAATGGAGCCGGGGGATATAAGAACATCATCAACTACTGATTGAAGGTGGTACCCAAGAAGAGTGCCTCTGTTGCGGTGTGGCATCAAATATTCTTCCCGACTGTATCCATAGTCAATAGTCAAAACAAACCCTTTATCCATCCTGGCATTTATGTCTGAAAGCCACTGTCTTATATCAGTATTGACCTCAGTCCTGTAATCAAGCGGTAGGTCAGCAGGAAAGTTGGAAATATATTCCTTGAGGAAGGGATCGGAAATGGGCATGGATATATATGTAAATCTGTTGTGGTCGGGGACATTATCTACATACAGTTCATACCAGCCATGCCTTTCTTTCTGAACGATATTTACAGGAAAGGAATCCAGAAGCTCGTTGGATATGACGCACCCGCTAAATCTTTCTATTTCGCTAATGGTCTTGTACCACGAAACCTTTTTTAATAATTCACCAAGCGTATCTCTCTGAATCTTTCGAGTTTCCTTAAAAGGTTCTACAATACAGTATTTATAATCAGCAAAACCTTTATGAAAATCCTCCAAGGCGCTTATGATATCACGGGCGAGATATCCTGCACCAGCCCCCATCTCTACAATGGTGAATGGTCTGTTGCCATTATCATCCAGTACAAAACGCGCAAATTCCACTATCTGATTCGCCATAACAGCACCAAACAGTCTGCATGTATGCGGCGATGTTACAAAATCTGCATTACCTCCGGCAGGAAAGGTACTTTGCCTGTAATAGCCGTATTTTTCATGGTATAGGGCAAGATTCATAAACTCCTTGAAGGATATAGGACCAAAATCCTTGATGTTACGTCTTATAATATCTGTCAAACTCATAGCATTTCCTGTTCACATATGATACAGATACGGCATCCCTGACCAGGGACGCCTATGTTCTTCGTAGAACTCTTCTGATTCAGTTTTTAGCATGTTGCCGGATACCTATATGGGCGATGGTGCTTTCTTTGCTAATGGCTTCAGGTATCCTGTAGTATGGCATGTTACTATACAGGTGAAAAAATACCTGGATTTTTTTTGTAAAAAAGCTGTTAATAATATTGTGAATAAAAAGGGAAAACCGCAAATTTGAAAAAAATCAGATTTTTCTGAATCTTTTATCCAATTTTATTCAACAAAGAATAGTGAAAAAATTTAAGCAAAATCAGTAAACTAATACGTTTTTTAACAATATCCACATACTTTATAAATATTTTTCTAAAAGATCATTATATGGAGATTGATTATGCTTCATGTACTTGTTGACAGGGACCAGATGGTCAAACCGCTCCAGAAGGTACAGTCCATAGTAGATAAAAAGACTATTATGAACATAATAAACAATGTGTTTATATATACGGATGATAAATACCTCTATATAGAGGCTACAGACCTGGAGATAAGTTACAGAAGCAAAGTGCCCTGCGAAATAAAAGAACAGGGGGCAGTAACCATAAATTCTAGACAGTTGTTTGAAATTATAAAGGACTTCCCATCCCCTGTTATTGAGTTACAGGAAAATGAGAACTGTTGGGTTACCCTCGGAGCTGGAGAAAAGGCAGAATACAAGATAGGTGGTTTGCCACCAGACGACTTTCCAAAATTTCGTCATATTGAATCGAAAAACTATACAGATATCCAGAGCAAAATATTAAAGACCCTTATTGATAAGACGATATTTTCTGCATCATTTGACGATAAAAAATTTACCCTTTCAGGAATCTTTATGCAACAGTTGGCAAAAGAAGATGATGAACACGGGGAAATATCAATGCTGAGGATGGTCAGTTCTGACGGCCATCGCCTTAGCCTGATGGAAGCTGAGATAGAATCTGAAAATCTCGATCTTGACCAAGGTGTAATTATTCCAAAAAAAGGGGCTTATGAGATAAAAAAGATAATTGAAGAAAACGAATTGGCCCGTATCGGAATTGATGAAAACTTCTGTTTTGTTATCAGTGGTACTGATCAGCTTGTAATCAGATTGATAGATGGAAAGTTTCCTGACTACAATGTAATTATTCCTGAGAAAAAGGAACGCTTTCTTACATTTGACAAAAACACGGTATATAATGCGCTGAAAAGGATTTCTGTGCTGTGTACCGATAACATGTTCAGGGGAGTAAAGGCCACCATAACAAATAATACCATGGAAATAGAATCCCTGGACAAAAATCTTGGTGAAGCAAGGGAAATTGTAGAGATAGCCTATGATGGTGAACCTTTTGAGATGGCATTTAATGCAAAATACATGATGGATGCACTATCGGTTATGGACTCGGATATTGTAATCCTTACTGCAAATAATCCCGAGTCACCATGTCTGCTTACCGGTGAAAAAGACAGAGGATTTCTCGGACTCATAATGCCCATGTCTCTTGACACAGAATAAGAACGAAACGAAAGGAATTAAGGACTGATCGATGTCAGACAATCAGTACGGAGCCAACCAGATAAAAGTACTTTCAGGTCTTTCTGCAGTGAGGAAAAGGCCGGCAATGTATATAGGAAATACAGCCATAGAAGGACTTCATCATCTTGTTTATGAAGTTGTGGACAACAGTATAGACGAGGCCCTTGCCGGTCACTGCACTGAAATTTATGTAACAATAAGGGAAAACGGAAGTGTAATTGTGGAAGACAACGGCCGTGGAATCCCTGTGGATATGCACCCCATAGAAAAGGTACCGGCTATTGAACTGGTTATGACAAGGCTTCATGCTGGCGGCAAGTTTGACCATCAGACATATAAGGTTTCAGGCGGTTTGCATGGGGTAGGTGTATCAGTTGTTAATGCCCTGTCAGAATATCTTGACGTTGAGGTGTACAGGGATGGGAAGATATACCACCAGCACTATGAAAGGGGAGTGCCCACCGGTGAACTGGAGTGTCTTGGAGAGACCAAGAAGAGGGGCACAAAGGTGGAGTTCAAGCCTGACCCTGAGATATTTACAGAAACCATCGAGTTTCAGTTTGATATTCTCCAGGCCAGAATGAGGGAGCTGGCCTTTTTGAATCCCCAGATAACCATACATCTCGAAGATGAGAGGACTGGAAAGAACCAGACCTATCATTTCAGTGGCGGGATAGTCTCATTTGTGGAATACCTCAACCAGAACAAGGACGTGGTAATTGCCAGGCCTATCTATATAAAAGGGGAGCGAAATCAGATACAGGTGGAGGTTGCCCTTCAGTACAATAGGGGTTATTCAGAAAAAATATTAAGTTATGTCAATAATATACGCACAAAAGAAGGGGGATCCCATGTAACCGGTTTCAGACAGGCCCTGACCAAATGCATAAATAAGTATGCGAGTGATGATATAGTCCCGAAAAAACTCAGAGAAAAACTTGGTGGAGATGATGTAAGAGAGGGGCTTACCGCGGTGATATCCACAAGGGTGCCAAATCCGCAGTTTGAAGGGCAGACAAAGACAAAGCTGGGTAACAGTGAGGTCAGATCAGTTGTAGCATCAATAGTGCATGAGGCACTGTCAACTTATCTTGAAGAACATCCACAGGAGGCAAAGAAGATACTGTCAAAGGCTGTAGATGCTGCCAGAGCACGTGAAGCAGCAAGGAAGGCAAAGGAACTCACGCGCAAGAAGGGTGCAGGAACAGATATCCTTATGGCTGGAAAGTTGGCAGAGTGCCAGGAAAAGGATCCTGCAAGAAGAGAGATCTACATTGTCGAGGGTGATTCTGCAGGGGGCAGTGCGAAACAGGGGAGGGACAGAAGCAATCAGGCAATACTTCCTCTGCGGGGCAAGATAATGAATGTAGAAAAGGCGCGTTTTGATAAAATGCTCTCAAGTGAAGAGATAAGAAATCTGATCGCAGCCCTTGGAACGGGTATTGGTGCAGAGGACTTTGATCCTACAAAGGTACGCTATCACAAAATAATAATAATGACAGATGCTGATGTTGATGGCGCTCATATTCGCACACTCCTACTCACATTTTTTTACAGGCAAATGCCAGATCTTGTAGAATCTGGGTTTCTGTACGTGGCGCAGCCTCCGCTTTATAGGGTAGCCTGGGGCAAAAAAAATGAACTGTTCCTCAAGGATGATGAAAGTCTTGACAAGTTCCTGTTCGAACGTGCCATAAAAGACATACAGATAAGACCACAGGGATGGGATAAGAATATTTCCGGTATGAAATTACTGGATATTCTTTCCAAGATATCTCTTTATCAGGATGCCTTGACATCACTTGAAAAGAAAGGATGCTGGAAGAGTCTTGCAAAGGCCCTCGTAGAGCTTGATATCACAAATCCGGATGATTTTAGAGATGAAGGTTATGTTAAGGATATTGCAGCCAAACTTTCTGAAAGAGATTTCAAAACAGGAAAGATAAAATCGTGCGGCAGTGAGATACCTGGATATGAGTTTACTGTTGGCGTGAAGGATCTGGCATATCTGACTGCAACGGTTGGCCCTGACCTGATGAATATTCCTGAATTCAAACGGTTGGTAAAGATATACAAGAAGGTGTCGAATTTTGAAGAAAATGAAGTGGATATAATCCACAATGGTGAAACAGTTAAGACCTGTGAAAATTCCGAAGAGATACTTGATTTCTTTAGAACAGCGGGTCGAAAAGGTATAAATATTCAAAGATATAAAGGTCTTGGTGAGATGAACCCTGAACAGTTATGGGATACAACCATGAATCCTGAAAAAAGGACACTTCTTCAGGTAAGTATCAGGGATGCTGATGAGGCCGAGTTGCTGTTTACTACGCTTATGGGTGAAAAGATTGAACCAAGAAGGCAGTTTATCCAGACGCATGCCCTTGAGGTCAGTGAACTTGACATCTGATTAAATAATCCATACCCCTGAATTGAGCGATTCCCAAGTTTGTATGAGATGCAAGGCGGAAGATACGCATACGTACTCCCGTACTTCAAATATCCGGCAGGTAAACGAAGACTCTTAGGCAACAGATCATGCAAACTTGGGAATCCAGCAATTGTAATTAAAGATAAAACAAGATTTCACATGATCTGAAACGCTCAATTCAGAATCCCATAAAATCAATATAATCCCTGGTTTCCAAAAGATGTCATGTCCTAATTGATCCATATGGGAACCAGAGCCTCCCCGCCAGTCACTTCTTAATTGTCCCATCCATAAATATCCCCTTTTTTGATGGTTGTATTTGTAGGTATTGTTTTCCGATTATTTTTGATTGTACCATATAATTACGATTTATATAAATTATTAAAAAAAATATTTATAAGGTATGTGGGTATTGTTGAAAAATGTGATAACATATTAATTTTATTTATTTTTTTAAGATCTATTCTGTTGAATAAACCTGCATAAAAATTTCATAAAAACCGGATTTTTTCCAAATTTACGATTTCATCATTTTATTCACACCCTTATCAACAACATTTCTACAAGAAAGACACAGGCACTTCATATCTGCCATAGCGATACCCAAAACAGATCAGATAAAATTCTTTGTTTTTTTGCCTTCCGGATATATATTTTCAAACATCAATTTTAAATATATTCCAAACATTAGGATTAGTTATCTTACAAAAAGATGGCTATTCACATGCGTCATGCAGGACAGGAAATCTCCCATATTCGAATCAATGAAAATTCCCATTTATTCACTTACTCTCTTGATATTGCATCGCTTATAGATTAAGTGAGAGTGTTAGCATAAACTTGTTGTTCTCCAGGTTTTAATATAATCTTCATGGGGCTGGTATTTATCTGATTCATTGACCAACACCATGGCTGATCTGCCATATAGCAGAGGATGGAGACGAACAGTAATTAATTCATTGGGCAATGCCATCTAAAGCTTCCGGTTGCTCGTAACTGAAAACTCCTTGCGATCTGGGGTGTTTGCTCAGGGGTGAGAATAATGCAGGAACAAAGCTTAGATTTAAAGAAACTTAGAACCAAACTGAAACGGCAGATAGAAGAGGCCGTTCCTGATGCGCGTATCGACTATTGCCTCACATGTGGTATGTGTGTGAGCGGATGTCCGGCATCAGGCTTGGAAGATATGGACCCGAGGAAGTTTCTGCGTCTGCTGGTCCTGGGCCAGGATGAGGCAATACTCAAAACCGACTGGATTTACGCCTGCACCATGTGTCAACGCTGTGAATATGCGTGTCCAATGAAGATAAATGTTGGAAGATTCGTATATGAGATAAGAGGTATGAGGCCTAAAGAAGAGAGGCCGAGAAACCTGCAGCGTTCCTGTGAACTCCAGAAGGAATCCAACAGTACAGGAATACCCAATGATGATTTTGTATGGGTTGTGGGCGATGTCCTTGAAGAGGTAAGAGAGAACGAACCAGAGTGGGCTGATCTGCAGGCTCCCATTGATAAGAAGGGTGCTGAGTTCTATCTGAATCAGAACGCAAAGGAGCCAACAGTAGAACCTGAAGAGATGGTACCCCTCTGGAAAATTTTACATGCTGCCGGGGTTGACTGGACATATTCTTCAAAATGGTGGGATGGTGCCAACTATTGCCTGTTCACAGGGGACCCTGAAGACTGGGAAAAAACAGTCAGAAACCAGGCAGAGACTGTGGATGCGCTGGGTATAAGATATTACATCAACACTGAGTGAGGCCATATGTACTATGCAACCCTGGAAGGGTTGCGGAGATTCAATATCCCTCACAAGTTTGAGTTTGTCAGCATAATTACCCTGTATGCCAAATGGATACGGGAGGGCAGGCTCAAGGTGGATTCATCATGGAATAAGGATGGCCTCAAGTTCACAGTTCAGGATCCGTGCAAACTGGTAAGACAGGGTATAGGAGATTCTGTTGCCGATGACCTCCGTTTTGTGATCAAAAAGGTGGTTGGTGAGGAGAACTTTATAGATGTATGGCCCAACAGATCCAACAACTACTGTTGCGGAGGTGGTGGTGGTGCTCTCCAGGCAGGATTTTCCGATAATAGACGAACATACGGCAAGTTAAAATTTGATCAGCTTGCTGTTACCGGTGCTGATATAGTCATTACACCATGTCACAACTGTCATACCCAGATAAAAGATATCTGTGACTACTATGGTGGAAAGTGGCAGACCACACACCTGTGGAACTGGCTCGAAAAGGCCCTTGTACGTGATTAGACAGACCTGAAATAAATATCAGGCCATCTGATTCATAATGAGAATATAAAAAACATCCTAATAAAATTCCGGGGATTGTTCCATGAGTGACAAAAGTAGACAGCAGGGAAAATTAGAGGCTTCTTCAGCCGTTTCCGGTTCTGTACTGGTGGTAGGAGGAGGCATTGCAGGTGTGCAGGCTGCCCTTGATCTGGCGGACAGCGGATTTCACGTCCACCTTGTTGAGAAAAGTCCAGCTATTGGTGGAGGCATGTCCCAGCTCGACAAGACATTTCCCACCAATGACTGCTCTGCATGTATACTTTCACCCAAACTGGTTGAATGTGGCCGCCATCTCAACATAAACCTGTTGACACTCTCTGAGCTTGTTTCACTGGAGGGGGAGTCCGGTTCATTCAGGGCCGTAGTCAGGCAGAATCCTCGTTATGTAGATACTGACAAATGTATAGCCTGTGGAACATGTGCTGAAAAATGTCCCAAAAAGGTAATAAACGAATTTGATATGGGGCTTGGGAAACGAAAGGCTATATATCTCAGATATCCCCAGGCAGTTCCCCTTAAATATGTCATTGATCCTGAACATTGCATATATCTCAGAAAACCTGGCAGATGCGGTATGTGCGCAAAGGTATGTCCATCAAATGCCATAAATTTTGAGGACAAACCAAAAGAGCACGTACTGGAAGTAGGTTCCGTGATCATGGCACCGGGCTTCAAACCGTTCGATCCTTCAGGCCTTGATTTTACAGGCTATGGAAAGTTGCCAAACGTAGTTACTTCAATGGAATTTGAACGGTTATTGAGTCCCTCCGGGCCGTGCAAAGGTCGCATGGAAAGGCCGTCTGACGGCAGGGAGCCAAAGAAAATTGCATGGCTTCAGTGTGTTGGTTCAAGGGACGTCAACAGGGCATGTCATGGTTACTGCTCCACTGTATGCTGTATGTATGCAATCAAGCAGGCTGTAATTGCAAAAGAACATTCTCACAGCCATGATCTTGAAACAAGCATATTTTTCATGGATATGCGGACCCAGGGTAAAGGATTTGAGGAGTACTACACACGCGCTGCAAGTGATGGTGTAACATTCCACAGATCAAGGGTTCATTCAGTACTTCCCACAGGAAAAGATGACAATCTCAAGGTCAGATACGTAAATGAACAGGGTGATATAGAGTACGAAGAATTTGATCTAATTGTCCTTTCTGTAGGACTTGAAATGTCGAAACAGGCCATTGAGCTTGCTGAAAAGGCGGGTGTGGCCCTTGATGCCGACAAGTTCATAGTAACCGATCCGTTCAGGCCGGTAAGTACCACGCGTGATGGTGTATTTGTATGCGGTGCTGCTGCAGAACCCAAGGACATCCCCAGATCAGTCATGGAGGCAAGTGCCGCTGCCCTTGAGGCAGGCCGTATCCTTGCACCAGCGAGATGGAAGGATACCAAGGTAAAGGAGTATCCACCTGAGAAAAACGTCTATGCCGAACCCCCAAGAATTGGCGTTTTTGTATGTTCATGCGGGATCAATATCGCAAGTGTAGTGGATGTTGATGCTGTCACAGAATACGCAAAAAAACTTCCTGGCGTTGTTTTTGCGCAGAAGAATCTCTTCACCTGCTCGCAGGATACCATTGACCAGATGGAAGAGACCATCAGGCGAGAGGGACTGAACAGAGTAGTTGTTGCCTCGTGTACACCCAGGACCCATGAACCCCTGTTTCAGGAGACGCTCAGAAATGCAGGTATAAACAAGTTCCTGTTTGAGATGGCAAATATTCGCGATCAGGATTCGTGGGTGCACCAAAACGACCCCCTTGCAGCTACAGAAAAGGCAAAGGATCTGGTAAGGGTTGCTGTTGCCAAGGTGAGAGGGGATGTGCCGCTGCCCTATAACAGCGTTAAGGTAACCAAAAAGGCCTTGGTAATAGGGGCAGGGGTTGCAGGCATGAGTGCAGCGGTATCCCTTGCCGATCAGGGATTTCCCGTAACTCTTGTTGAAAGAAAGGATGATGTAGGTGGACATGCCAGGAAATTTTACAGGACCTGGCAGGGTAATCCCGTACAGGAGTACGTGGACAGCCTTGCAGATACTGTGAAAAATCATCCCCAAATAGATTTGAGATGCGGTGTGAGTGTAGAGGCAGTTTCAGGCTCTGTTGGTTCGTTTAAGACACGTCTGTCAGATGGTAGTGAGATAGATCATGGTGTTGCAATAATTACCATTGGAGCAGGATCATTCAAGCCTGACGCATCAAGCAAATGGAACTATCTTTACGGAAAAAATCCCAATGTACATACACTGCTTGAGCTGGATCAACGCTTTATAGCTGGTGACAGTAGCTTGTCATCAGTAAATCAGACAGTATTTATTCACTGTGTTGGTTCCAGGGTACCTGAGAGGCCCTATTGCAGCAGGGTTTGCTGTACACATGCCATTGATCAGGCACTTAAACTCAAAGAGCTTAACCCTGACATGGATATATTCATGATTTACAGGGACATACGTACCTATGGCCAGCGAGAACGTCTTTATACAGAGGCAAGGGAAAAAGGTATAATATTTATACGTTACGACCTTGACAACCTGCCGGTAGTTACAGAAGACAACGGTAGTATGCTTGTAAGGGTGAAAGATCCCATAATAAATACGGAGATTACACTTCATCCTGATATGTTGATACTCGGTACAGCAGTACGTCCCAAGGTGGATGCTGACAAGCTTGCCAAACTGTTTAAGTGCTCCATCCGGCATGATGGTTTCTTCATGGAAGCCCATATGAAACTGAGACCAGTGGATTTTGCAACTGATGGAGTTTTTCTGGCAGGACTTTGTCACTTCCCCAAACCAATGGATGAGGCAATAGCCCAGGCTCAGGCTGCGGCTGCCAGGGCTTCAATAATACTTTCTCAGGACGAGATACCGGCAGAGAGTGTGACTGCTGTGGTGGACGCCCGTAAATGCACTGGATGTGCCGTGTGTACAGAGGTATGCGCGTATAATGCGGTTACAATTGATCCTGCCACTGACAAGGCAGTTGTGAACGAGGCCATGTGCAAGGGATGCGGAGCCTGTGTGGCTGGATGTCGTTCAGATGCCATCACCCTTAAAAATATGGGTAATGAACAGATCATGGCCGAGATTGAGACCATAATGGATAACTGGTAATGTCCTTGTCTTACAACTTTTGCCTAAATCGTCTATTCCTATTCATCGTATTGGTCACCTTGTGGAATAAATGAATTTGGGCTTTAAAATATCGGTCTTTTCAATAGGTTAATTTTTGCCAATATGACATGGTGACAGGAAATGGGAACAACATCTGATAAAAAGTGGGAGCCAAAGATTGTAGCGTTCCTCTGCAACTGGTGCAGTTATGCAGGTGCGGATCTTGCCGGAGTAAGCAGATTTCAGTATCCGCCCAATATCCGCATAATCCGTTTACCCTGTTCAGGAAGGGTGAGCGCAAACATGATACTTGATGCCCTTCGTTCAGGAGCAGATGGAGTACTGGTCTCTGGCTGTCATCCTGGTGACTGTCACTATATAAGCGGTAATCTCTTTGCGAGGCGTCGTTTTGCTCTGCTTACGAATCTTCTGGAATTTGTTGGTATAGAGCCTGGCAGGGTAAACTTCTCATGGATATCTGCATCAGAGGCTGAACAGTTTGCCCAGGTTGTCAAAGAGGTTACAGAGACTGTGAGGAAATTAGGGCCGTCAACCCGTCTTGTTAAGAGAATAGGATAAGAGGCCATGTCAACACTCAACGAAAAGATAACAGAGGAGATACGGTCCCAGGCCGAAAGGCTACTGTCATCAGGCGAGGTTGCGGCTTTCCTGGGATATGAGGCAGGGAGCCTGCCTATGACCGCAAGGCCCTTTGTGGCAAGGAAGCCTGAAGATGTCTCGAGATTAGTTTGGAACAGTTTTTGTGTTCTTAATCTTTCAAATTATCTGCCCTCCCTGCTCAAATCATTTGAACCTCAGAGAAGGCCAGGTGAACCACCGCCTGAGGGGCCTCTTCCCAAGGTTGGTGTCATAGCCACAGGGTGCTGGTCCAGGAATATCGTCGTCCAGATCAAGGAAAATCAGGTTGATCGTGAACGTGTTGTCATTGTAGGTATCCCAAGCAGGGGAATGGTAAGTTCACGAAAGGTTAAAGATCTGGTCAATAACAGGGAAATTCTCAAGGTCATAGAAGAAGACCATAATTTGAAGGTATCAGGAAGTGACTTTGATCAGGAGATAAACAGATGGGATGTGGTACGTGACAACTGCCTTACGTGTGTTCATCCTGATCCTGTAATTTACGATATCCTTATTGGCAACCCTTCAGGTGAACGTCAGGTTAGCGACCGTTTCGAACAGGTAAATGATATAGAGGCCAAAACCCACGAGGAGCGGTGGGAGTGGTTTACAGAGGCATTTTCAGCGTGTGTAAGGTGTTATGCCTGCAGGAATGTGTGTCCGCTATGTTACTGTCCGACCTGTTTTGTCGATGATTCAAGGCCACAGTGGGTTGGTAAGAGCACCGACCAGACAGATACCTTGTTATTTCACATTCTCAGGGCGTATCACTGCGCTGGACGGTGTACTGACTGTGGATCGTGTGAGAGTGCTTGTCCGGTAGGTATTCCCATGAGACTTCTGACCAAAAAACTCAACAAGGATGTGCTTGAGATGTACCAGAGTGAGGCAGGCATGTCACTGGACGAGCCGCTGCCCCTTACAACCTACAATCCAGCAGATCCTCAGGGGTTTGTCTTGACCGAGAGGTCTGAAAAGGGAGGGGGGAAGTCATGAAAGTCCTGAAATTTGATAGACAGGCAATAGGGGAGTGGCTTTCAAAACTTGCCGAAGATTACGATATATATGCCCCTGGTGAATCCTCTCAGGGTACATGGCAACTGATAAGCGACTATTCACAGATAGATATAAAATCAGGTGTGCCGGAAAAACCTGTCAAAAATTTTCTGTTTCCTCAACCTGAAACCCTTCTGACCTTCTCAACCGTTCCGGATGATCCGGATGCGTTCAAACCAAGGGAACCTGAAGATAGTGGCAGGAAGAATGTGATCTTTGGAGTAAGGCCGTGTGATGCCAGGAGTATATCACTCAATGCCATGCCCTATGAAAAAGATACGTACTACAAGGCCAACATGGAAAAGAATCTCATAATAGGCCTTACCTGCAATACGCCATGTTCCACATGCTTCTGTACATGGACTGGTGGTTCTCCAATGGGTACAGAGGGGTGTGATATATCTCTCACTGAAATTGAGAAAGATTCTTTTGTTGCAAGAGGGGTTACAGAAAGGGGTGATAAACTCCTGTGTTTGGCCACTGCAGCTTCTGAGGCATCTGACCAGGATATTGAGAAGCTCTCCGGTTTGGAAAAGGATGTAGCCATCTCTACTGATATCACGGCATTAGAGGAGACCCTGAAGTCAAAGGACATGATGGAGCTTTATAACGCTCCTTTTTGGAAAGATATAGCTGAAAGATGCGTGAACTGCGGGACCTGTACCTTTCTCTGTCCTACATGTTACTGCTTTGACATACAGGATGAGACACTTCATGGCAGGGGAAGACGTATAAGGTGCCAGGATTCATGTATGTTTCCCCTCTTTACACTGCATGCCTCAGGTCATAATCCACGTGGTGACAAGGTCCAGAGGGTCAGAAACCGCTTTATGCACAAGCTCAAGTACTTTCCTGATAGATTTGGTTCAGTATCGTGTGTTGGTTGCGGAAGGTGTGTTAGAGATTGCCCTGTAAATATTGATATAAGGGAAGTAATGAGACAGATGCTGACATTTTAGATGAATGTCTGCAGTGGAGAGGTGATAGTGATGCTGACTGTCCTGTTGACTGTCAGAGAGTTTTTGCCCTTCAGACGGATACAAAACGATGAGTGATATTTCAAAGATGAAAAATCCATACAAGCCCTATTCGGCACGCCTCGATAACATCAAGGTGGAGACTGAAGATGGTAATCTGAAGACATTCAGGATCGTCCTTGAAGAAAAGGCAGACAGAGATGCATGGAGTCATGTTGCTGGTCAGTTTGCCATGTTGTCTATCGCAGGCAAGGGAGAGATACCCATAGGTATTGCATCTTCACCCACTGAACAGGGATACCTGCTATTTACTGTAAACAGGGCCGGAGTCGTGACTACTGCGCTTCACAACATGCGTGAGGGGGACAGGATAGGTGTACGCGGTCCACTTGGGAATGGATTTCCTGTGGATACAGAGTTGAAAGGCAAGAATATAGTAATAATTGCTGGCGGATTTGCCTTTACAACCCTGAGAGCAACTCTCATATACATGTTGGAGAATCGTTCTGATTATGGCAAAATTACAGTAATCTACGGGGCCAGAACGCCTGGTATGCTGCTGTACAGGGATGAATTAGAGGCGTGGCAGGCAAGGGATGATGTTGATATACATGTTACAATAGACAGGGAAGCCCCGGGATGGGACGGACTTGTAGGATTTGTGCCAACTATTGCGGGTCAGGTAGCGCCTTCGCCTGAAAACGCCGCTGCCCTGATATGTGGCCCACCAATCATGATCAAGTTTACCATGCCGCCACTTGAGGAGATAGGCTGGACAGATGATCAGGTTTACTTATCCCTTGAAAATCGTATGAAGTGCGGGATAGGTATCTGCGGGCACTGTAATGTTGGGCCTGTTTATGTATGCAATGATGGTCCGGTATTTACTCGGGCCCAGGTACAGAAACTTCCGGTAGAATATTGATTTATGAAAAGTAATTCTGAAGATACCCGGCACCCCAAGAGTTTTATGCCCCCACCGCTTACAATCGGTGATGTTACATCAAGGCTACCGATCATCCAAGGCGGTATGGGTGTGGGAATTTCCATGGCAGGCCTTGCTACGGCAGTGGCAAAGGCAGGTGGTATTGGAGTGCTGGCAGCAGTTTTAATAGGAATTAATGAAAAGGATTTTGCATCAAACCCCCAGGAGGCAACTTATAGAGCCCTTGCAAAACAGGTGAGGGAGGTGAAGGAGGCTGTTCCAGACGGAATAGTCGGGGTCAATATCATGGTTGCCCTGCAGGATTATGAAACCATGGTTAAGACAGCCGCTGAGGCAGGGGCTGATCTCATAATCAGCGGGGCGGGACTTCCTTTGAAGTTGCCAGGCATGATCCCTGATGGTTGTAATACCAAGCTTGTTCCTATCGTATCCTCGGGACGTGCCGCTAAGATACTTTGTAAAAGGTGGCAGGCCCATTTTGACAGGCTTCCCGATGCAATAGTGGTGGAAGGTCCAAAGGCAGGAGGGCATCTTGGTTTTCATGCCGAAGATCTGGAAAAGCCAGAGATGCAGATAGAAAATCTGGTACCTGAAGTCATAGAGGCTGTAAAACCGTTCAGGGAGAAGTACGATGTACCCATACCGGTAATTGCAGCCGGTGGCATATATACAGGAGAAGATATCTATAATTTTATCAAAATGGGGGCTGCAGGTGTGCAGATGGGCACCCGTTTTGTCGCTACCCATGAGTGCGATGCCTCTGACAGGTTCAAGCAGGCATACCTTGATGCCTCCAAGGATGATATATCTATTATAAAAAGTCCGGTAGGTATGCCTGGAAGGGCGCTAAAGGGTGAATTTCTCAAAAAGATTGACTCAGGCAAGAAGATTCCAAAAAAGTGCGTCTATAAATGTATAGCTACCTGTCATTATCCTGAAACACCTTACTGTATAAGTATGTCCCTTGTTAATGCCCAGCGTGGAAACTTGGATGCAGGCTTCGTATTCTGCGGGGAAAATGTATGGCGAGTTAACAAGATTGTTTCTGTTCAGGAACTTATCGATGAACTGGTTGAGGGGTATAAAAAGGCTGCTGCGGCAGATGCCTGACAATATTTTGGCTCGTTTCCAGGCTAAAACCTTGGAAACGAGCATATCAGTATATTAGCAGGATACCTATACAACAGATGGTGCTTTTCTCACGTTTTTAAAACTAACCTGGAGGAGGGATATTTCTGTATCATGAACCCCAGGTGGAAGGGTTTTCCCGCTCTTTGCTCTTGAATGTATCAACAGGTTCTTCCATGACCTTGTGAGGATTTCTATTGACACGGGGAAGCGGATTCTGGCCTACTTCAGCAACATCTGCATCTTCATTATTGACCGGGAGTCTCTCCAATGTCTCTGCAAGGTCTTTAACAAGGGCCTGTGTAGCAATTTCTATCGCAGAGTCTATTTCACTGCGTTTCGTAGGTTCACCCCAGAGACAGTTGTAGCTAACCTCTTCCCTGACCCGATTTGCCCATGCCACCTTGCCACTTTTTACATCTTGAAGTACCAGGCCCAGTTCCACAGTTGCTGTTTTCCTGTTTTTTGAAAAGCTATATTCAATAATTCTTCCCCTGAGCACATAGTTTGCGTCAAAGTGTCTGCCAATATTCCTGAGGACTGACGAGTTGAGCCCAACGTCATTTCGAAGACCAGGGATAGTCGCATTATCCTGTTCATTTTCCTGTATCATGTCGTTTATCTTGCTCTTCATGCTTTCAGACCATCCTGCGACCATCTCTCTTTCAACTGTTCTTCGAGCCGCATCATCAAGACCAGCAGTGGGACCTGCAATGCTTACTCCCATGTCGCTGAGATACTGCATGACATCTTCTTCAACAGGTGTGTAATAACCATACTGTACCAGCCGGTAGGCCAGTGATTCATGTATCTTTATCTGGCGCCTAAGAGGATTATCAACCCTTTCACCCGAGCTGTAGTCTGCAAAGGGCAGCAGTACGATTACTGCCTTTGCAGTGTCAGGCCCCAAGGTGGTTGCAATAGGAGCCACAGGCTGGGTGACTTTCTGGCCACAGCCACAGACCAGAAACATTAAGAGCAGAGCTGGTAGAGATGCACGTAATTTTCTATGAGACATGATAACCCTCCGGATGTTTATGATATATGTAAAAAATTTCTTTATGGTTGAGTCATTGTTGCCGCTTTTGAACAAGATACATACTTTAAGATAACGAGCATATTACAGGCCACCTGAAGCACATGGGGTAATTGATCTATTTGCCATACAGGTGGCTATAACCAAAAAAGCAATAAATATGCCATATAGCCATTCCGATTATATTTTATTACTACTTATCGGGTAATGGAAAAAAATGTTAAAATTCTGCATACCCAATACGGGAAAAGAAAAATTTTTGTTTACTGTATCACTTATCAAACAGTAACCTAAAAAATTTTTCATATAAATCATTCAGACAAAAGGGATCAAAGAGATGGAAGGTGACATAAGCAAGGCCCTGGCCTACCAGGTAAAGAGAGAGATTGCGCAGCGCTATTTTGGCACTCGGAAACTCATAGAACAGGACATAGCAGGTCTGAAGGACATGATTACTCGTATCAATAAAAGATATGAGAATCGTTTCGCAATGGCCCTTGTAAGGGTGTACTCATTGTTGATGGACAGGGATATAATCAACCAGTTTATAACTTTGATAGGGTGTGAGGAGCCCCTGTTTTATGACCGTTATGTCAACCACTCGGCTACAATCAGAAAGAGACTTGTTCATAAACTTCATCCTCACGGCTGGCTAAAAAAATCAAAGTTCATAAACATGGTCCTGGACAGTTACAGGCTTCTTTACAGTGAGTATAACGCCATATCAGAACTGGAGGCAGAGGCCAGGGAAGAGATGTCAATAATCCGTGAGGAGATAAAGATGTTCAGGAACAAGTACTCTCTTGACGAAATAATGTCATTTATACGAAATATGGATTTTCAGGGTCAGGACATGGCAAAGGTCATGGGGAGCAATGTGGATGTGGTGGATGCCAATGATATTGAGAAAAAGATAGATATAGAAGATATTGATGAGATCGAAAAGGCTCTTCCGTTCATTCCCCCAATGCCTGATCCAGATACTGCAGAACCGGTTTTGAAAAGACTGGCAGAGGCCACATATTCACGGCACCCTGAAATTGCATCATCAGCAGTATCAATGGTCAAGTGATGGGTCTGTGTGTATGCCTTGTTCGTATTTATTAACTTTTTGCTATTCAAGGGCTAAAAAATGACCAGTGAACCAATATTCGGTGCATGCAGCAAGTGTGCATCAGATGAAATATCCCACGTATGGGAGACAGTGAATGTTCCGCTCGGACATAAGAGTTACGATATTCTCATAGGTCCAGGTCTTCTGTCAGGGCTTGGTACCATGCTCAAGGAGTTTCTTCCTGACAGCAGATTTGTTTTGATAACTGACTCTACGGTAGAGGATTATCTTGGCGTTGACCTTTTGAATCTGCTTCAGGATGAGGGTATCGATGTCTCAATGATCTCTTTTCCCGCTGGAGAAGAGTCAAAACGCATGGATGTTATAGTTGATCTGGCACGAAAGATGGTTAACATTGGTGCAGATCGGACTAGCGTAGTCCTTGCACTTGGAGGCGGCGTTACAGGAGACATGGCGGGTTTTCTGGCCTCCATCTATATGCGGGGGATACCATTTATCCAGATACCCACTACCCTTCTTGCCCAGGTAGACAGTTCAGTAGGTGGCAAGACAGGAGTGGACCTTCCAGAGGGAAAAAATCTGCTTGGTACATTTTCCCAGCCTTTGCGTGTGTACGCAGACATAGGGGTACTTTGTACCCTTCCGGCACCTGAACTCAGAAATGGACTGGCAGAGGTGATCAAATATGGCATGATATGGAGTGAGGAACTCTTTTCCATGCTTGAGGAGAGATGGTGGGACGTGATCAACCTGGAGCCGCATGTTACAGCAGAGATTGTTAAACAGTCATGTGAGATCAAGGCAAAGGTGGTGGCCGAGGATGAGCGTGAAGGGGGACTCAGGCGCATATTGAATTTTGGCCATACCATTGGCCATGCCATAGAGGCATCGTCAGATTACAGGATTCCCCATGGTGAGGCTGTGGCAATGGGTATGATGGCTGTTTCCAGGATATCAGCCATGAGAGGAATGTTGTCAGACCGGGATGTAGAACGACTTGCAGGACTGCTTGACAGGTTCAGCCTGCCACGTACAATTCCTGAATATATTGATGATGATTCAATCATAAGACTTATACAACATGACAAGAAGGTCAAGGAGGGAAGGGTCCATTTTGTTCTCTGCAAGGGCATAGGCAGTACTGTTATCACTGATGATGTTACCAGTGAGGATGTCATAAGGGCAGTGAATGAATGTCGGGACACGTGAGGTCATAGCGTACTATGACGGACCATGAGGTGTACATGCAGGAGGCCCTGAGACAGGCCGGCATGGCAGAGGCAGCAGGTGAGGTACCTGTAGGTGCTGTTATTGTATCTGATGCAGGAAAGATGGTTGCTGCATCATACAATTCACCTGTTTCCCTCAATGATCCCACCGCCCATGCAGAGATAAGGGCAATAAGACAGGCTGCACGAATTACAGGCAATTACAGGCTGACTGGAACCACTTTATATGTTACAATCGAACCCTGCTGTATGTGTGCAGGTGCAGTGGTCCATGCACGTATAAAGAGGTTGGTCTTTGGTGCATGGGACGAAAAGACAGGTGCCTGCGGAAGCGTTTACGATGTAGTCCGGGACAGCCGACTCAATCATATTGTGGAGGTAATTCCTGGTATAATGGCCAGGGAGTGCAGCAGTATCATAAGGGAATTTTTCAGAAAGAGGCGAAAATAGCCAGAAAGGTTGTAGCCATATTTTGAATATGAACTAACTGTTCATGCGGAGAGGTACCGAAGTGGTCATAACGGGGGCGACTCGAAATCGTCTGTGCGTCCAAAAGACGTACCGTGGGTTCGAATCCCACCCTCTCCGCCAGTAAAAATGACTGTTGACTTGTCATCATAAATAAGGGTATATGATAGCACCTTGGTGACCAGCCATTATTTTTTTACGGAGAGGTGCCCGAGAGGCTGAAGGGGCACGATTGGAAATCGTGTGTACGCTCACAAGGTGTACCGTGGGTTCGAATCCCACCCTCTCCGCCAGTAAATTTTTTATGGCTGTGAGTTTCCTTAGTACGTCTGCGTATCCTCAGCCTTGCATTTCATGCAAACTTTGGAATCGCTTAATTTAACTTAAAATCAAAATATTACGTGCGTGCCTTGCCCTTAATGCACTGCACTGAAAAAGAGTTTGATAGCCAGGTCCCGCGCAACGAACTCCCCGCGAACCCCGCCAGGTCCGGAAGGAAGCAACGGTAGTGGGGCTCTTCGTGTGCCGCGGGGGTGCCTGGCTATCATTTTT